>NZ_CP018093.1:1281732-1922599 GCF_001885235.1 Francisella hispaniensis FSC454
GCTGAGATATTATATTTAGCAGCTAGATCTTGGAGAGTTGCCTTGTTATCAAGTAGATAGCGCGACATAATAATGTCTTTTGTACGTGTATCAAAACCACTTAAAACATCTTTTACAATCGCTTTGAAATTATCATAGTAATCTTGCTGGACAACTTGATGCTCAATATTTGAAGATTTATCTTCTAGATATAAGCTTTGCTGCGAAGTTTGCTCACCGTCGTCGTCAGTATATGGTAAATCAAGACTTGCATCACCTTGACACATTCTTTTCTCCATCTCAATGACAGTTTCTTCTTTGACACCTAACTCTTCAGCTAACTCTTTTATATCCTCCGAACTTAACCAACCAATTTTGTCTTTACTACTTCTAAGATTAAAAAATAATTTACGCTGTGCTTTTGTAGTAGCAACTTTGACAATCTTCCAGTTTTTTAGGACATAATCATGCATTTCCGCCTTAATCCAATGAACTGCAAATGAAACTAATCTAACACCTTGTTCAGGGTCAAACTTACTTACAGCTTTCATAAGTCCAATATTACCCTCTTGGATAAGATCCGCTATCGAAAGTCCATAACCTGAGAAGTTTCTTGCTATTTTAGTAACAAAACGCAAATGTGATAACACAAGTTGCTGTGCAGCATCTAGATCTTTTTTATATTTATAGCGTCTTGCTAGCTCTTGCTCTTGCTCTAGTGATAATACTGGTAAAGTATTGACAAAATTTAAATACGCACTGAGATTATTATCAGATACAACTGGTAAAGTTTTCGTTTTCGTAGCTGGTAATAATTTTTTGTTAGCCATGTGGCTCCTATCGTTTGCTTATATTACTGATAGTAGTATGCTTGTTTTAGCTGATTAATTTGAGCTTGTTGCTGTTCTAATACATGCGCAAAATCTTGTTGCATTTGCATCATCATAGCATGTAGTTGAGCTATTTTTTGATCTTGAACCTTAGTATACTCTTCTAATCTTTTTATTGCATTTTGCTTATGTACATACTTAGCAAATTTTTCTTGAGCTTGCTTAAGTTTATCTAAGTTGATCCAACCAGTATTACCATTTTTTTTATCAACAACTTCACACCAGTTATTTTGCTTACAATAAAATATATTATAATTATCTTGGTTCTCAAGGGTTATTTGAGCTGATACATCAGAGCTTTGATCATCTTTGCTATATATATCAACTAACTTGTGTGGATGCTTAGCATCTTGCTTTTGTGCTGGAGATTGTACCGGCTTACTATCAGACATAGCTAAACTAGAACTCACACCCAAAGCAAGCATAAAACTTGCTAAAACTAATTTTTTCATTAATGCTCCTTTTATTAATTCTTCATTTTAATTATACACTATTTAATCATTAGCAACCATAATAAAGATTTATTTACAGAATAGGAATATCTTCTTTAGATACTTGCTTTGGAAGTAATGATTCTCTATTTAAACCTAGCGCAACAGCTACCACACCAGCGACATATATAGATGAGTATGTACCCACTACTATCCCTAAGATTAGAGCCAATGAGAAATTATGTACCGAACTACCACCAAATAGATACAGTACTACTACAACTAACATTGTTAGTCCAGAAGTCAAAATAGTTCTTGATAAAGTATCATTAATACTTCTATTGACAACTTCTACGACACTAGCATTACGCATTTTTCTGAAATTCTCACGTACTCTGTCATATATCACAACAGTATCATTTAATGAGTAGCCAATCACAGCTAGTACTGCAGCTAAGACAGTCAAATCAAACTCTAACTGAAATGCCGAAAATATGCCTAAGATAACTATAGGATCATGAAGTAATGCAATACAAGCACTAATACCGAACTTCATCTCAAATCTAGCGCTTATGTAAATTAAGATACATACCATTGCTATTATAATTGCTAAAACACCATTACTTGCTAGTTCTTTACCAACCTGTGGACCGATATAATTGACACTTTGAACTTGCGCATTTAACGAGCTTTCAACTTGCTGTTTGAGATATTGTTGCGCATCTTCTAAGCTTTTTGCTTTTGTGTTGACCTCATCAGGAGCAAACTTAATAAGAAAGTTATTATTATCTCCAAAAGTAGTAATAGTTGTATGTTCAAAACCAGCTTTGGCTAACTCTTTAGTCATAGTTTCAGAGTCTTGTGACTTAGTGGATGTCTGGATTTGTACTTGATAACCACCTGTGAAATCTAAACCAAGATTTAAACCTTTAGTAAAGATAAAAAATAATGACACAACAATCATTATTACAGAAAAAACTGTTGTATATTTTTTAATTCCTAAAAAATCTATGTTTGTCTTTTGTTTAAAAAATTCCATTATAAACCCAACCTAAAATTATATGCCTATAGAGATTTTTTCTAGTTTCTTTCTCTTACCATAAACAAAATTTGTCATCGCTCTTGAAACAGTAACAGATGTAAACATAGATGTGACAATACCTATCATTAATGTGATTGCAAAACCTTTGACTGCACCACTACCGATGAAGAAAAGTATCACTGCAACAATCAAGGTTGTAATATTTGAATCTACAATTGTTGTAAATGCTTTCTCATAACCAATATGTATTGCACTTTGACGAGGCATACCAGCGCGAATCTCTTCTCTGATACGTTCAAATATTAGTACATTACCATCTATTGACATACCTAAATTCAAGACGATACCAGCAATACCTGGTAGTGTCAAAGTAGCACCAGGTATAATAGACATCACCGCTACAATTAAGATTAGATTCATCACTAATGCAATATTAGCTATGACGCCAAAAACGCGATAATAAACTAATATAAATACTACAACAGCTACAAGTGCTATCACGATAGAGAGCATACCTTTTTCAATATTATCCTTACCTAAACTTGGACCTATTTGCTGCTCTTGAACTATATGTACAGGCACTTGTAAAGCTCCTGATTTAATCATTAACGCAAGGTTATTTGCTTCTTTTTGATTTAGACCAGTGATCTGAAATTGTGAACCTAATGCAGATTGGATTGTAGCAACGTTGATTAGTTTCTCAGTTTTACTAACTACATTACTCTCTTTTCCATCTTTATCTTTGACTTTTTCATAAGTAGTATTGACAAGCATTACACCCATTGGATTACCAATATTTTTGCCTGTAATCTGTCTAAAATGACTTGCTGCACTTCTATCTAGCTCAACCATTACTATAGGAGTCCCAGTCTGATGATCTACAGATGGACTAGCCCCGATAATATCAGCACCACCAGCAACAGCAGCACCTTTTAGGCTATAATAGCTTTGATAGCCTCTACCATTATCTAGTGCATAAACCTTATAACCCTGCTCTTCAGCTGCCAATCTATCTGCGACAGGACTTACTAGATAGAAACTTGCTGTAGAGGTACCTCCTAAAATTTGCTTAGCTTGGGTAGCATCTTGCAAGCCTGGTATTTCGATCACTACACGATTATCACCAGCTTGAGCAACAGATGCTTCAGCCACACCTAAAGCATTGATACGATTACGCATAACTGTGACAACTTGAGATATTGCATCTTGCTTAAGCTGAAGGATTTTAGCACTATTATAAGAAATAAATAGCGTATTACCTTTGCTAGTATAGATTATATTAGGATCTTGAGTCTTAGTAAAATCAGTACTTAAATACTGTTTAAGCTTATCAACATCAGCTGAATTTGCTAAAGTTATCGAAACAAAACCATTATCAAGATAATTTTGTGGTGCTTTGATAGCTGATTTTTCTTCAGCTTTTGTTGAGCTTGATATATTTATACCCTTATCATTAGCAGCATTTAGAATTATGCCCAAGGAATTATCTAATTGAGCATCAATAGATGTTTTTGTATCAGCTTCTAGCATCAAGTACATCCCACCACGTAAATCTAGTCCTAGATTCATAGGATTAGCACCTAATGCCGATAACCAATTTGGTGAATTCGAGAGCATATTCATAGCAATAATATAGTCATTACCCAAACTATCTTTTAGTGCTTGTTTAGCTTTTAGCTGCTCTTGGACGTCTTTAAAGGTTATCGCGATATTACTTTTATCATCGGCTATATTAGCTTTTTGATAACTAATTTTATCTTTAGCTAGTGTACTCTCGATACTTACTAATAACTGTGTGGTCACATCAGCATCTTTTTGTGATATCTGTAAAGCTGGGCTTTTACCAAAAACGTTAGGCAAAGCATAAAAAATTGCTAACGCTAAGACAATTACAATCAAAAGATTTTTCCACAGCGGAAACTGATTTATAGGTAAACTTCTGTTGTTACTCATTGAAAATTCCTTTAAATAAAAAGAAAAAAATTAAAAAGATTTTGTAGAATAGCTAATTAAGCTTTAGTAGCACCTTTAGGTAAAATATTTGCTACAGCACTTCTTTGAATCTTTACAGTAACATTCTCTGCAACTTCTAAATCTACAAATGTTTCATCTATCTTAGCAATTTTGCCTACCATACCGCCATTAGTTACAACTTCATCGCCTTTTGATAGCTCAGATAGCATCTTACGCAATTCTTTGTTTTTCTTTTGTTGAGGTCTGATTAATAAGAACCAGAAGATAGCAAAAAATACCACAAGCATTAATATTGAGCTTAGCGGACTACCAGCAGCTTGCTCTGCTCCTTGTGCAAATGAAGTTGGCACAAATAATACGATTGCAGATAGTGACAATAATAATTTTCTCATTTTATCTCCTAAGGATTTTAAATTTTAAACGTAAGAATTTTACCTTAGTAGTAATGCTTTATCAATTAAACACTACTAATAAACTTATAAAAGTTTTAACAACCAGAGATATTAGAAAATTATATAATCCAAGTTATACTAATAACCACAACAAATGACTTGTTCAATATAATGATACTTATATAGCTTTAATCTGAATATCTCAAATATTAATTTATTAGAAATACTCAAAATATTAGCTTGAAGACAGTTCAGTTATTTATGATCATTAATTCTCAAATTTGCAGAATAACGAGTCATCTCCTGATGATAATCATCAACTTTCTCAACATTGCGATTATTGAAATATGCTTGTAGATACAACAAATTCTCAGTGTCGTTTATAGAATAACCACTGTTGAACAATAATATTGACATCAATACTGCCATGAAAACTATAATTTTTTTTTTCATGATTTCTCGCTTATATTTATTTTTTAATTTAATGAACGATGTATTATAGCATGATACAATCTAGATTGTGATACTTGTTTATAACAATCTAACATGAAATAAAATCATCAATATTTATAATATTAGCTATTCTAGTTAAATTTGCTAAACTAGCTTCATGAGCTTGTTGAGTCGCTGCATTGCAAGCATCTGCTATCACAGTAACCTTAAAATCACGATCATGTAAGTCTCGGGTAGTAGACTCTACAACATAACTAGTAGATACCCCACAAATAACCACATGCTCAATATTGTTTGCGCGTAATATAAGTTCTAGATCTGTACCATATAACGCACTCACGCGATGCTTTGTGATAATTATATCATGCTCTTGGACATCCATTTCGTGATGAAATTCGGTTGACCAAGTATTTAATTGTAGTATACCATACTCCGGGGCTTTTTCAAACATAGGAGATACTTTAGAACATTCTTTATATCCCTTACTAAAACCTACTTTCACATGCGCAATTTGAATATTATTATCTCTTGCCCAAGCTATTAACTTATTAGCTTTTTGCATAGTTTTACCATCCTTAATTCTTTGTGCATTATGAACACCTAAAGCACCCCTTTCATCAATGATTTCATTTATAAAATCAGCAACTATTACAAATGTATTTTTCATTTTATTCTCCTTTAAGCTTTTTTTATCAATGACAATACGCTAGCCACACATATCATCAATATTCCACATACTTCTAAACTTTTAAGACTAGTATTATAAAAAACAATATCCAATACCGCCGCAACAATAACTGAAAAGTACATTGCAGGAGCGACAAGAGCTGGATCATTAGTATACTTAAACGCTTTGACTCTAAATATTTGTGCACTTATACTAAATATTATTATCGCTATACACATCCAAATTATTATAGGTTGGGTAAATAAGTTATTCAAATTTGCAATTGCAAATTTATCGAATGGTAATAGTGCAATCATTACCAAAGCAATAAACGTATATATCCATAAATTTATAATAAAAACATCTTCTTTTTGACTTGCATTATGTAGCACAACTTGTGATGCAGCGTTTAGAATACCAGCACAAAGTGCGCTTAATGTATAAATATTAGCACCATCACTACCTGTACCTAAAATCAAGTAAATACCAAAAAAACTGACAATAATACAGATAAAGTTAAAATAACTAATATCCTTTTTAAAAAATACAAAACGTATCACTGGTATAAACAAAGGACTAGTATTAAACAGTAACATTGTAATCAACAAAGATCCTTTACTTAAACTTATAAATAATAATACTTGTGCTAGCATGCTAAATATCACTCTGATAAATATCGATTTCCAGCCATGGGGTATAATCTTTGTAAATGAAGAAATACTTACAACCCACCACATCAAGATACTACTACCAACAAAGCAAACAAACATTGCTAAATAAATACCATCAATTCCAACAAAAATTTTCCTAACAAAAGATCCCAAAGCTATCATTGCTGCAGATATTATCATCAAAATAAAGCTAACGAGATTATTAAAAGAAATCACAATTTAATTCAGTTTATGTTTGGTATGACTAAATAATATAACTATTGCATCAATGTGTAAAACGTATTATTCTTACAATATAGGTAAGTTTTACTTACATAAAAATGATAAAAAGAAACGATTTACCTCCTCTAAATTCTTTACCAGTATTTATAGCTGTGATGAAGACTAAAAGCTACACAAGAGCAGCTGAGCAACTATTTATGACTCATTCTGCAGTGAGCCAATCGATAAAAAAACTAGAAAGCTATCTTGATAAAAAACTCTTTATAACTAACAAAAGAAAGCTTATTATCACAAATTTAGCTAGAGAGTATTATGCAAAAATAGAGCCCTTAATAACACAAATTCATCACTCAACAGAATCTTTTAAAAAACAAAAATCCAAGAAGTTATCGATAAACTGCATGACCACTTTATGTGCAAACTGGTTGATTCCAAAACTCGATGAGTTGATAGAATCTCTAGCAGATACAGAGATACAACTTGTAACCTTAGGAAGAAAAGTAAACTTTAGCTATGATGATATAGATATTAGTATAGAGTATGGTATCGATAGTGACTTTAACAATACAAACAAATGCAAACTAGCCGAAGGTGAATTAATATTAGTCTGCAATAACAAACATATTGGCAAAACCTGTCTAGAGACAATATCTCAACAAAAACTAATTTATGTTGATGATAAAATTCGTATCGATGACTATCTACTTTGGCAACAACATAATAATATTTTAGCTAAAGCCAATAAAAAAATTGTTTTTAAAAATTCACTACAAGCCATCAAAGCTTGTTTTTCAGGAATTGGTTTTTTTGTTACTGATAGGCTTCTAATAGAAGAATATATCAAAAATGATTTTCTATATGTTCCACCACAACAAAGCTACTCAACAGGAAAATCTTATTATCTTTTGGCAAAAGATTCAGAAACCGAAAATTTTGATAAAATTAAAGAGTTACTAACTTCTTATTTCAAATAAAGTTAACTATACAAAAAAATGTCACGCTGAATTTATTTCATTATCTCACTAGTAAGTATTGATTTTATTGAGATTCTGAAACTAGTTCAGGATTGACAGAATATACTACTTTTATGTCTAGTTATATATAGTTAGGCTTATTTATAATTTGCCAAAAACTCTTTTCTAAACTCTGCAAACCTACCCTCATCTAAAGCTTTGCGGATAGATTTCATAAGATTTTGGTAGAAAGTCAAATTATGAATAGTATTCAATCTTGAGCCTAAAATCTCTTTAGTTTTGTCAAGATGATGCAAATAACTCTTAGTGAAATTTTTACAAGTATAGCAATCACAATTTGGATCTAGGGGCGATATATCATCTTTATACTTAGAATTTCTGATTTTAATCACTCCTTCTGAAGTGAAGATATGACCATTGCGAGCATTTCGAGATGGCATCACACAGTCAAACATATCTACTCCACGATATACCGCCTCAACCAGATCTTTTGGTGTGCCAACTCCCATCAGATATCTTGGCTTATCTTCAGGCATTTGATGAGCAGTATGATCAAGTATCCTAATCATATCTTCCTTGGGCTCGCCAACAGATAAACCACCGATAGCAAAACCATCAAAATCAATTTCTTTTAGCTTAGCTAACGACTCATCACGTAAGTGCTCATACATACCACCTTGAATAATCCCAAATAACGCCGATGGATTATCACCATGAGCATCTTTTGATCTTTTTGCCCAGCGCATAGATAGTTCCATAGATTCTTTAGCTTCCTTTTCAGTGGCTGGGTATGGCGTACATTCATCAAAACACATCACGATATCTGAGCCTAAATCTCTTTGTACTTGCATTGATATCTCAGGTGATAAAAATACTTTAGAACCATTGATAGGTGACTTAAATGTCACACCATCTTCTGTTAGCTTACGCATTTTACCTAGACTAAAAACTTGGAATCCTCCCGAATCTGTCAAAATAGGCTTATCCCAACCGTTAAAGCCATGTAGTGAACCATGTTTTTTGATAATCTCTGTGCCAGGACGTAACCATAGGTGAAATGTATTGCCCAAAATAATCTCTGCCCCCATCTGCCTTAACTCAACCGGAGATAGAGACTTCACAGCGCCATAGGTACCTACTGGCATAAATGCAGGTGTTTGAATATCACCACGAGGAAAACTTATTTTTGCTCTTCTTGCTTTACCTTCTTTTTTAAGTAATTCAAACTTCATTACTGTCATAAAAATCAACCTTTTAAAATAAAAATTAATCAATAAGTTTTTTAAGCTATTAATGCTATAACAAAGTTATAAAAATAGCTAGCAATAGATAAATACTTCTTGATAGATATAGCATACTAGGTATAAAAGTAGTACACTCTGCCATCCCAAACTAGCTCAAGACCTCAATAAAATCAGCACTTACTAGATAATGAAATAAATTCAGCATGAGCTTTGGTGTATAACTAAAATTAAATTGAAAAATTAAGACTTTATTGAAAATGAAATTATAGACTTTGGTAGATACTATAGCATTACACTAAGTTATCGACCAAATTTAGATTAAAGAGCTATTTCTTCCAACAGCCGGCCTGCCAGTACAGCACATCACCCGATGGCGCACCGTTCTGAGTAAACGTACTTTCCCCATCTTTCAAAGCCTCTTTATTTTGGAATTTTGCATCCTTAACATTGAACTCCACATACGAAGCTCCATTAGCAGGAGTAGGCAATTTATCTCCATATTTTGGTTTTACATCATCCAACCAACCATAACCATCATCACAGTCGATTATTAATGTATTTCCAGTACCATCCGAAAACTCACCATGTGCATAAGTATTGACTTCATTTAAAGCATTTACAAGAGTTGGAATTGACGCTCCAGATGGTAATGTACCCGTATCAAACACGTACCTATTATTAAGCTTCTTCGTATCTACCACAACAGGCTGCACATCTGTATCTAGATCAATTGTTTTACCATCAACAGTCACAGTACCAGATACACTAATTGTATTACTACCAACTGGTAGATTATACGCAGTAGGGTTAGAATTTGCAGTACAGCTATCACCCTGGCAGCTTACACCCAAGGTACTCTTAACAGTAGCATTATCAGCCAAACTAGCAGTAGCTGGTGCATTCCATGTAATTGTTCCTTGGATATCATGGAGTGGAGTCTTACTTTCTACTCTCTCTATAGTCTTACCTAAGATATTTGTATAGCGAGACACTACAGCATCTGTTAGCTCAAACTCACATAGACCTTTAGCAGAAGTACATTTATCCACTATACGCAACTCCTTAGCAGTAGTAGTCTTACCACAACTTGCTAATGCCGCAACACTAGATATTATGGCTGCCCCAAGCACAAGCCTTTTTTTTGTTATCATCATATCATATATCCTTAATTGTTTATTATTATTAACATTCTTGGATTACTCCATTACAGCTAATTAGAAAGCTAAATAGCTGAAAAAAAGTATAACAAAAAAATTTGCTGTAAAATAATAAAAATAATACATCATATACAATTTAATAGTTCAGTGTACTATATTTTATTGCTGTAAATAAATAATTAGTAATTTGGATCTCTTCAACTCTAAAAAGAAAAGTGTAAGTCAGGATTACAACCCCAACTAAAAGCTTTTTTGAAAAAAAATATTATTTATCGTCAGATTTAAACCAGTTTCAGAATCTCAATACTTATAATGAGATACTCAAATAAATTCAGCATGAAATTTTTTATCCGTGCTTAGCTATATAAAACAAATATACACTTAGGTTGATTCAGAATTCAATATGACATCTTTATATAACCAGATATAAATGATATAAATTAAAAATTCGTGATAAGATAGTTTACTTTGGGATAAATAAAAAGACTACCAACTGTTATTGAAGTACCATACAATGAAATATAGTTTGATACTATTAACTAAGAAATTTCTATACCAAAATACTCATTATCAGCAAATTTAAACTTACATAGATCTTTAGTGTTATTACACTTCTCTACTATACTTATATCACTAGCAGTATCCGTACTATAACTTGCCAATACGGCAACAATAGCTATTACTACAATCGCGATCAAAAGTTTTGTTTTTGGTATCATCATATTATTCATTCCCCCATATTGAGCAGCTATTACAGATTTAACTAAATAACACAACCTAGTCAGAGTTTATCCAGCAGACTTAAACAAAAAAACCTGATTAAGTCGACCAAAAACCCATCCTCAAAAATACAACATTCGTGAAATTTAAAATTTCACTCAAATTAGCATTTTTTAAAATTTTAATACAGTTTATCACAATTTAATAAACATCGTATCATTTTTAACTAATATAAATAAACAACTATACTGAGATACTCAAATAAATTTAGCATGACATTTTTTACACATAGTTAGCTATTAAAATAAACATGTAATTCGGTTGATTCAGAATTCAATATGACATCTTTATATAACCAGATATAAATGATATAAATTAAAAATTCGTGATAAGATAATTTACTTTGGGATAAATAAAAAGACTATCATCTGTTATTGAAATAACATACTGTGAATATAGTTTGATACTATTAACTAAGAAATTTGTATACCGAGATACTCAGCATTAGCCAATTTAAACTTACAGAGATCTTTAGTATGATTACACTTCTCTACTATACTTATATCACTAGCAGTATCCGTACTGTAACTTGCTAATATAGCAACACTAGATATTACTAAAATTGCAATCAAAAGCTTCTTTTTTATTATTATCATATTATCCACACCTCCTACCTATATTGAGAAGTTATTACAAATTTCGCTATATAGCCAACTAGGTATAAATGTAGTACTAGCCGAAATAGCTTAAACCAAGTTGTTTCAATAGACTCCGCGGTCAAGCCCAACGGAATGACGTACTACTTTTACTTAAAAAAATTCTCTAATTAACTCGGCCAACAACCCATCTCCCATAACACAACACCACCTAATCTAACCCCATTTAGTGTCAGACTACTCATATCAAAATGTAAGAACCTATACTCATCAACCCTAAACTCATCCAAATCCCCAACCCAACTCACCATCGCTACACTACGACTAGTAGCTGACTGAGCCTGCCCACCATACTGAGGATTTATATCATCCAACCACACATAACCTGGATCGCACTGAATTTTTAGGTTATTACCATCCGCGAAAAACGTACCATGTGCGTAATGTCTATTTTGATTTAAAGCATTAATGAGAGACTGTAAACTATAGTCATCTTCTAATTCTGTAGGAAATACATGGACGCTACTACCAGTCACTGATGTATTTATCACAACAGGAGGTACATCTGTAGCCAGATCAACAGTTTTACCATCAATCGTAACCGTTCCAGATGCCCTTATTGTATTACTACCAGCTGGTAGCTTAAATGCTGTGGAATTACCATTTTGAGTACAAATATTATTCTGACAACCGACCCTCAACCTATTCTGGACTTCAGAATTATCAGCTAAACTTGCTCCAGCTGATGCATTCCATCCTATTGTCCCTTGAATATCATTTAGCGGAGCTTGACTCTGTACTCTTTCTATAGTCTTACCTAAGACATTTGTATAGCGAGACACCCGAGTATCAGTTAGCTCAAACCTACACAAATCATTGGTTTCATTACATTCATCTACTATACGCAATTCATTTGCAGTCTCTGTCTTACCACAACTTCCTAATAACTCAATAGCAAATATTATTGCAGTTGTATTTAATAGCCTATTTTTCGCTATCATCATATTAACTTATACTCCATATATTGAAAAATTATTATTAGATTTAGCTAGACACTACAGATGTACAAATGTGACATCTTTATATCAAGCTAAAAATTACAAACCTTCACATTTTTAGATCTCCTTAACAGACCAACAACCAATCGTCCAAGTCCTATTATTACTATTATCCAAGGAAAATCCATTTAACGTATCCACAGAATGTAAATATCTAGTCGCCAAGAATTCTTCTTTAGATTTTTTACCTTTTAAATGAGTCACCACTGACACACTGCGGCCAATCTTCGAAACAAAATCTTGACCATAGCTAGGATTTGCCTCATCTAACCACACATAGCCCGGATCACATATAATCTTTATATTATTACCATCCGCTGAAAAAGTACCATGTGCGTAATATCTATTCTTATTTAAATGATCAACGATCTTCTGCAAAGTCAAGCTATTTAATTCCGTAGGGAACACATGCGTAGCACTACTACGAGCTACCGATGTATTTATCACAACAGGAGGTACATCTGTAGCTAGATCAACAGTTTTACCATCAATTGCAACCGTTCCAGATGCCCTTATTGTATTACTACCAACTGGTAGCTTAAATGCTGTGGAATTACTATTTTGAGTACAAACATTATCCTGACAGCTAGACCCTAATTCACTCTGAACTTCAGAATTATCAGCTAAACTTGCTCCAGCTGATGCATTCCATCCTACTGTTCCTTGAATATCATTTAGCGGAGTTTGGCTCAGCACTCTTTCTATAGTCTTACCTAAGATATTTGTATAGCGAGACACCTGAGTATCAGCTAGCTCAAACCTACACAAATCATTATTTTCATTACATTCGTCTACTATACGTAATTCATTTGCAGTCTCTGTCTTACCACAACTTCCTAATAACGTAGCAGTAGATACAATAGCTGCACTTATCAAAAGTTTCTTTTTCATTATCAATATGTTATTACTTTTCATATTTTATTAACTCCGTTATATATAATTGTTAAATATTTTTTTAAAAGTATTCTTCAAGAAGATTGAGAAAGATCAGGCAACATCATGATGAGACTAATCAATAACAAATCTCCATATCACATGATTACCAATCATCTTGCATTCACAACTTATTTAGACCACAATCTAGACATCACCTCCTTCTTCCTCTGCATTACCAATATCAGTATCATCATCTTCACACCAACAACCCCAATGATTTTTTAAACAAACAGAACAATTCATATACAAGACATCTATCACAGCAGCAGGCACAGCTGTTGACAGATCAACGGTTTTACTATTAACATTAACAATGCCAGATACCCTAATTACATTGTTACCAACAGGTATTTTGTACGCAGTAGGGTTAGCATTTATAGTACAATTATCATCCTGACAGCCAGAACCGAATTTATATACAACATCAGCATTATCAGCCTCTGTAGCATCCTGTGGCAGTATCCATGTAATTGATCCTTGACTATCACGCACTGGAGTTTGACTCTGCACCCTTTCTATAGTCCTACCCAAGACATTTGTATAGCTAGATACTTGAGCACTAACTAGCTCAAACCTACATAGAGCGCTATCATCATTAAATTCCATCAAAGTGTTATCTACAGTATTACATTGATATACTATGCGTAGTTCATTAGTAGTCTCTGTCTTACCACACCCCCCCAATAGTATACTTAGCAAGATTATTGCCACTCGAATAAGAAACTTTCTTTTAGTTATCATCATCTATCCATGCTCCATATTTATGCAACTTCTCAACGATTCACTAACAAAAGCAAGTATGCTTATCACCAGAACAGTCCGGACATTCCCAATCCAAAATATCTATCACAGCAGCAGGCACAGTTGTGACCAAATCAACAGTTTTACGATTAACTGTGCCGGTACCAGACACTCCTATCACATTATTACCAATTGGTAGCCAAAACGCGGTAGGGTTAGAGTTTTTGGTACAATTATTACCCTGACAACCAGAACCAAATTCATACACAACATCATTATTATCAGCCTCTCTAGCATCCTGTGGCAGTATCCATGTAATTAGTCCTTGACTATCACGCACCGTAGTTTGACTATGCACCCTTTCTACGACCTTACCTAAGACATTCGTATAGCGAGACACCTCAACATTAGCCAATTCAAATCTACACAGAGCATCCTTATCACCAACTCTCTCTACAAGACTACATTCATATAGCATGCGCAACTCACTAGTAGTTTCAGACCCACCACAACTTCCCAATAATAGCGCAGAAGACAATATTGCCGTCCCTATCAAAATTTTCTTTCTTTCCATTACCAAATTATTACGCTTCATAAATTAACCTCCATTACAGCTATATTAATTAAAATTTGAAAAAGTATAACATAATAATTTGCTGTAAAATTAATGAATTATTAATTGTTATTTTTTGCAAGATAAATGCTCATTTCCATTAAAATAAAGAATGTCAATAAGATGCAAAAAGAACGAAATAGCAATATTTTAAGACATGAACAAAGCATGTAGTAAGAAATAGTTTTATCCTCACCCACCAAAAAAATTCCACATGTATTGCGACACTTATGTTTATCACATCTACAAATATTTATCACTTTAACCATTACAGCTAAATATAAAATATTAAAATAAGAGCTTAACATAATAATTTGCTATATAATTAATGGATTATTAATTAATAATTTTGATATCCCAAAGCATCGCCTGAGGAAATCGAAGAATACTAGATTAATAGTTAATATCTAGCTAGTAAAAGCAATATTGATCCACTATAGGTAACTCTGCTGTGGCGTCACTGGTTCCATAATCCACTAATAAAAAGCTAAATAACATTATCGAAGTTAATAGTAACTTTGTTTTTTCCCTATCAATTGTTTTAAAAAGTACGTTATGCCCAAAACTATATTAAATATAATCGATTGATGTTTTTTTAGATTTAGAAATTTTTCTGATTTCATAATGAAGGATTAATTAATAATAGATATTTTAAGATTTAGTTGAGATAATCCCTCAAATTTTTATATATAAATTATTGTCTAGATAGTATTATCTTCTATAATAGTTTAAATAATTTCAGAATTGTAAAGGAAGATTATGGACTTTTTGAATTTCAGTATCCTAATATTTGCTTACTTGTTAGGATCTATAAATAGTGCGATCATCGTGTGCTATATATTTAGATTACCATCACCTCGCAGTGTTGGTTCTGGTAATCCTGGTACGACAAATGTTCTTAGAATTGGAGGTAAAATTCCAGCTGTAATTACGCTAATATTTGATATACTCAAGGGTTTAGTCCCAGTAGTTATTGCTAAAGTTCTAACAGGCAATGAGTTTATAACTGCATGCACAGCACTTTATGCAATTCTTGGTCATATTTTTCCAATATTTTTTGGTTTCAAAGGTGGTAAGGGTGTTGCAACACTTATAGGCACACTTTTTGGCTTTAGTTGGATCTTAGGATTAATATTTGTGATTACATGGTTATGTATAGCAGTAGTCACACGTTACTCATCATTATCAGCTTTAGTAGCTACCGTTATAGCGAGTTTTTCAGTAATATTTACATCAGACATACAAGTAGCTTTACCATTTTTGATAATAGCGATAATAATACTTGTAAAGCATAAAGGAAACATCCAAAGACTGATTAGTGGACAAGAAAGTAAAATTGGTGACAAAGCAAAGGCAAAAAATGATTCAAATTAAAAACTTAAAAAAAGAATATAGAACAAACAACACTAGTAATCTTGTTCTAGATAACATCAATCTAGAAATCAAACAAGGTGAAATATTTGGCATAATTGGTCATAGTGGTGCTGGTAAAAGTTCTCTTTTAAGATGCTTAAACTTACTTGAGCAGCCTACTGATGGCTCAGTTTTCATAGCTGATGAAAATATAACTAAGAAAAACTCAAAACAGCTACGCGAATTTCGTAAAAAAGTAGCAATGATATTTCAACATTTCAATCTGCTATCATCACGTAATGTTTTTGAAAATATTGCTCTACCACTTGAGATCCAAGGAATACCTAAGGGTGAAATCAAAAAAAGAGTTTTTGAGCTTTTAGATTTAGTTGAATTACCAAATAAAGCAAACGCATATCCACAAGAACTAAGTGGTGGTCAAAAGCAAAAAGTCGCTATAGCTAGAGCACTTGCATTAAATCCACTTGTACTACTATCTGATGAGGCAACATCTGCGTTAGATCCAACATCTACCAAACAAATCCTTGCATTACTCAAACGACTAAATAAAGAGCTTGGTTTAACAATAGTTTTAATCACTCATGAAATGGATGTAGTTAGAAAAATCTGTGATCGTGTTGCGATTATTGATAAAGGTAGGATTGCTGAAATGGGTAAGACTCTAGATGTGTTTTTAAATCCTCAAGCACCTGTCACTAGGTCATTTGTTGAAACAAGTATTCATACTAAAGTTCCAGATTTTATCGCTAAAAAGCTTCAGGACAATCCATATAGTTATAATAATACCTATCCCGTAGTGCAACTAACTTTTTATGGTGATAAAGGTAAAATGCCAATTATTGCTGAGATTTCTCGTCAGTTTAATGCTACAGCTAGTATTATCCAAGCAAATATTGAAACTATCCAAGATCAAATAGTCGGTATAGCAATTTGTCATATCACAGGTGAGCGTCAAGACTGGGAAAATGCCCTAAGATTTCTTTCAAACCAAGATGTTAATTTAAAGGTGCTAGGTTATGCAACAGCAGACAATATTTAGTTTACATGAGCTTAGCCAAATAGCTCAATCAACATGGGAAACTATTTTTATGGTTTTCATAGCTACTCTAGTAGCTGTAATTGGTGGGATATTATTAGGTATTTTACTTTATATCACTCAAGATAATAAAAATGTACTTGTTAAAGGCTTCAACAAAACTTTTAGTGTTATCATAAATATCACTAGAAGTATCCCATATATTATCTTACTAATTTTATTATATCCTTTAACTAAATTAATTGTTGGAACAACAATAGGTACTACTGCTTCGATAGTACCTCTTGCTATAGCTGCTCTACCATTTTATGCACGCTTGACAGAATCAGCTCTACGTGAGGTTGATAATGGTCTTATTGAAGCGGCAAAAGCAATGGGCGCAACTAAAAGACAGATAATATTCAAAGTACTGATACCAGAATCAAAAAATCTCTTGATAGATGCTGCCACTTTGACTTGTATTTCGCTAATTGGCTTCTCTGCTATGGCTGGTATCGTCGGTGGTGGAGGTCTTGGTGATCTAACCTATTTCAAAGGTTATAACTATGGCAATTATACGCTACTATTAGGCGGTGTAATTATGTTAGTTATACTTGTACAACTAACTCAGTCATTTGGTAATTATCTGGTTACCGCAAAAAAACTAACTTCTCTTTGGATTGTTATAGTTATTCTCCTAGTTGCTAGTGGTACTCAACTATATCTAAATGCATCAGCTGCTATAAATCCTAACCAAATAACGGTAGGATATATAACAAGTCCTCCTCAAGATAAAATCATGCAAGAAAGTAAGAAAATTGCTAAAGAACAATATGGACTTGATGTTAAGTTAGTTTCATTCGGAGATTACAATCTTCCAAATAGAGCATTAAATGACAATGAAATCCAAGCAAATGCCTTCCAACATATACCTTTCTTAGAAAATCAAAATAAGAAGTTTGGATATCATATCGTATCTATAGGCAAAACTTTTCTTTATCCAATGGGAATATATTCGAAAAAATATAAACACATTGATGAAGTTCCTGATGGAGCAACTATAGCGATACCTAACGACCCAACTAACCAAGGTCGTGCCCTTATGATATTAGAAGATGCTGGACTTATTAAGCTTCAAAAAGGTGTAACATGGAAAGCCACTCCAGATAATATAGTTAGCAACCCTAAAAACCTAAAAATTATTGCTCTACAAGCAGATCAAATTCCTAACAATCTAGAAGTCGTAGCATTAGGAATTATAAACAATGATTATTTATCAAAAGCAGGACTTACTCATAAAGATGCTTTATTTGTAGAACCAACTGACTCGCCATTTACTAACATTATTGCAGCAAACGCAGATCAGAAGAATAACCCCAAACTTAAAGAATATGTCAAAGCATTCCAAAGTCCTGCTGTTAAAAAAGTAGCTGCAGAAGTATATCCTGATGGTGCCGCAATTGCTGGATGGTAAAAATTATTATTTTATAATATAAACATATATGCTTTAATTATTCTAAATTATCAAAATAACAAATCTTAGTGTGATAAGTATAAACAAACAAATTGGTTGTATATTTCTAATTATAGGAACATCACTTGGAGGCGGTATCCTTGCGATACCAATGATTCTCTCGTACTTTGGCGCAATTATTGGCTCTATAATTATGTTTTTGATGTGGCTGCTAATGACATACTCGACACTAGCAGTTGCAGAAGCCTGTTTACATTTTGAGAAAGGTATTAGTTATCTAGGCTTAGCACATAAACTTTTCAAAAAACCCGGGATTGCTTTAGTCTATATTTGTGCATTTGGGATACTTTATGGTATGTTAGCAGCCTATATATCAGCAATAGGCTCATCTTTTGAAAGCTTATTAAACATAAACTATATAGTTATTGAAATAAGCTTTGTTATTATTTTTGGTGGTTTTATTTTAAAAGGTACAGGCTCTGCTGAATGGCTAAATAGAGTTTTTCTAAGTATAAAATTAATAATTATAGTTTTTATTATAATTTTACTATTTAAATCAATAAGTATAGCTAATTTAGATAGCTATAGCTTTAGTAACTTCAAACAACTAATCATAGCACTACCTATTTTAGCCACAACATTTTCAGCACACATAATAATCCCTAGTGTTGTAAATTATGTTGGACCGCACCCAAAAGATATTAAAAGAATTATCATAATTGCTTCACTTATCATATTAGCAATATATATATGCTGGATAATTTCAATATTTGGTAACATCGCAATTTATGGTAGTAAAAATAGCTTTGCAGAGATGCTTAAATCATTAAGTTCTGAAGATAGTGTCACTCAGCTTATCTATATTCTCAAAGCAAATATAAAATCCTCTGAGATTATAAGTTTTATATATGCCTTTATTACAATATCAGTAACTACGGCTTTTATAACTCTTTCGTTAGCTCTAAAAGATTTGATATTAGATAAATTCAAGATGGCTAATTTATCAAAACTAAATAAAAATGTCTTGCTAAGCTTTTTGCTTTTTATGCTACCCATAATACTAAATTATTATTTCAAAAAGCTTTTCTTAATCGCACTATCTATCGTTGGCTTATTCTCATTGATAATGCTCGTATCTTGCCCTTTATATATGGTTAGAATTTTACGCAAAAGTAACTATCAAATAATTTATAAATCGATGCAAAATAGTAAATTTAATAACTTAGCTCTACTTTGTACTATCATAATAATTATTTTCCAAATTGTAGATTATGTTGTTTAGTTATTCTTTTTATGCAGATAAGAATATAAAATATTTAATAGATAAACAACTAAAAGATTAGAAGGTGAAAATTATGCAACACTCATCAGGTTTTTTAAAATTAGTAGATGACGCAAAATCAAGAATACAAGAGTGTACTGTTGATGATATTCAACAAATGAATAAAACAGAAACACTCGATGGCTTACTTATAGATACTCGTGAAGAATCAGAATTTGCAAATGGCTATATTCCAAACGCAATTCATTTAAGTAAAGGAATTATTGAAAGTGCCATCGAATCAGCAGTTCCTAACAAAAACCAAAAAATGTATTTTTATTGTGGTGGTGGCTTTAGATCTGCTTTAGTCGCAGATAAGCTTCGCAAGATGGGTTATAAAAATGTCATCTCTGTCGATGGTGGATGGAGGGCATGGAATGCTAAAGGCTACCCTACAGTCTCGCCTAATCAATTCAAACCAAATGAGTTTTTAAAGCTTGTCAATAATGCGAAAGCCCAAGTAAAAGAATGTTCTACAACTGAACTTTACAATAAGATTAATTCTCAAGAGCTTGATGGTATAGTTTTTGATGTTAGAGAAGACTCTGAATTTAATAGATTTCATATTCAAGGAGCTACACACTTAAGCAAAGGGCAAATTGAAGTAAAAATTGAAAACTTAGTACCTAACAAAACTCAAAAAATATATTTGTATTGTGGCAGTGGTTTTCGTTCAGCTCTAGCAGCTGAAAGCTTGCAGCATATGGGTTATACAAATGTAGTTTCTGTAGCAGGTGGAATCAAGGACTGGCTAGCTAATAACTATCCAGTTTCTCAAGATTAAGGATAAAAATAATGTCATTTCGTATAGGTCATGGCTATGATGTTCATAAATTTACCTCAGCAAAACAAAATATTATTATTGGTGGAGTAGAAATTGCTTATCATCTAGGTCTTGAAGCTCATTCTGATGGTGATGTACTAATACATGCTCTCTGTGATGCAATTCTTGGTGCTTTAGGATTAGGTGATATCGGTAAGCATTTCCCTGATACAGATAATCAATTCAAAAATATTGATAGTAAATTTTTCTTAGCTGAAATAAAAAAAATGCTTGAAGATAAGCAATATTCGATTAGTAATATTGATTGTACTATAATAGCTCAGGCTCCTAAAATGCTGTCACATATTGGAAAGATGAGAGCATGCCTAGCAAATATCCTTGATATAGAGATTAGTCAAATAAATATCAAAGCAACTACAACTGAAAGATTAGGATTTATTGGTAGAGAAGAAGGTATTGCAACCCATGTGGTTTGTTTATTGTATAAATAGTTATTTCTTTGTACACTCTTCAAGATAGTTTGATACCTCTTCAAGTTCAGCTTGACAACAAAATATTGCCATATCGTTACTTTCTAGTTTTTCAACTAAAAACTTAACTCCATCAATCTCGCCATGAGAAATATATGTATTAGAAATATCATAGCCTTTATCTGCCAAATCTTTACGAATCAATAATGGCAACTCCAAAGGCTTAGCACCACGTAAATATTTTTCTGTTTCTTTTATAACGATAAAGTCCAAATTATGTTTAAGAACTATATCATTAATACCAGATATTAAATACTTACGATCACCAGTTGTACCAATCATCAAATATTTCTTACCACCCTTATCATAGGCTTTCACCATATTTAAAAGGGCTTCTATTCCAGCTTCATTATGAGCATAATCAAGTACAGCAACTTTATTATCCCATTCAAAAACATTAGCTCGACCTCTATTAACTTTCGGATCATTAGAATAACTTCTAAGTGCTTTTTCTATAACATCAAAACTAATGCCTAACTTAAACGATAAAGCTATAGCGATCATAGCATTTTCAATATTATGTTTAGCAAAGCCTCTAACAGTTAACGGTGCCTCTACAACTGGCAATATTACTTTTTTAGAATTTGCTTCAATCCAAACAAAATTACCATCTTCAACTATACAGGCATAATCTGCTTTCGACAAATAATACTCCATATCATACTGTTGTGGGTTCTGAGTAACTACTATTTTTGCGCAGCTAAGCTTATCAAATCTTTCTTTCATATATGAGTTATCAAGATTGATAACCCCATGTGAACCCTGACCTAAAGCGCGAAAAACTATCGATTTAGCCTCAGCAAGTTCTGCAACCGTCTCAATACCATCCTCACCTAAATGATCTGCCGAAACATTTGTCACTGCTGCAGCATTTACGTAAGTTTCTATCAGACCTCTTTTTAGTAAACCGCCTCTTGCAGATTCTAAAAGAGCTACTTCAACTTTTTTATTTGTCAGAACAAATTGATGGCCGGTTGGGCCTGAATAGTCACCTTCATCAATTAATTCATCATTTACTTTTACCCAATCTGTAGAAGTATATCCTGTAAGTTTACCTGCTACACGACAAATGTAATCTGTAAGTCTAATTGTAGTTGTCTTACCATTTGTGCCTGTAACAATAACTGCAGGAATATCATAAATATCCTGCCATGGAATATTATCTATCGAGTCATTATCTAAATCAAACTCATAACAGCCTCTACCAGAACCAATAAAAGCTTTATTTTTATCTCTAAAAGCATTAAAACCTTTTGATTTAGCAAGCTCATAAAGCTTACGATATGTAAGGTTTTTATCCTCATCTATCAATGGAATAAGCTTACGCTTTGCCTCCTCAATAGTTTTGAATACTCCAGTTTCAAAACCCTCTCGAGTAGATAGCCAGATAAAATCAATGACATCACAGGCAGGCATAATTATATCTACTGGAGCTGTCATTGCAAACCTAACACCATTATTAAAAAATTTATGAGTGATTTTAATATCTTGCCAATCAAGAGCTAATAAAATTCTATTAGCTTCTTGATAAAAAAGTTTTGTCAGCTCATCTCTATTGTCTACTAATGGTACATCTAATACTGTCCCTGTTTCTTTAAAGAACAAATTAGGACCAACTAGCCTACGTGAATAACCTTCAGGAATCATACAAGTCTCCTTCTAAAAAGACTATTTAATCATTATCTTCTTCATGATACACCACTCTTACACCACTATCATCAGAAATTATCCCAGCTTTTATCACTTGTGATATTTCTTCTGATAAACTAGGGTCTTGAGCTATTACAGAAGCAGAAAACATTTCTTGTTTCTCAAGTTTTTTATCTTTATTATCAAACTCTTGATCCTTATTAAAGTAGATGATTTGCTTCCAAGTTCTCTTTAGCTTATCAGCAAATATTACTACTAAGTCGCCTTCTTCTGCCATATTCAGTGCTGCATCTACCGCTTCTTTTTCACTTTCTATAATTTCAATATTATCAATAGATATACCTGCTTCAATTAATGCTTCTTTTAATATTCTTGGTACTTCATCTGGCGCTCTACCTCTAGTATCATCATCACGCTTACAGATAAAGTAGTCATAATAAGGTGCCGCAGTTTTTGCTAATTCGACAATATCTTCATCTCTTCTATCTCCTGGAGAAGCCAAGACACATATTTTTTTGCCAGCGAATTCCATATTCATAATCATTTGACTAACTAGTTTGATAGCAGCTGGATTGTGTCCATAGTCCATTAGTACTTTAAATGGATGCTCTTCAAACCAATTCATACGTCCTGGAGCTTGATAGAAGGATGTCACAAAAGTTCTTAAACCATCTCGCATATCATCTAAGCTCATCCCCATACTGTAGCATATACCTATTGCAAACATTGAGTTCTGAACGTTATGTATAGCTTTACCTTCCATAGTTGCTGGTATTAAGTGCGTCCATAATACCGGTATATGAATATGATTATCAAAGATTGTAATCATATCTCCATTTACACCCTTCTCAATAATACATGCCTTACCACCCGCACGGATATGCTGCTTAACTAAAGCATGCTCTGGGTTCATTGTCACATAGAAAATATGCTTAGCTGTAACTTTAGCTGACATTTTCAAAACATTAGGGTCATCTGCATTTAAAACTGCAACATCTTTCGCAGCTTCAACAACTATACTTTTTACTTTAGCTAAATCCTCTAAAGTATTAATACCCTTCAAGCCTAAATGATCAGCAGAAACATTTAAACAAGCTCCAACATTACAATAGTCGTAACCCAAACCGCTTCTTAATAGCCCACCTCTTGCAGTCTCTAAAATAGCCATCTCCACTGATGGATCTTTTAATACCATTTGTGCTGAAGCTGGTCCTGTAGTATCTCCCGCTACAGTAAGTTTACCATTAATGTAGACACCATCTGTAGTTGTTAAACCAACAACTTTACCGGCATTTTTCCACATATGTGCTACCATACGTGAAGTTGTAGTCTTACCATTAGTACCAGTAATTGCAGCAATAGGAATTCTCGCATTACCATACTCTCTAGGTATAAGCATATCAATAACAGCTCCAGCAACATCTCTTGGCTTACCTTCACTTGGTGCCACATGCATTCTAAATCCTGGTGCGGCATTACATTCACAAATTGCTCCGCCAATATCATGATAAGATTGTGAAATATCATCAATAAGGAAATCTACACCACCGACATCTAAACCAATTGCCTTAATCGCTCTTTCAGCCATATCCCTGTTATCCGGATGAACAATATCTGTCACATCTATTGCCGTACCACCAGTTGATAAGTTAGCTGTAGATCTTAGATAAAATACCTCACCATCTTTAAGAATAGTATTTTCATCATAACCAGCTGCTCTTAGCAATGTTCTTGCTTGATAGTCTAACTCTAACTTTGTTAGAACCTTCTCATGCCCAATACCTCTACGTGGATCTTGGTTAACTATTTCAACCAACTCTGCGATTGTATGCTTACCGTCGCCAACAACATGGCCAGGCACTCTCTTTGCAACAGCTATAAGCTTACCATCAACAACAAGCATCCTATGGTCAAAGCCTGTTACATATTGCTCTAATAACACATAACGTGAAACTTTATTAGCTTCAACAAATGCTTCTTTTATTTCTTCAATTGTCTTAAGATTTATTGAAATACCTCTACCATGATTACCATCTAATGGTTTAATAACCAAAGGAAAACCTAAAATTTTAGCTGCTCTTACAGCACCTTCTTCTGTTGTAACCATTCTTTGCTTTGGTACAGGCAAGCCTAAACTACTCAATATCGTGTTTGTCTGCTCTTTATCACATGATAGATCAACAGCAATACTAGTTGTTTTACCAGTAATTGTTGCTCTAATCCTTTGTTGATACTTACCATAACCAAATTGTACTAATGATTGATCATTTAGACGAATATATGGAATATCTCTTTTTTTCGCTGCTTCTACTAATGAAGCTGTACTAGGTCCAAACTCTTTACTTTGAGCAAATTTTATAAATCTAACCTTTTCATACTCAAAGTCAAAATCATCGTTTGTAAATTCTACTTGTTTTTTAAGGTTTTCTGGCAATAGAGATATCAACAAGTCTCTAGCTAATTCCATAGCTCTTAGACCAACATCCTTTTGCTTATACTCATAAACCATATTATAGTGACCTACTTCACCTGCTGATCTAGTACGACCAAATGTCACATCACTACCAGCCATACTTTGAAGCTCTAAAATCACATGCTCCCAAATATGTCCCATCCAAGTACCTTCATCCTCTCTTAATCTACGGATGAATCCGCCTTTTTCTCTATAAGAACAGCCATGCTCTTGTAGTCCTGGCAAGCTCTCTACAAGCTGATCTATAAACTTGTCACCAAGCTTCGCAGAAGGCCAGTTTTCTAGCACTCCTAGATCAATCTCATGTCTTATAACAGGAAAGTTAGCATAAATGTTAGGTCCCACATAAACATTAGTAGATAGTATTTTCATTCAAGGCTCCTTAGATATTCAATCTTGTATACACATAATATATACTTCATAAAACATAATACATAAAAAATATAATCAAAAGTAGCGGATTTTGATAAAACTATAAAAATTATAAGGAACATTATGAAATATGACTTTGGATTTATCGCAATTGGTGATGAAATAACAGATGGCGATATTATCAACACAAATTCAAGTGCATTTGCAAAACACCTTGCTAGCAAAGATTTTCAGATTGGTTTTCATGTAAGCTGTAAAGATAGTTATGATGATATTATAGCGAGTTTAGAGTTCTTAAAATCAACACATAAAAATATCATAACCATAGGTGGTTTAGGACCGACAGAAGATGATTTGACCACAGAAACAATTGCAAAATATTTTGATAAAAAGCTCGTTCTTGATCAGCCTTCTTGGCAAAGGCTAGAGCAAAGAATGCTCTCCAAGTATGGTAAAATTACTTTAGGAACTAAAAAACAAGCAATGTTTCCTCAAGGCTCACAAATTTTAATAAATACAAATGGTACCGCAAATGGCTTTAAACTAGAATTTGATACAGGTAGATATATCTATGCTTTCCCAGGGCCTCCTAAAGAATGTATTACTATGCTTGAAGGATTAAAACTAGCAAATACTCAACAAAATAAAAAAATTATCC
This sequence comes from Francisella hispaniensis FSC454, assembly GCF_001885235.1. Taxonomy (NCBI): domain Bacteria; kingdom Pseudomonadati; phylum Pseudomonadota; class Gammaproteobacteria; order Thiotrichales; family Francisellaceae; genus Francisella; species Francisella hispaniensis. Next base: position 1,308,204 of record NZ_CP018093.1, read on the forward strand.
GTAAAAGATGGAATGTCTTTAATATTGGTGAAAGCTTATTAGCCGAAAAATTACAAGTAATCAAAGATGTTTATTCTTTTGTTACATTCAAATATAGAATCGCAGATGGCTTTATAGAACTAAAATACTTCTACCCTGAAGGTTGTCCTCATAGTCAAAAAATAACTACAAGTGTAGAAGAAATTCTCAAGGATTACTTACAAACTTAAATTTAGCTGCTCTTTTTTATCAATAAACATAGCATCTATATCCCATGCTAATAGTTGTTTGACTTCACAATCAGTATGAACAGAATATACAAATATTTTGTCAAATTTACGTTTTAAATAAGTGACTCTTTGCTGATTTAAACAACTATAGTTAATAATAATCGCTAGATATCTATTTTGTTTATAATTTTTGTACAATCTTTTATCAATATAATTAAAGTCTCTAGGCCAATTTAGTGTATAAAAAAGTTTTCCTTGAGGATAATCTTTATATTTCTTCAAAAGTTTCATTACAAAATCTGAAAAACTTGATATTAATATTTTTGTTTTTAGATTTGGATATTCTTGAAGTATTTTAAATACGTTTTCCACTAACTTTTGCTGATATTTTTTATCTTGAGTACTTATTTTAAGCTCAAGATTTGTAAAAACATCATTCTCACTAGCCCAGTCAAGGTACTCTCTCAAAGTGGGAATTTTTGCTTTCACTTTTAAAACTGAATCAACAAGTTGTATTTGTTTTAGTTCAGCAAGTGTCATTTCTATAACATTTTTATCGCAGTCAGCAAATCTTTTAGGTGTTCTATCATGAAAAAGAAACAACTCACCATCGCTACTCATCTGAACATCAGTTTCAAACCAGCTAAAACCAGCATCTTTGGCAATTTGAAAAGCCTCAATAGTATTTTCAATAAAATCGCTATTGGCACCTCTGTGAGAAATAAATTTATCTACATGCATATACTTATTTATATTTACTGAATTACATCGCCGATTATACATCAAAAGCTATAGCCTCATAAGCTATTTTTGATTAATTTATCTTAAATATTTTGTTTTTTAATAATTATCTTAATCATGCTATAATTTTGTTACTATTTGAGGTTTATTTTATATAGATGATTGAAAATCCACATATCTGCAAAAAACTTGCTTCGCTATTACTTCACCGTAAACTTATTACAAAGCAACAGCTTGAAGAAATAAGTCACGGTAAGTCTTTAGCAAAACAAGACTTTTTAGAATACTTGATTGAGAATGAGATCATTGATAGTAAATCTTTCATGATAGAATCTGCAACATTATTACGTTTGCAATATATTGATTTAACTGCTATAAATGTAAAATTTTTACCTCAAGAATACTTTGACGTTGATTTTTGTCGCGAAAATCACTGTCTAGCACTATTTACACGCAAAAGGACTATTCATGTTGCAATAGCCAACCCTATTGAAAGTCAACAAATTCTCAAAAAACTTCGTAGTAGATATGATTGTGCATTCATACCAGTAGTTGCAGAGCTAAATTATCTTAAAGAAAAAATCGAAGAATATGAGCAGTATCTCAAAGATGAAGGACAAAGAGAGGATGACGCGAAGCTTAATGAAAGAATTGATGCAGGATCAGAGCTTGATATTGACTTTGTTGAAGAAGGTGAGCGTGAAGGCGATGCGATAATAGGTAGTGGTGAAGATGAAGAGGCTCCAATCATTCGCTTTATTAATAATACTATAGTTGATGCTATCCAAAAAGGCGCTTCTGATATACATTTTGAACCATATGAAAAAAACTTTCGCATTCGCTATAGGATAGACGGTCTTCTAATTGAGACTTTTAATACTAAGAAAAATTTAGCTCCTAAGGTTATTTCAAGACTTAAGATTATGTCAAGCTTAGACATTGCTGAAAAGAGGATTCCACAAGATGGTAAATTTAAAATTTCTCTTTCACGTGAAAAAGCCATCGACTTTCGTGTAAGTACATGCCCTATTAGTTTCGGTGAAAAAGTTGTACTACGTATTATTGACTAAGCTCAACACAAATACCAATAGAACAATTAGGTTTCTCAGAATCACAAAAAGAAACCTATCTTAAATACATTCAACAGCCTCAAGGCATGGTACTAGTAACAGGACCAACAGGTTCTGGTAAAACTGTTACCTTATATACAGGTATTAACATTCTTAATAAACCAGAAAAAAAATATTTCAACCGCCGAAGATCCTGTTGAGCTTATTGTAAAAGGTATTAACCAAGTAAGTGTTAATAATAAACAAGGACTTACCTTCGCAGCAGCACTTAAGTCTTTCCTACGTCAAGATCCAGATATAATCATGGTCGGGGAGATTAGAGATATCGAAACAGGTTCAATTGCAATCAAAGCTTCTCAAACAGGTCACTTAGTTATGTCAACCCTACATACAAACAGTGCTCCAGAGACATTAAACAGACTTGTGGATATGGGCTTGCCTCGATACAATATCGCTACATCTGTAACATTAATTATCGCTCAACGTCTAACTCGAAAGCTATGTCCTAAGTGTAAATTACCAGATACTGATACAGAATTTTCACTTCTTGTCGAAGATAGTGGTTTAAATGATGAGATATTAGCAAAAACATTTGGAACAACTCTAGATAAAGTAAAAAATGCTAAAATTTACAAAGCTAATCCCAAAGGTTGCCCTAGATGTTTTAAGGGTTACAAAGGCAGAATTGGTTTATATGAAGTTATGCCTGTATCAAGGCAAATATCAAGAATGATATTAGAAGATAAAAACACTATGGAAATTGCAATACAAGCACAAAAAGAAGGAATCGCTACTGTCAGACAATCAGCTCTAGTCAGGGTTGCTGAAGGTCTAACATCAATGGAAGAAGCATACCGCGTAAGTTAAAGGGAATAAAAAATATGCTATTTGGCAAAAAAGATAAAAATAAAATAACTATTACATCATGGAATTATAAAGCTAAGCTTAAAAGTGGTAAAAAAACTAAAGGTAGTATTGATGCTGACACCAAAGAGAAGGCAGAAATTCAATTAAGACAAAAGGGCTACTCTGATATCAAAGTCAAAAAACAACCTAAAGATCTATTACCTAAGAAAATATCCTATCAAGATATTACAGAAATGACGCGTCAGCTAGCGACAATGACCAAAGCTGGTATTCCTATAATCAAGTCATTTGAAGTATTTATTATGGGTATTCGTAAGCATCCACGCCTTAAAATATTAGCTATTGAGATAAAACAAGCAATTGAAGGTGGTGAATCATTTTCAAAAGCCCTTAGTAACTTTCCTAAGATATTTGATAAGTTATATGTTGGTCTTATTACTGCTGGTGAAGAATCAGGAAATCTTGATTTAATGCTTAATAAAATTGCTGATCAGCGTGAAGCACTGCAAAGTATCAAAAAGAAAGTAAAAAAAGCACTATCTTACCCAATTATAGTATGTATTATCGCTGCTGGGGTTACAGGTATCTTATTAACATTTGCTGTACCAGCCTTCTCGGCGATGTTTATAAATTCAGGAAAACCACTACCTGCAATTACACAATTAACTGTTGATGCCTCTAACTTTATGCAAAACTCATGGTGGAAAATTATTCTGGCAATATTTATCACAATAACAGTTTATAAATCACTAAAATTTAGATTTCCTAAAATCCAAATTGCCCAAGATCATTTTATGTTAAAAGTACCAATAATTGGTGAAGTTGTATTTAAATCATCACTAGCAAGATTTGCTAGTACTTTAGAGATAACTGTCCAATCTGGTATGAGTCTGACACGTGCACTAGATATGGTGTCTCTTGCAACAGGAAATGCAAAGTACGACCAAGCAGCTTTAGATATTAAAAAGAGCATTAATGAAGGTGCCTCATTTAAAGAAGCAATCGTTGAGACTGGAAACTTCCCATTTCTAGTTGAACAAATGATTGCTGTAGGTGAGGAATCAGGTGCTCTAGAGACAATGCTAGGAAACCTAAATAGAGTATACCAAGAAGAAGTAGATACATTAGTAGGAAGTTTAAGCTCAATGCTTGAACCTTTGATTATGATTGTATTAGGTGGCGTTGTTGGTTTTCTCGTAGTTAGTATGTATATGCCGATGTTTCAAATGGGTGATGCGATATAAATCAATAAAACCCTTTATCTACAATAGTTTATTTAAATATTAATATAATTTTGTGTGTAAGATTGTGATAATGTTTGCAAAAGTTATAAGTATATTTCTAAATAAATCCCTCTTTGAGTATGCTAATAATATTCCATATCAGAGACATATAACCCTTTAATATCGATTATTTTAATCTGGCCAATGCCAATTCGGCTTATCGAGTAAACCTTGCCCTAATATTTTAGTTTGACCTAACTGTTTCTCAAGCTGGATTAAATTACTTTCTTTTGATTCTCTTAGAGCTGATACTAATCTATTTGCGTGAGAAACTATCCATATCTGTGTTTTGTCAGAAGCTTTAATAATAAGTCTTGCTAATGCTGGTAACAAATCAGGATGTAGACTAGTCTCAGGTTCATTTAAAACCATCAATTCCGGAGGTCTTGGCGTTAGAAGAGCAGCAACCCACAATAAATAACGCAAAGTTCCATCTGAAAGCTCAGAAGCAGATAATGGTCTTAACAGCCCTTCTTGATATAGCTCAACTATAAAATGACCATTCTCATACTTTTTTATTCCTATCCTACTTCCTGGAAAAGCATCTTCTATAGCCTCTTCTAGTGCTTGATTATCCCCTATCTCTATGATTGTTTGCAGAACGGCGGCTAAATCATGCCCATCTTGGCTTAAGACAGGTGTACGTGTACCTAATTGAGGTAACCTTGCCGGAGCATCTTTATCACTTCTAAAATGATCATAAAATCTCCAACCTTTTACTTTCTCACGCAACTGAATAAGTTCTGGAGTTTTGTCTATATATACAGCCTGAGTAAATATACTTTCAAAGACTGGAGTATATTGCTCAATAACTTCCCATTTACGACCATCTCTAACTTTAACTAAAGACCCTGTTCTATCTATCAAAGCAGAAGGTACTTTGTATATATCTCCCGCCCAAATAGTTTCTCTTTTTATTTCTGGATCAAGAGAAAATGCTGATAGTGATGGCTCAGGATATCCTAAGGAGATTGAATATCCAAATAAATCATCAGCAAAACCCAAACGTAGTCTAGCAAAATTTTGCTTTGAACTACCTTGTATTGGAACCTCTCCTTTTACCATTTGTCTAGATATTTTCTCAGGACCTGCCCAAAATGTCGTATTTAAGCCACCTTCTTTAGCCAAAGAATGAATTACTCCTCCCTCGGCAGTTTCTGCTAAAAGCCTAAGAGCTTTGTATAGATTTGATTTACCACTGGCATTTGCGCCTGTGATTATATTGAGCTTTTTCAATGGAACTACCAAATCAAATAAGGAACGGTAATGATTTATAGCTAATACTTTAAGCATGTTGAGTAATTTTAATTATGAATTTTTATCATAATGATGACATTTACACTTATCTTTATTTGAGCTAGTGGAAGATGGTTCCACTAAAGATACTAGCGCAGTCTCAACATTTTCATATTGATAAGATTTAGAGAATTCGATACGCTCTATTTGATAATTTGTAGAGTTTTTATCATTGAATTCTTTAACATAATTTTCGATTTCTTTATATTTCTTAATATATAGTTCTTTTTTATCTCCATTAACTTTTATATCCAAATTAAAGCTAAAGTGTTTACCACTATCATGAGAACAAGCTAATGCAAAGCCGAAGAATAAACAAAAAACTATACAAACAATACTTTTTTTTAACATCCTAATCTCCCTAAAATTATGGTTGACTATAAGACCAGAATAATCTATTTGCATCATCTCCTGGACTAAACTCTACTTCTCTGTTGTCTATATACTCACCATATCTTGAGTTTATGAATTCTCTATCAGGTGGGACGTACGCAGCTCCTTGAGCACGCTCCTCTTCAACTTCAGGACCATCCCACATATTCGGCCCACCGTAGTTTACAAACGAATAGCCTAATACAGAGGTCATAAGTCCTACTGACATTAAAATAATTTTCTTCATATCCAACATATCTCCTATAATAGAATAATAATTCTAATCTCATTATAACTTGTTTACAGACTTATATGAAAAAAATTTAACTTTAGCAATGAGATTATTTGCTAAAATTACTTTTATATTAGAATTAAAACTAGTAAAAATATGCAACAATATGGTAGCAAATATAACAAACGAGCTATTCTATTAGTCAATCTTGGAACTCCAGACAATTATGATACCAAATCAATAAAAAGATATTTAAGAGAATTTTTGTCTGATCGTAGAGTAATAGAAGCTAACCCTATACTATGGAAGCTAATTTTAAACTTAATTATTTTACCGATTCGTTCTAAGAAAAATGTTCACACATATGAAACTGTTTGGAATAAACAACATAATAAATCTCCACTATTATTCTACACAGAAAATCTAGCAGATAAATTGGATAAAAAACTAGATAACTATATAGTTGATTGTGCCATGCGTTATGGCAATCCAAGTATAGAAAGTAAAATTAAAAACCTCCAAGATCAAGGCGCTACTGAAATAATAATATTTCCTCTATATCCGCAATATTCTGCTACTACTACAGCAACAGTATATGATGAGGTTTATAGAGTTTTAGCAAAACTAAGATGGCAACCTACTATTAAGGGAATAAATCCTTACTATGATAATAAGTTTCATATTAAAGCGATTAGCCGACAGATTAAAGAACATCTACAAAATTTGGTTTCATCTCCAGATATAATTTTGTTTTCATTCCATGGTTTACCAAAAGAGTATTTTGATAAGGGTGATCCCTACTACTGCCATTGTCATAAAACTTATCGTTTAGTTAAAGAAGATTTACAAAATGAATATCCAAGTATAGATTTTGAACTATCCTTCCAATCTCGCTTCGGACCTAAGAAATGGTTAGAGCCATATACTACCATAAAATTAGAAGAGTTTGCTAAACAAAATAAGAGCGTAGTTGTTATTGCTCCAGGATTTAGTGCTGATTGTTTAGAAACATTAGAAGAACTAGCAATTTCAGAAAAAGAAAACTTTATTGAAAAAGGTGGTAAAGAATTTAGTCTAATACCATGTTTAAATGACTCTAATCAACATGTCGATATGTTATACAATATAATAAATGAGGAAATATGTCTAAGAAAGTAGCCATACATTGGTTTCGTCAAGATTTGCGCTTAGCAGACAATCCTGCCCTGTATCATGCTAGCCAAGCGGATGAAACGATTACAATATTTATACTAGATGAAAATCAAGATATAGGTGGTGCAAGTAAACTTTGGCTTCACCATTCTTTAAGCAACTTAAATAGATCTCTAGATAATAAACTCAATTTTTTTAGTGGTAACCCTCTAGAAATTATAAAGAAACTTATCAAAGAAAATAAAGTTACTGATTTCTATTGGAATAGATGTTATGACAAATATAGCATAAATAGAGATACTCAGATTAAACAATTTCTACAAGAACAGAGCATAAATGTAAATAGTTTTAATGGAAGTCTACTTATCGAACCATGGCAGTGTAAAAAAGATGATGGTAGTCACTATAAAGTCTATACTCCATTTTATAAAGAACTTATAAAAATTAGAAAATATCAACCGAACATCAAAAAAGCTGTCTTTAGTAGACTAATAAAATTAGCTAGCTCTGATACCTTAGATTCGCTAAAACTACTAGAGCCAAAACTAACTTGGCAAAACATCATCAAACAATGGCAAGTTGGTGAAAAAGCTGCTGCACAGCTACTTGAGCAATTTTTAACTACTAAGATTAAAGATTATAAAATTGCTCGTGACTATATGAGTACAGATGCAACATCAACTCTATCACCATATTTACATTTTGGTGAGATATCTCCTAACCAAATCTTCAATGCTGTACAAAGTTTAGACTCTATAGGTAATAATGAGGAACATTTCATTAAAGAACTAGTTTGGCGAGATTTTTCTTATTATCAAATATACTACTACCCTGAGCTTCATAATAAAAACATTAATCAAAAATTTGATAATTTCGCATGGGATAATAACGCTACTCTTCTCAAAAAATGGCAAAAAGGTCAAACAGGTATTCCGATAGTTGATGCAGGTATGCGCCAACTATGGCAAACTGGCTATATGCATAATCGCGTACGTATGATAGTTGCTAGTTTTCTTATCAAAAACTGTCTTATACACTGGAAATATGGAGAAAAATGGTTTTTTGATACTTTGTTTGATGCTGATTTTGCTAGTAATAACGCTAACTGGCAATGGGTCGCAGGCTGTGGTTTAGATGCAGCACCCTACTTTAGAATTTTTAATCCAGTGTTACAAGCTGAGAAATTTGAAGCTTATGAATATATCCGTAAATATGTACCAGAATTAAAGCTTTTGCCAAATAAATTAATTGCCAAACCATGGGAAGCTAGTCAACTAGTATTACAAGAGGCTGGTATAATTTTAGGTCAAAACTATCCACATCCTATAGTTGATCTTAAAAAATCTCGTGACAGAGCTTTACAACTACACAATCAAATAAAGTAAATTCAACTGTCACTTATGAGTAAAGATTATTATAAGCCTAGAAAAATTTAGATTAGTTTATAATATAAAACTTAGTTTAGAATTTTTGTTTAGAAATTGTCAAAAATTTATTTTATTATTATTTTTTGTTTGTAGAACCACCCTTTTTACCCATTTCAGAAAACGCGTCTGAGTCATCCTCTTTTCTGGTTTGAGCAGCTTTCTTGGCTATATTGCTCTCTTCTTCAGCAGACTTATTGTGTCGCTCTTGAGCGCCTTTTTTACCCATATCAGAAAACGCGTCAGGATCATGCTCTTTTCTTGTTTGAGACGCTTCTTTAGCCCTATTTGAACTATTTTTTTCATTGTAAGCCATAATCAATTCTCCCCTTACTTTTGTTTATTGACTTCAATCAAATATAAATCAAAATTAATAAATGATTTATATTTTCAAATATAACCTTAACATAAAGAATATTTTATGTATAGTTTATATAGCATCTAAAATCTATATTATTTAATATCATCTAGGTAAATAATATAAATTTTTAAAAGAAAATTTGACTAGAAAACCCAGTTGCACTTTTTATATCCATGTTAAATACATAAGTTTTATCTATACTTAACCCACCAAATAATCAAGATAGCTACAATCTATTAACTTAACTATATATATAATAATTATTAATTATACATATTCAATAATTAAAATATGCTGTAGAAAAGTTTATGTGGTTGTTTGCGGCTGTTACGATAGAAATATCATAAAAAAAGGGAATTAAAGAAATGGTTATAAAAAAAATGAATGTACAAAGCTTGAAAAACAAGCTTTTGATCAATAAAAAAGGAGTTTATATGAAAAAAACTAAGCTAAAAAGTACTCAAGCTACTCTTCCAAAAATAGGAAAATATGTAGGTATAATATTAGTTATTAGTGTATTTTCTGCAGGTTACTCCGCTGAAAATGATAACTCAAGCTCTTGGGATAATTTTCAAGAAAAAGTGAGTGATACTAGTGATGCTGTAGCTACTAAAACTAAAAAGGCATATTACAAAACTAAAGATGCTTTAAGTGATACCGGTGATGCTGTAAATACCAAAACTAAGAAGGCATATTATAAAGCGAAAGATGCTATAACTCCTGAGCCTTCGGATGAGATTGCTAAAGTAAATGATTAGCAATATTAGAATACATCAAATATTAAGTAAGTAACCTAGATAAGGAAACAAGTTATGAAAGATTTAATATTATCAGCAACTACACTTATAGGTGATGATGTAGTTAATTATGACGGAGAGAGCCTAGGTGAAGTAAAAGAGATTATGCTCGACACCAATACAGGAGAGGTAGCATATGTAGTGGTATCATTTGGAGGTTTTCTAGGAATGGGAGATAAGCTATTTGCTGTTCCAATGACAGCTTTTGAAATTGATACAGCAAATAAACAATTTAAGCTTGATAAATCAAAAGAAGAGTTGAAGCAAGCGCCTGGCTTTGATAAAAATAACTGGCCAGAGACTAACTCGGAGTATTGGATAGGCAGCCTTATAAGAGACTTTTACAAGTAAGTAAAGAAAAGTATTTATTTTTGTTGAAATTAGCAAAATTAAGTACTATAAAATGCAAAAATGATAAGGAGAATTATCATGAAAAAGACAAAACTAATTCTAGTAAGTATATTGTTAGCTGGTGGTTTAGTTTCTGGTTATTCAGAAGAAAATAGTAATACCTCAATATTTAAAACTGCCAACCACAATGAACAAAAGGTATCAAATTTAGCATTACCAGCAAGCTATCTTATAGGGGAAAAGGTAGTTAACTATAAAGGTGAAAATTTAGGTAAAGTAAAAGAAATTATGATTAATCCTACTACAGGTAAAGTAGCATATGTAGTTGTATCCTATGGAGGATTTTTAGGAATGGGAGATAAATTGTTCGCTTTTCCAATAAAAGCTTTCAAGATTGATACGGCAAACTCACAATTTAAAATTAAAAAATCAAAAGAAGAATTAGAAGAAGCTCCTGGCTTTGATAAAAACAATTGGCCAGAGACCTCTTCAGATTACTGGTAAGTTAGTAAGTAAAAACTTAGTTAACTTGCATATGTTTTAAAAAAGCAGGGAAAAGGAAAAACTTATGAAAAAAATTAATCCGAAAAAGCTTGCGATTACACTATTGGTGCTAGGAGGAATATGCTTAGTATTTATACTAGCTATTAGACCATATTTAGATCATTCACATTCACTAAAAGAAAATAGCTCAGCAAACTATACTGTTAAAGAAAAAGTAAGTGAAGCTAAAAATGCTGCAGCTACTAAGACGCAGAATGCATACGACAAAACCAAAGACATGATGACGCCGGAGCATGCAAATGAATAACCAAATGCAAATAGTTCTGTAGCTCAAAAAGTAATAATAATTTAATTTATAGATAAAAGAGCTAATTATGAAAGTTATTAGTAAATATAGTGACAGGTAATAAAGTTGTTAATTATATAGAAAATATAAGAGACGTAAAAAAGGTCTAGCGCTTGGAATTAATAAAAAGGGGAAAAATATGAAAAAGTCAAAAGAAAATACTCAAGAAAATCAACCTGGGCTAACATCAGAGATGGTAAATAAACCTATACATATATATGAAGATTATAAGCCTACTGATAAGCTCAAGAATAAGGTAGCAATTATAACAGGAGGCGATAGTGGAATAGGTAAAGCAATATCGCTTCATTTTGTCAAAGAAGGAGCAAAAGTTGCTTTCACTTACCATAAAAGAGAAAAACAAGATGCTGATAAAACATTAAAAGAACTTGAAAACTTAACTGAAAACTCCAACGATATTTTAGCAGTGGAAGTTGAGCTTAAAAATTATGATGAATGTAAAGAGTTTATTGATAAAGTATATAATTATTTTGGGAGGATAGACATACTGATAAATAATGCCGCTGTTCAATTCCCAAAAGATGATGTAACCGATATATCAGCTAAACAACTAAAAATTACATTCGAAACAAATTTTTACCATTATATATATATGATAAAAGCAGCTCTTAAATACATGAAAAAAGGAGCTTGTATCATAAATACTACTTCTGTAACTGCTTATAAAGGCAGAGCTGACTTAATAGATTATTCATCTACTAAAGGAGCAATCGTGGCGCTTACTCGCTCACTAGCTAAGAATATAATAAAAAATGGCATAAGGGTTAATGCTGTTGCTCCCGGACCAGTATGGACGCCTTTAATACCATCTAGTTTTAGTAAAGAAAAAGTGGAACATTTTGGTGAGAGTTCTTTGTGGGGAGAACCAGCCCAACCAGCTGATATAGCTCCAGCATATGTATTTCTTGCTAATAATGTAGAAAGTAACTATTTTATAGGTCAAGTATTACACCCAAATGGTGGAGAAATAGTAAATGGTTAAGGAGAAATAAGATGCCTTATAATAAACTAGCTGAATTACCCAAAGGGGTAAAGAATGTCTTACCATATCATGCACAAGAAATATACCAAGCAGCTTTTAATAATGCTTGGAAAGAATATAGAGATAAAAGTAAGAGAAGAACTGATGATAACCTTGAAACTATAGCACATGAGGTTGCTTGGTCAGCTGTCAAAAAAAAATATTATAAAGATGAGCAAACAGGAGAATGGCACCAAAAGTAACTCTATAATCATTATAACGACAAATTTATATTATATACTCATCTGTCCACTGCTATAGATGAAAGTATTACATTCTGTGAACCTATTTTAGAATTTCAAAAACTGTTGAATAAAAAGACTTACATATCAATTTATGTTATTTATACTTTCTTGTGCTAGAACATAAATGATTTTATCACTTAAATAAAATATTATTTACTAATAAATAGCTTAATAAAACTTTATTAAGAAATGAATTTAAATAAAGTTCACTATATATGGATGGGTTCATTAATTCCAGATAAATATATAAATAATATTTTTTACTTACTATGCCAATCGGAGCATTACATTAATATATGGACAGATAGACCAGAAGAAACTAGATTGAAATTTTTAGATAAAATAGGTGGATATAGTCATTTACAAAGAAATAAAATTACCGATAGACTAGAATTTAAACAAGTTTTTGAATTAGAGAATTGGTGTCAAATCAATCTGAGTAATTATCTAACACTTAGTCAAATGAGGACTCTATCGGAAACTTTTATGTTCGAATATCCTAATTATTCAGATAGGTATAGTAAATACAGCCTAGAAGTACTGTATAAGTTAGGCAATTTAGCAACACTAAGTGATATATTAAGATTAGTTATCCTATATAAAGAAGGTGGTATTTATATAGATTGTAATAATACATTTAGAGATCAAGATATAAAATACAACATTAAACATTCTATAAATCCTAATCGATATAATATCTGTGTAAATTGTAAATTTAGTTTATATTCTTTTCATAATATAGCTGGCAATAGTGTTTTAGCTGCTAATTCTGGTGCTCAAGGATGTGTCGAAGTACTTAAACTATCTTTAGATACTATATATAAACAGCAAAGTAGTAGGAAGCTAATAGACAATATAGAGAAGATGAAAAAAATATTATTTACTGAGAAAAGTTATTTAAGAGAGGTTTTTGAGTATTTTATGTCTAATAGTTATATTGAAAAAGATACAGACCTAAGAAGATATGGAAAAGATCCGAATAACTATAAATTAGAAATATTAAAAAATTATGGTGGTGTTAACCAATTCATGTATCATTATGGGTATCCTTATGCGTATTTAGCAATGCAAATTGGTCCAGAGGTATTAAAAGAATTTGAAGAAAATAAAGCATTTTCTAAACGAATTACTGAAATTTCAATTTTCAATACAATAATTATTAATTCAGATCAAGCTTGGCTTTAAAAAATAATGAGTATAAAAAGGAGAGATTATTCAACTATTTCCTTCTTATACTAAAATCTAATATTTTTAGACTTTACCCAAATTTAAATGCAAAACATACACCTTAGTATATAGAATAATTTAGATGTAAATTTACCATTCTTTTTAAGTAATTAAAGCTAACTTCCTATAAAGTAGCTATATTGATTTATCTTGGTTTATATAAGCTTTGGCTATTTTTTTTTAAATAACAATCATAATATAGCCTAACTATCTAGAATAACCTCTAGTAATTTCGATATAACTATAATTTAGAGATATCAGCAATTCCAATGAACATCTTATGCAGGTTTACAAGTAAGGCAAGCCTATTTTCTCTTATGTTGATATCTTCATCAATTACCATTACATTTTCAAAGAACTCACTAATTACTTTATCAAGACAAGTCAACAGCTCTAGAGCATAACCATATTCTCGATTATTAATATACTTCTCAAGATCAGGAGCAACTTCTTCGATGCTATAAGCAAGTGCCAACTCATATTCATTAGCTACTGCTTTAGCAAGTTCAATATCATAATAGTAAGCTTTATCTGTAGCATTCTTGCTAAGAATATTAGCTACACGCTTATTTGAAGCTATTAGACTCTGAGCTTTATCTGAATTATAGAACTTAGTTACAGCTTCGACCCTCACAGCAAAATCTTTGACTGAATGATAATTAGTATTATTGATAGCTTCAAAAATATCTACAGCAATACCCTCTTCTTTATAAAGATTTTTTAGTCTATCTAAACAGAAAGATATTACTTCTGATTTTATATCAGCACTAAACTCTAAATTATTAACTTTTTTATAACTTTCTAAGCTTATATCAATAATCTTTTCTAGAGATATATCAACGCTTATATCTCTTAGTATACGCAAGATACCTATAGCTGATCGTCTTAATGCAAATGGATCTTTATTTCCTGTTGGTTTTTGACCAATTGCAAATATACCCACCAAAGTATCTAATTTCTCAGCTAATGCTACACATGCAGCGACATCAGTTTTTGGCAATTCCGCTCCAGAATACTTTGGCCAATATTGTTGCTCTATTGCCTCAGCTACTGTATCTGTTTCACCATGAGCTTTTGCATAATATTTACCGATAATTCCCTGTAAATCTGTAAATTCAAACACCATATTTGAAATTAGGTCAGCCTTAGCTAACAAACCCGCTCTATATGCTTGTTGTGAATCAAAATTACCTAGCTCTGCTAACTGTTGTGCTGAATTAGCTATTCTTTGAGCTTTTTGATACATATTTCCTAATTTACTTTGGAAAGTTACATGCTCAAGCTTAGGCAATAACTGCTCTAAAGGAGTTCTCAAATCAGTATCATAGAAAAAAGCTGCATCAGCTAGCCTAGCATTCATCACCTTTTGATTACCTGATGTTACTAGTTCTGGTTTTTTACTTTGAATATTTGAAATTGTAATAAAATGAGCAACTAAGTCACCTTGTTTATCCAATAGAGCAAAACACTTTTGATGCTCTTCCATAGCTGATATTAATGCCTCTTGAGGAACCCTTAGAAAATCCTTGTTAAAATCACATAACATCGCATTTGGATATTCAACGATAGCACAAACTTCTTCAACTAAATCATCATCTAAAATTACCTGATAATTATTTTCTTTGGCAATATCTTTAGCTTGCTCAACCAACATTTGTTTGCGCTGTTGCCAATCCACAATCACCATAGCATCAGCAAGTAACTTGATATAATCACTAATATTATCAATTACTATAGCTTGCGGATGATGAAATCTGTGTCCATATGTAATATTAGCAGCTTTATGTCCTAAGATTTCTATATCGACAACATCATTACCATATAGTGCTAATACCCAATCTACAGGCCTTACAAACTCCACGTTTGAATCGCCCCAACGCATCATCTTTGGAATTGGTAATTGTTTGAGTGCTTTGATAATAATCTCTTGCAATAGACTAACCGTTGCTTGACCTGATTGTACTGTTTTATAAAAAAGCTTATCACCTTTTGGTGTAGCTACGCTTTCTAATTCATCAAACTCAATACCACACGATTTTGCAAAACCTAAACCTACTTGAGTAGGCTCACCATCCTTATATGCGATAGTTACTAATGGACCTTGCTTTTCAACAACTATATCTTCTTGAGCCTCTGCTAAACCTTTGATTATGAAAGATAGCCTTCTTGGTGACGCAAACCATTTAGTATTTCCAAAACTAACTTTTGCTTCTTTTAGCTGACTTTCTACACTAGCTAATAAAGACTCAGCTAAACTTCTTAGTGCCTTTGGTGGTAGCTCTTCTGTACCTAATTCAAATAAAAAATCTTTTGTAATTTTACTCATTTACAAACCTTATAGATAAATGTTTATTCTCATTAACACTAAAATGTCATGCTAAATGTAATTTCAGCATCTCACGACAAATATCATTATATTGAGATCCTGAAACAAGTTCAGGATGACGAAAAGTATTATTCTCATAAATATTGAGCTATATTATAACTTAATAACCCAAAGAATTTAACTAGGCTTCGATGTTTATTGATACACATTGTCACTTAGATTTTGATATTTTTGATAAAACTCGTCAAAAAATACTACATAATTGCAACTACTTAAGTGTTAACTATTTTATAAATCCTGCGACACAAAGAAGTAGTTGGGATAAGCTAATACAAATAAATAGACAATTTAGCAAAATTGTCATATGTTTTGGTTTACATCCAATATTTATTGATAAACATACTCATACAAACTTAAAAGATTTAGAGGCATATACTCAAAAGCATCCAACTAAACTTATTGGTGAAATTGGTCTAGATAAAAGATTTAAAAACTTCGACAAACAGTTAGATTTTTTCTCGGCACAAATCAGTATAGCTAAAAACCTTGGAAAGCAGGTGATTATTCATGCTATAAAATCACATAACGAAGTAATAAAAATTATTAAAGACTTAAAATTTCAAAATGGTGGAATAATCCATGCTTTTAATGCTAATTATGATATTGGCCAGAAATATATAGATCTTGGCTTTAAACTAGGAGTAGGAGGAATAATTTCTCAACCTCAAGCAAAACTCAAAGAAACTCTACAAAAAATTAAGCCGCAAAATATTGTTTTAGAAACAGACTCTCCAGATATGCAACTTTACAATAGTAGTGGTAAAATTAATACTCCAGAAAATATCCCTAAGATTTTTGAGCTATTAAGCAATATTTATGAAATAAATCCTGCTATACTAAAACAACAAATTTATAATACTAGCTTAGAATTTATCTAAAAAATGTATATATCTAACTTACGCTTACAAAATTTTAGAAATATACCTTTTAAAAGCTTTGACTTTAAAAATAGTATAAATTTTATAGTTGGTAAAAATGGTTCAGGTAAAACATCAATACTTGAATCAATATATTTTTTATCACATAGTCGCTCATTTCGTAGTTCACAGTTAAATAGAATTGTTAATCATAATGCTGATGAGTTTATAATTTATACTAAAGCTTATAATCCAGATGAAATAACTATCTCGCTCTCCCGCAAAAAAAATAGTAATAATATCTCAAAGCTAAATTTAGAGATACAAAAAAATCATACAGAAATAACTAGAAATTTACCAATTCAACTGATAAATCCCGAGAGTTTCAATATCATAAACTCTGGAGCACAACAAAGATGTAAAGTACTTGATTGGGGGGCTTTCTATCTCGATAAAACATTTTTAAAAATATGGCAGCAAACTAAATTTCTCATCAAACAAAGAAACTCTGCCTTAAAACAGAACTATCCATACAACTACATACTCAGTATAGACAAAAAACTCTGTGAGTTTGCTGAAATACTTGATCATAAAAGACAAGCATATTTTACAAAATTAAAGCCTAAAGTCTATGAAATTCTAGCTGAGTTTAATCCTGAGCTAAAACTAGATATAGAATACTTTCGAGGCTGGAATTCACATAAAAATCTATATCAAGTCTTAGAAGAATCTTTTAATTATGACAATAAATACAAAAACACTAATCATGGTCCACATAAGGCTGATATAGTTCTAAGTGTAAATCATAAACCCATCCAAGATATTTTCTCGCGTGGACAACAAAAATTACTTATTTGTGCAATAAAATTAGCACAAGGAGAAATTCATAATTTGGAAAATTATAATAAATGTATTTATCTGATAGATGATATAACTTCAGAACTTGATAACACTCATACTCAAACATTATTTAATTATCTTAGGCAACTTAAGTCTCAAGTATTTATAACAACGACAGAAAAAAATAAAATTAATGAATTTATTGACACAAATAGCTATATATTAGAAATATAAATCTTATAAGAATTAAAAATCATGAAAAAACACATAGTTATGACTTTAGCAATCCTACCTACTCTAGTATTAGCAGATAAGGTTTGTGATGGCAACACTTATCAAATAAATGCGTGTTTAAAATCACAAATGCAAATATATGACACAAAACTAATCGATGTGCAAAACCATGATATTAAAAATTTCAAAAAATATCGTGATAATCTTTGTTATGATATTAGTTCAACTTATAAAGGTGGTACTTATCAAGCGATCAAATATGGTAATTGTGTAATCTCACTTGATAAATGGTATTTACAACAGTTAAAACCATAAAAGATAGCTGATTATTAGCTACTTTATTTGTTAAAATAGATTTTAATAATTTAACTTTTTTGAAAAAATACAATATTTTCTAATCATTATGCTAAAAAAAATCATAATCTTATCTAATATAACTATTATCCTAACAGGATGTGCTGACTCTTATGAAAAAAACTTATGGAATAACTATCATAGAAAAACATCAACAAGCTCTGAATTACACTCTAAATTAGTGAAAGTACACAACCGTGACAGTCTAGGTTTTATATACTCGCCTTATCAAGCAGATTTTCGCAATAGATTATAAAATTTTTAATTGCCAGACTTACGATTAACCGCAGCGTTAGTAAGATAGACACCTAAAAATACTACTCCACCAAATAGTAAAGATAAGGTTGAAATAGTTTCACCATAGAAAAGAAAACCGATAAGAATAACTAAGAATGGTAGTGTATTTTGAAATACTGCTGTCTTATATACACCAATTTCTTCAAGAGCTCCTAGATACCACACATATGCTACTACAGTTGCAAAAGCTGCTATATAAAGCATACTTCCCCAGAATTTAAAATCGGTATGTGCTAACTGTGAAAAATCAGCCTTAAATAAACTTGTAATAGCAAACATTATCATACCAACTATAGCGCCATAGGTATTTATTGTTATCATATGTACACCTTCTCTAACACAACACTTACCTAAGATTGCATAAGCCGCAAAGCATACAACTGCCAAGACACTTAATACTTCACCTAAATTAATCTGTACGCCATTTAAGCATTCTGCTGCACCATTAGAAAACATAACCACACCAATCGTACCAAGCAATGCTACTAGTATACCGATTTTAGCTTGTTGATTTACTTTGAGATTAAAAATATAACTAGATAAAATTGTTATTAAGCAAGGAGTAAAAGCATAGATAATAGCAACAATATTACCCGAGATTAGTTTCTCAGCCCACAGGAATGCTATGTTATATAAAAACACGCCAAAAAAACCCTACAGCAATTACATATGCCCATTGCTTGAAATTAAGTCGCGGAAAAAAATGTTCTAGTAAAATAGTAATGCACTACAATAAAAATCAACGATGCAAAGGCATAGCGGATAAAGCCAACGAGATATATGTCAACATAACTAAGTGGTAAAGGAGCTATATGGTATAAGCTTGCCCAAAATACCAATGCCAAAACTATCTTTGCGTAGCCTTTTGTTAATGAAGAGTTCATGATTTTTATAGTTATCTATTTTTTATCAGATACTCTACTATATCTGGATTTAATAGTGTAGAGGTATCACCAAAATTTTCGAAATCTTTTGCGGCTATTTTCCTTAAAATTCGACGCATGATTTTACCTGAACGAGTTTTTGGTAATTCTGGAGTAAATTGGATAACTTCTGGAGTTGCAACAGGACCTATCTCTTGTCTGACATATTTTATCAGAGATTTTCTAACTTCATCTAAAGCTTCTTTAGTATCACTTTTACCCTCTTTAAGAATACAGTAAACATAAATAGCCTCGCCTTTAATCTCATGTGGCATACCAACAACTGCACTCTCTGCAACATCTGGATGAGTATTTAGCGCTGCCTCAATCTCTGCTGTTGCCATTCTATGCCCAGAGACATTAATCACATCATCCATACGCCCCTCGATCCAAATATAACCATCCTCATCTCTTCGCGCGGCATCGCCCGAAAAATAATAACCATTAAAACTAGAGAAATAAGTCTGAAGATATCTATCATGATCGCCATAAATTGTTCTTGCCATACCAGGTGTTGCTCTTTTTATACATAAAGCGCCTTTACCAACCCCAGTTATCTCATTACCATCAGTATCAAGCAATACCACTTCTACACCAAAAAAAGGTTTAGAAGCCGAACCAGGCTTAAGTTTATGTGCACCTGGTAATGGAGTTATCATATGTCCACCTGTTTCTGTTTGCCACCAGGTATCTACAAGTGGTGCTTGGTTATTACCAGCTTTCTCAACGAACCAATTCCAAGCTTCTGGGTTTATTGGTTCACCAACTGAACCTAATACTCTTAACGAATTTCTCCGAGTATTAGCTAAGAATTCATCACCAACCTTTAACAAAGATCTTATCAAAGTTGGTGCAGTATATAAGATACTTACATTATGTTGATCGACTTCTTGCCATAATCTTGAAGCATCTGGATAAGTAGGTACTCCCTCAAATATAACTGATGTTGCACCATTAGCAAGAGGTCCATAGACAACATATGTATGTCCTGTTATCCAACCAATATCTGCTGTACACCAGTAGACATCATGATCTTTATAATCAAAAACCAGTTTGTGTGTCATACTTGCATAAACTAAATATCCAGCTGAAGTATGTACTAAACCTTTAGGAGCACCTGTAGAACCAGATGTATACAGCATAAACAAAGGTGTCTCAGCAGCAAAAGCTTGTGGCAGATGCTCATTTGAAACTTTTTTTAGCTCTTGGGTATAGCAGATATCTTTACTATTATTCCAGCTAATATTATCTGCGTTAGTGTTACGCACAACTAAGACCTTTCTGATAAAATCAATTTCAGCAACAACCTTATCAACAGCTGCTTTCATAGCTATTCTTTTGCCTGATCTAACAGCCTCATCAACTGTTATGATAAAATCACTTTTAGCATTAAGAATACGCTGTTTTAGCGACTCTGCTGAGAAACCACCAAAAACCACAGAATGAATCGCACCAATACGTGCACATGCTAGCATAGCATATATCGACTCAGGTACTAATGGCATGTAGATAGTCACAACATTACCTTTTTTAACTCCATTAGCCTCAAGTATATTAGCCATTTCACAAACACGATGATATAACTCTCGGTAGGTTATTTTCTTAGATTTTTTAGGATTATCAGCCTGCCATATAAAAGCAACTTGATTTGTCCTTGCTGGTAGATGTCTATCAACACAGTTATAGCATACATTTAATTCTCCATCTTCAAACCACTTGATATCAACTGGAGCAAAGCTACTATTGTAAGCCTTAGTAAAAGGCTTATGCCAGTGTATACGATTAGCTTGTTTAGACCAGAAATGCTCTGGGTTTTCTAGAGATTCTTTATAAAGTTTTTCATATAGTTCTGAATTAATATGCGCTTGGTCAATAAAATCTTGAGATACTTGAAACTTAGAGTACGACATACGACTTGTCTTTAAATTTTATACTAAATCTCATATTAGCATATTTAGCTAAAATTGTAATATTTTGCTACTAAATAAAGATAGTTAATATTTAACAACAATTATTAATATTTGATAAATACTATCTATTTTGAAGGTATTCTTTGAATTTATGTCCTAACTCTTGATGCTGTAAAGCTATCTCATAATTAGCGATTAAAAAACCTAATTTACTGCCACAATCATAACGAGTGCCCTTAAACTCATAAGACAAAATTTTCTCATCCTGATCTAACAATTTAGCGATAGCATCAGTTAGTTGAATCTCACCACCTGCGCCCTCTGAAGTTGATTCTAAACATCTAAAAATCTTATTTGGTAATAAATATCTACCTACAACTGCATTAGTTGATGGTGCTTTATCTGGGGCTGGCTTCTCTACAATTGCTTTGATCAGATTATCATGATCTTTTGCTACGATACCATAAGAGTTAGTTTCTTGTTTCTTAACTTGTTGAGTTGCAATACAGCCTCTAATATCAGTACCTTCGACTGCCTTAACCATTTGCTTTAGCGTACCAGTACCACAATCATGATTGTAAATTAAATCATCAGGTAATATAACTGCAAAATCCTCAATTCCAACTAGTGGTTTTGCACATAAAACCGCATGCCCTAGTCCTAGCGCCTCTGGTTGACGTACAAAGAAAAAACTTACATCTTTGGGGATTATATTTTTTACTAAATCTAACAATTCATATTTTTGTTTTTTTTCTAGCGAGTATTCTAATTCAAAGTTTCTATCAAAATGATCTTCTAGAGACTTTTTATTTGAGCTAGTAACAAATATTATCTCTTTACAGCCTGCTTCTATAGCTTCTTCGACAGCATATTGGATTAGAGGTTTATCCACAACTGTTAGCATTTCTTTGGGACATGACTTAGTAGCTGGTAAGAATCTAGTTCCCCATCCAGCTACAGGAAAAACAGCTTTTCTTATTTTCATTTTAGTTCCTTGTAGATTAGCTATTAGCTAGATTACAATATAATGTAACACAAATATTATAGTGCTTGTAGGAGAATTTACTCAATTCTTGTGAGAGCCTTTTTAAATCATTAGATCTTTTGACATATAGATCTACCAAGATCTCATCGTCAAAATAATATATCGACATTTTCTTATCCAAAAGAACATTTTCACTGATATTATTTTCAGCAAAAAATTCTTTTATCTTAGTCAATATTTCAGCACGAGATGGTTCAAAATTATCTTGCTTAATAACCCCACTTTCATGATTTGTAACATCTACATGTACAGTTATATCTTTTATGTTATCAATATTGTGATAAATATTACTTTTAACTATTTCTGCAATATAGTGTCCTTCTGATGCAGTACTAAATTTGTCTACTAAAATATGGACATCTAGGACTATTTTTCCTGCCATTTTTCTAGTACGAAGATAATGAAAATCTTCAACTCCTTGAGTTTTTGCAATTATTGCTTTGATTTCTTGACGCGTTTGGTCATCAACACCTTCATCTATAAGCTCAGCAACAGCAGAGTATCCCCACTTGACCCCCATCTTGACTATCATAAAGCAAACTATAAATGCTGCTATAGTATCCATCCAAGCAAAACCTAAAAAAGCTCCAAATAAACCGACTAATACAACTACTGAAGACCACATATCAGAGCGACTATGCCAAGCATTAGCTCTTAGCAAATCAGAATCAATCTTGTTTGCAGCTCTCATAGTATATTGATAGATAAATTCATTACCCAAAATTGAGAAAATAGCCGCATAGACAGTAAATTTATCTGGTATAACATACTCACCACTAACTAAGCTTTCAAGAGAATGATAAACTATCATAAAACCAATAGTTATCAATAAACCTGATAATACTAATGTTGCTAAAGTTTCTAATCGCTCATGCCCATATGGATGATTATGATCCTCTCCTTTATTTGCATACTTAGCCGCAAATAAAACCATGAAATCACTTAAAAGATCAGAAAATGAATGTATACCATCAGCAAATAATGCTGGTGAACGCCCTATCACACCTATTGAAGTTTTAGATATAGCAAGCAAAGCGTTTATAAACATGCCAACAAGAGTAACTTTCTTGGTAATTTGATATCTGTTATCTGACATTTTTAACCTCGTATCGGGTTATAGATAGATTTTTAACAAAATAATAATACTTAGAATGATTAAAGTCTATTGATAATAGTAAAAATATGACTAATCTTTAGCCATTACAAATTTAAATAATAAAATATGTGCAACTATTGAAAATATTATGGTACCCAGCCACCATGCTATAGGATTATCTAACCCATGGACACTAACATAATATGCCGCAAATAGAGATATCACAAATTGTATAGATGCCATTACTAATCCTGGGTTCCAGCTCTTACGCTTAATACCTTCTGCAATATGTGTTAAACAATTAATAATACTAAAAATTATAATCAATAAACCAAAACCTAAATTAATAAAGCTCAAGGCACCAAAAACAGCAAATGCTAGCCATACCATAAGGATATTTATCCAAAATATCTTAATATCTGTAAGCTTCTCCTGACCTTGTGGTAGTGACATAACTGTACGATTCATAAAATCTTTGAAGCCACCGGGTATATAATGCTCTTCTGTCTGATGAAATAAATACAAAGGAATATTAATTAACCCCCAAAAATGTGGATCATATACAGAAAAGTTAGCAAATAATAATACTGTAAAAAATATCCCAGCCCATGGTGCTACTTTTGCCCAATTTTGATTTCTTGCTAAATAATCCACCATCATTACAACCTCTCTTAAATACTTTCATATTGATGATATACTATCGTTTAACAAAGTTGATATAAAAATCTCAAATATCTTTGATTTTTTGACTAAAATTGCCTTGCAAAACTTATAAATATTTGTATAATATACTTCATTAGTTCGGAGAAATGGCTGAGTGGTCGAAAGCGGCGGTCTTGAAAACCGTTGACTGTAACAGGTCCGGGGGTTCGAATCCCTCTTTCTCCGCCATTACTAAAAGCTCACAGCAATGTGTGCTTTTTTTATGTCTAAATGTTCGTTTATATTTATTATTTTTCTTTAGCATTTAGCTAAGAATAAAAACAGTTACTTGAGAAATGGTTCCCAAGTTTTTATACTCTAACAAAGCTAATTTAAACAAAGTTTTTATGACAGTATATAGAGCTAGTTCCTTGGAGTTTAACATCATCAAACCCACTAAACTATTAATCTATTTGAATGTTAGAAATGACTATTCTTGATGCAAATGTAGACTTAAATGGTAAAAATTAATAAGAATAAGACCTTCTCGCCTCTTTCTTAGCTCTACTTATAGCTGCTTTTTTAGCCATTTTTCTCTTCTGTGTTGGTTTTACGTAATGCTGTCTATCTCTAAGCTCTTGTTTGATACCTGCTTTTTCACAAGCCCTTTTGAAGTTTCTTAGACTAATATCAAAAGGTTTTTTAGGGTCAACTATTATTCTTGGCATATTATCCTCTCTTAATTTTAGAGTATTAAGAACTATTAGAGTTCTTTTAAGGTTAAAAATATTATTAGCAAAATAGCAATGAAGTATCTAAAGAAGATTTAGAGGCTTTATTTTATTTATACCTTACTAATAGTAATACAAAGTATCCTCTAAAGATACATATTACGTAACATATATGGATATAACTAAGATTATGCTCTTATTTAAGAGTATAATAATCATCTATTTAATAATGTTGATTTAGAATGATTAATCCAAAAAGTACATTCATTGATTTTGAAAATAATAAAATGTTAGAAATTATTTTTCATGATATAACCAATTTAGTTAAGAAAATAAGAAAATCAAAAAAAATAAGTATAGCTCAAGCAGCAGAAATGAGTATATTAAATACTGAAATTATGGAGCAGTTTATTAATTTGATAAACCATATGACAGATAGAGATTTTAATGATAATAAAGAATCATCGATGGTAGAAAGCTGTTTAGACTTTCAAGATTTATGCTTATATCTAAAAGATCTAGATAAGTATGAAGAAGATTTTGATTTAACTAAAATACCGAAATTTCATTAAAAAACTTTCAATTAACACTTTTATACTATATGATTAGTAACAGTTATTTATATTGTAACTTTATTTGACTACTACGAAACTAATATATCAGAAGTTTATTTCCAATATTCTATCCTTTATAAGTAAATCGTTAAAGTTTGAAACTAAGCCCAATGTGATTTAACTTATATAAACAACAAAACAAAAGGAAATAAAACAATGAGACAAGGTACTGTTAAATTTTTTAATACAGCTAAAGGATTCGGATTCATAGAGCCTCAGGATGGTGGCAAAGATGTATTCGTTCATATCAGTGCAGTTGAAAATGCTGGTTTAAGTTCTCTACGTGAAGGCGAAAAAATAAGCTTTGAACTTGAAGAAAACAGAGGCAAAATGGCTGCTGTTAATATAAAATCTATCTAATCTAATTATCCTTACGATTTATAATTATAAGGATATTCTTTTTCTCTTCTTTGAAATGAAATTATCTTTTTATTCTTAACTAAGCCCTCTTTTATATCTGTGGCATCTGATAATATTTTGCTCTTTGCTTTATTCTCTTTAACCAAAGTAATAGTCGATAAATAATCATTTATTACTTTAGATATAGATTGAGTAGCACTATCCCAAAGATATTTTGATGCATGACTGACTCCATAATAATCTATAGTCTCTACTTTAAACATAGGATTATTAAATGTGGTTGATTTGGCAAAAAAGAATCCCATACCTTCGTTACAACTAAGATCTATAATTAAACATTTAGGATTTATTTTCCCAAGATCTTTTTCTTTCATAAACATTGTTGGTTTTGTTAGATCTTGTGAAATTCCATTTACTACGATATCTGATTTATTAAGAAGCTCTACAAACTTCTTACTATCAGATATATTTTTTGGTGCTGTAATATATTTACATCCCTTAATTACATTCGGTAATGTTGCAATACTATAGCGTGTACATACGGTTATATCTTTATACCCTCTAGATAATAAAGCATGTATAGCTCCTTGGCTGACTGACCCAAAGCCTATTACTAATATTTTCTTTTGACTACCATATCTACCATCTATACCTTTTAAGCCAAGAGCATGTAACACAGCACCATAGCCTGCTAACTCATTTACCTCATGAAATACATTTTTCTTTATTTTTTCTTCATTATCACAGGAAATCATAGATTCAAAAGAAATAAGTGTTAATTTTTTATCAATAGCTAATTGTGCTATTTCTTTATCTCTAACACAATTTGTCCAACCCCAAATCGTACCACTCTCTTTAATTTTAGCTAAATCTTCGAAGGTTGGAGCTAGTAATATTACATTACCAATATTTTCTAATATTTCTTGGCGTGAAGCTACCCCTGCTGTTAAGCTAATAATTTTCTCATCAGAAACACCAAAAGATTCTCCATAACCAGCTTCAAATATAAGAGTATTTCTAATATCTCTAGGTATTTTTAATAATAGTTCTGGATTAATTGGCAATCTCTTTTCATTTTGATCACTTGAAGTTGCTATGACTCCATATAATTGTTTATTCATAACTAGTTCCTTGTATATTTATCAACACTATAAGACCTGTAGAAATATTTTCTCGTATCAGTGTTAAAGGTTTGACAGATCAAAAAAAGCTGATAATTAAAGGTCTAGCTAAGAATGAATTTTATAGAATTATCATCTAATATAATTCCACATACATACAGTATATACTATAAAATGGCTATATAGATAAAAATAGGATGGTCAGTTTTGTTATAAGTATATAGACTCAAACTTATTATAACTTACAAATAAGGATAAAAATTTATCTAAAAATCTAAAGATAAGAATGATTGATTCATTTGTTGTTATAAAATTTTAAAACATCAACACTTTTTTAATTAGCTATGAAAAGACAGCCATTTCTTTGATGGATATCCTGGAATTTCTTTGGTCAACACAGGCACCATAAACCCTGATGAAATTTCTGAGAGCTTTTTCATAATATCTTTAGCATTATCGACATTATAATGCTTAGTTCCCGAGACAGTATCTAATGAATGTATGTAATATGGAATTACTTTGGCTTTTATCAGTTTTGTACTTAAAGCATATAATACATTAGCATCATCATTTATATCTTTAAGTAATGTGCTTTGATTTAGGATAATTATGCCGTATTTATGTATTTCTTTTAGAAGATTAATAATATTATCATCCAATTCATTTGGATGATTAACATGTATCACCAATATAGTATCAAGTCTATGCTCTGAAAGGATCTTTAAAAGTTTTGTAGTCATTCGCTCTGGTAGCACTACAGGTATTCTTGAATGGATCCTAAGCCTTTTGATATGAGGTATTTGCTGGATATTCTCTACAAAAAATTCTAATATCTCATCGTTATTTAAAAGAGGATCTCCTCCGCTTAATATAACCTCCTCGATACTTTGATCATTTGCTATATATTCAAAGGCTTGCAGCCAATCTTTTCTACCAGGAATATTCTCTTTATAGTCAAACTCTTTACGAAAACAATAGCGACAATGAATATTAGCAGAACTCTTCCATGATATTTATGTTTTTTTCATCAAGTGGATCGCTACTATAGGCTTGATCTATCAACTCCTCATTGATAGTTGGCAAAACTTGTTTGAGCAATGGATCATTAATGTTACCTTTTTGCATTCTATCAGCAAAAGATCTAGGCACTATCATCTTAAATTTTTTGGTTATATTTAATGAAACTTTGGCTTCTTCACTATCTATTTCCAAAAACTCTAATAATTCTAAAGGTGAAGAGAAAGATTCTTTAAGAGCTTTTTTCCAATCATTAGTAGACATATATTTATATTTAATTAACTCAGTTTTATAAGATTTTCTAATGTTTGCTAATTCTCTCATAAAGGGTTTAATTGTCAATTTTTTAAATAAGAATAGACAAGAATTGAGCTAGACATTAAACAAATATAATAAATATTGATTTATGATAGTAATATAGCTATTTTAAAATGATATGCAAATGTTTATTGTGAGGTACAAGAATGTTTAAAAACAACAATAAAATAATACTTTTTATAATAATTGTATTGATAATAATGGGAATATTTATATATATAAAGTATAAAGCGAATAATCAGTATCAAATACTTCCTGATAATACTGGATCTAACTTAACCGATACCTCTTGGGTTAAAAGCAAATATCTAAATATACCTTATGCTTCATTGTCAAATGCACAAAAACTAGATATCTATTTACCTAATGATAAAAGTTTTGCTAAACCATATCCTGTTATAATTGCTATACATGGTGGTGCATTCTTAGGTGGAGATAAGGCTGACTATCAACTAAAACCTATGCTAGAGGGCATTAAATATGGCTATGCTGTAGTTTCAGTCAATTATCGCTTAGCTAATGAAGCAAAATTTCCAGCTCAAATCCAAGATATCAAAGCAGCTATTAGATTTATCAAAGCAAATGCTGGCAAATACAATCTAAATCCAAACGCTCTAGCTGTTTGGGGAGATTCTGCTGGGGCTAATTTAGCAGCTCTTGCTGCCACATCTGGAAATAAAATAACCGAGCTAGATGATTTAAGTTTAGGTAATAAAGAATATTCAGCAAATGTACAGGCTTGTGTTGACTGGTTTGGACCTACAAATTTTAGCAAAATGGATGATGAATTTAGACAGTCTGGTTTAGGTAAGCCAATTCATTCACAAGATGATTCACCTGAAAGTTTGTACATTGGTAGTAACGTAGGCAACAGTCCTCAAAAAGTCAAAATGGCTGACCCAGAAACATATATAAGTAAAGATACTCCTCCTTTTCTTATAGAACATGGTAGTGTTGATAATGTCGTGCCTGTCCAACAAAGTATAAATTTATATAATAAATTAGTTAAGACTATTGGAAAAGACAAAGTTGAATTAGTAATTATCGATGGTGCTAAGCATGGTGGAGAAAAATTTGAAAGCAAAAGTAACTTGGAACTTGTATTTAAGTTCCTTGATAAATATCTTAAATAAAAAATACTCTCTAAAGAGTTAGAAAGTTACTCACAAAAGTACTTAATTTTCTAGATTATTTAACTCCTATCTCATCTATAATTTTTGACTTAGTCTTTAATAACTCATTAACATAAAACTCTTTGTTTTTATCAAAGCGATGCTGGGGCGCAAGTATAGCAATCCCAAAGCTTCCTAAAAAAGTTTTTACTGCTACTCCTATAGTAACTACTCCTTTTACAGATTGACTGTAGTCAACATCTATACCCTCAACTCTTATTTTTGCAATTTTTTCAAATAATTCTTTATTATCGGAGATTTGCTCACCTAAAAGTTCAACAATTTTATCATCTGTATGTAAAGCTAGAAGAGCCCTACCTGCAGCTGTATTATGAATAGGTATCAGAGCCCCAATCCTTGGAGTTATTTGTAATTCTCTGTTTACAACAAATCTATGCAATACGAGGAGATTTTTATCGTAAGACTGTGTTAATGATACTGTCTCATGTACTTTTTCACTAAGCTTACTTAATGAATCTTGCGTTAATGTTATAATATCAGCATAACAAGAAGAAATTAACTTAAAGATTCCTTGACCGAGTAAGATTTTTCCTGCACCTTCAATTCTTATAAAACCTTCCATCTCAAGAGCTGCTACTATTCTTTGTACTGTAGAGCGTGGTAGATATATTTGTTTAGCAATCTCACCTAGACTCATACCATCTGGCTTACTACCTATACTTTTCAATACATTAACTGCTCTACTTATTACCTGAATCCTTTTGTCTTCACTCATAAGAATAATTACCCAACAATTTTTTTATATTTTAATGCTTATAATAACTTTTTTAAATGTAAAATGCCAAAAGATTATTGTATAATCTTACGGAAAAATTAAAAAATACTTAAATAAGAAGCCTATTTCATAAAAGTAAAAAATATTCTTATATCTCTAGTAATTATTTATTTTTTATTTGATATCAAGGAGCTTAAATATGCCAGTACTTACGTTTGATGGTTTACTATTCTCACCATTATTGTTATTTGTTACAATAGCGCTTATATTAACCATATTGACAAACTTAATTGCTCCTAAACTCATGTCAAAATACACTAATCTAAAGCTTTCTTGGCTGAATTTAGCTCTGTTTCTCTGTTACCTTGGGCTAGTTATACTTATATTTGGAGATTAATCAATATGCCAAACAAAAATACCAAATCTATAGTCAGTATAGCAATTGTTTTATTAGCTCTTTTTTCACTGTATGCGATGTGGCAATATTACCTTTATTCCCCTTGGACAAGAGATGGTAGAATCCGTGCAAAAATTATCACAATAGCACCTGATGTCTCAGGATTTGTAACCAAAATGTATGTCAGCGATAACCAAAAAGTTAAAAAAGGACAGTTAATTTTTACAATAGATGACCAAAGATATGCCGCGACCCTAGAAGGTAAAGAAGCAGAATTAAAGCATGCTATGATTGAATGGCATCTTGCTGAAAAGCAGTATTCAAGAAGAATAAGACTAGGCAGAGATGACTCAATAAGTAGAGAAGAGCTAGATGATTATGCAATGCAAGAAAAACTGAGAAAAGCTGATCTTGAGAAAGCCAAAGCTGAAGCTGAATTAGCTAAGATTAACCTAGACAGAACAAAGGTATATGCTCCTGCTGATGGAACTATCAACAACATTGACCTAAGACAAGGTAATTATGTTGTATCTTCTAAACCAGTGATGTCTTTAGTAAAAGCTGGTTCATTTTATGTCACTGGATATTTTGAGGAAACTAAACTACCACATATCAAAATAGATGACAAAGCCAAAATAATACTTATGAGTGGCGGATCGCCATTATATGGACATGTAATAAGTATAGGTAAGGCAGTCGCTGACAATAATACTGATGTAAATAATCAACTTTTACCTAAAGTACAAGAAACCTATGACTGGGTTAGACTATCTAAGAGAATACCTGTTGATATTGCTCTAGATAAAGTACCAAGCAATATAGAACTTGTATCAGGAATGAATGCAACGGTAACTATAAAATGATAAAAGAATTGATAGATGATATACCAACGATCTTCAATACACAAAACGCTTTACATACTTTTAAGGCATGTATAGCTATTACTCTAGCACTTGGAATATCAATGAGTCTAGACTTAGACAAACCAATGTGGGCAATGATTGCAGCACTATTTCTACAAACTCGACCTGAAACTGGTTTTATAATAGAAAAAGCTCTGGTTCTAATCTGCGGATCAATTATCGGAGTGGGTGTTGGATTTTTGATAGTAAATTTTTTCTTGCCTTATCCAGTACTAGCTTTATTAGCTTTATGTCTTTTTATAGCTGTAACAATGTTTTTCTCTGTTAATATGTCTCATCCAAATTTTATGTATGCGTTAGCTATAGCAAATACAACTTGTAATATCGTTGTTTTTTATGCTATTGCCGATCCTACATCTACTACAAGTGAAAGTGTTTTTCATACAGGATATTCTAGAGTTACAGAAATGGCAATCGGTAGCTTATGCTCATGTTTTGTAAACTATTATATTTTACCTTTTAAGGTTGAAAAAGCTTTGAAAAACAATGCAACCCAAGGATTTGATTTAACTGTAGCTTATATTAAAGAAATGTTCTCTACTCAAGACTTTAACAATAATAAAAAATATTATCTAAAAGTAGAAAATATTCTTAACAATCTTGTTACTCTTGATAATGATTTAAGTGCCGCAAAATATGAAAATATAGCTAAAACAAACTATGTCACCTTTTCAAATAAAGTAGTCGAACTAATCCAAACTGTTCATTTTTTGAGAAAAAACCTAGCAAAAAAAGACGATGATTCAGCTATCAAAAAAGATCTAGAAAACATAGTAACTAATCTAGACAAAATTGACTTAACTCAACACGCTTTAGTTAGTGATTCAAATAACTATCTGCTAAAAAAAGTTATTAAAAAAATCAACAGTTTAATTTATAGTTATCAAAAGTTGCTCTCTAACTCTAACAATATTGACAATACAGAATCATCCTACACCTTCATAAATTACACAAATCCAGCTGTTACTTTTATTGCTATTTCTAGGACAATTCTTCTATTACTGTGTATGTATTTAATTTGGATACACGTTAATGGTAACTCAAGTATACTGATGATGATGATATGTCCATGTTTATTATCACAATTATTTACTGCGGTTCCAAATCCAGCGGATATGGTAAGAAATGTCGTAATTGGTCTATTTCTGTCAATACCTATTAGTATCTTTATAACTTTGAATCTATTATCACAAGTAGTTGGTTACTTTGAGCTATTGATATTAGTTTTACTTGGGACTTTATCATTAGGAATAGCTATTTTGGCATTACCTAAATACCAAACATACAGCCTAGGATTCTGTATAGGCTTTATCTCGATAGTACAACCTAGCAACCATATGGATTTTGAAGTAGCAAAATCTATTACTATTGGAATGAGCACTATAGTTGGCTCTATCGGACTTTGGCTAGCATTTAAGTTATACCCTCAATCACCTTATATGATTAGTAGAAAAATCGCGATTAAATCAATAATTAAAGATATCCAAAAACTAAAAAAACGACAAATCTCAAAAGAACATTACCAAGCTGGTCTAATCAAAAAAATATTAAGTGTATATAGAAATAGAAAAAATGATCAAGCATCAGAGAAAGACATAGAATTTGCCCTACAAAGTCTAACACAAACTATTTAAAACCAAAAATCTCCTATATGTATATCTTCAAATTCAAGTTTGTAATTAGTTATAAAAAAGTTGAAACCATATCTGTAAATCTCATATAGTTTAAATCTATGCTGATAAGTTACACTTATAGCCACTAAATTTGCGGATATTTATCACACCACTATCAAAAATCAGATATTGCCCTTTTATACCAATAAGTTTTGCATCAATTAGACGATCTTTATCTAGATTGAAAGATTTTAATTTGGTTGGATATTTAAGGATAGGATAATTTATATTTTGTATCTCAGCTTCTACTGGCTCAATACTATTTTGACCATATTTAGTTCTTATCTCAGTTATTTTTTCATTAGACTTTTCGATAAGTTGGTCTCTTAAAGTCACAAAATCAATATTATTATCAGGCTCGCCTTGGAGCATTTTACGCCAATTTGTTTTATCTGATATATACTCTTTGATAGCAACCTCAACTAGACCTGATACTAGCCTACTTTCGACAGCAAAAATTGGAATAGCCTGGCTAGCGCCCTGATCTATCCAACGCGATGGGATATTTTTAAGCTTAGTAATACCAACTTTGATATCACCTGTATTTGCTAAATATACTATATGAGTTTTCATACAATTTTGCTCACCCCAGCTTGAATCTCTACATGTACCTGCGGCAAAGTGACACAACTCTGGCTTAACGATACAAATATCACATTCAGGTAATCTTCGCATACACATAAAGCAATAGCCTTGTGAGTAGCTTTTTTTAGTTTTAACTCCACAGGCGACACAATTAATTTCATCAAGAAACTCAAGTTTCAGCTGCTGACCAATATAATCATTAAGACAAATATCTTCTAATTCATAGCGAGCATTATTTGCTGCATCTAGAGAAGTTTTCATTTTATGTAAATTTATAGTTTTATTCATTTTTTTACTTTTCTAAAACATATTAAACTGCCTTTTAGGATAACAGACTTTAAAACTAGTTAAAATGCTAGATGTTATTAGTTATAATCAAAACTATCTTTTATATCAATATTTACAAAGATGAGTGTAAGACTAGATAAATGGTTATGGGCTGCTAGATTCTACAAAACCAGAGCCTTAGCAAAAAAAGCTATCGAAGGTGGCAAAATACACTTTCAAGGACAAAAAACAAAAGTAAGTAAAACTGTAAATATTGGCGATATCTATGAAATTCAACAAGGTTATATAAAAAAAACAATAATTGTTGAAGCTTTAGATGAGATTAGAAAGTCTGCAACAGAAGCACAAAAGCTCTATATAGAAACTCTACAAAGTATCGAAAAAAGAGAAAAAGAAGCTATTCTTAGAAAAACTGCTAACTTACTAAGTCATGAGAAACCCACAAAAAAACAGCGTAGACAAATAATTGATTTTAAGAGAAAAGATTAAGGTCATTATGAAAATTTATATGTATAGTATATTTTCTATCTGAATAAATTCAATACTTCACAAATCTCCTCAGCCACTATACTTGGCAACACACCAACATAGCCACCTAATTTTTTAGCAATACTATCACCAGCTAAACCATGCACATATACAGCTAATCTAGCAGCTGATAAAGTATCTAAACCTTGTGCTAAAAATGCTCCAATAATCCCAGATAATACATCGCCTTGCCCTGCTACTGCCATACCTTGATTACCTGTAGCATTTATATAGATTTCATCACCTTTGCAAATTAGACTTCCTGCTCCCTTTAGTACTACTGTAGCATTATATTTTTTAGCTAAAGCTCCAACTGCAGCAAATCTATCATCTTGAATTTCTTGGGTAGTACAGCCTAGTAGTCTTGCTGCTTCTGCTGGATGTGGAGTTATTATTTTGTTTTCTAACTGGATAAATTTTTCTCTAATTTGCTGATTAGTTGAGATTATATTTAAAGCATCTGCATCAAAAACTGCTGGTTGAGTTATATTATCTATTATCAACTCTAAGGTTTGTTGAGAGTCATTAGTTATATCAAAACCAACTCCAACAGCTAGAGCTGAAAAACTATTTGAGTTTTTTGAGATAGTATCTAATGATTTAGTCATTAATTCAGGTACGGATATATCAGTCCGAAAACCTCTATCTAGAGGAATCAACGAGACTTTACCACAACCACTGTATAAAGCACTTTTACCTGCTAGTTGTAGCGCACCATTCATGCCAACATTACCGCCGATTATAGCTAGATTGCCATAAGTGCCTTTACTAGTATTTTTCTTTTTTCTTAGGATATTGTCTAGATTTATGCTTTGAATATTATTTTTATAGACTTGATATTTAGACTTACTAAGTTTGATATTATCACGGCTAATAAGCTTAGCAACTATTACCTCACCAGCATAATCTAAACCCTCTCCGCTATGCAAACCTTGCTTATCTGCTAAGAATGTAATTGTCTCATTTGCTTGGATTGCCTCACCGTATACTTTAGCATTAAAAGCACCTAATCCACTTGGTACATCTATTGCTAGAATGTACTTAGCATTTTTATTTATAGTTTTGATAATTTCTAAAATATCTCCCTCTATATTTCTATCTAAGCCTATGCCAAATATTCCATCAATTACAACATCATAATTATTAATATCTGGTAATTTATCTAAAGGCGTCTTTAACTTTAAAAACTCTTGATAATAATTTTGATTATCTGGATTACCTTTTGGAAAAATTCGGTAAACATCAATATTATAACCTTTATTATAAAGCTTGATAGCTGCAGCAATACCATCACTACCATTATTACCAGCACCAACTACTACTAAAACTTTACTTTGTTTATCAAACTTAGTACAAATAAGTTTAACAATCTCATCAGAAGCATTTTCTATAAGGTTTAATAGTTGGGAAGTAGCATATTCTTCAATTTGACGATTTTGTTTTAATGTTAGAAAGTTCATGATAACTCAACTTATATCACTGAATATATCTATAATAAAATAAAACAATCTTCACTCTCAATATAAATCAGCTATAAAACTTCAAATTATATAAATTAAATTGATATATATTATAAAAATCATTAGGTTTACATATATAAAAATCAATGTGATAATAGCCACATAAACTCAAAGACTAAAAAATCAAAAGGTAATAAAATGAAAAAATTAACAGTAGCAGCAACTTTTATAATCAGCATAGTTTCAACAAGCTTCGCTACTTTTGCTCATCAAATAAACTCAAGAAATAATACTTCATTCCCAACACAAGATTTTATTTTAGCTTAATTGTATTTGATTGAATTTAAAATTTACCAGTTTCTAAAAAACAAGCTACTCTATTTAATGTATCATCATCATGATGAATCTCTCTGTGATTTTTGTTTAAGATAATTCTATCAGCACTATTTACCGCAAAAACAGATGCTACTTCAACCAAACCATCATGATCATTTTTTAGACAAAATTTAGCTAATAGATTAAATCGTGAATGTTTATTGCCAGCAATTAGACCTATTGGAATCCTAGCAGCAATTTTGTTACAAATCTCAAGATAATTATTAGTTACTTTTAGTTCTTTGTTTGGTTTGAGTACTCTAGAATAAAAGGGAATCCTATCGCCAAAATCAGCAACCTTTGAGCCTGCAAACGGTGTTGCTATAAATATACATTTTTCAACACTGGTAAGCTGTAACTTATCAATGGTCATACATGTTATTATACCGCCCATACTATGAGCTATAAAGATGATAGACTTTGTCTTTGGGATATTTTGTATAACTTGGCAAAGTTTGTTAACTGCGACATCTATAGTTACAAATGTAGTTGGCAAATCTACAGCTAAAATATCATCATAACCATCTTTCAAAAAATTAGCTAAAGATGACATGTCTTTACTATTTTTAATAAAACCATGTACTAAAACTATGACTTTTTCTGTTTTCATTTATAAATATTTCTAGAAACTAAAACCAAATCCTTTTAGATTATCTTTTAGGATAATATCAGGTTCATTAAATGTAATATAATCACTATACAAATCTTTAGCAACCCAATCTAACGGATCAAGATCAGCTACTGTGATACCCTCTGCTAATGCGAAACTTGCTGTAGCTAAGATACCTGCTGGCGACTCCATCATACAGCCAACCATACATGATATACCTGCGCTATCAGCTAGTTTTTTAATTTTCTGTGCCTCTAGGATACCACCACTTTTAGCAAGCTTAATATTTATCATATTACATGCTTGCTCATCTATAACTCGTTCTGCATCTTTGGCATCAAATACAGACTCATCTGCTACTACAGGAATATTACTAAATTTAGTAATCTCAGCCATTGCTTTTATATCATAATATTTAACAGGTTGTTCGATTATCTCTACATCTAAATTATATTTACTGATTTCTTCAATGAATTGTTTTGTTTGTGTTATATTCCAACCTTGATTAGCATCAAACCTAAATTTGATATTTTTGCTAAACTCACTATCAAGA
The DNA here is from genome assembly GCF_001885235.1 of Francisella hispaniensis FSC454. Lineage (NCBI taxonomy): Bacteria > Pseudomonadati > Pseudomonadota > Gammaproteobacteria > Thiotrichales > Francisellaceae > Francisella > Francisella hispaniensis. The sequence continues at coordinate 1,345,768 of NZ_CP018093.1, forward strand.
GCTTTAAGCAACTGGACATCTCTATTAAAATCAGCTCCAGTTTTGACTTTGATAGTTGTAAAATTAGCCTCAACCCCATTTTGGATATTTTGTATAGTTTCTGCAACACTACCACAACTTATAGAAATATCTGTTTCGATAATATTATCTTTTGTGCCAAGTAGTTTGGCTACTGAGATATTTTGCTCTTTAGCCAATAAATCATGACATGCCAAATCTATAGCCATTTTTGCCGCAGAATTAAACATCACTTTTTTAAAAGCCCATTCTAAAATATCTTTGTAGTCAGATAAGTATGAGCCAACTATAACTGGAGAAAATATCTCACTAATAATATATTGCATGCCTTGTAAAGTATCACCAGTGATAGCAGTTGTAGCTGGCGCAACACCATAACCTTTAATTCCATTATCTAGAGTTAATTCAACAACTAAAGAATCAATATGATTTGTACTTCGCACCGCTGTTACAAATGTTCTCTTAAGAGGTATTTTAATGATAGATGTTTTTATATCAATTATCTTACTCATAATGCAAATCCTGAAAGTATCTTAGCTACAATTAGGCCACCTTGTGTACCTACCAAAAAACCAAGTAATGCCATAACCACAGCAATAGAAACCAAACTTCTAGTATACGCACTTGCCAAAATTGGCGCACCTGCTATCCCGCCAATATTAGCTAATGAAGCGATCGAACACATTGCTAAATTTAATCTAAAAATCTTGGCTATTATCACCATAAGTATAGCATGGATAACAAGTACCATAAGTCCACAAACTAGATATATTGGTGCTTGAGAGAAACCTTTGAAACTTGATCCTGAGGCTATAAGCGCTACTAAAAAGTACAAGAATATACTAGCAATAATACTATCACTCCTAATTTTAGCAATTGGTGTCATCGCTCCTAAAAAGCCAAATAATGTTACTAAAAGTATAGTCCATGTCTTAGCTGAAATTAGCTCCGTTGCTGGTAGGTAGTTAGAGAGTATCGTAGCAATATCTGTAGCGGTAAATGCCATTGCAATCAATAAAAATATTCCAACAAAATTAATTTCACCCTTAAGATGATAAGGATCGTGAATATTAACATTACTAATATGCTCTTGGATACAACCTGCTTTTGTCCATTTATCAAAGATATTTGCCCGTGATATCAGCGCAAATAAAAATGCAAACCAAATAGTATAACTAATCGAGTCTGTTAAAAGTATATAACCCATTTGATTATCAGGAGTAGCTAAAGCCTGTTTGACAGCAATCATATTACCAGTACCACCCATCCAACTAGCTGATAGTGCTGAGAAACCTTTCCAAGCATCTGGGGATATATATCTACCAATAACTAGATACATTATTACAAACGCAATAATTATACTTATACTTGCACCAAAAAATGCAATAAGTAGCTTACGTCCAAGCCTAATCACCATACGAATGTCACAGCGGATTAGCATCAAAAATAACATAATTGGTAATATTAAATCTTGTAGTTGTGATCTTGTCTGAATTATCTCTGGGGATTTGGTATCCCAAAAGCCACAAGCTGACAGTAATACAATTACAAAATAAATAATCACAATAGCTGGAAAATATTCAAATATTTTTGACTTAGATTTACTTGAAATTAATACAATTACACTACATAACAAAAGTAGCGATGAAATATAAGATAGTGAAGTAGTTATCATATTGCTTATTTCTTAAAAAATGAAATTTGTTTGATTATATTAGTTTTAGTCTTTTAGAAAGTTATCAATATCTGGTATTAAATCTTCAGGTATAGTTTTAGGTGCATACCTTACAACAGTCTCACCATCTTTCGATACTAAAAACTTAGTAAAATTCCACTTTATAGCTTCAGTTCCTAAGACTCCTTTTGCTCTTTCTTTGAGATACTCAAACAATGGTTCAGCATCTTTACCATTTACTTTGGTTTTTTTCATAATTGGAAATGTGACGTTATAATTAGTTTCACAGAAGTTCTTGATCTCTTCGTCACTACCTGGCTCCTGTCCACCAAATGAATTACAAGGGAATGCAACAATTTCCAAAGCTGGATATATTTTATGCAAATGCTGCAAACCTCGATACTGCTTAGTAAAACCACACTTACTTGCAACATTAACTATCAAAAGTACTTTATTTTTAGGTAGATGATATTCTGAACCATCATTAGCAATTAGCTTAAAGTCATAAATAGACATGTTATTTTTACCTCTTATATACTTGTTATTAAAAGCTTTGATCTGCTGGTTGCAAATTTTTATTATTTAAAATATCAAAAACTTCAGCGACCAACTTTGGAGAAACATCATACTGTATCGCAAATGATGTACGTGTATTAGTTAATGATTGATCTTTAAATGGATCATAACTTGGTAAATTTTGCTTTTTCTCAAGCTTTAACATTTTATCTCTCCAACCACGACGCTCAGCAATTAATTGTACAATTTGCTGATCAATATTCATAATCTTAGTCTTATAGTTCTCAACCGAAGGCTTAGCCACATTGTTTTGTGCCATCGCAAATGATGAACTGTATAAAGCAAACCAAACAGCTATTATGAGGTATTTTTTCATATTCAAACTTTATTATGCTGTAATTTTAATACTATAATGTTTTACAAAAATTTTTAAAACCCCATAATAGTATAAAAAATAAATAAATCTAACATATGTTGTTTAAAAGCAAAAAATCCGCTAACACATTCGAACTTGAAAATAATGACGAAGATACCACTAACACTATTATTAAACCTAAGTTATGGAAATTATTTAACTGGCTAATATTTTGTGCTTTCATATTGGTTTTAAGCTCTTATCTAAATGCGCGAATATTTTTATTAGCATTTATTTTTGTGATTTTAACAGCCTTAGCTATTAAAATGTATCTACTAAATAAACTACCACCATTAAACTTTAGAATTTATATTGTGGTTTTTCTACTAATTTTTGTTTTATGTGAATATAACCATCTAGAGATTGTCTACTTTAAATCATTTAAAATTAGCAATATAGACTATCAACATTTACTCACAAATCCAGGAATTTTTATTGGTGCATTATGCAATATTGTCTTTACTACAAAAATCCAAGTTGCGCCACAACTGTTTTTTAGCGAAGATTTTATTCAATGGGTTGCTAGCTACATTGATAAAACACCACAAAAAGCTCTAATCTATCTTGATGGAGTATATTTTGTAATATTTGGCTATATTGTACCAGTAATTATTAATTTTATCTATGCAATGCTGATTGGCGTAATCGCTGTAAGAATCAAACAACTTATAATAAGATCATAGAACTTCAACCTTAACAAAAGATTCTGACATAGCTTGTGGTTATAAGTAACTCAATTAACTTATCTTATGTTTATATGAACCTAATATACTTTTCTCTTCAAAACTATCCCTAGATAATTTAGTGATCTAGAATAGTCCCAAACATTTATTTAAAACTATGCTTGTACTCTGCCAAAGCTTTAAAAATCTCTTGTTCATGCTCCAACTGATTTAACTTCATGCGAAACTCTTTTGAGCCTGGTAAATCAGCAAGATAAAAACTTGCATGAGTACGAATTTCTTTTACAGCTACTTTGGCAGTTTTTAGTTTAATGAGTCTTCTTAGATGTTCTCCTAATACTTCAACACGCTCAACTGGTGTTGGTGGCGGTATTAGTTCTCCTGTATTCAGATATTCAGCAATTTGCCTAAAAATCCAAGGGTTACCACGAGATGCACGCCCCACCATCACAGCATCTACTCCTGTATGCTCTATCATAGCCTTAGCACTATGTGGACAAAACACATCACCATTGCCAATTACTACCGTGTCTACCGCTTTTCTAACATCACGGATAATATCCCAATTTGCCTTACCAGTGTACATCTGCTCACGTGTACGCCCATGTATAGCAATAGCACTTACACCTGCATCTTGACATGCTTTAGCCACCTCAATAGCATTGATATTTTGATCATCCCAACCAATACGCATTTTTACAGTTACTGGTTTATGTACTGCTTTAACAACCGCTGTAAGTATCTCATGGATTCTATTGACATCTTTTAGAAGTGCCGCTCCAGCTTGTAACTTCTTAGCAACTTTTGGCATAGGACAACCCATATTTATATCCAGAAAATCACATTCAGTATTCTCTGCGATATATTTTGTAGCACCAACAAAGCTATCAATATCTGTACCAAATATCTGTATACCTAATGGTTTTTCACTATTTTCCATATAGAGCATTTCCATGGTCTCCCAATTACGCTCTACTACAGCCTTATTACTAACCATCTCAGTATATATCAGCCCTGCCCCATGCTCTTTGCATATAGTACGAAACGCACTATCACAAAAACCAGCCATTGGTGCAAGTACAACATTATTTTCAATTTCTATATCTGCTATTTTAAAGCCCATATTTTACACCATCTAATAGAAACCATTGTCCCATTTGTTTGGATTTATCAAATTTTATACCGTATTTTTTAAACTCTTGTTGAACCTCATCTACTTGATTCTCTATAATTCCCGATAAAGCTAACCTACCACCCTGTTTTAGGCTAGTTGTAATGTTTTCAACTAAACTTATTAGCACATTTGAGAAAATATTAGCCACTACCAAATCAAACTGCTGTGTAGGAGAGTTATCACTAAAGTGAGTTTTATCAGCTACGCTATTTTCTTGAGCATTTTTAATAGATGATTCTATTGAGTTTGGATCGATATCTATACCTTCAGCATACTTTGCCCCTAGCTTAACAGCTCCAATAGCTAGCACTCCAGTACCACAACCATAGTCTAGCACTGTTGAATATTTGCTAACATGCTGCTCTAACCATTCAAGACACATTTTAGTTGTCTCATGATTACCACAGCCAAAAGCAATACTTGGATCAACTATTATATATGTATGCTTATTATCTTGTGGAGGCTGACGCCAATTTGGATAAACAACTATATTCTTACCGATCTCTATAGGTTCATAATCATATAACCAAGCTGCTTCCCATTGCTGATCTTTGATTATTTCGTAATTTATTTCACTTTCTATTATATTTTCAAACTTTTTTTGAATATTTTTAATAGTCGTATCTATATTATTATGATTCTCATACAATACTGTAACACTAATAATATCATCAGACTTTTCTATCCTTGTTACAGAACCTGCATCATTATCAAAAAGATAATTCTCAACTATATCAAAATATTTAGATTTTAGCGTAAACTCTAACTGGTGCCATTGTTGCATTTTATAAAAAACTTAAAAACTTATATAAATTAAAATAATACTAGATATAAACTGAGTTCGAAATAAAATTATGTGAAATTTTCTAAAGCATAGTTTTTTCATTTTTAGATAAATTTAAAGAAAACATAAGAAACTATAAGAATGAAGAATGTTCTTAACTTTATTACTTGTAGTCTCTATAATCTCTATCTTTATGAATTTAGCGATTTCAAATCATGAAGATTTAAATGAGGCTAGAAAATCTACAAAAAAGTATAAAATCTTATCAATTTATTAACCTACGATAAACAAAATAGATAAATAGTGGGCTTTAAAAGAAATGACTAATAATTAATTACAATATCAGTTGAAATGTTATTTAAATTTGAGATTCCTGCTAATGCCATAGTATTATCTATCTCTTTTTTGATTATATCATAAACTTTTTCTACACCTTTTTGACCAAATGCTGACAATCCATACAAAAACGGTCTACCAACTAAAGTGAAATCTGCACCTAAAGCTAAAGCTTTTATGACATCTTGTCCTGATCTAATACCACTGTCTAAAATTATTTTTGTATTGCCTTTTACTTTCTCAGCTATTGCTGGCAAAGCTTCTATAGTTGGTAACACACCATCAAGTTGTCTTCCTCCATGATTAGATACTACAATACCATCAGCCCCTATCTTTACTGCATTTTCAGCGCATTGTGTATTCAAGAGACCTTTTATTACCAAATTACCATCCCAAATACTTCTTAGCCACTCTATATCCTTCCAGGTAACACTTTGATCAAATTGTGAATCCATAAAATCTATGACACTTTTCATCCCTTTAGCACCAGTTGGAATATGACTACTTAAATTACCAAACTGTTTATTTTTACTTAATAAATATCCCCAATTCCAATTTTGTTTCGTGATAATATTAATTAGATCTCTAATGCCAAATTTAGGAGGAATTGATAAGCCATTACGCATATCACTATACCTAATACCACTTACTGGTAAATCTGCGTTAACAAAAATTGTCTTACAACCACTTACTTTTGCTCTTTCAAGTAGCGATTTAGTAAAACCTCTATCTTTCATAAGATAAACTTGAAACCAAAAAGGATTATTAACTTCATTTCTTACAGTTTCTAAAGAACAAATAGCCATAGTGCTCATAGTATATGCAATACCAAGCTTTTCAGCAGCTTGTGCTAATGCTATTTCACCTTTAGGCCAAAACATCCCAGCCAGACCTGTTGGTGCTATTGCAAATGGTACACTAGATTTGAAACCAAATATCTCTATAGCTTGATTTCTATGACTACAATCTTTAAATGCACTTTGATTTATTCTAATCTTTCTAAATGCTTGCTCATTCTCATATACTGTTTGTTGTTGATATGAACCACTATCAATATAGTCTAAAAAAACTCTAGGTAATCTTTTTTTGGCTGCTTTATGCATATCTGTAATATCGTAAATATTATTTATTTTCATAGCAGTTCTTCCTATATTTCAAGCCAAATAAAAATAGCAACTCATATCAGAATACAAAAAATAAATAACTAAGTGAAATACTTGTTACTGATTTTTTTATGATACTCGATTATCAATACTTGCTGATAAATAAAATTAGAGACTCATAGAAGCTATAAAATCTTAAATTCTCTACTTTTGGAATAACAAAAAACTATTTTAGTTATTGAGTTATTTAAATATATTTAAATTTAAATAATCTAATTACTAAACTTCTCAATCATTTTAAGTACTACATAAATTACTGCACTAATAATAGCTGAAATAACACATACTTTTATAGCTATAGGAAATAGGTGAATAAATATAGTTACAATAGTTACTATGATTAATACGCCAACAAATATTGATAAAAACTTATCCATCTTACACAACCCCTTATTTTATAATAATTTTCGCAAATTTACGCTTTCCTACTTGGAAAACATTATTTGTTCCTTTAGCAAAAACAATCTTACCATCACTAAACTTTTCACCATCAATTTTGACTGCACCTTGCTGAATCATACGGTTAGCTTCAGAAGTACTTGCAACTAAGCCTGCTTCTTTTAATAAGTTTGCTATCGGTAGCTCCTGGCTTAATTCTACAACATTTATATCATCAGGTATCTGATTTTTTTGGAATCTTTGGATAAAATCTTGATGAGCACTTTCAGCATCAACTTTAGAATGAAACCTCTCAATTAGTTCTTTAGCAAGCTCTATCTTAATATCGCGCGGATTAGCTCCAGCTGCAACATCTCGTTTTAATTTAGCAATAGTTTCTAAAGAATTGAAACTTAGTAATTCATAGTAGCGCCACATAAGTTCATCTGAAATTGACATTATCTTACCAAAGATTTCATTTGCTGGTTCTTCGATACCAATATAGTTTTGGCTTGATTTAGACATTTTTTTGACACCATCTAAACCTTCTAAAAGTGGCATTGTTATAATAACTTGTGGTTCTTGACCCTGCTGCTTTTGTAACTCTCTACCCATTAGTAGATTAAATTTTTGATCTGTACCGCCAAGCTCAATATCAGCATTCATAGCTACAGAATCATATCCTTGTACTAATGGATACAAAAACTCATGTATTGAGATAGACTGACCACCTTTGTATCTTTTTGAGAAATCATCTCTTTCAAGCATTCTAGCAACTGTTGATTTAGATGCTAGTTTGATCATATCGCTTGCAGACATTTTATCAAACCAATCGCCATTACGACGAATAACTGTTTTTTCTTTATCTAAGATTTTAAAGACTTGTTTAGTATATGTTTCAGCATTTGCAGCAACTTCTTCTGCAGTCAATGGAGGTCTTGTTGCATTTTTACCAGTAGGATCGCCTATCTGAGCTGTAAAATCACCGATCAAAAAGTGAATTTCATGTCCTAAGTCTTGTAATTGTTTTAACTTATTAATAACCACAGTATGCCCTAAATGAATATCTGGGGCAGTTGGATCGCAACCAAATTTAATTATTAATGGCTTATTTTTTTGTAATTTTTTGATTAGCTCTTCTTCGATTAGGACTTCATCCGTCCCTCTTTTGATAATTTCTAAAGTCTCTTTTATACTCGACATTATATTTATAATATTAAAAATTTCTCTCAATAAAGCAAAATTATAACACAAAACTCTTTTATAGAACCAATAAAACCTTATACTTATTAGAAAGTAAAAACATTTAATATCCCATGCATATATATATATCACAAAGTAATGATATTTATTTTAATTTAGCTTTCGAAAACTGGTTATTCCTGGAGAAGCTACATCAAGAAAAAATTTTATTTTTATGGCAAAATTCTCCTTGTGTTGTAATTGGCAGAGCACAAAATCCTTGGCTTGAGTGTAATCTTGAAGCTATGGATAATGATAAAATACCGATGGTGCGTCGTCAAAGTGGTGGTGGTACGGTTTATCATGACTATGGTAATCTTAACTACACGATTATCAGTACTAAAAAAGATCATGACATCAAAGCAAATTTAGAACTAGTTTGTAATGCTGTTAAAAAACTAGGTATAGATGTATATGCTAATCAAAGAAATGATATTGTCCTTGATCATCACAACTATACATATAAAGTATCAGGTAGTGCCTTTAGAGAAAAAAAAGATCGAGCTTTTCATCATGGTACTTTATTGATTAATGCAAATACAAAAAAGCTTTATGACTACCTTCATCAACCAATAGATAAATCTCTCGATACTAAAGGAGTTAAATCTCACCGTTCAAAAGTAATCAATCTATCTGAAATAAAGCATGATATACAAACTCAGGATATAACTAGATCTTTTATCAAAAGTTTTAGAAGTATTGACCTAAGTTTGATTAATGAGGAAACTCCTCTAGAAAATAGAGAGCTTATAGACAAAGAAATTGAAATCTTAAAAGACTGGAAATGGCGTTTTGGTAAAACTCTACCATTCACTAAGTCATATGTTAAAGGTAGTGAAGAAATTAAAATCAAAATTGAGTCTGGAATTGTTACAGAAGTTAGGAATGTTTATAAAAATACAAATCTTGCTGATAAAAATATTCGCTTTGAAAATAAATATGATTTTGATTTTTTAAAAAAAATCTTAGAACAACAAGGTATCAACCAGTTATAGATTTTATAATTTCAAGTCTTCAACAAAAACTATATTTGTTGATAGTCTTTTTATTTTAGGTTATTTTATTTTGAACTTGTTGCAAAAAATGTCGCAACACTAATAGCAAAAATAAAAGGTAAGATAAAAGCATCAACAACTGTCACGATAATATTCTGGATAGACATTTCAAATGAACTCATCTCTAAGCCAAAATTTTTCAATAAATATATTAATCCAAATGTCACTAATGGTTTAATTATCATAAGAGCCAATACAACTATAGATATTCTAAACATATAGAAAAAGTTATTTCTTATTATACTAAAATTGTTAGATATAGACTCAAATACTCCTTTTTGAGCTAGTAATACTGCCGGCATAACTGTCAAGAATAGTAATATTCCGAGAAAAATACCTAAATATTGTAAAAACATAGTAAATAGTGTCATAGCAATCATTGAAAGCAAGAATGCCCCAAGAAATACAAATACCCTTTTTGAAAATATCTGTAGAGCTATCTTTAGTGCATCAGATACGTTTAGTTCATGCTTAACCATAATACCTTGTAGAATTACTATCATTGCATAAACAAATATCGTAGCAACTACAATTACCAAAAACATAATTGCTATTATATTTCCTGATGGTAACTGAGAGATATCAGCTTCATTACCACTTTGAATATAATCAGCCATGCCATGATTCATCAAATATACAAAGCAAAACTCAGATACAAATGACAGCATAAAAGCCAATACAAACGTTATTTTAAAAGCTCTCTTATACATAGTTGCTGCTAAGGAAATAGTTTCTTTAAAATTTAAATTACTCATATTTAAAACACTCAGTTAATAAATAAAACAAGCTAAAATATAACATAAAAATTAGCGTTTTTGTGTTATAAAATCTAATCTAATATTTAAAGATATAAAAAATCATAATAAAAACTTGTAAAATTTGATATCAATACCATTTAATAATATTACATAGATTATTTTAACAACGCCTAATAAAGGAATAATTATGGAAGCAATCAAAGGAACTACTATTCTATGTGTTAGAAAAGGTGACAAAGTAGTAATTGGAGGTGATGGTCAAGCTACTCTTGGACATACAGTCGCAAAAGATAATATAGTAAAAGTTAGAAAATTAAATAATGGAAAAGTACTTACAGGATTTGCCGGTTCAACTGCTGATGCATTTACATTATTTGAAAAATTTGAACAGAAGTTAGAATTCTATCAGGGTAATCTTGAAAGAGCAGCTGTTGAAATGGTACGTGAATGGCGCCTAGATAGAATGTTAAGTAAACTTGAAGCTATGATTATTGTCGCTGATGAGAAGCTTTCTCTTTTAATATCAGGTGCTGGTGATGTAATGGCGGCTGATAAAAATGATATTATCTCCATAGGTTCAGGCTCAACTTATGCTCGTTCTGCAGCAACTGCGCTTGTTGAAAACACTGATTTATCAGCTGAAGAAATCGTTAGAAAAAGCCTTACAATAGCCGCTGATACTTGTATTTATACAAATCATAACTTCACAATAGAAAGTTTAGAAAATAAAAAAGGATAGTTATACAATGACACAAATAATGACTCCAAAAACAATTGTACACGAATTAGAAAGACACATAATTGGTCAAAATGATGCTAAAAAAGCAGTTGCTATTGCTTTGCGTAACAGATGGCGTAGAATGCAACTGGATAATGAAATGCGTCAAGAAGTGACTCCTAAGAATATTCTTATGATTGGTCCAACTGGTGTAGGTAAGACTGAAATCGCACGTAGACTAGCAAAATTAGCTGATGCTCCGTTTATCAAAGTTGAGGCAACTAAATTTACTGAAGTTGGTTATGTTGGTAAGGATGTCGAATCTATTATTCGTGATTTAGTTGAAACTGCTGTAAAAATGAAGCGTGAAGAAGCAAAACAAAAAGTCACAGAAAAAGCTGCTAAATTAGCAGAAGATAGAATCCTAGATGTGTTAATCCCTCCTGCAAGAGCTTCTGAATCAAAAGTTGGCTTTGCAAATGAACCAGCAGAAGATGCTGCAACTAAAAAAGAAAAAGAAAATAAGACTCGCGAAATTTTTAGAAAGAAAATCCAGAATGGTGAGCTTGATGATAAAGAAATTGAGATTGAAGTAGCTGTAGCTCCAAAAACTATAGGTGTAATGGGCCCTCCAGGAATGGAAGATATGACAAGTCAATTGCAAGATCTTTTCTCTAGCTTAAGTACTGATAAGAAAAAAAACAAGAAAATGCGTATTAAAGATGCAATCAAACTCGCTCAAGATGAAGAAGCTGCAAAACTAGTTAATGAAGAAGATATTAAAGCTCGTGCTCTAGAAGCTGTTGAGCAAAATGGTATTGTATTTTTAGATGAGATTGATAAGGTATGTAGAAAATCAAGTAACTCAGGGGCTGATGTGTCGCGCGAAGGTGTACAGCGTGATTTATTACCATTAGTTGAAGGCTCTACAGTATCTACAAAATATGGTATGATCAAAACAGACCATATACTATTTATTGCATCTGGCGCATTTCATGTCGCTAAGCCTTCTGACCTTATACCAGAGCTCCAAGGTAGATTACCAATTAGAGTTGAACTAAAATCTTTAGAAATAGAAGATTTTGTAAGAATTTTAAGAGAACCTGACTGCTCTATTCTTAAACAATACATTGCTTTGATGAAAACTGAAGGTGTTGATTTAAACTTTGAAGAAGATGCAATTAGAAAAATTGCTGAAATTGCTTATAGAGTTAATGAAGAAGTTGAAAATATTGGTGCTAGAAGACTTCACACTGTTATGGAAAGACTTCTTGAGGAAATCTCTTTTGATGCTCCAGAGCTAGCAGACGAAAATATCAATATAACTACAGACTATGTCAATCAAAAACTAGGAAACCTAGTCAAAAATAAAGATTTAAGTCAATATATCCTGTAATAACTAAGCTGATTTTATATTTTTTTACGTTTAAAATATATATTTTCTTGCGTTGTATCGATAAAATCTTGTTTACTATTTGATCAAACTTAAAATGCCTATGAGTATTACTTTATTTAAAAAAGCTTCAAGACTTTTACTCGTAACACAACTATTCTCGACTGTTAGTTTCGCTGTTTTATATTCAACCTTAGTATTATTTATGACTCAGGCTCTTGGCTTTACTGTTACTAAAGCTAGTGCTGTTATGGGGGTGTTTGTCGCCTTTAACTATGGTCTACATATTCTAGGTGGATATATTGGCGGTCGCTTGATAAGTTATAGAGTACTATTTTTATTAGGAATGGTGTTACAAATATTTGCTTGTTTATTTTTAGCATTTCCGTCAACAGAACATCTTTATATAGCTTTAGCACTATTTTTAACGGGTTGCGGTTTAAATGTTCCTTGTATAAATATGATGTTAACTCAGCAATTTGAGAATAATGATGGTGATAGAGAAAGCGCATTTTTCTGGAATTATGCTGGTATGAATATCGGCTTTTTTATCGGTTTTACAATTGCCGGAATATATCAAGGTAAACAAAGTTACAACACGTTATTTCTTATAACAACAATCACAAATATTATTGCTTTTATACTTTTAGCCACAAGCTGGAAGACAGTAGCTGATAGAACTACACCTCTAGTCAAAAAAATTCAACAAAAAGGCAACAATATATTGCTCAAAAATAATTTTTTTGCTTTCTTGATAATCTTTATTACCATATTAATATTATTTATTGCTCTGCAATACCCACTTAATACCAACTATATTGCCCTTGTAGTTGGAATATTATTATTATTAATGTTTATTCCTATAGCTAGAGCTCAAAATATCAAAGAGCAAAAAGATAAAGTTTACGCTTATGTAATATTAGCAACTTTTGGCTTAGTCTTTTGGTCAGCATATCAACTTGCACCAATGGCTCTGACAGTGTTTGCTGAAGCAAATGTAGATAAACATCTATTAGGTTTCACAATTCAAACACAATGGTTTCAAAATGTAAATACAGTAGTAATAGCTGTCGGAGGTATGTTGCTTCCAAGTATATTATTAATTATACGCAAGCGTTTTATCTTTTCATTTCCAATGCAATTCTGTTTTAGCCTTATTTTTATAGCAATTGGTTTTGCAATGCTAATTATTGGTATATTATGTGCTAATAGTTATGGCTACACTGCTGCTATTTGGCTTATCTTAAGCTATATATTTCAATCTATAGGAGAGCTACTAATAGGTCCTACTGGCTATGCCATGGTTGGTAAACTTGCTAAACCAAAACTTCAAGGTTTAATGATGGGATCTTGGATGGTTGTCACGGGAAGTACTTCTGGAGTTATTGCTAGCTTATTATCAATACTAGTAGCATCACCAGATATTAATGCAGCACCTGTTGAAACAAATTCTAGCTATTTGACATTATTTATTAGTCTAACACTAGTTGCTGCTATCGCTGCATTTATTATGTATCTGATAATACCTAAAATTAGAAAACTTGCATATATCTAGTTAAATAATAACTATATTTTCTTTAGCATATATCTTATAATCTTTGCATTCTCAGCCATTATATTAATATCATTTATCAATGACTATTAGAGAAAAGTACTCGAATTATATACCTCTTTTTATATCTATTACAATGACACTTAATGGTATTATTACTATACTAGCTGTTGCAATACCAATTATTAATAAAATCTTTTCGATAAATATTAATGCTGAGATACCTTCTGATGTTTACAACATAAGTATGAAATATAACTCTGGGCTTGGAGTTATAATACCTTTAGTACTTGGTTACTTTATGATAATAATCGCTAAAGGTATCTATCAACGCAAAAGAACATTCTGGTTTTTAGCAGTGATATTTATTAGTTTATCTATGATTGGTGATTATATCCAAGATAAACATATTGCCTACAAGATAACATTTCTAACACATGCTGTAGAAATTATTTTGTTGTTTTATTTCAGAAAAACTTTTAACAAAAAAAATAGTAAAAACCTTAGCTTTTATCAGTTTGTTGTTGTTATTACGTTTTTGTTAGCAATTAGCTACAGCGTATTAGGCTTATATTACTTAAGAGATGAGTTTGATGGTATCAAAAATATCTCTGATGCTGTTTACTTTACTATCGTAACTTTTAGCACTGTTGGCTATGGCGATATTCATCCTATTACAGAAGAGGCAAAACTCTTTACAATATCAATTATGATTGTTGGTATTGGTCTATTTGCAACGATTATTACTGTATTAGCTGGTAGTATCATAAATAAAGTTACTGATAAATTTAAACAAAAAAACGGAGTTTCGTATATGAAAGATCATATGATAATTTGTGGCTATACAGAAATTACTAAATGTCTAATCAAAGAATACCTAAATTCTCATATTGATAATCTTATTGTTATCGAGAAAAATTACCAGCAAAAATTTATAAACATTGATGAAGAACAAAAAAAGCACTTCATTGATGCTGAATCACATGATTATGATGCACTTATTAAAGCAAATATCAGTAAAGCAAAAAGTATTTTCATACTTAATGAAAAAGATTCTGATAATATTTTGACTCTTTTAGCAATTAAAGAAGTACTTAAAAAAGATAACCCAAATACTAATCAACCAAAAATTTCTATTAAACTTGATAAAGATGAAAGTATAAACATAGCTAATAATATTGGTGTTGATCAAATCGTCTCACCTACCAAAAAAATTGCTGAAATGCTTATAAAGTATGAATAATTTGACTAAAACTAGTCAATATAAACTTATACTATGTTATTATTTTGAAAATATGTTTGCCGATTTTTTTAAGAAAATAGAGTGTGGAGTAAAACAAAACCATGGAATATA
Organism: Francisella hispaniensis FSC454; assembly: GCF_001885235.1. Taxonomy (NCBI): domain Bacteria; kingdom Pseudomonadati; phylum Pseudomonadota; class Gammaproteobacteria; order Thiotrichales; family Francisellaceae; genus Francisella; species Francisella hispaniensis. The sequence continues at coordinate 1,360,982 of NZ_CP018093.1, forward strand.
ATTACGATATTATTATTATAGGCAGTGGCCCTGGCGGTGAAGGGGCTGCGATGAAAGCAACTAGAAACGGACAAAAAGTAGCTATAATCGAAGATGATGCTATTGGTGGTGGTTGTAATAACTGGGGAACAATTCCAAGCAAAGCTCTCAGACAGCTATCACGCGAAGTTTGGTATAATAAGAAAAGCTTTGATTTTCCAGAAATGCTTGATACTGCTTATGAAATAGTTATCAAACAAAGAGAGATAAAGAAAAATCGTTTCGCTAATAATGAGATCGATGTTTTCTATGGTTTTGCTAGCTTTATTGATAAGCATAAAATAAAAATCTCACGTAAAAATGGCTCAACTGAAATCATTACTGCGAAAAAATTCATTCTCTCTACAGGATCTCGTCCATATCACCCTAACGATATTGATTTTACTCATCCTAGAATTTTAGATAGTGATAAACTTCTAGAGTTAAAAGACAAAAATATCAAATCGATTACTATTTATGGTGCTGGGGTAATTGGTTGTGAATATGCTTCTATACTTGGAACACTTGATATTCAGGTAAATCTTATCAACACTAGAAATAAACTAATGTCGTTCCTTGATGATGAAATTATCGAAACGCTAACAAATCACTTTACAGTTAACCAAAGAATTAATCTAATACATAATGAAACTTATAAAAGTATCAAAGCAAGAGGAGACAAAGTAGTTACTACTCTTAACTCAGGTAGAATTATCGAATCTGATTATGTCCTATTTGCGCTTGGCCGATCCGGTAATACAAATGGTCTTAATTTAGATAAGATTGGAATTGAGTATGATCCACAAAGAGGTCTTGTCAAAGTTAATGACAATTATCAAACTACTCAAGAAAATATCTATGCTGTAGGCGATGTTATAGGCTTTCCTTCACTTGCATCATCAGCCTTTAACCAAGGCAGGTTTGCAGCTACGCATATTATAGACGGATCTTGTAATGATAAGTTAGTTGAGGACATCCCAACGGGTATCTACACCCGCCCTGAGATTAGTTGTATTGGGAAAACAGAAGAACAACTAACTGCTGAGAATATTCCTTATGAAGTTGGTAGAGCTTATTTTAAAGATTTAGCTCGTGCACAAATTTCAGGAAGTGAAACAGGTATGCTAAAAATACTTTTCCATAAAGAGACTCTAGAAATCCTTGGTATTCATTGCTTTGGTCATAGGGTATCTGAAATTATTCATATTGGTCAAGCTATTAAGTCGATGCCAGGTAAACATAATACCATCAGATACTTTTTAAACACTACTTTTAACTACCCTACTATGGCTGAAGCTTATCGTATTGCTGGTATTGATGGTCTTAATAAGCTTAAACCTAAAAACAAACAATTTGTACCAGAACATAAATAATCTATGTACTACGATATCTATATAATTTTTTTGTTTATATTTTTATTTGGTGCGGCTATTGGTAGTTTTTTAAATGTTGTTATATATCGTGTACCCAATAAACTTTTTGCTGATGAACAAGCTATTGCTCAAGAAGTACTGGGACTTGATAAACAGCAACCTTTACAGAGTTTTAGTTTATTAACACCTTCAAAATGTCCAAAATGTCATAATAGGCTAAAATATCGTCACAATATTCCTATAATTGGCTGGTTTTTACTTAAGGGTAAATGCTTCTTTTGTAAAGAAAAAATATCTTTTGAATACCCGCTAATAGAATTTATCACGGCTAGCTTATTTGTAGCTATTTTCTATTATTTTGGTTTTACAATTCAAAGTTTAGCTCTAATAACTTTATCTAGCTTTTTTATACCATTATTCTTTATTGATGCTAAACATCAAATCCTTCCTGATTCTTTAACACTACCATTACTATGGCTTGGGATAATACTTAATTACTACCATGTGTTTACTAATCTGGAGCAATCTGTTTGGGGAGCTATAATTGGCTATCTTTCACTTTGGTTGGTTTTTTGGATATACAAAATTTTTACAGGTAAAGAAGGCTTCGGTTATGGTGATTTTAAACTCTTAGCTGCGGTAGGTGCTTGGTTTGGCTACCCAATGTTACTTTATACGATTTTTGTCAGTTGTATATTTGGGATTGTGATTGCTATTATTATAAATATTATTGCTAAACGCACTAATGTCATACCTTTTGGGCCAGCAATAATTCTAGCGACATTTTTTTATCTACTGACTAAAGATAATATCTATATATGGTATAATCACGTTATGCTAATTCAATTTTAATCATAACTAATGCAAAAAAAAAGTTTTTCTATTCTAATTTTATTTGTAGTTATACTATTAGTTGTGCTATATATTTTTAGCACAACTAATCTTAATAAAATCTCACCAGATAACAAACAAGGCTTATATCTTGTTGAACATGCCTTTCCGCAATATAAAGTTATAAAGACTTTTGATACAGGTATTCATCTACAAGCATATATTCTAGAAGATAAAAAAGATCCGACAAAACATAGTGTAACTTTTACAAGTGAAGATGGAGGCGTAATTGTTAATGGCGAGCTCTTAGCTTGGGATAGCAACCAAAACAAACTAACTAGTTTAAATAATATCTATGCAAACTATTTCACTTCATCACCTAAGGCAAATAATCTTTATCTAAACATCAAAAAGTATGCTACATACATCCAGCAAGGCAGTGATGAAGCTCCGCATAAATTTTATGCTATTATAGATCCTAGTTGTAGTTATTGTAACCGTCTATTCGACGCAACTCAACCAGCGATTAACTCCGGAGAACTTGCAGTTCGCTGGATTCTTTTAGGTGCACTTCGTAATAGCCCTGAGATTGTTAGAAGTATTTTTAACTCAAAAGATCCTCTTGAAGCATTGATTAAATATCATAAGACAAAAATATATGACCAAAATTTGACTCAACAAAATGAAAAAGCTGAAAATAATTTAAGGTTATCAAGTGATATTGAAGGTTTCCCTACAATCGTTTATAAAACACCTCAAGGAGCTTTAAAAATCTCAGGTGGTAACAAGCTTCCACTTACAGATGCTAGTATAGCAGCAAAAAGATAATATCAATAAAATTAATGAATTTTTGCTTTTAACCTCAAATAGTTTCTAAGTTAGAATATGAAAAAAATAATTACACTGATAATTGGTATAATATTTATAACTTTTAATTTTGCTACTACAAGAATAGATACCCAAATTACCAATGATATTCAAAACATAGAAAAAAAATATGGCGGTAAAATTGGTGTCTATACTATAAATCGAAATGACTGGAGTAATTTTGCAGTTAATGCTAGTTTCTACTTTCCAATATGTAGTACCTATAAATTTCTTGTAGTTGGTGCGATACTTAAACAAAGTATGACTAATAGTAAACTACTTAATCAAAAAATAAAAATCTCTAAAAATCAAATTGTTGACTACTCACCTATTACAAAAAACCACATCAACCAAAAAATGACTATCAAACAACTTTGCAAAGCATCTATGCAAGGCGATAATACTGCTACAAATATCCTAATCGAAAAACTAGGTGGTTTGAAAAACCTCAATAAATTTATCTTATCACTTGCAGATCATGCAACAAAAGTTGCTAATTTAGAACCTAAAGTCAATCATGTCAGCCTAACGACAAACGAAAATAAAACCACTCCAAAAATTATGGCAAGAGATATTAATAAGCTTGCTTTTAGTGATGATATACTTGATAAAAAACATCGCTTAATGTTTAAACAATGGCTTATAGCCAGCAATACTGGTAGTAGTCGCATTGCTGCTGAAATACCTAATGAATGGGAGGTTGGTGATAAAACTGGCACTTGTCAATATGGTACAACAAATGATGTTGCTATTATTTGGCCTGATGATAATAGAGCTGTTATTATAGCAATTTTTTATACCCAATCGCAAAAAAATGCTAAGCCAAATAGTAAAATTCTTAGAGAAGTAACTAAAATACTTCTAGATAAACTTCAATTAAATAATACTACGAAAAATGCCTAAAATAAAAATGATTGTTGGCCTAGGTAATATAGGCAAAGAATATCAAGATACGCGCCATAACGTTGGTGAATGGTTTATTGCTAAAATAGCTCAAGATAACAATCAAAGTTTCAGTTCTAATCCTAAGCTTAATTGTAATCTAGCTAAAGTTAGCATTGATTATAATAATGTAATACTAGTATTTCCTACTACGTATATGAATAACAGTGGTTTAGCTGTTGGCAAAGTTGCTAATTTTTATAAAATCGAACCAGAAGAAATACTTGTAGTACATGATGAGCTAGATATAGATTCTGGAGAAATACGTCTTAAAAAAGGCGGTGGTCACGGTGGTCACAACGGTCTAAGAAGTATTAACCAGCACTTAGGCAATAATGACTACCTACGCCTTCGAATTGGTATTGGCCATCCAGGTCATAAATCAAAAGTAGCTAACTATGTATTATCAAATCCATCTATAGCTCAGAAAAAAGATATAGATAATGCTATTGATAATGGTATCTGTTTTTTAGATGATATAATAAACTACAAATTAGAACCTGTAATGCAAAAGCTACATACAAAATAATATATAAGGAATAGAATAATGGGATTTAAATGTGGTATCGTAGGTTTACCAAATGTTGGTAAATCAACTCTTTTTAATGCTCTTACAGAAGCAGGAATTGATGCAGAAAACTACCCTTTTTGTACAATTGATCCAAATGTTGGGATCGTTTCAGTACCAGATCAAAGACTTAATGAATTAGCAAAAATTGTTAAGCCAGAAAGAATAATAACAACAACAATGGAGTTTGTAGATATTGCTGGACTTGTTGCTGGAGCAAGTAAAGGCGAAGGCTTAGGTAATAAATTCCTTGCAAATATTCGTGAAACAGATGCTATAGCTCATGTTGTAAGATGCTTTGAAGATGACAATATAATCCATGTTAGTGGTAAGGTTGATCCTATAGATGATATTAATACTATCAATATGGAACTAATCCTAGCTGATATCGAATCTTGTGATAAAGCCGTACAAAGGTTCGCAAAAATGAAAAAATCCGGTGATAAAGAAGCTTTAGCCAAAGCAGATTTTTATACTAGACTAAAAGAGCATTTAGAATCAGAAAAGCCTGCAAGAACCTTTGAGATGAATGAAGATGAGACTAAATGGCTAAAACAAACACCTCTATTAACTAGTAAGCCTGTTTTATATATTGCAAATGTTAATGAAGATGGTTTTGAAAATAATCCTCTTCTAGATAAAGTTGTAGAATATGCTAAAGCTGAAAATTCAAATGTTGTGCCAGTTTGTGCTGCTATGGAACAAGAAATTTCTCAGCTAGAAGCTGATGAAAAACTAGAATTTTTGGCTGATATGGGTTTATCAGAAACTGGTTTAGATAGAGTTATCAAAGCTGGCTACGCTCTTTTGAATCTTCATACATATCTCACTGCAGGTGTCAAAGAAGTAAGAGCATGGACAATCCCTGTAGGAGCAACTGCACCACAAGCAGCTGGAGTAATCCATACTGACTTTGAACGTGGTTTTATCAGAGCTGAAGTTATCGCATACGATGATTACATTAAATATAATGGTGAAAAAGGTGCCAAAGAAGCAGGTAAAGCTCGCCTTGAAGGTAAAGAATACGTCATGAAAGATGGTGATGTAGTTAACTTTAGATTTAATGTATAACTAAACTCTCAAAAATGTCTAATAAAATAATTAATAATTGTCTTATATGGCTATCAGTGGTAAGTATAGTTGGTTGTAATACTTCATTTACTTATCCTAATTATCAACTAAATGGTACATACTATAATCCCGACTATAATAAAGACGACTTAATTCATAGCTACTTTCAACAAAGTGTTGAGCAAATGGAAACTAGCCCATACACATATCAAGGTCAGTACTATGAAGAAACTGGTTTTACTCAACCAAGTCCATTTATGCAAAATATTAACTGGAATAGAATGAATGTTTAAGAAAAATTTTGATAAACTTTATTAAAATATCACTAAACTTTTGTAATAATAGTTAATTTTATAGAAACTATTTTATTATCCCTAATATTTGTTATCTCTAATAAAGTATTATTATATTTGATACAGCAAGGTCCTGATGGCAGATTCTCTATCTCTTCAATTATAAGGCCAGATAATGTCTTAGCATCTTCACTTTCAAATTCTATGCCTATATGACGATTAATCTCTCTTAAAGTAGCACTACCACCTATGAGATAGCTATTATCTGCAAGTTTATGGATATTATTATTGACATCAAACCTATCAGAAAATTCGCCTACTATCTCTTCCATAATATCTTCAATTGTAATTGTTCCACATACATCACCATACTCATCAACAACAATTGCAAAGCGTTTACTTTTTTGTTGAAAATTTATAAGTTGTGTCTGTAATGAGACAGTTTCCGGAATAAAATATGCTTCTTGAGCAATTTTACGTAATGCTGCTTTGGTTATATGACCTTTTTTTGAAGAAATTAATAGATTAGTTATCTCTTTTAACCTAATAACCCCAATAACATTATTTACACCATTCTCACATAGGATAATGTTTAATGATCTCATCTTTGCAATTCTAGCTAAAATTTTGTCAATTGAATTACTTAAATCAATATATTCAATTTTATTAAAATGGGTCATTACTTCTTGAACTAAAACTTTATCTAGCTCCAAAACTCCCAAGAGCATATTTTTATTTTTAGCTCCAAGCTTTGCATTTGATTCATTAACAACAGTCTGAATTTCTTCCTTATCCAAAGACTCATTATTAACAGCTTCTATTTTGACACCAAAAAGTTTTAATGTTACTTTTGAAACCATACTTAAAAATATTACTGCTGGATATAAAATTAGCATGATTATTTTTAATGGTAAAGAAAAAGGAAAAGCTAACCTTTGTGGATAAATAGCTGCAAAAGATTTAGGAATTATCTCACCAAAAACCAAAACTAATATAGTTACGACTATAGTTGCAATAAGTAATCCTAAATCACCAAAATGATCCTCAGAATATGATGAAATGACTGTTCCAGCAAAGATATTTGCAAATGTATTACCAATAAGAATAGCAACTAACAATCTTTCAGGATTACGTACTAAAGCTAGACTTCTCTTTGCAGCACGATGATTTTTTTTAGCCAAGTGCTTAAGTTTATATTTATTCAATGCCATCATCGCCGTCTCAGAGCTAGAGAAAAAAGCAGACGTACAAATAAGTATAAATATAATAATAACTACAGTGTAAGTACTCATTTAATTAGTGTATGGTTATAACTAAGTTACTAGTTTAACACAAGAGTTTTATTTAAATAGAAAAAATATATGGAAATAGATATAAAGATAAAATAATTATACTCTCATAAAGTCAGCATGAATAAGCTTAACTTTATATGGATGTCTTTGTAACGCTTTGATGATTACTTTTTCTTCTTTACCATCGATATCCAAAGTTATCTCACTTGAGAAAAACGCTTTGTCTTCTGTTGAGTGTAGTACTTTATCATGATCAAGTAATACAGATACCGCTTCTTTTTCACCACCATATATAACAGCTGGGATTTTACCAGCTCTTCTTAGACGGCGGCTCGCACCAGTACCTAAGTCTTCTCTCTTTTCAGCTTTAAGAACAAAATTTGCCATTGTTAGATTCCTTATTAAATTTTAAACAAATAAACTTAATCTATGCGACCCTAGATTAACTGTTGTATTGTAGTGGATTATATTTATTAATGCAAGTAATTAATCGACTAAGCCATCCGTACGGAAAATATCACTAACTGATTCTTCTCCATTAGTTTTTTCAACTATTTGAGCAAGTAATGGCGCTAACGTTATAACTTTAATTTTGCTACACGCTTCAGCATGAGGTTTAAGAGGTATAGAATCAGTAACAATAAGTTCATCAATCGCTGAATCCTCGATATTCTTAATCGCATCGCCAGAAAGTAATGGATGCACACAGAATGCTGTTACTTTAGCAGCACCACCCTTCTCTATCAAGGCTTTTGCTGCTTGACACATTGTGCCACCAGTATCCATAATATCATCAACTAGTATACAATGTTTGCCATCAACCTCACCAATTATGTTCATAACCTCTGCAACATTTGGTTTTGGTCTTCTTTTATCAACTACAGCAATCTCAACACCTAAGTTTTTAGCTACAGATCTAGCTCTTACTACACCACCCATATCAGGTGATACTATTTTAATATTTTCATACTTTTCGGGATTCTTACGGACATGCTCTAAAAATATCTTTGTTGCAAATGCATTATCAAATGGTATATCAAAAAATCCTTGAATTTGCTCAGCATGGATATCAACTGATAAAATCCTATCTAAGCCAACTGCTTGAAGAAGATTTGCTACAACTTTAGCAGATATCGGCACCCTTGCTGATTTTGATCTTCTATCTTGTCTAGCATAGCCAAAATATGGTAATACCGCTGTTACTCTCTCAGCTGATGATCTTTTAAGCGCATCTATTAATAGAATAAGTTCCATTAAATTATCAGCTGGTGGACAAGTTGATTGGATAACAAATACATCCTTACCACGCACATTCTCGTTTAATACAACATGTATTTCGCCATCTTTGAACCTATCAACTGTTGCATTACCAAGAGTTGCACCTAGCTCTTTAGCTACTTCACTAGCAAGCTTTTTAGAAGCATTACCGCTAAAAATCATCAAATCTTCTGACATTTCATAACCTTAAAAATTCACACACCTTACAAAATAATAATTCTAATGTTTTTTTTAATTTTTAAAAAGCCCAAATAGAATATTTCGATAATTATTTTATTGTTTACACAGACAGTACTCAGACTATAGAGCTTTTTGAATTAATATTTTCGCTTTGTTATACTATGGGTTATCTTTAAATCAGATAAATTAAATCTAATATAAAAACTTATGAAATTTAAAATTTTTGACAATACCTTTCAGCCTGGAGAAATGGCTACATTAGCAATGCCATTACCTAGCCAATATTCTTGTGCTCCAATGTATCTACCCATAAAGATTCTTAATGGTGTTAATGAAGGACCTTGTATTTTGATTTTTGGTATGGTTAATGGTGATGAATTTAATAGTATCGAAATTATTAACTCTCTTTTAGAAAAAACTAATCCTAAACAACTAAACGGTACGATTGTAGCAATCCCTGTACTAAATGTTTTTGGTTTAGTGCATAGTATTAAACACGCTCCTAGCTTAGAACAAGCTTTTCCAGGTGACGAAAATGGCTCATATATGCACCGTTATGCTTATAGAATTACTCAAGAGATTATAAAAAAAGCTAACTATTCTATCCAAATTAAAACAGGAGCTATAAATCATGAAATACTTCCACAAGTATATTTCAATGGTGAAGATGAAGAATCTATAAAAATGGCTAGAGCTTTTCAAGCTCCTGTAATTACTGCAGTAAATATGAATCAGTCTAGTATTCGTAGAATTCATCAAGACTTAGATATCCCTTTTATCTGTTATGAAGCTGGTGAAGCAAATAAGTTTGATGAAGAAGCTATCAATGTAGGTATTGCTGGAATACAAAATGTTATGCGTAAAATAGATCTACTAAAAGATCAAGAATTTATCCAACAAGTTAAACCATTAGTATCAGAAGATACTGAATGGACAATCTCTGACAAGCCAGGAATACTTAGAACAGAAATAGAACTCGGTACAAGAGTCAAAGAGGGTCAAAAAATAGGTAAACTAATAGATCCATTTGGTAACGCTGACAGTATTTATCTAAAGTCACCAATTGATGGGATCATACTTGGTATAAATAACTATCCAATGATTAAAGAAGGTGACTTGGTATTCAAAGTTTCATCTTTCCAAGATGATGAAAAAGCAGAAGCAAAAATAGAAGATTGGGAAGAAATAACAAAAGAAAACTTTAGTGATGAATAATAGAATATCTTTTTTGGCAATAATTATATGGTTTACATGTGCCATATTTTTTATGTACGAGTTCCTACTTCGAACAATATTAGGAACATTTGAGCATCAGATAATAACTGATTTAGACTTGACTATTTTAACATTTAGTATTTTAAGCTCTACAGCATATCAACTCACTTATGGAGTTATGCAAATCCCTGTTGGTATAATCACTGATAAACTAGGGCTAAAAAAAGCTCTTACACTAGCAATATTAGTTTGTGCTTTAGCAGTTGGTTTATTTGGCTTATGTAATAGTTTTGCTGCTGCACTGATTTATAGAATAATGATAGGCTTTGGCGCTTCTTTTGGCTTTTTATGTCTACTAATTGCTGTTTATGACTGGTTACCAAATCAACATATAGGATTATTTATTGGACTTTCACAGTTTATTGGAGTACTAGGTCCAATGCTAGCAGCAGGCCCACTAGAATCACTATCTCAAGCTGGCGGTATAGACTGGCGTTATGTCTTTGTTATCTTAGCAATCATAGGTATAGTTCTTGCTGTTATAACTATATTAATAGTTAAAAATAATGATCAGTCAAGTAGTTGTGGTAAAACCAGATTTATTATTCTACAAACGCCAAAGTCACTATTAACTGAAATAAAGAGTATATTTGCTAATAAACAAGTTTGGTTAATCGCAACTTTTTCAGCAACAACTTATTTAGCAATTGAATACTTATCAGAAAACGCTACTAAAAGTTTTTTAGAGCTAAATGGCTTTGATGTAAAATTTAGCTCATATCTGATAACTCTAGCTTGGCTTGGGTATGGTATTGGCTGTCCTAGTCTGGGTGCAATATCTGATCGTATAAAAAGAAGAAAACCCGTGATGATATTCGCGATTTGTCTAACTTTTGTATCATTACTAACGATAATATTTTTACCAATCAACCAAGGCATACTTTATCTAGCTTTTATCTGTCTAGGCTTAGGTGCTAGTGGCCAAAGTATTGGTTTTGCCATAATCGCTGAGCAATCTAAATCTAACTGTAGAGCTGCTGCACTTGGAGTTAATAATTTCTTGATTATGTTATCCGTAGGTATTGGTTCACCAATAATTAGTAGTGTTTTTGACTTGGTATCAAATCAAGGTAAAAATCCAACAATTGCCGGTTATCAAATTAGCCTAAGTATCCTTCTAGGATTCACAGCACTAGGTGTGTTAATTAGTGTATTTTTGATTAAAGAAACTTTCTGTCGTTCAACAAAAGAGGTTATATTTTTAGATAAGATATAATAGATTTTAGAACTTACTTAGACTATTAAAACTAATTTCTCTAGTTCTATATTTCTGTAATACAATAACAAAGATTATAATAGTGCTTAATAAAAGTGGGATTATTAGATATATAAAAGCACGATCAAAAACATTAGTATTTATCTCCCCAGTCAAAGGTCCACCATTTAAATAAACACTAATATAACTGATCAGGTATTGAAAAACAGCTCCACACAGACCTATAACCATATTAACTATAGCTAATGCTGTTGCTTTAATCTGTGGTGGAAATATTTCCTCAACTACTGAAAACACTAAAAGCATACTCGATACACTAAAACCTATAACAAAGAAAATTATGTATAAATTATCTGCTGAAATAAAATCAGCAAAAATTATAACTACTGAAAATGCTAGAATTGTAATAACATTACAAACTAGCATCCATATCCTTTTCTCACCAAATAAGCTAGCAATAAAACCATGAGATGGACCTCCAACTGCTATACCTATAAACATCATCACACTTACTTTAGCCGCTAAATGCTGCGATAAGCCATAAGCTTGCTCTAAAAATAGAACATCATATAATTCAGAAAATGAATTAACTACTATACCAACCATTAAACCAGCATAAAGTGCTAAAAACCAAAGTTTTTTATTTAATAATAATTTTAAACTCTGAGTAAAGCTTAGATACTTAAACTTATAGTTATTACTGTTAATAACACCAATACTAGGAGACCTTAACAAAGCAATAATTACAATGCTCCAAAGTATACCGAAATATCCTATTAATTCTAAAGCTAACTGCCAACCATGCAGCATAACAAGATAATTCAAAAACAGCTGGCCAAATATTCCACCTAAAACTCCTATAGTATTTGTAAGACCAACAGCGATTGGGAATACTCTCTCAGGTAAAATATCTGCGGCTACTTTTAACGTACCAATAAAAGCTACCGCCGATCCAATCGCTATTAGAATTCTACCTATAAGCATTGTAAGTAAAGTTGGATCATAGCTAAAAAGTAATATCCCTAAACTCATCACTAAGCATGATATCGATAACATTATTCTTGAGCCATACTTATCAAGTAAAATACCCGCAGGAACTTGCGATAATGCATAAATAGGAAAATATATACTCATAACATAAGCAATATCTTCTATTCCCACCTGCATAGTTGCAGCTATTGGCTTAACTAAAACACTTGGTGCAGTATGTTGAAAATAATCTAAACCATAAAAAATTGCAGCAATACACCAAATACCCCAACCTATGACTAGACTATATTTTGTAGTCTTCATGTTGTATTAATATATAAAATAATATCTAATCAGTAATATATAGGATATAGAAAATTACTTTAATTTGCGATTAAATATCAGATTTTTCAGATATAAATCAACTCAATTAGTAAAAAATAGTTGTGTGATATCTTGATTTACCAATTTATAGAACAAATTTTTAGTAAATTAGCAGAAAAACTTCAAATTTTGATCTTAATCAATAATTAAGCAAATACCAAACTATAAGAGCTAGTAGTTATATTTTAAGCTATAATGTAACTAAATAGTAATCTATGATTTTGAAATTGTATATGCCTTTATATAATGAAATGCTTTTCAACATAATATCAACGTTTATCAATATAGTATTAATAACTATATTTGCTAGCTTAGCTTTTTACTTACTAAAAAAACGTGCAACATCAATTAAACAAATCAAAAAAATAAAATCGCGTGTAATTTATCTAAGTATAATTATTTTTTTCTTAGTTGTTATAAAAATCTGGCTTGGTGGAATAACTAACTTATTTACGATGTTAAGTTTAGTTGCCGCTGGTTTAATAATCGTTAATAAAGAAACTGTTATGAACTTTGTTGGTTGGATTATCATCAACTGGCGCAGCCTATTTTCTGAGGGTGATTATATTGAGGTACAAAATTATCACGGCTATGTTAGCGAGATAAAAGTATTTTATTTTAGAATGTATGAAACTATTGAACATGGCGATAAAAGAACAACAGGGAAACTCTTAAAACTTCCTAACTCAATAGTAATTACAAGTATTATTAAAACTTTTAGCAGTGATGAAAATATTGCTTTGCATAAAGTCCCTTGGCTTATTAGTATAGAGAAGGATCCTCTTCAAGTTGCTCAAAAGCTTGAGCAATTGATCAAAAGAATCATTGCTGATAAATATTTTTTTAGTAGTGATTTTTCAAAAAGTTCAGTTATTAATAAAAATAAACTCAAAAATTATGGTATTAATGATTTCTCGCCATACATAGAGATAAAAACTTTTAACGATAAAGAGAATATTATAAATATCCAAGCTAATTTCTACTGCTATGTTGAGCATAGAAAAGAGATTGAACAAGTCTATACACGAGAACTTATTAACATAATTAATTCTGGGGCTTTTTCTTAATATACTTTTTAATATAGAGATTAACACCACTAATCCATAATGGACTAAATAATAACGATAAAGATATCAACGTAATACAATAATGATATATTGTTAAACTTAGAATTCCTGATGCAAAACCCATAGAAATCAATACAAAGCTAAACTCTCCTATTTGTGATAACATCGCTCCACCGATCAATGCTTCTTCTGTTCTCTGCTTAAGTGCTTTAAATATCAAAGCATTAATAGTTGTATTTAAAAAATATATCAATAACAAAAGTGTTATAAATAAAAAAATATGTTCCCAGAATAATTTTAGATCTATTAACATCCCTATAGAAATAAAAAATAATGCCATAAATACTGTCTTAACAGTTGAGAGACTATGACCAACCCATTCGGTCTCTTCAAGAGTAGAAACTATCATTCCGCCTACAAAAGCGCCAAGTGCAGATGATAATTCTAATGACTCAGTAAGAGCTGCCATCCCAAAACAAATTACTAGAGCAGCAAAAACTCTCATTTCTTCATCTTTTCCTAAAACAGAAATAAAAGATATTTTGATATTCTTTTTAACTGCCATAATGGCTGCTATAGATATTACAAGAATACCACCTGAAATTTGAGTTACTATTTGACTAATCGATAACTCCTCACCACCAATTAATCTCACAATAATAAGCATTGGAACTACTGCTAGATCTTGGATTAGAAGGATTCCTAGTACATTTTGACCTAGACGAGTTTTCATACTACCACTATCGTTTAATAGTTTAAGCACAACAGCAGTACTACTTAAGCTAATAACTGCACCAAAAAGTAGTATTTTTGCAATACTCCAGCCTAATGCAACTCCGATTATAGAGACTATGAGACTTGTTATGAGCATTTGTAGCATTGTTCCGATAGTTGGAACTTGCCAGTTTTCAGCAAACTTACGTGGTGAAATCTCCATTCCTGCAAAAAATAATAATAAAATAACCCCTATTTCACCTAATCTAGCAAGATTTTCTTGATCTTGGATCAATTTTAAACCATATGGTCCTAGCAATATTCCTGTTAGTAAATATGCAACCACGTAAGGTTGCTTCAATTTTTTTAAGACAATTGTAACTACCAGAATACCTAGCATTACAAAAACAAAAATTGGAATTAGAGGTTCGTTATGCATATTTGTATATTCTGGAAATAATTAGATTAATGATACTGTATATGTGCAATAAATTACACTAAGATAATTAGTTTTTTCTAAAGTATTTTGATTATATATTGCTGACTTATTTTGATTATACGTATCTAAGTTTTTTATACTCTTTCAATAAAAAAACAGATAAGTTTAAAACTAGTCACCATGAACAAAAAGCTAGCTAATTCAAATAAATGTGCTTGCTGATATAATAAATTCAAGAACTACAGAGTAAGTCTTATAAAATCTAGAACAAACTTTCTAACTTACTATTTAATTTTAGAGAAAAAGTTCTTGAGATGTTACAATATCATCAAGATTACTAATCGCTATTGTAAATTTAATAGGGTTGGTTTCGTAAGGCATCTCTGAGAGTATTTAGCTTAGTTATTAAACCGCCAACATTTCTAGATAATTAAACTTATTACCATTTATTCCATAGCAACTAAGCATATGTTTTTAATAATAATCAATTTAAAATATATAGCCTAATCTCATTGATTTGTTTAAAGTTTTGCTCATAGAAACTAATAAATTTAGAAGACTTTAAAATAATGGTTAATACTTTTTATCTAATAATAATTTGATAGTTCAATTAAATTAGAATCAGGATCTCTAATATAAATTGATTTTATCTTTCCAATAGCTCCTGTTCTTTCTACTATTCCTTCTTCTATGTTTATATTTAGCTTATTAAGTTGTTTTATAACTTGATCCAAATCAGTATCCACAATAAAACATAAATCAGCACTACCTTCTTTTATATTTTGTGCTTTAGGCTCAAATTCACTGCCTAGTAAATGTAAATTAATTTTCTGCACACCAAATTTTAGTGCTACACGATTTTGTTTAAATACTTGTTTTTTCATGCCAATTTTTGTATAGAACTCAACCGTTTTATCAATGTCTTTGACCGTCAATACTAAATGATCTAATCTATTTATTTTAATCATCTTATAATTTA
Organism: Francisella hispaniensis FSC454; assembly: GCF_001885235.1. Lineage (NCBI taxonomy): Bacteria > Pseudomonadati > Pseudomonadota > Gammaproteobacteria > Thiotrichales > Francisellaceae > Francisella > Francisella hispaniensis. The sequence goes on from NZ_CP018093.1 coordinate 1,376,738, forward strand.
AATATTATTTTTCACTTAATTATAACAAATATAATCCTGGTATATTTAGATAGCTAACTTAAATAATGTTTATTTTGTTTATAATCACGTAACCATTCTTTATAACCTAGATAAACTAATATCAAGAATATTGCATATTGTAAAGCTGTGACATTATAACCTTTATAAATGAATAAAGGTACCGAAATAATATCTGCTATAGCCCACAAGTACCAGTTCTCTATTGCTCTTTTTATGAGCAAATAAGCTCCAGCAAAAGATATTGCCGTAACAAACGCATCGATAAATGAATATATAGGTAAATCTATAATATAAGTTTGTTTTTGTAGTGCGTAAATAAATGGAGTAATAACAAAAGTAATTATAAATATATACAAAGAAATTTTTTCTGATGATTGTTTGCTTTTGTTACATAAACATGAATCTTACTATCGCCTTCAAAGTGCTTTATCCAAGCAAAAAAACCGATAACATTTATTACTAAATAATAAAAATTCAGTAACATATCACCAAAAAGTTCCCAATCATACAATAAACACACATATATTGCTGATGATATAAAACTAACAATATATACTAAAATATTTCTCTTATATGAAAAATACACTCCAGCTACACCAGTTACAGCAGCGACTAACTCAAAGTATGATTGGTAGTCATAAAATGATGATACTATTGATTGATATATATTCTCCATTATCCTATCTCTCTAGTAGATATTATATGATCAGCTCCTATAACCATTTTCATAGTTGCAAAAGCAACGTCATTAACACCATCCCCATGTGGTGAAGCACTTAAATCTTTGATAACATAAGGAACAATTCCATCATCAAACATATCCATAACCGTTTTTAATAAGCACACATCAGAAAATAGACCACATAAATATAACTTAGTTGGTTTGATTTTTTGTAGTAGCTCTTTAAGCTTTTGATTATAGACGGTATAAGTTGAATGCCAAACGAAACTTGCTCTTTGTGGTACTTGTATACTATCAATTAGAGCTTTATCATCCTCATTCTGAAAACCAAACCATTTTAATTGTTTTTCAAATAAGGAATTTTCTTTGTTTTCAAACATTAAAAAACAGATACTATCAAAAACTTCACTAGATTTGTTAAACCTTTCAATGACCTTTCTTGCTTGTGGGCAGTCAAAGCCCTTTTGCATATCAATAACAATCAATAAATTAGACATCTATATTTTAACTTAGATTTAGATATGAAAACTTAACAAGGATACTACTTGATAATTTAGTTTTATTCAATATAGATACAGCTTAATAACATAAATAACATCATTTAAGGTCATTTGTTGTTAGTATACGATCAGCTCCTAAACCTTCTTTCATAGCCGCAAATGCTACTTCATGTGCGATATCACCATGTGGTGAGCAACTTAGATCTTTGATAATATAAGGGACAATCCCATCATCAAACATATCCATAGCTGTTTTTAACAAACAAACATCTGAGAATAGTCCTGAAAGATAAACTTTTGTTGGTTTAAGCTTTTTTATTAGATCTTTAAGCTCATCATTGTATACCGTATAGTTATGATGATGGGTAAAATGAACATTGTCTGGTACTTCTATACTATCTATTAGCTTTCTATCTTCTTCATTTTGAAAATCAATCCATTTTAGCTGAGTTTCAAAAAGGGAGTTTTTTCTATTTTCGAACATCGCAAAACTAACGCTATCAAAATAAGTATAAGATTTATTAAGTTTTGTTATTACAGTTCTAGCTTCAGAACAATCAAAACCCTTTTGCATGTTGATAACAACTAATAATTTAGACATCTATAAATACTCACGATTATTTAGCTATAACTTTATAGATACTATCTAATCATTGCAGCTTAATCAATATAATATCTTTGCATTTTGCTAAAATTGTAATAATTAAATGATATTAATTTGAAAGTATGAACAACTTAGAAGCAATTCTTAAACTAAAAACTATTGATGTTGCAAATAAGTTATTAGGACATTTTTTAGTTAGTAAATATGATAATAAGTTACTAATAGGAAAAATAGTTGAGACAGAAGCATATTTATATAATGATCCCGCCTGTCACTCATATAACAATAGGACAAAGAGAAATTCAATGATGTACGCACAAGCAGGTACTAGTTATGTATATTTTACTTATGGAATGCATTATTGTTTTAATGTGGTAACAGCAGATGTCGGTGTAGGTGAGGCTGTACTTATAAGAGCATTAGAGCCAATAGCTGGGATTGAACAAATGCAGTTTAACAGATCAAAAACTAAGTTAATAGACTTATGTTCAGGTCCAGCAAAATTAACCCAATCACTCAATATTACCTTAAATGATAATGGTATTAACTTACTTGATAAAGATAGTCCTATCCATCTTAGATATAATAATGATCTAATTAATGATGTTGATATAATTCAAACTCAAAGGATCGGTATATCAAAAGCAAAAGATATGCCTTATAGATTTTATATCAAAGATAATATTTTTGTATCTAAAAAATAATCTTTAGCCAGATAATCATTAAAAACTAGGTTAAATTTATAAGTAAGTGATAAAATTTAAAATATTGCAAGTTATATAAGTGAGCTACTGAAATATGTCTACGGAAAAAATTCTCAGAAAAAAATTAGCAATTTGTCATCATGTAATACATTATTATGGTTGGGATGACTTACTAGCGACACATATATCAGCAAGACTTCCAAATGGGAATATAATTATTACACCACACAATGTAACCTTTGATAAAGTTACTAAAAAGAATATTGTCACAATAAAACCTAATGGAGAAATACTCTCAGAAAATGCTTATAAAGTGATGCCACAAGCTGCTAATATTCATTTAGAAACATATAATGCTAGAAAGGATATTAATGCTATTATCCATACACATAGCAAATATGCTGTAATAATATCTTCATTAGAATGTGGTATGCAATTTACTAACCAACAGTCGCTAAGATTTTATGATGATGTATCTTATCACCACTATGATGGACTAGCTCTAGATAATGAAGGTAAAGCAATCGCAGCTAGTCTAGGTACAAAAAATAGCATGATGATATTAGATAATCATGGAATTATTACAACTGCAGAATCGATTGAAAAAGCAATTTATAAGCACTATTATTTTGAAAAAGCTATTGAAATTGAAGTAAAAACTCTAGCTACAGGTCAAAAAATTAGACAAATTCCTCAAGAGATATGTAAAAAGACTGCAGCGCAGTTTGCTAAGATAAATACTTGCCATTTGGAATTTGAAGTATTTAAAACACTAACAAAAAAATATAGATAATTGATTTCATATAAATGAAGAATATTGAAGATTTAAAACACAGGTTAACTCATAACAAAAAAGTTTATGTCGGCTACCCTACTGCTACAGATTTTGATTATGATAACTGTAAAGAGCTAATATCCGAGCATTTTAACAATATTGGCAATCCATATAGTAAAGGCTCACCTTTTAGTACATTAGGTCACGAGAGAGCTGTGATAGACTTTTTTCTTAAACTGTATATGTCTAATACAAATGATTCTTGGGGATATATAGCAAGCTGTAGTTCAGAAGCTATACTTTATGCTGTTTGGAATGCTAGGAACTACTTCAAGGCTTATGATGTAACTTTGATATATAGCGATTATGCTCATTATTGCGTAAGTAAAACTGCAAATATATTAGCAATCAAAAATAAAATTATAGCTTCTCGTAAGAATGGAGAGATTGATTTAGAATCACTAAAGAGTTTCTTAAAAGAAAATTATAATAAAAATCAAGCATATATTTTTATTGCCACAATTGGTTCAACTATAACATCCTCAATAGATAATTATAAAGAAGCTAGAAATATTTTTAAAAAGTATACAGATAACTTCTATATACATCTAGATGGTGCATTTGATGGTGCTTTTCTACCGCTAAAAAACGATTATATTCTTGGAGAAGATTTTGAATCAGTAAATATTAGTGGACATAAATTCTTAGGTAATCCGATGCCTTCAGGAATATTGCTAATACAAAAAAAATATATTTCTCAAAACTATGTCGAATATATTGACAATGATGATATGACGATAGGAGGCAGCAGAAATGGTTTATCCGCTGTATTGTTATATAATAGAATTTTATCTTTAGGATCCAAAAAAGGGCTTATACAAAGATATCAAGAATGTTTAGATAAAAGTGAAAGCTTTCTAACAATTCTAAAAAACAACAACATAAGAGCATGGAAAAATCCTCAAGCTATTACTATAGTCCTAGAGGACATTGATAAAAGAATATTTGATAAATGGCATATGCCCAAATATAAAAATCAAGCCACAATAACTTGCCTACCCAAGCTAAACAAACAAATGCTTATGGAATTAATTTTCGACATAAGAAATCCAGATAAAATAGATTTTTCTAACGCTAAAAAATTTGCTGAAGATATTAGTCCTCTTTGAAGTAAATCCTCCGAGCTACATTTTTAAATACATGTTTAGATATTTCATCATTATTGATATATTTATACAAAAATTTCTGCCAAAAATTATAATCATCATGATTTGAAACAGGAAAGTTTGAACCATAACATAATTGATGAAATGAAATATTCTCAAAAACAAAGTTTAGTGCTTTTTCTACATTTGACATTTCATTGTTCAAATCAAAACCTGAAAGCTTGAGATTCCAATTAGTATTTTGACCACATTCTTTTATAAATCTATGCCATTCTGCTAAATTATTATTACGCCCAAATAAAGGTAAGCCAAAATGTTCTACAACCATTTTTACGTCAGAGTTATTAATTTTTTCTAAAATAGGTAAAAACTGCTCTGGATACATTTGCGCTTCAAAAATAAGTTTATGATCTTTTAGAATTTTTAACTTTTGCTCCAAATCTTTTGGTATAAATTTTTCGAATGGACTATATTTCGATTTATACGTTTTTGACATAATTTGACGTATGCCAACAATATCATCATATCCAGCTAAGTATGTAATCTTTTTTTCAAACTGAGAAATTTCTAAAGTAAAATCAACAAAAGCTACTACTTTTATATTTACATTATTAAATTTAGATTTTAGCCAATTATATTCACATAAAGGATCAAATTTCTCACTATGAGCTTCTATATGCACAAAAGCACTAGCCTCTAGATTTTCTGGTATTACTAGTTTCGGTAAATTCGTATCTTTAATCCAGTCATTATAACCATTTCTTATATCCCAGAAATGAATATGTGAATCTATTATGCTCATAGCTTAATTAATATTTTTGTATATATGTAATAGATTATCTAACTTAACAAAATTTTTTAAAAGATTTTTGATATAAAAACTTTACAAATACATTTTTATGAAATAAAATACATGAACTTTAATACATATAATATAATTCATAGTTTAAGAGAGGAGAAAAATATGAATAAACAAGATATAGATAAGGCATTAGCTAAGTGGAAAAATGGCTTATTAAAGATTTCTAAAACTTATAGGGAAGGAGGAGACTATAAGCAATTAGCTCATGATTTTATCAAAGACATGTATGCTTATGATAATAGTGAGGTTCTTTTTAAGCCAACTTTAGCATCTAAAAAAATGTTTAGAGGCGACTTAGAAGGTGCGGTATCTTATTTTGTTGCAGGCAATGATAAATACCCAGAAGATAATGGTTTTGCTATCGGACCATGGGCAGATCTAGAATTTGAAAATGCTGGCTATATTGTTGAGGATAATATTGGTATAGTTATGGGTAACAAGCATTTAACTCAAACTAATGGTAACAAAGTAGTTGCAAACTATACAATGGGTTTCAAACCTAATGCTAATGGTGAACTACAAATCGTACTTCACCATTCATCTTTACCTTATACTCCAGTATAATTGATAGATAAAATAAAACTTTAAAATAATACATAATGCCTACAAAAAAACAACAAAGTTGGACTTTCTTAACAAATCATTCGCATGTGTTATGTCTCATTAATAGTGACCCAAACATTACTATTAGAGATATGGCTATCAAGGTTGGGATCACTGAACGAGCAGTCCTAAATATTCTAAGTGACCTAACCGAGACAGCCTATCTAACTGTAACAAAGATTGGTAGAAATAATCATTATACTATCAACAAAGACAAAAAGCTTAGACACCCTATTGAAAGTCACTGTAATATTGATGATTTCTTGAAACCTCTAGCAATAAAGAAACCTTAATATACCCTCATATTGGTAATTTTAATTATCAAGATTACCAATAATCTACAAAAGTATCTTTGTACAAAATAATGTACTATACCCATAATACCATCAACATAGATATAAAATTCTATTAAACAAACTAGAGTTTTATGTAGGTTTTTTAAATTTTGAGTATAAAAGACTGTTGATTTAATCACTACGTACCATAAAAAAAGTAGTCATCCTCACGGTCACTGAGCTTGTCGACGTGGACACGGGGATCTCTTGAGTATTGGGGAGATTCTCACCTTCGCCAGAATGACTCTAAGAAAGAATATATTTTTCTAAAAAACTGTATTTGATTATACTTTCAAAATTTAATAACTCCGATGATATAAATATAATTTAACTATCGGTTTCAGCATTTTTAACTAGATTATTATCTAGTTCTTTTTTAGGTTTTATATTTGAAACCTGTTTCAGCTTCTCAACTTGACCTATAAGATTACCACTACCAGTCTTTAATTTATTAAAAGCATTTTCATAAGTCTTATTAGCATCATTTATAGATTTACCAACTTTCTCTAAATCATCTACAAAACCTACAAACTTACTATAAAGCCTTTCTGCCCTACTATAGATATCTGTGATACTTTGAGCTTGTTTTTCATATCGCCAAGTATTTTCAACAGCGCGTAATGCTACTAATAAAGTTGTAGGACTAACTAATATTATCTTTTGCTTAAATGCCTCATCATACAAGCTTGTGTCATTATCAAGAGCAAGTAGCAAAGCCCCCTCTACAGGTATAAACATAAAGATAAAATCTAAAGAGTTTATTCCTTTTAGACACTCATAGTTTTTATTAGCTAGCCCTTTGATATGTTCTCTGATTGATCTAATATGAGCTTTCAGGTGAGAATGCTTGTGATCGTCATCAGCCACCATATAGTCATTATAAGCAAACAGTGAAGTTTTAGCATCTATGATAATATCACGATTATCAGGTAGCTTAACGACCACATCAGGACGATATACTTTACCCTCCTCATTTGTAGTCTGCATCTCTCTGAAATACTCAAAACCTTCTCTAAGTCCAGATTTTTCAAGAACATTTTCAAGTACCATCTCACCCCATATACCTTGCTGTTTAGTACTGCTTCTCAAAGCATTTGTGAGATTATGCGCTTCTGTAGTCATTTTTTGATTGAGCTCTTTAAGAGTTTTGAGCTCGTTTTGCAACGCGCTTCTAGCGTTAGATTCCTTATCATAAACATCTTCAACTTTTTGTTTAAAATCTCTCAACTGTTCTTTGACAGGATTTAAAACACTATTTAAACTTTCTTGATTTCGTTCAGTGAGTTTTTTTGAACTATCCTCAAAAATTTTATTAGCTAAATTTTCAAACTCAGATTTCAACTTTGTTTCACTATTTTGTAATAACTCTATTTTATCTCTTAGAGAATTATTCTGCTCTTTAAGTTGGGTCTCTAGAGTTGCTATTTGCGATTTATAATTTTTTATCTCTTCAATATACTTATAAACTTTATCTCTCTCTAACTTTAACTCTAGCTTTAACTCATCTATACGTTGTGCTCTATCATGCTTTAATTCTGTATTTTTTTGTTTTTCTTGATTTAATAATGTATCAAATGTAACCTCTTTACTTCGTAGTGATACTAATTCCTCTTGTGTGGAGTTTTTGTATTGCTCAAATGCTTCACGGATATTATCAACTTGCATAGATTTCTTATTGAAAACATATAAAGAAAAAATTACTATCAATATCACCAATACTATTAATGTTAGTATAATTAACATCTATACCTCATACTTATTTAATATTTATGCTAATTTTACATTTTACTAACTACTAAAAATAGTGTTTAATTAAATTTATCAATTATCAGTTCTTTATAACAACAAGTAAAAGAACCAATAATTCTCAAAATATCTACACATGGTATTTTATTACCAAAATTAGCAATAATATACTGATTAATACAATTCAAAATAAGCATTTTATTTAAATAAAATTAATTTTATGTTGAAATTGTTAAATATTTAGTTTATAGTTTTCTGAAGTTTTATAGCAAATAGTTTTTTCATAATAAATAAGGAGTAAAGAGTGAAAAAAATATCAAAAGTTGTAGGTGGTTTGTTGTTGATAGCTGGTATTTCAGCATGTAGTAGTGATACAAATCTTTCTTTAGTTGCTAATCCTTTTGGATTTGATTCTGTTGCAGTGTCTGTAAATACATCTGCTATTAAAGGATTTATTGCTACACCAAATCCTAATGCGACTATATTTAACTATACTATAACTGGTGACTTAGCAGGATGTCAAGTGGCTACTTTGGATTCTAATGGTACACGAACTCCTTATAGTGTCAATAGTTCTGGTACAACTTATGATGGAGCAATAGTAATAGACTGTGATAACTTACCTTTAGATGTTACTTATTCAGGTACTGTATCAATGACTACAACAAGTGGTGGATACAACTATAGCGGTAGTATTCCCGTGACAGTTACGAATAGACAGATTTAAACTTCTACAGTATAATATATCTCTTAGTTTCACAATAACTTAACAACTTTCTTAAATATATCCTTAAATTAAAAAATGACTACCAACACTATCTTTGCGTTTGATAGCTTGTTCAAGTGTTAACTTAGCTAGCTTAAGTATTTTTCTATAAGCTTCGAGTTTATAATCATAGCTTACTAATCTTGTATCAGTACCTATTGATTGTGCTAATAGTTGTAATTGCTGATATGCTTCTCTAAGTTCTGCTTGCCTTCTAACCAAACCAACATTATCCCACATTAGTTGGCGTATCTGATTTATTTGTTGTAAATAATCATTATTTGAGTTAAATAACTCTAGTTCTTGGCCAAACTCAATAAATCTATCATTTATATCAGTTAAAATATCCTCCGTAGCTGCTAAAGCATAAACAATACACTCTAATAATGAATTACTAGCTAACCTATTAGCTCCATGTAAACCTGTACAAGCAACCTCACCTACAGCATATAAATTAGCTACACTAGTTTGAGAGTTGCTAGCTACACTAATACCACCACAACTATAATGAGCAGCTGGAGATACTGGGATTCTATCATTAGCAGGATTGATATTATTCTCTAATAATTTCTCATAAATATATGGGAATTTTTGCTGCCATTGACTTGTACTTAGATGTGTCGCATTAAGGTAAACATCTCTACCTGCTTGGATATTTATATATATCTGTCGCGCGACTATATCTCTAGGAGCTAAATCTTGCATTTGATGAACTGATTTCATAATTCTGAGACCTCTTTTTCAGTCTCCAATACAGCGCCACTACCCCTGATAGCTTCTGAGATTAAAATAGGTGATCCATTACGAGCAAAAAAACAAGTTGGATGAAATTGCGTAAACTCTAAATTCTCAAGTTGGCAACCAATATCATAAGCCATAATCATCGCGCTACCATTACCAGCTGTAGCATTAGTCACATACTTATATAATCCTGAGGAACCACCTGCAGCAAGTATAACTTTTTTTTGTAATAAATTTAGTAACCTGATATTTATTGTCATAGCTATATAAGCCAACACATTTATCATCTTTTTTTATTAGTTCTATGACATTATGTTCTGGATAAATACTGATATTTTTAAAATTATCAAGATTTTTATATAAACTTGTAATAACTGCTCTACCAGTATAATCTTTGATATGTAGTATCCTTGCTTGCGAATGACCTCCTTCAAGATGTAGACTATACTGACCATTTTCTTTTCTATCAAACTCAACACCATGTTTCTCAAGCCATGCTATAGCAGCATTAGAATTTTTGACAACTTGAGAGATACTCTCAAGCTTTGCAAGCTTACCACTAGCAATATATGTATCATTGATATGAGCCTCAATGCTGTCCTCGCTAGAAACTATAGCTGCAATGCCACCTTGAGCATATGCACTAGCACAGTGATTAATTTTTTGATCATAGATAATCGCTACATCTAAATTATGTTCAGCTAACTCTATAGCAGCAACTATGCCTGCTAAACCACCGCCCACTATAGCTACATCATGCTTTTTTATAATCATATCTATAACTGAACCTGTAGTGATAAGTCTATTGCTTTGATATGTTTTGTAATCGCTCCAACAGAAATAAAATCAATACCTGTTTTAGCCATATTAACTATAGATTTATCGTCTATATTTCCAGAGACTTCTAATGCTACTTTACCTCTAGCAAAACTCACAGCTGTATGAATATCTTCAATGCTAAAATTATCAAGCATTACAATATCTGCTTTAGCTGCTATCGCTTGGTTTAATTCATCTAAGTTTGTAACTTCAACTTCAATAACTTTACTAGTATCTATTTTTTTTGCTTTAGTGACAGCTTTGGCAATTCCACCAGCTGAGCGAATATGATTTTCTTTAATCAAATAAGCATCAAATAAACCAATACGATGGTTAAAACCGCCACCACACCTAACTGCATATTTTTGTGCTAAACGAAATCCAGGAATAGTCTTACGTGTATCAAGTAGCTTTGTATCATATTGAGAAATCAATTTGACTAAGTTATTTGTCGCTGTAGCAGTAGCAGAAAGCATCTGAATAAAATTTAACATCGTTCTCTCAGCTGTTAAGATACTTCGCGCATTACCTTTAAGTTCAAATATTTTTGCATTAGCTGGTACTTTTTGAGCATCTCTATATAACCAAGTTATCTGTATATTTTTATCAAGCTGATTAATCACTTCATTAGCAAAATCTTGACCACATAAGATCATATCTTCTCTAGTGATACAAAATGCTGTAGTATCAATATCTTCAGCTAGCTGTGCTGTGATATCTCCAGTTGCTATATCTTCTGCTAGAGACTCTCTAACTAGCCTTGCAATAATATTATCAGGAACTTTGTTAATTTGATTAGTATTTAACATCACATCAGACATACCTATTTCCTAAAAATTTATCATTCTATTTAATGGAATAAGTGCTTTTTGTCGTACCTCTTCATCAATAAATATTTCGTTAGTCTGTTTGATTAAGCATTCTTTTAAATTTTTAAGTTGATTTAGTTTCATCCATGGACATTTCGCACATGATTGGCAAGTTGCACCACGACCAGCAGTAGGCGCTGGAATAAACTCTTTATATGGCGATAGCTGTTTCATTTTATAAAATACACCAGTATCTGTAGCAACAATAAATTTCGTATTATTAAGTCTTTGGCTTGCTGCTATTAATTGCGATGTTGAACCAACCGCATCAGCTCTTTTGATAATCTCTGCTGGCGATTCAGGATGTACTAAAACTGCAGCATCTGGATGCTCTAGTATTAAATCATCTAACGCTTGAGCTTTAAACTCTTCATGTACGATACAACTACCATCATATAGCAGCATATCCGCACCAGTTTGCTTAGCAATCCAATCACCAAGAAATCTATCAGGTACCCAAAGCAACTTTTTACCTTGCTTGTGTAGGTGTGAACATATCTCCAAAGCATTTGATGATGTTACAGTCCAATCAGCTAAAGCTTTAATCTCTGCTGATGTATTTACATACACCACAACTTCTCTATCAGGATGAGCTTCTATAAATCTTTGAAATTCGCCATTATTACAACTTAAATCCAATGAACATTCAGCTTGTAAGGTCGCATTAGGATTTTTTTCTCAGGACTCAAAATCTTAGCTGAATCTCCCATAAACCTTACACCTGCAACTACTAAAGTGTCACAGTTACTTTCTAAGCCAAATTTAGCCATAGCAAGCGAATCACCGACAAATCCACCTGTTTTTTCAGCTAATTCTTGAATTTCTGCATCAACATAATAATGCGCTACCAAACAAGCGTCATTTTGTTCTAATAACTCCTGAATTTCGTGCATATATTGTTGTTTTTCAGTATCTTTAATTTTCAAACTAGGTAATTCTTGTCTAGCTTGTGATATCTTATCTTTTATAAGTTTTTGGTTTAACATCCAAATGTTCTCCTTAGCCTTTAACTTTGGATATTTTCTTCGAAATATTTACATAATTGCTCTAATGACTGACTAAAATCATCATTAACCAACTGACAATCATATTCATCAGCATGTGAAATCTCTGATTGTGCTTGCTCCATACGGTAATCTATCGTTTCTTTAGAATCTGTATTTCTCTTTTCTAGACGGTTTCTTAACTCATCTAGCGATGGTGGTAATATAAAAATACTCTTAGCCCTATCACCATAAATAGCGCGTGTCTGCTGTGCGCCCTGCCAATCTATCTCAAGAATAATATTCTTACCCGCCGCAAGCAACCTATCAATCTCAGCTTTTGATGTACCATAATAGTTTTTAAAAACTTTGGCATATTCAATAAAACCATCTTTACTAAGAAGTAGTTCAAATTGAGCAACTGTCACAAAATGATATTCCCTACCATTAATCTCACCAACACGAGGCTCTCTAGTGGTATGAGAAGTTGCTACAGCAAATTTATCTTTGCCTATATCAGTTGCTAAAAAAGCTTTTAGTAAAGAACTTTTACCAGCACCAGAAGGTGCAGAAACTATAAAAATATAGTTATTCATTTTTAGAAATTATAATCGAATAGTTAGTTCGATTAATTATACAGCTTTAGGGGTATAAATAGAATAAGGTGCTTGAAAATTAATTATTTGTAATTTATTAAAATCCTTGATTAAACTTACTGAGCCGTAAGATTTAACTTCTTCCCAGCAACCCAGACTTTTTTTAGATGATTTATCACTTTTGGTGAAAGATTTGCTGGTAAATCAACTAATGTATAATCTTTTTGAATAGAAATATTACAGATATGCTTACTATCAATATTTCCTTCATTAGCTATAGCTCCAACAATATTTCTTGGCTGAACATCATTATCACGACCAACATCCAGCTTATAAGTAGTTAGATCAATATTCACTACAGCACGACGCGGTTTTCTATCTGCTTTATCAAAACGTTTAGCTCTATTATCTTGATCATTTCTACGCTCAAATCTTTCATTTTTTCTACCATCTCTAGAGTTTCTATTATCACGAGTTAGCTTTTCTTCTTTAGCTTGAATCTCTCTTGGAAAGAAAGTTTTTTTACCTTGTGCTAACAAAGTAAGTACAGCTAAAAGCTCTTCTGAATCTAGCTCTAATTCGTCGCGAATACTTGTAATAATTTCTTTATATTTATCTAAAGATTTATTTTTATCTAATCCTGAAATTACTCTAGCTTTAAAATGTTCTACCCTACTTTGAGCTAAATCTTTCGCGCTTGGCATAAATACCTCTTGCATTGGCGAACTTGTAAATCTCTCTAAAGTACGTAAAAATCTCATCTCTTTAAGTGGTACTAAAGAAATTGATGTGCCTTCACGCCCTGCTCTACCTGTACGCCCAATTCTATGTACATATGTATCAGTATCATTAGGCATATCATAGTTAATTACATGACTAATTCGCTCAAGATCTATGCCCCTAGCTACTACATCTGTAGCAACGAGGATATCTGATTTAGCATTTCTAAACTGATCAACAATATATTCACGCTGTGATTGTTGCATATCACCATTTATAGCTGCCACTTTATAACCAAGAGCTTTTAAATTATCTGCTACTTCTATAGTACTTGTCTTAGTCTTAACAAAGATAATAACACCATCAGTTTCTTCTATCTCAAGTAATCTATCTAAAGCATCTATCTTTCTAAAGCCTTTGATTACGATAAATTTTTGTGTAACTGTATTTGCAGTTTTTGTCTTAGCCTTTACCTGTATCTTACAAGGATTTCTTAAGTACTCTTCGATAATATCAGCAATATCAGTAGGAATTGTTGCTGAGAAAAGTAATCTTTGGCATTGTTCAGAAATATGACTTAAGACAAATCTAACATCATCAATAAAGCCCATTCTGAGCATTTCATCAGCCTCATCTAAGACTAATGCTCTTAGATTATCAAGTTGTAATGTGCCTTTCTCGATATGATCCATTACTCGACCAGTCGTACCAACTACAACTTTTACACCTTGCTTAAGTGCTCTTATTTGAGAACCATATTCTTGACCACCATAGATACAAGCAACATCTAAATTTGGTATATTTTTAGCAAATGCTTCAAACTGTTCTGCAACCTGTATAGCTAATTCCCTAGTAGGAGCTAATACCAAAACTTGTGGTGATTTATCTCTAGATTTTAAATCAATGTTATTTATCAATGGTAATGCAAATGCCGCAGTTTTACCCGTACCCGTTTGTGCTTGTCCTAGCACATCTCTACCCGATAAGATATATGGAATAGCATACTGCTGAATTGGTGTAGGAGTTTCATATCCTAAGTTGATAACAGTATCTACAATATCTTGACTCAGCCCAAGCTGACTAAAATCTTTTTTAGTTTCAGAATCCATTTTTGTCCGTAAATTTTTTTATGAGGAATTTATTAAATAATTTGAAAATTATGAGAAATTTAAATTATCCGCGCGATGTAATTTCTAATAGATGGTAACCAAATTGAGTCTGTACTGGACCATGAACTGTATGTAACTCATCGTTGAATACTACTCTATCAAACTCAGGAACCATTTGACCTTGAGAGAAAGTCCCCAGATCGCCACCTCTAGCTCCAGATGGACATAGAGAATGCTTTCTAGCTGCTTCTTCAAAAGTTATTTTACCTTCAGTTATATCTTTTTTAATTTGTTGACACTCAGATTCTGATTGTACTAGCAAATGCCTAGCTGAAGCTTTCATAATTATAGTTCCTTATTTTTTGATTTAACTATTAGTAATTACATCTCTAAGGATACATTATTTAGCAGAAATATACAACTTTATTAAAGAGAGGTTATTGACCTAAATCACGTATTTTTTTACCTGAAATAAGATTATCTTCTATTTTCTCTAGGCTAACACCTTTTGTTTCTGGTACAAACATTTTCAAGAAAAATATAGCTGCTAAACAGAATGCAGCATAAACAAGGAAAATAATAACATCTCCAAAAGCTACTTTAGTCATGATAACATTTGAATTAGCAATCACAAATCCTGCAAATGTCCAGTTTACAACTGTCGTAACAGTCATACCGATTTCTCTAGTTTTGATCGGGAAAATCTCTGAACAAATAATCCAGGCAACAGGCCCCCATGAACAAGCAAAGCCAAAAATATAGACTAAACAAGATATAAGTAATACATACTTAATAAAATCAGCAGGATCTTGAGTATGTTTGATAAAATAGAAACAAACAGCAGAAACTACCAGTGAAGACATCATCACAACAGCTCCAACTGTCAATAATTTTTTCCTACCCCATTTCTCGACCCATTTAATAGCTGGAAATGTTGATAAAAAATTCACCAAATATACTGCCAGAGCTGCTATTAAAACATTTAGACCAACATTTGATAAGAAATGCGGTGCATAATAAATCATCATATTGATACCAACTAGCTGTTGAAACATTTGAATGATTACACCTACAACTAATATTTTCCAGAAATATTTTTTAGCTAGACTTTCCACTACAGAACCATGATCAGTTTTAAGAACTTTTTTAGTTTCTGCAATCTCAGTATCAATCTCATGAGCCGCTCTTAGTTTAGTAAGCACTTTGTGAGCTTCTTGATCTTTACCCTTAGATAGCAACCATCTAGGACTTTTTGGTAAGAAAAAACATCCAACAAACATCAAAAATGCAAAAAAAGCAATTACACTAAACATTAAAGCTAATGAAATTTTTTCATGACCTAAACACATTACGATGATTATATTAGTCAAAGAAATCAAAAATATACCAAAGGTAATCATTAGCTGAAATAGTGTTGAAATCGAACCTCTGATTTTAGTTGGTGCGGTCTCAGCAAGATATAAAGGTGTAGCAAATGATGCTAAACCAACACCAAAACCAAGCAAAAATCTACAAAACGTTAATATATTTATTGGCGGTAAAAAAGATGAAACTAAAGCTCCTGCTAAAAAAGCAAACCCAGCAATCATGAGTGTATTTTTTCTACCAAAAAATTTCGTAAAAAAACCACTACAAATAGTACCTAAAATACCTCCAGTTGCTAGGATAGCATTGAAGCTACCAGCAGCTTTTGCATCTAAACCGTATAGTTTATTAAGGGTATCACCAGCATTACCGATAAACCCCTGATCCAAACCAAATAGCAAACCGCCTAATGCTGCTATTGCTGCTATAAGATAAACTATTTTTCTATATTCTTGTTGAGCATCCATATTTTAACTCCACTAGTTACTCTCAATAATCTACAAATTAACTACCAATCTTAGCTAGGCGCTTACCAGCCCTAAGGTTGTTTTCAATTTCCTCTAATGAAACATCTTTAGTTTCAGGGACAAAAAACTTAACAAATAATATACAAACTATACAAGAAATCGCAAAACCAAAGAAAGTATTATCTGGATAGAATGTTAACCAAGTAAGAGCAAAGTTTCCAATAATAGCGTTACAAATCCAGTTACTCATAGTAGATGCTGTTACTCCAAAATCTCTACCCTCAATTGGTTGAATTTCTGAACATAAAATCCAAATTACAGGGCCCATTGATATTGCAAAACCAAATATAAACAATAAACAAAATATTAAAGCAGTCCATTGTAAAGTTTGAGATAAGACCATTACTTGGCCATAGACAAAGTGTGTTTTAAAGATAAAACCAACAACGATACATGAGATTATCAACAAACTTAAGCCAAAATATAGAATTGGCTTACGTCCAAATTTATCGACATACTTAATTGCCAAAAAGGTTGTCAGCATATTAAGTAAACCAATAACTATTGTTGATGTTGAAGGATTAGTAAATCCTGCTAACTTGAAAATATCTGTTGAGTAATACATAAAAGCATTCATACCAGTGAACTGTTGAAATGCTTGCAAAGCTATACCTAGAAGTACAACCTTTATAAAAAACTTCCGTTTCAGTAAAGAAAAAACACTAACACCTCTATGAGTAGTCTGTCTAATTTCTTCATGCTCCTCTAAAGCTTCTATCTCACTTGATCTTATTTTTTTAAGAACCAAAGCAGCCTCTTCATTATTACCCTTTAAAATAAGCCATCTCGGACTTCTAGGTAAGGTTAAACAACCAAAGAACATTATTACTGAAGGAATTGCTAAAACTGCAAGCATAATTCTCCAAGAACCTGTCTTTTCTAATGCAGAGTTAGTTAAGAAAACTAAAAATAAACCAATAGTTATCATCAACTGGTACAAAGCAATCAAAGCGCCTCTAAACTCTTTTGGAGCAATTTCTGATAAATACAAAGGTGCAATAAATGAAGCAATACCTACTGCAATACCTAAAATAAACCTTGAGCTAATAAAGATCTGATAATTAGGTGCCAAAATTCCCACTATTGTAAAAATAGAAAAAATAGCTGCAGCAATTAGAAGTACCTTTCTACGTCCATAATGTTTTGATAAAAAACCACTAAATAACGCACCACAAGCAGCTCCAAGTAACAATACACTTGATACATGTCCACTTTGCTCAACACTTAAACCAAATGTTTCTGATATAAAATGCAATGAGCCATTGACATAACCAATATCCATACCAAATAGCAGACCAGCAAGTGCTGCTATTATAGCCACACGAATGACTATGAAATTTATTTTTTTTTCATTTTGCATACAAAAATTCCTGCATCAATTTAACTAATAGTCCCATCATTCATGATATACTATGCCTAAAATATAAAACAACAATTTTTTGATTTATAAATGAATATTTCAGCTACAATATCACAGATCAAATTCTCGCATCGTCGTAAGAATATCTTGACTAATGAGTGGGTTTTAGTGTCACCTCATAGGCTTAATAGACCATGGCAAGGGCAATCAGAAGAAACTCAAAAAAACACTCTGCCAGAGTATGATGATAAGTGTTATTTATGCCCAACTAATACTCGAGCTAATGGAGAAGTTAATCCTGATTTTAAAGAAACTTTTGTATTTGAGAATGATTTTTCTGCTTTATCTAAAGAAAAAATAGACAAAAATCTTGAGATAAAAGATGACTTATTCCAGCTAAGTGGTGCTACTGGTATTGCCAAAGTTATTTGCTTCTCTGCCAAACATAATCTAACAATGGCATCAATGCTACAAGAAGATATAGCTAAAGTTATTGATCTATGGGCATCTGAAGTAGCAAATTTAAGTAAAAAATATCAATGGGTACAAGTTTTTGAGAATAAAGGCTCAATTATGGGTTGTTCAAATCCTCACCCACATGGACAAATCTGGGCTTGTGATTTCTTACCCACAGAAGCTCAAAAAGAACATCAAACACAACTAGAATACTTCGAAAAACATAAATCAAATATGCTACTTGATTATGTAAATCGTGAGATTAATGAGAAAGATAGGATTGTTTACCAAAATGATGACTGGTTAATTGTTGCACCGTTTTGGGCAACATGGCCTTATGAAACTTTATTGCTACCAAAATTCAAATGCTCACATCTAAATCATTTAAATAATCCGCAAAAAAAATCTTTAGCTAATGCTCTGAAAGTATTGTTAGTAAAGTACGATAAACTATTTGACACATCTTTCCCATACTCTATGGGTTGGCATGGTGCAATCAATGCTAATAAGAGTGACTATTGGCAACTTCATGCGCACTTTTATCCACCTTTGCTACGTTCAGCAACAGTCAAGAAATTTATGGTTGGGTTTGAAATGCTTGGAGAATCGCAAAGAGATATTACTCCAGAATTAGCAGCACAAGTTTTAAGAGATTTATAATTATGATGGACTGTATCAAAGATAATTTAACCAATCGTTTCAACACACTTTATAATAAAAATTCGCAAGTATTTTTCTCTCCTGGTAGAGTTAATTTGATTGGTGAACATACTGACTATAATAATGGTTTTGTGATGCCATTTGCTATTAACAAAGGTACTTTCATATCTATAGCACGCAGAGATGATAGTATTGTAAATGTTTATAGTGAAAATTTAGATGATTCAGCATCTTTTAATATAGACGAGATAAAACAAGAATTATCTAACGTTTGGCAGAACTATATAAAAGGTACTATAAATACTATCAAGCAAGATTTCTGTAGTGATATCAAAGGAGCAGATATTTATATTTTTAGTGATCTACCTTTTGGGGCTGGCCTTTCATCATCTGCTTCACTAAACACAGCCTTAGCTTATGCTTATAATGAGATCTATCAACTAAAGATCTCTAAAATTGATCTTGCAAAGATTGCCCAAAAAGTTGAACATGAATATATTGGGACAAAATGTGGTCTTATGGATCAGATGGCTTGTTTGTTTTTCACAACAAAATGCCGCAACAATGATTGATTGTAATGATAACCATTATGACAATATTCCTTTTGAACTTGATAATCTATCCGTACTAATTTGTGATACAAATATTAAGCATAATTTAGCTGACTCTGCATATAATAAGCGCCGCCAAGTTTGTGAAAATATCGCTAAATTTCATAGCATAAAATCACTTCGTGAATTAGACTCCAAAAAGCTTCTAGATACAAAGTCAAACTTCTCTGAAGAAGATTATAAATTGGCACTACATGTATTTACCGAAAATCAAAGAGTAATAGAAGCTACTAAAGCAATGATAGCTAAAGATTGGCAAAAGCTAGGTAAACTTATGTATCAATCACATAATTCGCTAAAAAAATGATTATAAAGTTAGTTGTGATGAGCTTGACTACCTAGTTGAGTTATCGCAAAATTTTGCTGGAGTTTATGGTGCTAGAATGACTGGTGGTGGTTTTGGTGGTTCGACAATACATCTTTTACCTACCAAGTTTCTAAAAGACTATACTAGCTATTTAGAGAAAAATTATTTTGAAAAATTTAATATAAAGCCTTCTTTTTATATTTCAAAAGCATGTCAAGGAACTTGTAAACTCTAAAACATACTCCTAACTTTTTCTTGTAGCTTATTTTTTTCTTGTTCTGTATATAGCTTAGATTGAATATTTCCCCATACAGGAGCTGGCCATACTGGATCATGCTCAAAACGCCCTACTACATGAATATGCATTTGCTTAACTACATTACCTATAGTAGCTACATTTAACTTATCTGCTTTATATTCTTTAACTATAAAGTTAGATAGTTTATTAATAATCTTATTGATATTATACTGTTGTGAATCATCAAGCTGATACCACTCTGTTCTATCTGTAAATGGTACTACTATAAACCAAGGTACTATGGAATTATTCATCACTAAAATTTTACAATCAAGATGATCACAAACTTCAAATGTATCTGCTTCTAAGCGAGAATCTAATTTAAACATTAAATAATCTCCTTACTTTCTCTAGATCTTGAAGTGTATCAATACCAGCAGGAGTTGGTTTAGCTGCTTGATCCACAGCTATTTTGTAACCATTATATAATACTCTAAGCTGCTCAAGAGCTTCATATTTTTCGATTGGTGACACTGTAAGTTCTGCATAATGTTTTAAAAAAGCCACTCTATATGTATATATACCAATATGCCTAAAGAATTCTGAAATATTAACCTGCTGTTTCTCAGAAAAACCTCTTTCAAAAGGGATAGGTGCTCTACTGAAATATAAAGCATAATTATCTTTATCAAAAACCACTTTGACATTATTAGGATTATAAATATCCTCTACATCAGTGATTTTTTCACATAATGTTGAGACTACGGCCTCTGGTTTATCTATCAATAACTGTGCAGCTTGCTCGATATTTTCAACTGGTATCAAAGGCTCATCACCTTGGACATTTACAATAATATCTTCATCAGCAAAACCTAATTTAGTAACTGCCTCTGCTATTCTATCTGTACCTGATTCATGATCAGTTTTTGTCAAAACCACTTTTGCACCAAAACTCTCTGCGACATTTTTTATTTCTTGAGAGTCGGTAGCTATTATTATGCTATCAAATTTTGATTTAGCAACTTGCTCATAGACTCTCTGTATCATTGGCTGACCAGCAATATCAGCTAACATCTTATTTGGTAGACGAGTTGATTTAAGCCTAGCAGGAATTACAATATGGATACTAGGCATATTTTTTCACCTCTTCAAGAGTTAGCTTTTTAGCTTCTTCAACTAACATTACTGGGATATTTTCACGAATTGGATAAGCTAACTTATCTGCCTTACATACTAAAACTTGTTTTTCTTTATCATAATGTAAATTTGCTTTACAAATTGGACAAACTAACACATTTAAAATTGAATGATCCATTATTTCACCTCTATTATAAATTAATAATTATCAGCTGCCTGCTATACTATTCTGACAATTATATAAACATTTTCCTTACTCCATGCTGCGATATCATATATGGTACCTAGATCAGTACAAACTACTTTTAGTTGATCTAGTGATTAGATAGCTTTTAGAGTATTTTTTATTGCAAAAATTAAACTAAAATCACTAGAAGTTAGCAATACTATTTTAATTTGCTTTAATCATTAGTTCCTTTGTGTCTAATCAAAATATAAAGTATTAAATATAATAATTCTAACATAACGATATTTTATAACTATAGTTTTATTAAAGTTATAAGTTTGAAACAAAAATTAACTCTTTTGTTTGTAGGTCAAAGCAGTGTAATAACCAATGATTGATCCTAGCATTGATCCTGCAATTAAATCACTAGCAAAATGAAAGTATTGTAATAATTGCGTAGCTACTACTAAAAATGCCAACAATGCCGAAAGCCATCTATACTTTGGAAATAAAATCCACATACTTACACTAAATGAAAATATAAATGTAGCATGCCCAGATGGAAAAGAATTATTGATATTATCAAATGTAAACCAATTGAATCCATATAAATCATTTCTAATCAAAGAAGGATTGTTCTTAAAAGTTTCTGTCCAGTATCTACCAAAGATGCCTTTTAATATTTCTTTGATAAATTGTCCTATAAGTACAGCATTCGCAACTAGTAAAAATTTTGTATCGGTAACAGATACTTTTTTGTATAAAAGCTTAATAAAGTAGTATATGTAAAATACAAAAATTGAAATATTTAAAAAAGAAACTAAATCATCCGAAAAGAATCTCATAATTGTGTATTGTGTTGAATTATGCTCATGCAAAAGCCAAACAATATGTCTATCAACAAAAAAATAACAAAAGAATATTAAAAATATACCAAAAATAATAAGTAACAAACTTTTTTTCGTCATATTTTAAATTTTATATTTTTAAAAATGCAAACATTCTACGTTATTATTTTAGTATTGTTGAGTATTTTTTAATGAAAACACTCCCAAATCTCTTGAGCTAATTTTTTACTAATTCCTTTGACCTTTGCAATTTCATCAACAGATGCTCTAGATAGTTCTTGCCAGCCACCAAAATACATTATCAAAGCTTTACGGCGTTTTGGCCCAACCCCTTCTATTTCTTCAATAATTGATGATTGTCTATTTGCACTTACTTTTTTACGCTGACCTTTAATCGCATGATCATGAGCAGAATCCCTAACTTGTCGTAATAATAAAAATCCTGGATTGTGTTCATCTAATGTATATTCGGCATCATCAAAACCTTTGTATATTTTTTCTTTACCACTTATACGCTCAACACCTTTACCTAAACTTACAAGTTGGACTTTATCTTGAATTCCATATTCTCTAAAAACAGCTTCTGCTTGATGAATCTGCCCTTTACTGCCATCTATTATCATTACATCTGGGAGATTATCAGCTTCTAAGCCTGAGCTAACTCGACGCGATACTACTTGATGAATTGCTGCATAGTCATCACCAGCTTTGATATCTTTGATATTATATCTGCGATGGGATTTGCGATCTTCACCCTCATCTGTATATACTACACATGATGCTATGGTTGCCTCACCTTGAAAATGTGAAATATCAAAACACTCAATACGCTTAATATCTTTTTCTAACTCCAGAAATTCTTTTAATGATTCCAAACGCTTTTGGTACTGTGATTTTGAACTTGTATGTATGTTTAACTTTTGTCGTGCATTTACCTCTGCTAACTTCAACCATTTAAGATTATCAGCGGCTGGAGCAACTATCCAATTTATTGCTTGACCAATTTTTTGAGAGATACTATTCATAAGATCTGTAATATCAGTAAACTCAACCTTTGAGAGAATTATATTTTTAGGCCAAATATTACGAATCTCATCACCTAAATAAAAATGAGATAAAAATGCATGCATAATTGCAGTTTTATCTTGCCCTTTAGCATCTATGCTCCAATGTCTATCTGCGACAATATCGCCATTTTGAATTTGTAATAAAGCTATACTTGCATAGTCATCCTGCATATAGATGCCAATTACATCAAAAGTTTTATCAACTTGAATATCAACTATTTGTTGCTGCTGTAACTTACGCAAGATGACTAACTGATCTCTATACACTTGAGCTTTCTCATACTCCATATCTTCAGAAGCTTGATACATCTTTGCTGAGATTTCTTCTAAAACAGAGCTGAATTTACCCGCTAAGAATTTCTTTAGAATTGCCAATTGTTCATCATATTGCTGTTGAGAAACCAAACCTACACAAGGTGCCAAACAACGCTTAATTTGATATTGCAAGCATGGTCTAACTCTAGACTTATAGTACGAGTTTTCACATTGACGGATCGGAAAGATTTTTTGGATAATATTTAGGGTATTCTTGACTGATGATATCGACACATAAGGTCCAAAACACTGACCTTTTTTATATGCTGATTTGCCACGATAAAAAGATACCCTAGGGAATTTATCACGAGAAATTACTAGATACGGATAACTTTTATCATCTTTAAATAAAATATTGTATTTAGGACGGTGCTGTTTGATAAGATTATTCTCTAGTAGATATGCTTCGTAGTCGCTAGGGGTAATAGTTATCTCTATTCGAGCAATCTGCTCTACCATCATTAAAGTTTTGCTATCTTTCGCACCTTTCGAAAAATAACT
This sequence comes from Francisella hispaniensis FSC454, assembly GCF_001885235.1. Taxonomy (NCBI): domain Bacteria; kingdom Pseudomonadati; phylum Pseudomonadota; class Gammaproteobacteria; order Thiotrichales; family Francisellaceae; genus Francisella; species Francisella hispaniensis. Next base: position 1,400,897 of record NZ_CP018093.1, read on the forward strand.
ATTTACACGATTTTTGAGATTTTTTGCCTTACCAACATAAATTATATCTCCGTGCTTATCAAGCATACGATAAACACCAGAATGTGTAGTCAAGTTTGCCAAGAAACTTTTTAAATCAAAATCTTTAGAATTATCTATAATCATCTAATTTTATTAAACACTGAGTTTATGAAAAATGTTAACATATATAAACTTTTATACTATAAATAGATAAGTTTAAATTTCTCTAATTATTTTAACTAAAAAAACGATGATAATTAATACAAATAAGCAATTAAATGATGTGATAGAAATTATTAGCAATACTTCACAAATAGCTGTAGATACAGAATTCTACTGGATGCGTACATACTATCCTGAACTTTGCCTAGTACAGATAGCAACCGAAAATGAGATATTCCTAATAGATACGTTAAAAGATTTAGATTTTAGTAAGTTAAAGGACATTTTTGAAAATAAGGACATCCAAAAAATAATCCACTCAGCAACTAATGATATTCCTATTATCAAAAGGTTCTTTAACTGTGAAGTTAATAATATTTTTGATACGCAACTTGCAGCTGCCTTTCTTGGTTTTCAAACACAATCATCACTAAAAACGCTTCTGAAAGAAATTTTAGATATTGAAATGGAAAAAGAATCTCAATTTTCAGATTGGCGTAATAGACCACTAACACAAAAACAACTTAACTACGCTATCAAAGATGTTGAATACCTTATACAACTAAAAGAGTATTTGCAGCAACAGCTAATTAAAAGTGAATACCAAGGTTTTTTTGAGCAAGAACTAATTGAAATACAGAAAACACAATTTAACTCTATTGAAAACATCCACACCAAAATAGGCAATATCCAGAAATTTGATGAAAAAACTCAAAAAAATGCTATTTTAATAGCTCAATGGCGTGAAATGATTGCTCAAGAAAAAAATATTCCAGTTAGGTTTATTTTTAATAACAAAGTACTCTATGCATTAGCTCATAAAAATCCTAAATCACTTAACTCTTTTGATAATGAGGAAATAAAAAAACTTAAACCATGGATTAAAAAAGGTGTGATATCTGCTCTTAATTCTAAACAAAAGCTAGAACAATTAAGCTTAGAGCAAAAATTAGGGATTAAAATATCTGCTGAAATAAATGATAAAATCACTATTTTTTTTGACACAGAAACAAACAATTTGAAATTCGATGCAACACTAATAGCATCAAGAAAAGATATCCGTTCAGTAGCATATAATCTAAGTATTGATAATAACTATACAAATAATAAACTCCTTAGCGGTTGGAGATATGAAATAGTTGGTAAAAAATTAAAAGAGTATATACTTGATATCACAAAATAAAAACATTAAAGATATTTACTTTAGACCTATGAAACATATAACTAGAAATTCTAAACTATTTCCTATAATTTTAGCATTATTTGCTGCCTTACCGCCTCTAGCTGTAAACACGTATGCTCCCGCAATTCCTCTGATAGCTAGTGATTTTGGTGTCAATAATAGTACGGTTCTGACAACTTTTGCAACCTACTTTATTGGCTTCTCTTTTGGAATGCTATTTTGGGGAGCAGTATCTGATAAATATGGTCGCAAGAAGGTTATAGTTATCGGAAGTGTTATATATATTGTAAGTACCTTACTATGCTCATATAGTTATAATTTCAAAATGCTTGAAATAATGCGTTTAATACAAGGCTTATCTGACTCTGTAGGTGCTATAATAGCCCTTTCAATAGCTCGTGACTGCTATAAAGGAGCAAAACTTACAAATCTTGTGGCATCGATAACTATAATATTACTAATAGCTCCTGTAGTAGCACCAATAATTGGTACTATTCTCACCCAATTAACCCATACTTGGCAAAGTACCTTTCACTTCTTAACTATATACGGCGTAGTTATGCTTGTCTGTGCCTGTTTAATTGAAGAAACTTTAGAACACAAAGATAGAAAATCAAGTTTAATAAAATTAATACCAAGCTACTTTCAACACTTAAGTAATCCTCGTTTTATACTTGCTACTATTGCTAGTGGAACTATTTTTGCAACTCTTTTTATATTCATATCATCATCTGCTTTGATCTATCTAGGTGATTATGCAACTGGATCTTTATGGTACTGCATATATTATGGTTTATGTTGTCTTGGCTCCATACTTGCAAATGTGATTATCAAAAAAAATTCACATCGAGTACAACAATTAAAATTTTTGTATTACAGTGTCACTTTAATCACACTAAGTTGTATTACATTGATAGTATTTAATACTTTAAATCTAGATAATGCTTTAATCTACACTCTAATAATGTTCGTATTATGTGCTAATGTAGCTTTTAGCTCAACTCTTATTTACTCATTTGCAATTGAACAAATAGATCATAGTTTTGGTACAGCTAATTCAATTGTAAACTTTATTAGAAATATGATTGCAGCTGCTGGTAGCTATATCGTAAGTTTTTATCATGGTCGAAATTTGGTTATAGCCTCTCCATATGCTCAGCTAGGTTTTGCCTTGATTACAGTTACAATATTATTTGGCATATACAAACTAAATCAAAAAGTAAAACTTCAACAACCTAACTAAGCATTTACACTAGAATAAGCTTTCTCAAACAGATATTCTTTTTTGATTACATCAAGAGCTGATTGATGAGTTGATTCAAGCACAACTTCTGGAGCAACACCATTTTGGTATGCTTCTAACCATCTTAGAGCACACAAACACCACTTATCTCCAGGTTTAAGTCCAGGAAAATCAAAAAAAGGATTTGGAGTTGATAAATCATTACCTTTAGATGATGTATAATCTAAAAATTCTTGAGTCATTATCGCACATACCACATGGCGACCATAATCATAATTATCTGTACGACAAAAGCCATCTCTATAAAATCCCGTCTTTGGGTCTAAACAACACGATTTTAGCGCTGTTCCTAAAACATTTTTTTGCTCTGACATATTTAACTAGTAAACAATTGTATATATGACAATATGATAAAATAAGGTAGTTATAAAATAAATATCTTTAGATTAAAGTTTAGGAAATTTTCCGCTCTAAATAAACAAATATAAAAGATTACCATTTCTGCTAAATTTAGACCATTTATTGATTGATTTATCCAATTTAAAAGCAGATCTTAGGACAATTAACGATATTAAACTATTAATAATTATAGTCTATGAAAGATTATGAATATTTATTAAGAAAAAACTTATTTATTATTCTTCGATCGAAACGAATTTACGATTTAAAGCACCACCAACATGGAACTTAACAGTACCATCTTTAAGAGCAAATAAAGTGTGATCTTTACCACAGCCAACATTTACACCAGGATGAGTCTTAGTACCTCTTTGACGCAGGATGATTGTACCTGCTTTAACAAACTCACCACCATATCTTTTAACACCTAAATACTTAGGGTTTGAATCTCTTCCGTTTCTAGTACTACCACCAGCTTTCTTATGAGCCATTTGTATACTCCTTAAATATTCTTAATAAAATTATAAACTAATAGATGAAACTTTAACCGCTGTAAAATACTGACGGTGACCTTGTTGCTTCATGCTGTGCTTACGACGACGGAACTTCATGATCTTAACTTTTTTATTACGACCTTGTTCTACAACTTCGCCTACAACTTTAGCACCTTCTACAATAGGAGCGCCTATTTTAACTTCGCCTTCTACTGTTTGACCCATCAAAACTGTATCAAACTCAACTTTTTCGCCAATACCAAGATCGAATTTCTCAAGCTTAACAACTTCGCCTTCTTTAACCTTATATTGCTTACCGCCATTTTTAATTATCGCGTACATTTATTACTCCATTTATTAGATTTTAAATCCTCAGAACTGCCTATAATCAATAGACTTCTGACTTTTTGTTATTATTACATAGTATCTAGTTACAAAACTAGACACCATATTATAACAAAAAACCAAAAAATCACAAGCCCCCAATTCCAGTGTAGCTATTATTTTTGTGTATAAATCTCATGCCATAAAACTATCTTATTTTCATCATCGTATTTTAACCAAAGCATTGCTTCAAAGATATCAATAGTTTCATCTACACGAGTAACTTCTGCAACCATAGGTAATATTACTGATTTATTATCTACAATAATATCAATAACTCTATAGTCAATTTCCGCTATAGTTTCTTTAAATCTACATAGAAAATCAAAATATGTTTTATGATCAACATTTAGATAACTTCGACCGTTTGCAAAAACATCAAATCTTTCAGCAAATACTTCTGATATTTTATCGATTATTAAATCACTATTTATATTAAATATTCTCTGTTCCAATTGAGTAATTTATAAGCTAAATCTTTCATTCAAATTTTATAAATGTATTTTTTATATCCCAGTATAGCACCAACAATCAACCAGATGATCATTAACTAATCCAGCAGCTTGCATATAAGCATAAATAATAGTTGGTCCAACAAAGCTCATTCCTCTTTTTTTAAGATCTTTTGAAATTTTCTCACTAATGGGTGTTGCCGTTGGAACTTCAGTGTGAAATTTCCAACTATTCTTAATCTGCTTAAAATTAACAAATTCCCATAGATAATCACTAAAGCTACCAAACTCTTTTTGAATTTGAAGAAATACTTGAGCATTTTTTCTAACAGAATAGATTTTTAATTTATTACGTATAATATTTGGATTGTCTCGAAGAGCTTCAAGTTCAAAATCTAACATACTTGCAACTTTAATAGGATCAAAATTATAAAAAGCATCACGATAACCTTGCCGCTTTTTTAGAATAGTTTCCCAATTAAGACCAGCTTGAGCTCCTTCTAATATCAATAATTCAAAAAGCTCATTATCATCATATTTAGGAATACCCCATTCATTATCATGATATTTTGCATATAGCTCTTGATTAGGTTTATTACCAAAGCAACGATTTTTACTATTCATAATTGGAATTTAATTAAGTAATGATTTTGCATGACTATATGCATCATCAAAAAAACCTTGTGATAATAGATAATCAAAGGTTTCTTGTGTAGGATTAACTATACTAACCCAACTAATCCAGCCATATACAGGATGAGGTAATATTTTATCTTCTTGAGAAAAGTCAAAAGCACTACCTTCCAGACAAACAACCCCACCTTTTGATGGTCTTTCGGGGAGCTTAGATTGATTAAAAATTTCTAAAAATCTTTGTTTTGATATTTTAAGATTTAAACGAAATGTTTTAGTATCTCGGTTAAGATTAGAAGATTTATCATTTGGTCCATCATAGCCTTTTATAGTACTAAAATACTTACCTTTAGCAAGCTGATTATTAGGGTTGAGCATGATAGCGATCTCTCCGTAAGTATTATGAATTACTAAATCATCATATCTACCAAGTAAATCCATTACTATCTCTTGTACATTCATATTACTCAACCTTACCATGACATTGTTTATACTTCTTGCCAGAGCCACAAGGACAAGGATCATTTCTTTTAACTTTTGGGCCTTCTCTTCTGACTTGCTGAACTTTTGGAGCCTCTTCTTGCTCATCCTCATCATGTCTTTGATTGTTATCAATGACACTTTCATGTTCAGCTTTAATATCACTCATAGACTCTTGCCATTCTTGCTGAGCTCTTTGCGTTTCTTCTTCAGTAGCAATTCTAATCTTAGCAAGTGAAGATATAACCTCATACTTAAAGTTATCAAGCATACTTGAAAAGAGCTCAAAGGCTTCTTTCTTATATTCATTCTTAGGATCTTTTTGAGCATAACCACGTAAGTTAATACTATTACGTAGGTGATCTATCGAACTCAAATGCTCGCGCCAATGACTATCAAGAGACTGTAATAATGAGAATTTCTCAAATTGTCTCACAGCGCCTGGGTCTAAATTTTTAGTTTTTTCAGCAAATTCAATTTCTATAGCTTCTCTGACAAACTTTTTAAGATCTTCTTCTCCTAAATTATCATCTTCTTCATAAAGCTTCTGTAGATCAACCTCAATCATAAAGTCAGATTTAAGTGCTTTCTCTAAGCCTTCAAGATCCCACAATTCATGCATAGAACCAGCTGGCACGTAGTCATGAAACAATTGTTCCGCCACATCAATACGAATATCAGCAAGAATTTCACTAACATCACCAGAATCTAAAAATGCTTGTCTTTGCTCATAAATAACTTTACGTTGTGTATTCACAACATTATCATACTCTAGTAAGTTTTTACGAATATCAAAATGATAGCTCTCAACTTTACCTTGAGCTTTTGATATAACTTTTGACATAAAACCAAAAGCTAATGATTCACCACCTTTTAGACCTCTTTTGACTCTCTCAGCCATACTTTGAGAAGCAAAAATACGTAAAAGGTTATCATCCATTGATAGATAGAATTTACTCTCACCTGGATCACCCTGACGAGCAGCACGACCTCTTAGCTGATTATCGATCCTGCGTGAATCATGTCTTTCAGAACCAATAATACATAATCCACCAGCATTTTTAACAGCCTCATTACGCTTTAGCCATTCTGCCTTTATTTGAGCGATAGACTCTGGTGTAGGATCTTCAAGCTGAGCTATTTCAACTTCTAGATTACCTCCTAAAATAATATCAGTACCACGACCTGCCATATTTGTTGCAATTGTCACATTACCAGGATAACCAGCCATTGCAATAATGCTAGCTTCCTTCTCATGTTGTTTGGCATTCAAGACATTATGTTTAATTTTTTTCCTTTTCAACAACGTTGATAATACTTCAGATGCTTCAATAGATGCTGTACCAACTAATACAGGCTGTCCTTTTGAGATTCTCTCTTTAATATCTTCAACTATCGCATCAAATTTCTCTCTAACACTACCATATATTTCATCATGATGATCTTTTCTAATCATTGGTTTATTAGTCGGTATAATAATTACCTCTAAACCATAGATAGAGTGAAGCTCAAATGCCTCAGTATCAGCAGTACCAGTCATACCAGCAATTTTGTTATATAATTTAAAGAAATTCTGGAATGTAATAGAAGCCATCGTCTGATTTTCAGCATTAATTTTGACGCCCTCTTTAGCCTCTATTGCCTGATGCAAACCATCTGACCATCTACGCCCTGGCATCGCTCTACCAGTACTTTCATCAATAATAACAATTTCCTGATCACGCACAATATAATCAATATTAAGCTGATACAGCGAGTGAGCTCTTAGACATGCATTTAAATAATGCATTTTCGTAATATTGTGAGGACTATAAAGGTTATCATCTTCTTCAAGAATGCCTTCTTTTTTGAGCATATTCTCAATTTTTGCATAACCTTTTTCAGTTAGATAAGCATTTTTGGATTTCTCATCAACATAAAAATCTTTTTGTTCTTGTTCATCTTCAACTTGTTCTTTTTCTTGCTTCTCTAAGTAAGGAACTAATCTATTGAAAAGATTATACATCTCTGAACTATCGTCTGATGCACCTGATATGATAAGCGGAGTTCTCGCCTCATCAATTAAAATAGAGTCAACCTCATCTATAATTACATAGTTACGACTTCTTTGGACTTGCTGCTCTTTTTCATAAGCCATATTATCTCTTAGGTAATCAAAGCCAAATTCATTGTTTGTCCCATAAGTGATATCGCATGCATAAGCTTCTTTGCGTTGCTGAGGATTTAAATCAGCAACTATTACACCAACAGACATGCCTAAAAACTCATAAATATCACTCATCAGCTCAGCATCACGCTTGGCAAGGTAATCATTAACTGTAATCACATGTACACCATTACCAGTCAAGGCGTTTAAATAAGCTGGTAACGTAGCAACTAAAGTTTTACCCTCACCTGTTCTCATCTCAGCAACTTTACCTTGATGAAGAACTATACCACCTATCAGCTGAACATCATAATGACGCATATTTTTGGTACGTCTTGCAGCTTCTCTAACAGTTGCAAAAGCTTCTGGCAAAAGATTATCTAATATTTCACCATTTGCAAGTCTTTGGCGATATTCAAGAGTTTTTGCTTTTAACTGCTCATCACTAAGTTTCTCAAACTCAGACTCTAAAGAGTTAATTTTTTGAACTATTTTAGAAACTTTTTTTATAAATCTTTCGTTACGACTACCTATTATTTTCTGTACTAAACTTAACATCCCTTATTAACCGACTTTTTTATATAATTTATATAAATATAATACTCTGAAGATACATTATATAGAGTTTATAAGAAATTTAAATTAAGATAGAGCTATTAATTATAAGAATTATATTTCAACTCATCAGAATGAGACATTTCTACTTAAAGTTACTATCTATAATAATATTTGGTCTAGCAATATCTAATTGCTCTACTGACGTACATAAAAATAGCAAAAATATAAAGAATCAAATTGTAATAAACCAACAATCACTAAAAGATACTACAAATGATACCGTACCAGTTTGGTTTAGTTCAGGTCAACCAAATACAGATCAATTTTTATATGGTTTTGGTGCCGCAAAAACTCTCAAACAAGCAACTCAAAATGCCCTAGCTGATATGGTTCAAAGGCTTCAAGTTACAGTATCAACAACAACTAACTTTACAAATGTTACTACTAATGACAAAGTTTCTCAAAAACTAACTCAACAAATCACTACAACAACCGCACAAATAACTATCCCAAAATATAAGGTAATCAATCAGGCAGAGTTTAACCAAATATACTATATCGAAGTTCAAACCAATAAATCACAAACTATAGATGATTTAAAAGAACTTATTAGCAGCAATATTAATCAAGCTCATCAGTTACTTACAACAACAAATAATAAAAGTTCACTTTATAGATTTGCTATAGCTCAGCAAGTCACTAAAAACATACAACTTACAAATAGTAGCTTAAGAACATTAATAATCTTAGCACCTGATAGCAACATTAATAGCCAAATTGAGATACTAAACCAAATTGATAATGAGCTCTTAAATCTCAAAAGAGGTTTACAAATATATGTTGATAAACAAAATAGTGGTTTTTTTTATAATTCGCTAGAAAAATTTTTGCAAGTAAATAACTATAATATTACAAATAAAAAAGATTTGGCTAATATAAATATAACGCTAAAACTTAAAGATTATGACAATAAATTTAATAATAATGAGTATTGCATTGAAACAAAAATCGAACTTCAAGCATTAGATGACTCATCTAATCAATTATCACCGAAACAATATACTATTAAAGCTTGCTCAAAGCAAGGAAGATTAACTGCTATAGACAAAGCTGTAGAAATATTCTATTCTCAACTAAATGATGCAGAGAGTATATATTAAAAAATGACTATAAAAATCTTTCCAGAAAAAGTTGCTAATATCCCCTCACATACAACGAGAAAGAAAATAACCAATACAACATATGCTAGCAAACAACTTATATCTAAAGCAGCTCAGCTTAAAACAACTATCGAGGTTGCTAACAAAGAGCTATACAAGCTTGATTTACCATATTTAAAAGATACGCAAATAGTTTTTTATTCTCCTACTAAAATAATTGTATATAGTGATAAAGAAATTCTGAAATCAAAACTTAAAGAACTTCATCACCAATTTGTTACACAACTAAGACAAAATAAGCTATTTTCTAAGCTTGAGAAGATAGAAATAATTATAGATTACACACAAAACGTTAATAAAACAAACTCTTCTGTAAATAATGAAATTGCTAAACAAGCATTAGATAAAATTAAAAAACAACTTTGTAGAGATTAAAACAAAAAAGTTTGATTAGTTTTCTTTGATTGTGCCTAAGGCAACTTCCATCATATTTGTGAAAGATTGTTCTCTTTGTTGAGCTGTAGTAGATTCACCAGTTATAAAGCTATCAGAAATAGTTACAACTGCAGAAGCTTTTTTACCTAACTCAGCTGCAGTAGCGAATAAAGCTGCAGTCTCCATCTCAACTAAATCACAGTTGTACTTTTTGACTATTTTTTTATAATCATCAGAATTTTTTCTATAAAAAACATCTGTGCAATGTGCTTTTGCTTTCTTAAGCTCGATATCTTGTCTTTTTGCAGATGCTATAAGTTCTTTATTAAGCTCTTCTGAAGACCTTACATCACTAGCTTTACTTCCTGTAACAATCTCAATAAAATTAGATTCACAATAGCTCTCTTCAATAAGAACTACATCATAAACTTTAAATTCAGCTTTGTATGATCCAGCTGAGCCAACTCTAATGATATTATCGACATCATAATATTTAAAAAGTTCATAAGCATAGATACCCATACTTGGCATGCCCATACCAGATCCCATAACACTAACTTTCTTACCCTTGTAAGTGCCTGTATAGCCAAACATGTTTCTAACAGCATTCACTCTAACAACGTTTTCTAGATAGTTATCAGCAATATATTTAGCTCTTAGTGGATCGCCTGGCATAATTACTGTTTTTGCAAATTCGTCTTTTCTTAATGTTTCTATATGAGGAGTAGGTAACGACATATCTTTTCCTTTTATTTATTAAGTTCTTTGAGGTTATATTAGCATAATTTAAACAAAAATCTTAGCTTTATAACTTTTTATAACATTAACTATCTTAGTATAATGCAAACTAGCTAAATAAATAGCTTACATTAAGATAACAACAAAATAAAATCAATTAAGACAAAAAATTGATGTACTCAAATATACTTACTTGGATACGATAGTTCAATAAGAACTTTTTAATATTAACAATTAAATATCTTCTTTAGAGTTAGAATCATCAGCTACTTCTGATTCATCTCCATTAGGTGCTAATGGAGCTATAATCTTACCGATATCTTTTGGTTTATAACTATCACCATATTCACCTGGCTCACGTACTGGACGTCTAGCCATTAGGTCATCAACTTGTAACGCATCTATAGTTTCATATTTCATCAATGCATCAGCCATAGCATGAAGGATATCAATATTCTCTTCTAGCAATTGTTTAGCCTTAACATAACTTGTAGTTATTAGTTTACGTACTTCAGTATCTACTTCTCTGATAGTAGAGTCTGAAAGTTTAACAGATTTACCACCACTACCACCAAAAGGTCCTTCATCTTCAACATCATACAGCATAGTTCCCATAGCATCAGATAATCCCCAACGAGCAACATAATTACGTGCAATATCAGTAGCTACTTGAATATCATTAGAAGCGCCAGTAGTTACATGATCATAACCAAAAATAAGCTCTTCTGCTATTCTACCACCAAAAATACTACATAAACGTCCACGCAATACTAGTCTACTTTGGCTAACAGTATCGCCCTCAGGCATATACATTGTAACACCAAGTGCTCTACCTCTAGGTATTATACTTACTTTATAAACCGGATCATGCTCTGGCATTAAACGACCAATAATAGCATGACCTGCTTCATGGTAAGCTGTAAGCTTTTTCTCTTTTTCAGTCATTGCCATACTTCTTCTTTCGGAGCCCATTAGGATTTTATCTTTAGCCTTTTCAAAATCAGCCATTGAAACTTTATCTTTAGACTCTCTTGCAGCAAATAAAGCCGCCTCATTAACAAGGTTTGCAAGTTCTGCCCCAGAAAATCCTGGCGTGCCTCTTGCTATCCAATCAGCACGAACATCTTCACCTAAAGCAACTTTCTTCATATGAACTTTTAGTATTGCCTCACGCCCTTTTACTGTTGGTAAACCAACTGTAACCTGCCTATCAAATCTACCTGGTCTTAGTAATGCTCTATCTAAAACATCTGGTCTATTAGTAGCAGCTATTACTATTACACCTTCGTTATCAGCAAAGCCATCCATCTCAACGAGCATTTGGTTAAGAGTTTGTTCTCTCTCATCATTACCGCCACCCATACCTGAGCCACGATGACGACCTACTGCATCTATTTCATCAATAAAAACTAAGCAAGGAGCTTTCTTTTTAGCTTGTTCAAACATATCACGAACACGCGACGCACCAACACCAACAAACATCTCAACAAAGTCAGAACCTGAAATTGAGAAAAATGGTACTTTTGCTTCACCTGCAATAGCTCTAGCTAATAATGTCTTACCGGTACCTGGAGGACCTACCATTAACACCCCTTTAGGAATCTTACCGCCAATCTTTTCATATTTTTTTGGCTCACGTAAGAAATCAACTATCTCAGCGACTTCCTCCTTAGCTTCATCAACACCAGCAACATCATCTAATGTTACCTTAATCTCATCTTCACCAAGTAACTTTGCTTTACTCTTACCAACAGAGAATGGACCACCTTTGCTTCCACCACCGGCTTTTACCATCATATAAATGAAAAAGCCAAAGATTAGTAGCATTGGTAACCAGTTAAGCAAGAATGCCAAAAATATATTAGGTTTTTCTGGAGCTTTTGCTTTGACTATAGCGTTACTATCTTCTAATTTATTAACTAAACTACCATCTAGTAATGGTGCATAGGTTACAAAACTCTCGCCCTCGTTAGTTTTACCTGTGATAGTTCTACCATCGACATTTACAAGGCTAATTTGATTATCTTTTAATTTAGAGATAAACGTCGAATAATTTATACTTTTAGATGATCCATTTGTATCATTAATACCATTGAAAAGCAGTAGCATCCCACCAATGATTAAAATCCAAAAAATAATATTTTTAATCATATTATTTTTATTATCATTATTTTGTGCCATATATTTATTTAACCCTTTCTTCCTTATGAAGCTTAATACTAAATTTTAACTAATATACTATAGTAAAAAAATTCATTATTAGCTAGTCGTTTTGCAAAATAATTGTATAATAATCTTATAATTATAGCGCAATATAAGCGATAATACTCTTTTATATTACTTACTTATATTTTGTTTATCTCCATACAAATTATATTGGATCAAAATTAAAAAATGGACAAGAATAAAATAGCCGCCTATACAATAGGTTTAGTTATGCTTATTGAACTAATTGATGGTTCTGCACTAAACACTGCACTACCACAAATAGCAAATGACTTACATGTAAATGCTATAACTCTAAAAGTAGCAATTACTGTTTATTTGCTTGCTTTGGGATTATTTATTCCAGCATCTGGATGGATATCAGATAAAATTGGCAGCAAAAATCTATTACTACTCTCAATCACTGGCTTTATGCTCTCATCTATAGCATGTGGGCTATCGACTAATCTTATTAGCCTGGTTATCTTTAGAGCTATTCAAGGTGCTTTTGGTGCTTTTACCGCACCTGTTGCCCGTTTAGCAATGGTTAGAATCTACAAAAATGATGTACTCACAGCAATGTCGATAGTTGCTGTAATAGCAGCGTTAGGACCAATGCTTGGACCTTTATTTGGAGGAGCGATTACTACTCATATTGGCTGGAGAATGATTTTTTTCATCAATGTCCCAATTGGTGTAATAGCTATAACTTTGATCTATCTATATCTACCTAACATTACTTCTCTCACATTACAAAAATTTGATTTCAAAGGCTTTATCATTATTGGTACATCTATCGCACTAATATTGTTTTTTATAGACTTACTGATAGATACTCACCTTGCTCATATAAAATGGTTGCTACTTATCTCTGCAGTTTTCCTTTTTGGTATATACATACGCCATGCTCAGCGTTTGAAAGATAATGCTGTTATTAACTTAACTATTTTTAATAATCGTTGTTTTAGGTATTTTACTATAATTAGTTCAACCTCAAGACTTTTAGTAATGGGGATGTCGTTTATTTTTCCACTATATCTACAAACCAAGCAAGGCTTTAGTGCTTTTGAATCAGGGTTATTCTTAATGTTCTTTTTGATCCCCGCTTGGTTTGTTAAAAAGTTTGTAAAACAAGTTTTAGCTAGACTACACTTTTATAAGTTTTTTATTATTTGCCTATGTCTAATGTCAACTACATATTTAGGTATTGGCTGGGTTTTTATTCATTTTAACTTGTTAATTTTCGCGATACTATTGAGTATGCTTGGTTTTTGCTTTGGGATGTTCACAATGATTAGTAATGCTGGGATATATAACTCTATACAAAATGATAATTATATGAGCGCAGCAACTGTCATAAATAGTTCGATAATCCAACTCACAAATGCATTTGCTATTTCTTGGGTTGGAATAGTTCTGGCTACTTTTTCAGGAATTAGTCATATTAATTTCGATTCCATAATATCACTATCAGCTTTTGCAGCAGTTCAATTTACATACTCTATCGGGCTTTTAGTGATTTTAATTTATGTAATATTTTATAGGCCCAATAATTTAAATAGTGTACCAATATCTTAGTTCAGCTAGAGTAAATCTTTAATGTACTTACCAGTATATGATTTTTTACACTTAACGATATCTTCTGGAGTTCCTTCAAAGATTATCTGTCCCCCTTTACCACCACCTTCTGGACCTAGATCAACAAGCCAATCTGCCATTTTTATCACATCTAAATTATGCTCAATGATCACTACAGTATTACCTCTATCACGCAGATCCATGATTACTTTTAGAAGTTGATGAATATCATAAAAATGTAAACCAGTAGTTGGCTCATCTAATATATATAAGGTTTTACCAGTTGAACGTTTCGATAATTCTTTTGCTAATTTAACTCTTTGAGCTTCACCGCCAGAGAGAGTTGTTGCACTTTGACCTAGCTTAATATACGACAGCCCAACATTCATCAAAGCTTCAAGCTTAGTCTTAATACTTGGTACTGCATCATAAAATTCAAGCGCCTCTTCAACAGTCATTTCTAATACTTCGTAAATATTTTTGCCTTTGTATTGCACTGCTAAAGTTTCACGATTATAGCGCTTACCTTGACAAACATCACAAGCAACATATACATCTGCTAGAAAATGCATCTCTACTTTTATAACACCATCACCTTGACATGCTTCACATCTTCCACCACGAACATTAAAGCTAAATCTTCCAGCACTATATCCCCTAGCTCGAGCTTCTGATGTTGCAGCAAATAGTTCACGTATAGGTGTAAAAACTCCTGTATAAGTTGCTGGATTTGAACGTGGAGTTCTACCAATCGGTGATTGATCTATGTCTATAACCTTATCAAGGTGATTAAACCCTTTATGTGAGCTATACGGCATTGGCACTAAAGTACTTCTGTTTAACAACCGAGATGCCAAAGGATATAGTGTTCTATTTATAAGCGTTGATTTACCTGATCCTGAGACACCTGTCACACATGTCAATGCACCAAGAGGGATTTTAAGATTATCTCCTTGAAGGTTATTACCAACTGCACCATTTATTTCTAGATAACGATTTTTACTAGCTTTTAGTCTAGTTTTAGGAACTTCAATTTTTCTACGACCACTTAAATAATCTGCCGTTAAAGACTTTTTACTCTTGAGTATAGTTTCATAACTACCAGCAGCAACCACCTCACCACCATGTACACCTGCCATTGGTCCCATATCAATTATATAGTCTGCTTGGCGAATTGCATCCTCATCATGCTCAACAACAATTACAGTATTACCTAGATTTTTAAGATTATGCAAAGCATCAAGCAAACGTTGATTATCCCTTTGATGAAGACCAATCGATGGCTCATCTAATATATACATCACACCAACAAGACCAGCGCCTATCTGACTTGCTAAACGAATACGCTGAGCCTCACCACCAGAGAGAGTATCAGCCTGTCTTGCTAAGCTTAAATACTCTAGTCCAACATTTGCCAAAAACTCTACTCTTAGTTTGATCTCTTTGAGTAAATTCTCTGCGATAACTTGTTGTTGACCGACAAACTTTAGACTATCTAACCACTTTAATAACTCATCAATAGGCAAAGCACAAACATCAGCTATATTCTTATCAGTAATAAATATATTGCGTGCGTATTCATTAATTCGCGCACCATTACAAGACTTACATTCAAGGTTACTCATAAGCTCATAAAGATCTTTTTTGACCATATCTGAATCAGACTCATAATATCTGCGTTCAAAATGAGGTATAACACCTTCAAAAGGTTTAATACGCGTTTGTCTACCCCCTCTGATAGAATCAACACTCATTACGATAGCTTCGTCACCAGAACCATATAAAATTATTTCTTGAATTTTCTTAGGTAGCTTCTCAAATTGCTCATCTAAAGAAAATTTATAGTGCGTTGCTAAAGACTCTAATTGAGAAAAATAGTATTGATTAGTTTTATTCCACTTAGCTATAGCACCATGCTTAAGTGAAATTGATGGATCTATAATAACCTTTTGCTCATCAAAAAACTCTTTAACTCCTAGCCCATCACAACTACTGCAAGCACCCAATGGACTATTAAAAGAGAAAATTCTTGGTGATAATTCTTTAAGTGCAAAATCGCATAAAGGACAAGCATGTTTTGATGAAAATAAGATATCATCTCCAGTTTGATTCGCCATATCTGCTAATTTGACAATACCATTGCCTAGATCTAAAGTTGTTTCTATTGATTCAGCAATACGTTGCTCGTTATCTTTTTTGGGTTTAAATCTATCAACTACTACATCAATATTATGTTTTTTATAACGATCTAATTCCGGATAATCTTCATCAAGGTTATAAAACTCACCGTTTATACGCACGCGAATATACCCTTGTGCTAATATCTTATCTAGCAAAGTATGATGTGTACCTTTTTTTTGAGAAATAATTGGCGCTAATATCATCAATCTTGAATCTTCATCAAACTCCAAAATTTTATCAACTATTTGGCTAATAGTTTGAGCCTTCAGTTCTATTTGGTGTATGGGACATTTTGGTGTACCAGCTCGCGCAAAAAATACTCGCAGATAATCGTATATCTCTGTTACAGTTCCAACCGTAGATCTTGGATTATGAGATGTTGTCTTTTGATCTATTGAAATAGCTGGTGAAAGTCCTTCTATATGTTCAACATCTGGTTTATCCATCATTGATAAAAATTGCCTTGCATATGAAGATAATGACTCAACATACCTTCTTTGGCCTTCAGCATATAAAGTATCGAAAGCTAATGATGATTTACCAGAGCCGCTTAATCCTGTGATAACAGTTAGCTTATCTCGTGGTATCTCAACATCAATATTTTTTAGGTTATGGGTTTTTGCGCCCTTGATGATAATTTTTTTCATAAAAATTCTTGTAAAGAAATATAGATTAGGTTTTTAGGTTATTTATATTCTACAGCTACGATTTCGTATGTAACTTTACCTTTAGGTGTATCTAAACTAACCTCATCGCCTTCTTCTTTTTTTATTAAAGCACGAGCTAAAGGTGCAGCAACAGATATTTTATTATTATCTATATCAGCCTCATCTTCACCGACTATTTTATAAATGGTCTCTTCTTCAGTATCAACATTCATAATTGTAACTGTAGCTCCAAATATTACCATACCATTTGCTTGAATTTTTGTAACATCAATCACTTGAGCATTAGATAACTTTGACTCGATATCTTTAATTCTACCTTCGATTATACCTTGTCTTTCTCTAGCAGCATGGTATTCAGCATTTTCTTTTAGATCGCCATGATCACGAGCTTCTGCTATAGCTTCAATAATTGCTGGTCTTTCTATTTTTTTTAGCTTTTCTAACTCAGCCCTTAAAGCTTGTTCTCCTGCTGGAGTCATAGGTACTCTATCATTTGCCATTATTATATTCTCCTTTTATAACAAAACATAAAACTATTCGCAGGTATATAATCCACCACCATCTTTAGTAGGACTATCAGTATATACTACCCTACCAACTAGATTTGTAATCAACGCGGCCTGATACTTGTTTGATCTGTCACAATATGTGATATTACCATTGCCAGTTGCCATAAATCCATTTGGATTAATCCTTATAGAACTAGGGTTTCCTGCTAGATTAATATAGATATGCTCACCATGTCCTTGTGGCATATTAGCTATTATTGTATCCTCGGGATTATAAATATCAGTTCCATCAGCGCTTTCAAATGCTACGATAGGATCGTCACCCCATGAAGTTGAATTTTCACATGCAAAACTATTTTCATCTAACTTGCCAGTTCCATCAAAACTATCTGGTGTCGCTGCGCATACAACAACAGTTTTACTATCAGTACGAGCTTTAATAACACCATATTCTATTAACTTTTGTAAATTAGTTAAGCGTGTTTCAGCAAATGTCTTATAGTAAAAAGTAAACGAGCTAATTGCAGCCATCATAAGTATAGTCATGATAGCAATAACAACCATAGTCTCAACTAATGAGAAGCCTTTATTTTTACTTATAATCATCTATTTATTTATTACCTTTGCTATTAGCTGTCTAGTTGATTCATCTAAGTTTTGATACTCAATAGATGAATCATCATTCATAGCTTTTAGTATGTTCTTACCAAGTTTCTTACCAAGCTCAACCCCCCATTGATCATAGCTATTGATATCCCATAACACACCCTGCACAAATATCTTATGCTCATACATAGCAATCAAGGCACCAAGACTATATGGACTTAGCTCATCAAGTAAAATCGTAGTACTTGGTCTGTTACCTGGTATAACCTTATGAACCGCAAGCTCTTTTGCTTGAATCTCGCTTAAACCAGATTTTAACAGCTCATTATAAACCATATCATATGATTGTCCAAACATTAGTGCTTGTGACTGTGCAAAACAGTTAGCAAGTAAAGCTTGTTGGTGATTATCATAGCTATGATGACTAGTTGCAACAGCAATAAAATCAACTGGTATAAAAACATTACCTTGATGTAAAAGTTGATGAAAAGCATGCTGACCGTTAGTACCAACACCACCCCAAAGTACAACTCCAGTTTGATAATTGACAGTTTTACCAGCAACATTTACTGATTTACCATTACTTTCCATATCTGCTTGCTGAAGATAATCAACAAAATAGCAAAGTCTCTCGTCATAAGGAAGTAAAGCTTGTGACTGGCTATTATACGCGCAATTATAATAACTTGCTAGTAATGCCATAATCACGGGAATATTTTTAGCAAATTCAGTTTCTTTGAAATGTTTATCTACAGAGTAAGCTCCAGCTAGTAATTTCTCAAAATTATCATAGCCTATAGCAAAAGCTATCGACATACCGATTGACGACCATAATGAATAGCGACCGCCAACCCAGTCCCACATTTTATAACAATGCTCTAAATCTATACCAAATTCCTTAACCTTATCCAGTTTACTCGATATCGCAACAAAATGATTAGCTACAGCTTTTTCATCCTCATAATGATCTAATAGCCACTCTCTAGCTGAAATAGAATTTAGTAAAGTTTCCTCAGTTGAGAATGATTTTGAAGCTATGATAAACAAGGTAGTCTCAGGATCAACAACATGTAATGCTTGTAATAGCGAGTCAGCATCAACATTTGAAACAAAGTGAACTTTTAAACCTGTAGAATGATAAGGCTGCAATGCTCTAACTACCATTTTAGGACCAAGATCTGAACCACCAATCCCAATATTTATTATATCAGTAATTTTTTTACCAGAGAAACCGCGCCACTGACCAGACACTACTTTTTCAACAAGGTCTTTTACACGCTGCTTTTCTTTTATTACTTCTTGACGAATATCCTGTCCATCAACAACTAATGGCGTACCAGATAAATCACGTAATGCTGTATGTAATACAGCCCTATGCTCAGTAGAATTAATCTTTGCACCACTAAACATCTGTTTAATTTTATCTTTAAGGTTAGATTTTTCTACAGACTCTAAAAGAGATTTTAAAATATAATCATTAATAAGATTTTTTGAATAATCAAAATATATATTTTGATGTTTTAGAGAGAACTTCTCAACTCTTTTATCATCTTTACTAAACTCATTTTTAAAGCTTATATTTTGCTCTTTTAAATATTTTTTAGAATCATCACAAAATAGCATTTAATCTATCCTTATATTTTGCATGTGATATAAACAATAAAATATCTCCACCTGAATAAGATATTTCAACCTTATCCTCTGTAGCATAATTTCTTGCGCCTGTAGTAGTATCTATACTTAAGCTCTCGCCGCTTAAAGGATACCTTAAACCATTATAATATATATTCTCTGCATATCCAAAAGGCATAACAGAAAACATCTTACCAACAACACCGCTTACAGCAAACTTTTTAGGTATAAAAAAATACCTTGAATAAATATCTATAAACTCAATCTCTATCTTTTGCTTATAGTTTTTAGCAATGCTGATATTACATAAAAAATGATCCATCTCGCCTTCAGAAGCACCAAATACAAAGACCTTTGAAATTCCAAGAGAAATCAAATAATTAAGAGATTTCTCAAAATCAGTCGAATATTGATCAGTATCAGTTAAAAACAAATCACTTTCTGATACAACAAATGAGTCAAAATCTCCAATTACTTTTTTTATTTTTGAGTTTAAATGTAATGATTCTTTAACTTTTTGATAAGCTCCATCAGCACAAAATATATCAAGTTTTGCAAAATTATCTTCGATATATTTCTCACAAAATAACAGATCCACTCTACCATTTAGAAAAAGTATTGCTTCAGACATTGAGGTGTTAAATATTAAGTAAAATTTAATAGATTATAACTTATTAAAATGATAATTAAGAGGTTTTAAGACTGATAATTAGGTGGCTCTTTAGTAATCGTGACGTTATGTACATGCGATTCATTAAATCCAGCACCTGTAATCTGTACAAATGTTGGTTCTGTTCGCATTATTTGGATATCTTTTGAGCCAGTATAGCCCATACTAGATTTCAAACCACCAATTAACTGATGAATTACTGCTGATAATAAACCTTTGTATGGCACTCTACCTTCAACACCTTCTGGTACAAATTTTTTTGCTTCTGTTTCACTTTGGAAATATCTATCAGATGAACCTTTCTCCATTGCACCAAGAGAACCCATACCACGATATGACTTATAAGAGCGACCTTGGAAAAGTTCTACTTCTCCTGGTGACTCTTCAGTACCTGCAAAAAGCCCACCAATCATAACTACAGATGCTCCAGCAACTATAGCTTTTGCAATATCTCCAGAATATCTAATACCACCATCTGCTATCACAGGTACTCCAGTTCCCTTTAATGCCTCAGCAACATTAGCTATCGCAGTAATTTGTGGTACACCAACACCAGCAACAATTCTGGTAGTACAGATTGAACCAGGTCCAATACCGACTTTAACAGCATCCGCACCAGCTTTAACAAGGTCTTTAGCCGCTTCTGCTGTAGCGATATTACCACCGATAACCTGAATATGTGGATAATTCTCTTTGACCCACTTAACCGTATCTAGTACACCTTGTGAATGTCCATGAGCTGTATCTACAACGATAATATCGACTCCCTCAGCTGCTAATGCTGCAACACGCTCTTTAGTATTAGCAGCAGTTCCTACAGCAGCGCCAACTCTCAAACGACCAAGAGAATCTTTACAAGCATTTGGTTTATTTTGTGATCTTTCGATATCTTTAGTTGTAATAAGACCAACTAACTCGCCTTGTTCATTAACTACAAGTAACTTCTCAATTTTATGCTCATGAAGTTTCTTTTTAATCGCTCCTTGAGAAGCATCCTCAGGTACTGTTACAAGCTTTTCTTTAGGTGTCATAATAGAGCTAACAGGCTCATCTAAATCTTTTGCAAATCTAAAATCACGCCTTGTGACAATACCTATAATTTTATTATTATCGTCAACAACAGGGAAACCGGAAAAGTTATGTTCTTTTGCCAGTTGCATAATCTCTTTAATTGAGCTTTGTTGTTTAATGGTAATCGGATCAATCACCATCCCGTTTTCAAATCTTTTTACCTTTTTAACTTCTTGTGCTTGAGCTTGGATAGACATATTCTTATGAATAATACCAATACCACCTTCTTGGGCTATTGCAATAGCCAAGCGTGACTCAGTAACTGTATCCATAGCTGCAGATACTAAAGGAATATTTAACTGAATATCTCTAGTTATATTGGTCTTCAAATCAACTTGATGAGGAAGAACATTTGAATATCTAGGCGAGAGCAATACATCATCAAAAGTGATTGCTTGTTGGGTAATTCTTAACATTTTTAATCTCCGTAATTAAAATCTAAAGAGTATGAATTTAATTACAGAACTATTTTATCATATAAGTAAAAATATGCTAGGAATAAGTATTAGAATTTATTATTTCGCTTGAGATATCAGATAATGAACTAATAACGGAACAGGCCTACCTGAGGCTTTACAGCTTGCAAAATCTCCCATTGCAGAACCAGCAATATCAAGGTGCGCCCACTCGTAATCTTCAGTAAATTTTGATAAAAATAATGCAGCAACTATTGAACCTGCAGACCTATCACGACCACAATTATCCATATCAGCAACTTTACTTTCTATTTTTTTAAGATATGGTTTATGTAAAGGTAATCTCCAAATTAAATCATTAGAAGCATTAGCTGCTTGTTCAAGGCTATTAGCTAACTTATCACTATTAGCAAACATCCCAGAGTAGGCATCTCCTAAAGAGATAATCATAGCACCAGTTAACGTTGCTAAATCAATCACTGCCTTAGGCTTATATTTACCAATATAAGTGAGTGTATCACACAAAACTAGCCTACCTTCAGCATCTGTATTACTAACCTCAACAGTGATACCTTTCATACTCTTTAGCACATCACCAGGTCGATAAGACCTTGCATCAATGGCATTTTCTGCAAGTCCCATAACTCCAACAACGTTTATTGGTAGATTTAGCATTGCTATAGCTTTCATAGTTCCCATTACAGTTGCAGCACCGCCCATATCCATTTTCATCGAATCCATACCAGCTGCTTGTTTGATACAAATGCCTCCATTATCAAAAACTAAGCCTTTACCGACTAAGACTATAGGAGCATCGCCTTCATTACTACCCTTATACTCCATACACACAGTATAATTAGACATATCAGAACCACGACCTACAGCTAAAGCACATCCCATACCCAACTCTGCCATAGCATCTTGATCAAGGTAATCAAGGCTAAATGTTGCATATTTTGATGTTAGCTCTCTTGCTTCGTTTAGCATATAATCAGTAGTACATATATTTGCTGGAAGATTTTGCAAGTCCTTTGCATAATTTTGACCACAAGCAATAGCTGAACCTATTTTTGCTGAGTCTTCTATATCCTGATCACCTGAGTAAACTAATTCAATTTGTTCTAACGAGTAGTTTTCTTTCTCGGTTTTTAATTGATCAAAAACATAAGTTTCAGATATTAAAGCTCTAACTGTATCTAAAGTAAACTGCTTAGCATTACCATTTTCAAACGCATAATCAATATCTACAGAAATTTCTTTGATAGCTAACTTTTTGAGCTGTTCTGCTGCTTTAGCAATGATTTTGTCATACTCTGAAGCAATAAAATCCTGCCTTAAACCTAAACCTAAAAGAATAACTACTTTATCACCATGTAATAAAGGCAAAACTTCGCCAGATTTTGCTTTAAAAACATTTCTAACAAGCAATGTTTTTGAATTTGGGCATTTTGTTTGCTCAACTAGCTTTTGTAAGTTTTCTTGAGCAACTATCATTAGCTCAGCAGCTAATGTCGATTGGTTATTAACAACTATTTTCATTAAAGCTCCATTAGATCTATTAATAATGATTTCCCAAATATAATAACAAAAAAGACATTTTAACGCATTAAATTTAAAAGCTAGTAATGTTATCTACTGACTTTTACTAATAAAAAATATAAAATTGCTAGTAGCGTTATTATTATAAATACATAGTGGCATACCTTGATTCTTGAAAAATATTACAATAAAGATATAGTTAATACCTTTACATCTATCACATTATTTATAATATCTATAGTATCAGCTAATCTACTAATTAGACTCTTCCAAGAAGCCTATTCACAAGGTTTAGGAATCGATTCAATTGCTAAGTTTGTCATATTAACAATACCAGAAAATGTAAGCTTAGTTGCTCCTATCGCAATATTTCTGGCGATTATTATTTGTTTTGGTAAATACTTCGCTAACAATGAAATGTTTGTGACTCTTGCTGGTGGTATCACATGGATGCAAATAGTCAAAAATACTTTAAAACCTGTAGTTGCATTGACTATAATAACACTTATAACAGTGATGTATTTAAATCCTCTTTCAAAACAAACTCTGGATATTTACAGAGCATCCTTATCTGCGAAAGCTCTCTTATCATCGATAACTGATAAGAAAATAATTAAAGCTCCTGATGGTAAAATCATTTATATCAGTAATAAATCAGGAAATACTTTGTCAGACGTTTTTTTATATCAAAATACTCCACAAGATGGCGAGTATAAAGTTATGACTGCACCAACTGCAAAAATTGTCTCTGATAAAACCGCTGCTTATATAGATTTTATGGATGTGAATATTTATACAAAAAATTCCCAAAATTCTGAGTATAGTCACGATAATGCTAAAAAAGCTATATATACGATATTTGATAATTCTGATCGTGATTATAATCATGATAGAGTAGATAGACTATATATGCACACGCTTATAGAAAATTTTAATGATAAAGATAATGGTACCGCATTTAAAGCGGAATTTTTTGGACGTATTAATAACGCAATATCAGTGATAGTATCTTCACTTTTAGCTCTAGCTCTTTGTCGTCTACGACCAAGACAAAATAAATATGCCAAGCTTTTACCATCAGTAGTCGTATTAGCTATATACTTATGTACAAATATGTTTATTAATACTCTTATGGCAACTGGTAGTATGCCTGTATGGATAGGTTTTTGGCTACCTCATATCTTTTTTATAATTTTTGCTGTTAGAACAATTAGAAAAGATAATGGATCTTCTAAGAGGGAAAAATAATGTTATTAAATAGAATTGATCGTTATATTTTTAAGACCGTATTTAGCAGCTTTCTTATAGTTAGTATAATTTTTTGTATTTTATTTTTTATCTTTACATACTTAGCTCAAGTAAGTAACAATACCGCTAATGTAAGTAATTTTGAACTTATCATAAATACACTAATTCAACTTCCAGGTATCTTATATACACTACTACCTGCATGTGCTATGGTTGGCGCTCTTATGGGCTTGAGTCTTCTTGCAAATAATTCAGAGATAATTGTACTTAGATCTTTTGGACGTTCTACAGCTCAAATTGCTAAGGGCGTAGTCTTAGTTGGTATTATTGGCTCTATAACAACTATAGTTTTTGGTGGCTATATAGCCCCAATTTTACAACGCCAAGTAGATACTAATATGGTTACATATAATACTCATGATCTATGGTTTAAAACTCCTGATGGTTTTATGAATATTGCTAATATAGAACCTACTAAAGGTAAAGCTTATGGGATTAGAAAGTTTATGGTGCAAGATAATAAGGTTAGAGAAATCCGTTATGCAGAAAGCGCAACTTACATTAACGACGCTTCAGCTAATGTTTTTAACATAAGTAAAATTATCTTTCCTTCTAACGATGGTCAAAAACATATTGATATAGTTACAAATATGACTAATGCTGTATGGTCAAACCCTATACCTATTTCAGTAGCTAAAGTAATCACTATAAATGATAATGATTATTTAAACTTCTCTCAACTTACCAGCTATATGCTTTCGAATAGCCAAGCTAAAGATTCGATATCTTTAAAATTTTGGCAAGAAGTTTTTCAACCATTAGCTTTGATGATATTAATCCTACTTTCAGTGCCTCTTAGTATTGGTTCGACAAGATCATCAACACTGATACTTAAGCTTTTACTTGGAGCATTTTTTGGTTTTGCATTTTTTATCATAAACCAAATATTTGGTCCTATTGCATTAATTTTACATTTACCACCAATACTTGGCGCTGCAGGACCAACTGTTATAGCGCTAATATTGTTAATATATTTATTTATAAAATCAAAAGAAACATAAAAATAATATGAATATCGAAAAATTTTCCCTAAATAATGATTTAGATATCTATATAAAAAAGATATAAGAGCACCTGTAGTTTTAGCACAAATATGGTACAAAGTCGGCTCAACATACGAGCCTGAAAAACTTACAGGCATATCTCACATGCTTGAGCATATGATGTTTAAAGGTACAGATAAATATTCAAAAGATGACTTGAATAGCATAGTTGAAAATAATGGCGGTATTCAAAATGCATTCACAAGCTTTGACTACACTGCATACTACCAATTTTGGCATAAGAAAAATCTCGAACTAAGCTTATCTATAGAATCTTCACGAATGACTAATTTATTGTTTGATGAAAATGAGTTTATTCCTGAAAGAAAGGTAGTTTTAGAAGAAAGAAACTTACGTGTTGATGATAAAGCTTTCAGTTATGCTTTTGAGCAATTTATGCAACTTGCGTATCAAAAAAACTCGCGTCATACTCCTGTTATCGGCTGGCGTGAAGATATTGAAAACTATACTCTTAATAGTCTCAAAAAATGGTATCAACAAAATTATGCTCCAAATAATTCAAGTATTGTTTTAGTTGGAGACATTGATACAGCTTCAGCACTGTCAATGGCTAACGATTATTTTGCTAGTATCCCAAAATCTCAACTAATAGCTCCAAAAAAAGAACCAAGCTTAATTAATATTGGTCATAGACATTTAAAAGTAAAAAAATCTCCAAATGATACTGCTGCAATAATATTAGGATATATTACACCTTCTTTAACGACAGGTTATCAAGATAATGATCCGTTTGCGCTACTAGTTCTTAATAATATTCTTGGAAATGCTGATGCATCAATACTACAGCAACAGTTAGTAAGAGAAGAAAATCTATGTTGCCATATTGATAGTGAGTATTCGCCATTTATAAAAGGTGAAGAAGTTTTCACAATTACAGCTATAGCAAATCATGCCCAAGAGCTAGATATTATTCAAGATAAAATAGAAACCATTGTAACTAAACTTAGAAATAAAGGTATTACTACAGAACAGCTAAATCGAGCAAAAGTAACTATCAAAGCCGATAAGGTATTTGCGATGGATTCTCTAGAAACTCAAGCAAATCTGATAGGCTCTTTAGCCAGTATTAACCTAGATGTTGACTACTATAAATACCTTGAGAAACTTTACGATGTAACAGTTAGTGATGTTAATCGTGTACTTGATAGATATTTTGATAAACAAAATCTTACATCTCTACATTTATTAAGGGATTAAAAAATCATGATCTATAAATTTAATATTGATAATACACCCATATATTTTCAAGAATCGCAAAACTTACCAATGTTAGATATTCAGCTTAATTTCAGAGCAGGATCAGCTTTTGATGGTAAGCTAAGTGGTTTAGCTGATTTAGCTGTAGGTATGTTTGCAACAAAGACACAAAATTCTAGTGAGCAAGAACTGATAAATAAAATTACCGATAGCGGAATATCAATTCACGCTGAAACTACTAAAGAGTTTTTTAATATCAAAATACGTCTTCTTAATGATAGTAATATTATTACCAATACTCTTAAGATATTAGAAGAAATTTTCACAATACCTAGTTTTGATTCTAATATTTTAGAAAGGGAAAGAATCCAAACATTAACACATATTGATTATTTAAACCAACAGCCTAACTACTTAGCATCACTAGAATTCTCAAAAAATCTCTTTAGCAATAACCCATATAGTTACCCTACTATAGGCTATAAAGAAACTATTAGTGACATTGATACTAAAGATATCGAAAAATTCTTTGATAGATATATTTGCGCTGATAATGCAAATATCTGTCTTGTCGGTGCGATAAATCAGACTCAAGCAGAAAATATCTCTAAGCAGCTAGTGAGCTTTTTGGCAAAAGGTCAACAAAATACTCAAAAATTCTCTCAACAAGCAAATGAGGAATTAACTATAAAAAAAAGCTTTCCAAGTAAACAAACAGCGATTTTGCTAGGACATCAGCTACTTATAGACATTGAAGATCGATTGTATTTCCCATTGAAACTTGGTAATGAGATACTCGGTGGTGGCGGTCTTAACTCTTTACTTTTTAATAAAGTTCGTGAAGAACTTGGTTTAGTTTATAATATTGGTAGTACAGCAAACGTCAACCCAGATTATGGCAGTTTTGTAATATCTGCACAAACTAGTAACCCCTCTTTAGCTCTAGCAACTATAAACGATGTTTATAATGACTTTATTAGCACCGCTATAGATAAACAAACTTTGGCAAACTCTAAAAAACACATTGAAGGTACTCATTTACTTAGCTGTGTCAAAAATAGTTCTAAACTAAATATGCTCTCATCTATAGCAAACAAAAATCTACCTTTAGATTTCTTTGATAATTATGTTGAGAATATCTGTAGTGTTACAGCCGAAGAGATACATCAGGCTTTCTTAGCAGTACAAACTAATAAAGTCATAACGGTAATGATCGGGGATGTTGAATAAGTGAAAACCAATTCTATCCGTGTGATTGCTGGTAAATACAAAAATCGTAGGTTGAAATTTCCAAACACCAATGGTTTACGACCAACATCTGATCAACTAAAAGAAACGATTTTTAATTGGTTAAGTCCATTTATCCATGATAGTATTTGTATCGATGCTTTTGCTGGTAGCGGTAGTTTAGGGATAGAAAGTATCTCACGTGGAGCTGCTAAAGCAATTTTTTATGAACTTAATTTCAAAGCACTACTACAAATTAAAGAAAATCTTAAAACTCTCGCTATAGAGAATTTTGAAATATATAAAACAGATAGCATCCGAGCTCTCGCTAATTTAAATATCCCAAGTTCACGCTTAATTATCTTTTTAGATCCACCTTTTAATAAGGATATTGTTCCACTAGTACTAAAATCAATACTAGAAAATCCATATATCTTAAATCAAACATTAATATATATTGAGACTGAAAAAACAGCTGAATATAGTCTTGAAGGATTCGATATTTTAAAAGAGAAAAATACTACAAATATTTCAGCAAAATTAGTATCAAAAAATCATTTAAATTCTAAAAATAATCTCTAAAATATAGCCAACCTAGCTTGTTGGAAATAACTATGTATCATGTTGGTATCACTGGACCTTTTATTTTTTCAGTCATGTTTCTCTTAGGTATAATTGCCGAAAGTATGACTGGTGTTATATCATCATCTCGTAGAAATATGGATGCTTTTGGAGTTGTTGCAATTGCACTTACAACAGCTTTAGGGGGCGGTGTTGTAAGAGATGTTCTATTAGGTAATCTACCAGTAACTATTATACTTCATCCTCATTATATTGTAATATGTCTATTTTTCTCAATTATCGCTATTTTCACGCAAAAATATATTAATAAGTTTTATAAGGTATTTTTGATTCTCGACTCTATTGGTCTAATCGCTTTTGCCTATATTGGTAGTAGTATAGCTCATCAAATTTGTACACAAGTTTTTCATATGCAATTTCTAAGTGTCTTAATAGTTGGTATTGTTATCGCTATACTTAATGGTGTTGCTGGTGGAATAATGCGCGATATGATCTGTAATGATATCCCAGTTGCCTTTAAAGCTGAATTATATGCATCTGTCGCAGCAATAGTTGGTGCAATGAATATTATATTTATATATTTAAATATAAATTTGTATATAAGTGCAACACTAATAATAGGCATTGGTTTAACAGTAAGGATTATGTCAATAATTTATAAGTGGAAGTTGCCAATTATCTAATAATATAGAATATAAATACTAGAAATCCTAATAACTAAAAATTTTGAAGTTTTAAATACCGCTATGAAAACGAAACTCATTATCAGGAGATAATATAAGCTCTTTTTCTAGTTCCCCTATTCTTGCTATATGGTTTCCAATATCTACTGATGAATATTTTTCTGCAAAGTGAAGATATATTGTAAAATGCCTCTTTTCAGATTCTAAAAGACCATTATAGAATTTTTGTAATTTCTCATCTAAAAATGGTGCGATTTTTGCGAATCTTTCGCAAGAACGTGCCTCAATATAAGCACCAATTATCAAAGCATCTATAAAACGTCCTTCTTTGTCTGTTCTAGCAGCCTTAATTAATTGACTAGCATATCTTGAAGCAGTTATAGCTCTATATTCTATATCACGTTTTTTTAGGATACGCATTACCTGTTCAAAATGAACCAATTCTTCTCTAGCTATCTTTGACATTCTAGTAATTAAATCATACTTATCTGGATGCTTATAAATATATGCCATTGCAGAAGATGCTGCTTTCATTTCACAATGTGCATGATCTATGAGCATCAGCTCAATATTTGCTAAAGCCTTCTGTATCCATTGCTTAGGAGTTTCACATAATAGAAAATTTTCGATAGTTGCAAAATTTGCATACTGTTGTTTTGTCATGCTTTAGAAAATATTTTTTGTGGTAATTATAAAATAATATAGTTGATTTATTCTATTTAAAATACAATAAGAGTAGAATTATCTTTAGATAAAAGATATTTTTGATTTTAAAATTCTATGAGTAATATAAATATTTCTAATAAACGTGTTGCTAAAGGTGAAGTTCTTTATCATATTGCACTGAGTGAAGAAATGATAAATAGTGCAACAATTGCCATTCTTCCAGGAGATCCTAAAAGATCGGAATACCTAGCAAAAATATTAGATACTGATGCTATTTTCTTAGCATCTAACCGAGAATATACCTCATATCTGGCAAAAGCTGCCAATCAAAATGTTATTGTAATATCAACAGGTATGGGTGGGCCATCAGTAGCAATATGTATAGAAGAGTTAGCAATGATTGGCGTTAAGAAATTCATACGAGTAGGTACATGTGGAGCAATTCAAGAAAATATTGAAATTGGTGACTTAATTTTAAGTAC
This sequence comes from Francisella hispaniensis FSC454, assembly GCF_001885235.1. NCBI lineage: Bacteria > Pseudomonadati > Pseudomonadota > Gammaproteobacteria > Thiotrichales > Francisellaceae > Francisella > Francisella hispaniensis. The sequence continues at coordinate 1,431,648 of NZ_CP018093.1, forward strand.
AGCGTCTGTAAGATTAGATGGAACCTCATATCACTATGCTCCAATTGAATACCCTGCTGTCGCAAGCTTCAGGCTTAACACTTCTTTATATCACTCAGCTCAAACACTTAATAAAAAAATCCACTGTGGCATAACTGGATCATCAGATACTTTCTACCCAGGGCAAGATAGAAAAGATAATTATAGTGGCTATATTAGAAGACATTTCATAAATTCTCTCGATGAATGGCGTAAATTAAATGTCCTTAATTTTGAAATGGAATCATCGGCATTATTTACGGTATGTGCCACATTTGGTCTCGAGGCAAGCTGTCTATGCACAGTACTTGCTAAAAGAACTACCTCTGAATATATCGATAAAAGTAAATACGATGAAGGTATGTACAATATTATGATGATAATCAAACATTCTATTGAAAATAGTTTTTTCAGCTAAATAAAAGGTATAAATAAAGAATGACTCAAAGACAAGATCAACAGTTAATTGAACATGCAAAAGAAGCTTTTAATAATGCATATGCACCATTTTCTGGATTTAGAGTTGGGGTTGCCTTACTTATGAAGGATGGTAATATTATCAATAGTGCAAATATTGAAACTTCAATTCTAGGCTTATCTGTTTGTGCAGAAAGAAATGCTATATTTTATGCTTACAGTCAAGGTTACCGTAAAGATGATATCGTTAAGATTGCGGTAGTTGCTGATACAGAAAAAGCAATTTCACCATGTGGCGCATGCCGACAGATAATGTCAGAACACCTTAATCTTGACTGCCCAATTATTTTAACTAATATGAGTGATACTGATAGATTAGATACTAATACAAAAGAACTACTACCATATATATTCTCTTTATAAAGAATAATTCTTAGATAATATAAATATTCAAAAGATTAGTAAATTGGATTATTTAATTTATTATGGGTATTGTGTTTTTGTAGAAAAGTTATTTTGAAATTGTACAGGATTCGAACTTTACTATAAAACCATTGATACATAAGGGTTTAAAAAATTAAAATTAAACTCAATGTACTCCCCAATGTACGCTACTGACTAAAAAGGGGTATGTTTTTGACATTTTTACGATTGCTGCAGCAATTATATTTTTTTCTTTTTTTATAAGATTATAAAACCTAATGGCAAAATAGCGGTAATTAGATATCTTTTCTAGGGTATTTGTCAAGGTCGCCTAGTAGTCCAGTTGCTAGTCTTCCTTGTATTAAATCATATTCCTCTTGATAGTCTATTTGTAATCCTGCTTTTCTCTTATCCCACTGTTTGAGCTTAGCGACTGTATTAATAGCCTGTATCTTTTCAGCCATAGTACTATCATCACTATCTATAATCTCATCTAGTTTATCTAAATACTTTTGCCTAGTGTTAAAAGCTCCTAATATTTCCCTTTTTTGGATAGTTTCTATAAACTCTGCTACTTTTTCATGTTTGAGTAATTTGCTAGCCTCGTTATATATTGTTTGCTCTTTCATGTTTTCAGTATCATAAGCTTGTATATAGGCTTCCGTGATATGTCCGCTTTGTAGATAGTATTTGCAAAACTCTAATTGTTTAGCTGTTAAATTCGACTTCATTATTCATTACCCCCACTGTCTACTATATAAAGCTTTACTTTTTTACCTGTTGCATGACTTAGATTTTTTATATTTATAATGCAATCCTTAGCAGACTGTTTACTGAAAGATGAAAACCTATCATTAAACAATTTTATTGACTCATCTAATAAATTATTTGCCAGCTCTATTTTCTTTTCTTCTGTCATACTTCCACCTACAAAAAGTTAATTAAGTTTCTATTGAATTTATAGATTAATGATTTAACTATTACGCTATAGCCTACTCCATGTTGACTAGCTGTGTTTTTAAGTTGCTGCAATTCGTTTTCATCAAGTCTTAATGTTATTGGTATAGTTTTGGTTTTAAAGTCTATATTATAGTTTTCCTCTCTCATCTTATTATACCTACTTCTTGTTCTACTATTTCGCCATTAACTACCTTGTATCTCTCACCTGTTCTTTTATCACCAAAGACAAAGCTAGTATCACTAGTTCTTACAATATATTTTGTTTTAGGTTTACCAAACCAATTATATAAAGCGATTGGTTGAGTCTCTGCATTAGTAGGCAATTCAAAACCACACTCCCAAGCTATCTCCCTCATATTTCTCACTAAAAAGCCTCCATACAATCAAATAATTTAATAAGTCTTTGTTTAAGCTCTGATTTCTTAATACTGTTATCTTGATACTCTCTATCTGCTACATCTCCAAGCTCAAAAAATAAGCCAAGTAATAAATCTAAATCTTTACTTAGAATATTTAATAAATGGATAGTTATTATTTCTTTCTGTTCTGCTGTTCCATCGGTTAATATATACTCCAAGCCATTTTGATATAAAGTTTCATATATCTCATCTATTGAATTATTAATTAACGGTATAGGCTCTTGTTTAGATACATCATCAAAACTAAGTATTTTAGTCATGTATTACCCTTTATTTTGTATGACAGATAGCATTAAATGTATTGTAAAATGTCTATCAATTGACTCTATATGTAATTATATAACGGAATGAATTAAGTTAATTTTAGAGCCTTTAGATACTGGTCTAGTGAAGTATAATTTGATGATGGTATATTTACTAAATTAAGCTAATGATATTGAATAGTTTAAGTGGTTTTTATTTAACATCTCTTGCAATGCTAACTCTACTAGTAGTCTTTTAGACTGCCCTAAAGCTTGAGCAATCTTGATAGCTTTATCTACACTTACAGACTTTCTATTATTCTCTACATCACATAGATATTGTTTAGATACGCCTAATTTTTTAGCTAATTCCACTTGTGTTAAATCTTCACATTTACGAATTGCCGCGATAGTTTCCCCAAACGTAGGCTTACCACCTAGCACATCATCTAATATATTTAAAGCTTCCTTACTCATAATGAACCCCTTAATATTTGTGTTTATTAACTTCTATAACCTCAATATAGCTTAATTCTATATCTCCATTATCATATTGTTTATAAATAGCTCTGTAGGCTTTGTTTAATCTTACTGAGCGTTGTCCTTTTCTATTTCCTTGTAATGGCTCATCATGATAGCCTTTTAACTTTCTAGTATTTACTAAGCCAATCTTATTTACTGTAGCTATCCAAGTTCTAAGATTAATTATTATATGCTTTGGTAAACTTTTAATGTCTTTGATAGCTTTGTTAGTTATTACTACTTTTTTAGTATTCATAAGATTAGTAATATTTGTCTATGATTATATAGTACTCTTTTAATGTGTACTTTGTCAATAAATAAGAATTATTATTCACCAGTAATCAAAACCCTGAGCCAAGTATTAGCCTTTAGAGTACCAGCATTAATCTTTTGATGTTCTAAAGGCGTATCATTATAAGCCTGTAAATACAATTCCTTATATTGCTTTAAAAGCTCGTACTGTTTAGCCTTTGGCTTCCATTTAAGTAAGTGTTCTATCCAGGGGATATTTTTAGGCGGTAATTGAATATCTGATAAATAACTTTCAATAGTAAATCTTTTAAAATACTCATCTTTATCTTGTGGTAGTTGCTGCAGCAATTTTTTTGCTTCACCTTTTGGGGTGAATACCGGTTTAATCTCTCTAATATCTTGTAGTTGTATTTTCTCTTTTGGTTTAGTTAAACTCTCTGTCTTATATTCTTCTAAAATTGTTATATCAAATAGCATTTTTATATCTCCATATTATCCAACTGGTATAAATATCGACTGGTTTAACTGGTATAGCCTCAAAGCATTGCTACATAAGGCTTTCAAGCCTGTTGACTCCCCAACTGATATCCAACTGGTCAACTGGTCAAATAGTTTTAATCAGTTCATCAGTCGCTTATCAGTCGACTATCCAACGGGTCTGTATCTATTGGTATATAAGGGTTTGAGCCTTAACCAGTTAAATCAGTCGGGTTTTTAGTCAGTTGAGATTATTCCATCAATCTATATCGTGTATATCTATCTCTTTTTTTAGGTGAAATTTCCAAAATATGGTTATGCTCTTTGAGTAAATTTAAGCTCTCTATTGTCAAAGACATTGGTCTATCATTTCGCAAACTTGAATAACGGTCTTTTATTGAGCTAGCTGTAAAACCATCTTTAAATTTATCTAGTGGTTTAGATAATATTTCTTTAGCATGTTTAACTACTAAATCAATCTCATCATCATAAAGATATTTTGCGGTCTCATATAGATAATTCATAAATTTAACTACTTTTTCCAATGTATCTATATCTATAAACTCTTCATCTTTTTTATCTATGACATGAAATATTAAAGAGATTTTGTACATAGTTTCGCCAAACTTATTTAGATACCTTTTCATAGGTGTATCTTCTGCAAAGTTTCTAACCTCTGCATCGTACCATTCAAACCATCTATTTAAAAAATCATCTGCTTTAGCTGTATATCTATATTTCTTAGGCTCACCTTTGACTAATTCGCCATTAATAACCCTATCTAGCAAAGGAATATCAAATAGCTCATCTATAAGGTCTTTATATACATTCTGTAGCTTTTCATCTAACTTTGGCTTTTTATGGGTTCTAGCACTATCTTCTACTACTGATAATAGTTGAAACCTTGCTAGTAGCCCCTCATTATCCTTAACTTGATTTAAATATTTTTCTAAATTACTAGTTTGGATATCAGCTAATATTGATATTGATACTTTATCGACATTAATAGTACCCCTACCAAGTGTTAGGCTCTTGTCAAACTCGCCATCATAAGCCTTTAAAAACATTCCTTGTTTAGTAGCATTTTCTTTACTAGATAATGTTTGTAGCATCTTATAAAACTCTACACCACATAACAAAATACCATTTGGACAATCTTTGGCTATCTTGTCTATAATTGCCTGCGGGGTGAAGTCTGTATATATAATCTCATTAGCTATTGGTCTATATGGCTTACTATTTTCAACCTCTTTAATAAGTTGTTTCTTATCTTTTATAGCTTCATGATTAGCATCTTTAATATCAGACTTTATAGAGTCTTTTATCTCTTTAATCCTTGCATCTATAACCTCAATATCAAGATTATAATCTGCCAATTTTTCTCTATGCTCTTCTTCTAGCTTTGTATCTAAATCTTTTATTATAGGGGTTATAGTTCTTAAACATGGGCTTTTACCCGCACCACTCTCACCAGTAACTAATCCCCATACATTAGCTGTTACTTCTTTAAAACCTACATCTAACACTACTTTCTTACCAAGTACCCCCGATACTCCAGTCAAAGCAGATATAGCTATAGCACTAGCTGTTAGTTTACCAGCTTCAGCTTGTCCAAAGACATAATCCGATAATCTATCTGGTAGCATTACCTTATCAAATATTGGTATTTGCTTATCCTTTTTTGGTAACTCTCTAGGCTTACCTTTTAGTATTTCTATATTGTCATCTAGCGTTGTTAGCTCTACTACATTACTCATCTTATAAATCCCCTTTAGTAACTAAATAATCATTCCAATCTGATAAACCTTTATCCATCTGCTCAGCTGTTAATGGTGGTGGATTGATATAAATATTTGGAATTGCTGCAGCAACCTCAATAGCTTTTTTCTCTCCTATACCGTGCTTATCTTTATCAGCCCATATATTTAATTCAGCATTAGGATATCTACTATAAAAGCTCTCTATAACATGAATATAGTTATTACAGTTAAATACACATATAACCGATATATCAGCCTTAAAACGCTCTACAAGGCTTAATACACTCATACCAGTAGCAAAACCCTCTACAAAGATAAAACTATCATTAGATGATTTATTTAATATCAGACATGAGCCTTTAGCATGAGCATCTTTATAAAACTTCTTAAAGCCATTTGGATATATACCTTGTAAGCTCTGTATTTGATTATTAAAAGGCTCTACAGTACCAAAGCATGGGATTATCAAAACATCTTTATACAAGCGTATTAATGGATGATTATTTATACCTTTTTTTACTAAGTATGGGTGATCATCATTAGCCAATGGTAATGACTTATAAAAATCAGTTAATTTAGTAGCTAAATCTTTCTTTTGGTTAATCTCCTCTATCTGTCTTTTTTCTATCGCCTCTCTTTGCTTTTTCAACTCTGCAAAGTCTTGTAGCTCATATTTAGGTTTATCATTATCTATATAGGTATACTTCTCACCTGTTACCCAATCACCAAAAACAAAGATATTATTATCAATATTCTTTAACCATAAGTTTTTATTATTATTTTTCTTATTTTTATCACTAAACCTAATCAGTTCCCCAATACCTATGCTATAATTAAAGCTATTAGGCAATGGATAGCCAATAGAGTTAATAAAATCATTAAACTTTGTTATATTCATTGTCTTTTTCCCCTAGAAATATCTAATATTACTTATCTTTTTAGTAGCAATTCCAAGTACTCTCTCTACTGGTATTACTACATCTTTGTAATCTTCACTTATAAACCTACCTATAAGCTCATTTTTAGGGTTTTTGTCTAGTAAGACTATGAAAGTATCATTATATTTATTTTCAACTATAGCGACTCTATTTGGCTTAGCTTCTAAAGTCTTATCAAATATTACAAAGTCGCCTTTGATTAGGTTTTTGTCATGAGCTGAATTACTCATAACATCATTTTTTATTTTGATACCAAATAAGTTTTCTATATTTTGATTGTTTTTAGACATGGCTATATTCCTCTTGGTTGTTTTCTCAAAGTATCGGGGCGGTTGAGACTAGTACCAAGCCTAGCTGTAGGTATTTACCAATAAATTGGCTATTGTATTCCCTACACCTCCCGACAAAACAAAAGAGTTTAGCCGTTATGTGATAGATATATTGATTAACATATCTTAAAAGTGCATAATAAAGCCCGCTACCGATAGATACAGTATTATCTATATCATCATGGCTATTATTACAATTCACTTTATCATAGCTCTTAATAGTGGCTATATCACTACTTGGTATTAGGGTTCTCACGCCCGTTAACAAGTAAGATGATAAAGATTATTTGTATTTTGTCTAGTAGTAATAGTAGCCATAACCTACCCCCTAGCCTGTATCTTTGACTGTATCCAGTCGTTAATCTCAGTTTCTAACCAACCTACACTACTACTAGATAGGTTTAACGGTTTTGGGAATTGACTAGAATTAATCCATCTATAGATAGTACTTTTGCTAGTTCCTGTAAGCTCTACTACTTGGTTTAGTCTTAATATTTTCATATCTCTATATCCTTTTTCTTTAGTTCAATTATTTTATTTTTCTAATTGCTGCAGCAACTAAAGATTAGCACCGTTTAAAAACTGCTGATTTTAAGTAGTTCTAGTTGATACTTGGTAAGAATAATAGATATAAAGTTTGCTTATAGCTTATGACTTATTTTTTATTTTGAATATTTTTAGTCTTAAAATTAGATAATACTTTCTTAAAAGCTTTAATCTCTTGTCCATCTAAGATATTAATAAACTCATATTTATAATTTATGGATAATCTACAAAACTTATGGAAAAAGTACTCTTCTCCTGTTGTATTATTGATAGTTGATAATTTTATGTAATTAGTAAGATTATTTTCTATAAAAGTCGATAAAATATCATTAATGACTTCTTTTTACGACTTTCTATATACTCTCTCTTCACTGCTCTAGTCTGTAAACAATTTATTCCCTCTATAAATTCACTAAATTTATTTAAACCATCAATATAATCAGTTGGCAAACACTCAAACACATACTTATCATAGATACTTTTTAATTTAGAAATATACTCTTTAGCTTTTTTGACATCTTTTTGTCTATTATCATAATTTATTTGAGAGTATGGATTATCTCCTATAGTCATATCATTTATTGTAGGGAGTGTAAAACTCCAATCAATTAATTTAGATTTAAGAGAATATATAAATTTCTTTTTTTTGCTTAAACTACTTATGTTTTCTAAAATTTCATTTATTAATAATTTTAAGCTTTTACATTTGATTTTATTTTTTAATATAGTTCTTTTTTTTGCTCTAGGTATATGTATTTCTAGTTGCTCTTTATAGAAATCTCTATTCATTCAAACCAATACCCCCACAGTATCCCCAAAATATTAAGCATTGCCAAAATACTTGGGCTGTATTCTTTCGGGAGCTACCCTAGACAATGCTAACCTTTTAAAATCTAACTTACTTCCATATTAATAACATTACTATTAGCTTTTACATCATCTATATAATCAGCCAATATATTAATCATCTCTACCCTTTCATTAAAATAGTCATAGGTATTATATGTAGCCTGTACCTTATTTTGGGCTTCATGGGCTAAAACAGTTTCTACAGCTATAAAATTCCATTTCTTTTCATGCTCCAGACTATGGAGTATTGTAGATACTATATGTCTAAAACCATGTGTAACTTGATGGGGTTTACTACCTTTACCATCATAGCCCATTCTTTGAAACGCTTGCGATAATGTACCAATACTTACATGTCCCCCCTTAGTAGACGAAAATACATATTCTTTATTTCCATTTATAGCTTTCATTTCTTTTATTATTTCTACAGCTTGTTTAGATAATGGTTGAGCAAACTCTTTTCTAGTCTTCATTCTCAAAGGTTGGTCTATTAGTATATGTGGTCTAGGCTCGTGCTCTGTTCCATTTAAATACACTTCATTCCATTTCAATTCTGCTACCATAGATGGTCTAAAGCCTAAGTAAGGTAGTATCTGTAATGCCTTAATAGTTTGTATTTGTCCTCTGTAGTTATCTATATCATTTAATAACTGACTAAACCAAGCTCTTTGTCTTATAGGGTCTATATGGGGATATTTTTTATTAGCTTCTGGAGTTAATATCTCCCCTTTCTTTAATCCTGATAACGGGTTTACATCTATATAGCAATTATGAATAGCATAACTATATAAACCACTTATAATATCGTATATTTTGCTTTGCTTAGATGGATTTTCTTTAAATCTTTTAAGAAAGTCTATTATCTCTTTTGGTTTTATCTTGTTTATGTATCTGTTTTTAAAAACTGGTTTTATATCTTTCTCATAGTATCCCATCTTTTTCTTTGGAGTCTGACCAGTCCATGATTTAATTTCTATCTTATGCTGAATAAATTTGGTAGCAATACTATTAAGTAAAAGCTCGTCTTTATCTTTTTGGCTATCTCTATATACCTTCGGGTCTTCTCCGTTGGCTATTAACTCTTTGTACTGGATTGCTAATTTTCTAGCATTCTGTAAAGTTAATGCCGGATAGCTACCAATTCCCATAAATGAGCCGTTATATCTAAACTGCCATGACTTAGTACCAACACCTTTATTTACTTTTAGATATAAGTTATTACCGTCACCCTCTCGATAATCTTTATCTTTAGGTTTTAAGCTATTTATTTTAGATACTGTAAGTTTACCAGCCATATTATATACCTATAATTTACATTTTCTAAATATATTATAGCTAGGATACAGTTTAGGATACACTTTTTTGTAGGTTTTAGTGAAGATTTATGATACGCCTTGAGACAACAAATATTCTCAAAGTATTGGAAATATTAGCTTTATGATACTGAATGATACTGCATGAAATATATAAATGGTGCCCGGGGCCGGACTCGAACCGGCACGGAGGTTAAGCTCCGAGGGATTTTAAGTCCCTTGTGTCTACCAATTTCACCACCCGGGCTAGTATGGAGGCTGAGGCCGGAATCGAACCGGCGTCCAAGGCTTTGCAGGCCTCTGCATAACCACTTTGCTACCCAGCCACACATGCAAGAGTGTGGAGCGGGAAACGAGGCTCGAACTCGCGACCCCAACCTTGGCAAGGTTGTGCTCTACCACTGAGCTATTCCCGCTTTATAGAGTCATATATTACCTTATTTTGAGTAGTTGTCAATAGTGATACTGCTTTAAATCAACAAGAATTGTATTTTTTCAAAGATTTAGATTATTTATATAAATGTTTTGAGTATTTATTAACATCAAAACTAATTTTGAATATATTTTGAATATTGTTTATGAGCTTAACATTAGGGTTGTTGCTAAGATCGACATTACCATTATTATTGACTGGTTTGTACTTTTTAAGTGTTTTAGCATCAGCAACTAGCATATTCAGTAATGCATTTTCATTAACTGGTTTATTTGCTTTAGCATGAATGGCTATATTTTTAGGATTTTGTAAAAATATAGCAAAAGCTGATAATGTCTGCTGTAATAATTTATCCTGCTGTTGCACTGCAAAAAGTTGTAATAATGCGCCATAAGATCCTAAGATTTGTTGTGGTGTTGTATTTGGATCCCTATTTGTCTGACGAGCTACTTTTTCAAGTAATCCATAGTTAGCAAATTTAACATCGACATTACTTAAACATAACTGGTTAGTACAATCATACAGATTAGTTTGGTTTTGTACATTTGTACCAAGATATGGCAGTAAATTTAGCTTACCATTTACTACTGCATTAGCATTGGCACTTAAGCTAGCCAAACCATCTGCTTTTAGATAAAAGTTAGTATTATAACTAGTACCCTCAAACTGATGCTGTGAAATAATCGTAAAATTAATATTGTTTTTGTCTAAAGCTGAAAATACTTGTGTTATTGGTGAATTTTTAGGGAAAAAGTCTTTTGCAAAATTAAGCTCAATCCGCGAGCTCGAGGTGCTTGACTGTATGTAAGCATTATCTAAAGCATTACTAGAACCAGCAACAATATCATTGATTGTTGAGTTCGCTAAATTAATACCATTAATAACAATATTATATTTAGCATAATTTTGAGAACCTAACTTACTATCAACATTTAACATCAACTTGCCTGGATTTTTACCCAACTGAGCTTTAATGTTTAAAATAGGGGTTTGCTTGTAATCTTTACCAAGGTACTTATTAGTAATATCTCTTAAAACTTCTGAGAAATTAGCATCAAACTCAAGTGTTTTAATCTTAGCACTCATTGATTCATCAAGCAGAGTCGCTAGAAAGTCCGTATTAACATTAGTATTAGATAAATCGATATTATTTAATTGTGCTGCTGCTTTTAGTAATGGCTTGTTATTTATTGTAGAATCAAGATTATAGTTAATTGTACTATTGTTATAATCATAGTTAATTTCTAAATTATAGATAGTTTGTCCTAAACTATTCATAGCAATGCTAAATAATCCTTGATTATCAGCTAACTGTTTAGGATCTATTTCTGCACTGACTAGGTTACTATTAGCCACCGCAGCTGCTAAATTAGCTATACTTAAACCTTCCACTTTGATAGTAAAATTATTTTTGATTGTTTGATTTGCATGTAAGCCTTTGAAGATAAGTTTATTTATAGTTAGATTTGGATTTTTTGAGTCGCTGCTCATTATGAGAATATTTGACGCTACAACACTACCTTTATCAGCTTGATCAATTTTTCCTATAGTTATCTGTGTTTGATATGGGAATAGAGAATCAAGATTACTTTTAAGTGTGCTTTTAATATTATCTTGCTGTTGGCTACTTAACTGCTGAGTATTAGTAGTTGGTGCAGCATATAAGTTGCCTATAGCAAGTGTAGCAGTACATAGTGATGTTAATAAGAATATTTTTTGTAAACGCATCTTATAGCCTCTTTTTTTAATTTATTTTTTCTAATTTTAAAAACTCTAGGTCTTTTTTACGCAATGAAAATGAGCCACAATTAGTTTCAAAAGCAATTGGTCCACCTAAGATTGATTTGTTTGTTACAATCATTTGCTGACCTTCAATCACACCCATTGCGATTATCTTATCTTTGAATGCGGCTGGACAATTTGTATGAAAGCCTCTAACAATAAATTTATCATTTTTGTTATAAGTCATAATAAAACCCTATATATTTACATAACTATTAATTATAATCTTTTCTAGTATAACATTAACATATTAAACACTTACCAAGTTTAATAAATTTATTGAAAAAAATAAAACTTATGAAAGATCTATCAAGACTTGATATTCCAAAAAAAACAGCCAAAGATAGCTTACAAGAGCCACAAAAGCCAAAAAACTCTAAGAAAAAAAAGATTTTGATAGCTCTGATTGTATGTCTTTTATTTGTAGCTGTAGTATCTAAACTTATAAATAAACACTTAAAAAAGATAAAAGCTGAACAAGAAAAAGCTAAAATAGAGCTACAAGCAGAAAAAACTCAAATATCAAAATCTCCAGATAATAAAAAAAATAATCAAACAGCTGATTTAAGCACTAAAGAAAATACTTCGAATGATAAAATGGTATTTACATTTTACAATAATCTCAAACATGATAGTGTAGAAGTAGATGTAGTTCCAGAAGCGCAAAGAGCGCAATACAAATACACTTATATTTATCAAATTGCCTCTTTCAGAAATATGGATGAAACTACTTGGTATGTCAAAAAAATGAAAGAAGACGGGCTTAATCCTCAATTTGAACGCGTAGGCAACTGGATTAGAATGTACATAGGCCCTTATGATAGTAAGCGTGCAATGGCTCCAGATATCATCAAGCTACAAAGAATCGGACTAAATGGCGGTTTCCCTCGTGAGATCAGTCGTACTAAAATAGAACCTAAAGATACTAACAAAGATTCTAATTCTAAAACCTCTAACAAAGATTCAAGTGATAGTAATTCAAAAAACTAATAATAGAGTCTAATTTAGACAATTTTAATAGTTCAACTTAGTAAATCGAGGCTATTTAAGAAAAATATCAATCCCTTAACTAAAAATTATTTTTTAATTGTCTTAATTTAACAAACATTTCTCGACCCAAACTATAATCAGGCAAGGCTTTTAAAAGTGCTCTATCTGACATCGCTCTGATAAAAATATTTAATTTGGCTTCTTCTGCTAAATTAACTATTGGTTTATCTTCAGCTGCTAATTCAGCAACTTGATTTCTATAATAATTAAAATAGCTATCATCAGCAACGATACTTAATGCAAAATCGAGATTACCAAGCCAATAATCATGGGCAGGATATGGCTTAATATCACCATCTAACTTAGTAATTTTGACTAATGAGTCATATAATTGATTTATATCTGCTGATTCTGCTTGAATACCACCTACTCCAGCGTTAAATAATGTATCACCACAGAAAAGAGCTCGCTCTCGCTCAAATAGAAAGCACACATGATCATCTATATGACCAGGCGTATACATAACCCTAAAATTAGTAAAACCAAGATTTATAAAACTTCCATCCTTGACATAAATATCTGGCTTGAATAAGTCATTTTCACTATATGCATAAACTTTAGCATTTGGATATAAGGCTGATAATTTTTTGACCCCAGCAATGTGATCACCATGCTTATGTGTAATCAAAATAGCCTCAAGCTGTAATTTATTTTGTGCAATAAATTCAGCGAAAATATCAGACTTTAGAGGATCTATAACAATAGCATGGGTTTTATCATATAAGAGATACTGATAGTTTCTTAAGCTATTATTTAAAAACCATCTTTTAATTTGCATAGTGATAACCTCGCTAGTTATTGGCGTAAACCAATCTTGCCACTGATAAATCCAATCCTGCTACTTCGCCATTTTTTATAAAGAATTTACATAGAATATGAGAGTATTTTTCTAATTCCGCAACAGATAACAAGTCCTTAAGATATCTCTCAATATAATCATAAATCATTTTAAAACAATAATTATCAGATTTAAGCATCGCAAAATCTAATAAAGTAAGGATACTATCATAATCATGATTTGCTCTATCAAGTACCTTATCACAAAGTCTAGCAATTGGCATATTAAAAGCATTAATATAAAGCTTAAGCATTTCTGCAGATATATTTAAATTTGCTAACTGTTTCTTTGCAAACTTCTCTGCACTAACCATTTCACCAAATTTAATCAGTTGTTCCAAATATACTCTACTTAGAACTTTTGTTGTATCAGACTTATTATAAATATCAGCTAGTTTATTAGCGTCTTTTGCAGCTGTTAAAGCCAAAATTATAAGATTTTCTTCAAGATCCTCTTTTAGATAAGCATCATACTTTTCTAAAATCTTCAACGCAAAAGCATCATCTCCATCTGCTAAAGCAATATTACCAGCAAGATTGACAATATTAGGCATAAATCTTGGATCATTTTTCTCTAACATTACAGCTATCTTTGTTTGCGCTTCACTAAGCTTTTGCACCAGATAAAGCTTATATACTTCGAAAAACTTGTATGTAATGGTTTTAGAATCAATATGCTTAAGAGCTTTTTCTAGTTCTTTAATATCTTTTGTAGCCGCAATTACATTTAGCTTTCTAAAAAGGATATAGTCTTTTAGATGTCTAGGGGTTAATCTCATGATGTGACCAATACTAAACTTTTTAACCAGCCTATTATTTTCGAGAGTCATGTCTGCAACAAGATCAGTAAATCTCTCGTGCTTATCAACACTAAATAGTCCTATAACCCAGCTAAATAACAAGTATGGAAATTTAAAAGCTGATCTAACGATCCTAATACAAAGAACTAATATAAACAGCAGAATAAAAGCTATAAATACAAACGCAACTAAATTCATTTTGATAGTTTTATCTGCTAATACCAGCATGATATAACCATGATACTTAGTTGCCCATATCCCAACTAAAGTAGCTAAAGCAACAGCTATTATAAGTTTAAAAACTTTTATCATTTTTGACTTCCTTCTGCGCTTATATTAGTTTTATTCAAATTTGGTTGTTGAGCTAGAAGTTGATTTTGTTGTTTTGATAACTGACTAATAAGCTTATCGATACTAGTGTTAAAACTATCAAGATTTTGAGCTTTAATACCTTGTATAGCATTTATAAGTTTTTTAGTATCCTCATTTTGAACAAAATATTTTTTAACAATAGCAACAAGATTATTTTTAGCCTTATCTATAGCTTCTTGATTGTTAATATACATAGCACTTTGCAATGAAATTAAAGATCTATACAGACTATCTGCAACAAACTCTTTAGCATATTTAGTTGCTACTAAAGTTTGATTTTTTGGTATATCTTGAATCTCAACAATAGAGCTTAAAAGCTTCATATACTTATTTTTTGAATCTTGAGACTTAACTGTAGTAGAGATATCTTCTGGTGTTAAATACTCAAGTTTAGCAAACTGCTGCTCAATTGCGATAAACTCTTTGATAATTTCATCTCTTGATGAATATTGCGTTAAAGCACTTTTTATATTTTGACGTTCACTGACACTTACAGTCGCCACTCTACTAGCTTGTATTTTATCAAAGGCATCATCCACTAACTCAGATGCTTTTTGAGAATCTCCATCAAAAATCATCACATCTTTAGCTAAAATCAAATAATTTATAGCTGATTGAATGTTTATCACACTCATTTGCATATACAAATCTTTTGCAGGAGTAGCAATTTGATTATTAATAGTTATCAGTTGTGATTGAAGTGCCTTAACACTCTGTGTTAGCGCATCATTTTGTGCACTTAAGTCATTAGCGATATTCTTTTGCTGATCTTGATTTGATTTGATTGCTTTAAGTTGTTTATCAAAAGCTGTGTATACCTGAAAATTAGTATTAGAATTTTTAGCCTGAGATATTGCGTTAACAAGCACATAACTAGACAGTCCTAATGCAGCTATAGATACTACTAAATTAATCTTAGCAAATACTCCTATCGAAGATTTATTGTCTACTATTGTTGTTTTTTTAGCTGGCTTATCTTGAGTGCTATTTTGTTGCTGGGTGTTTTTTTCTACTGACATCTTTTGCCTCTGTAAATTCTAGTATTCTTTGACAGATATAACTATTATCTAGTTTCTCAAGTTTTAAGGTATTTTTAAAGCCTTGTTGATTAACAAATTTTAGCATCTTTGGGCTTGTTATGGTAATTGTTGCAGCCTTTGGAGTAGTTATTTTTTCAAAAACTCTGCTTAACGATTTAAAAACATCAAGGCTCGTAGCGATAATAATATCCGGTTGATGATGTAAAAAAAGTTTATTATAGGTTTCTACCAACTCATCAAGATCTATAAAAACTCGTGAATATGTCTCAAATTTATGGCACTGTGTTAACTTTGATAACTCTTCAAGTAAAAGATTATTCCCTGCAACACCGGAAATTATTGCGAACTTTTCTGTTGAAATATCACCCTGTAATATAATACTCAAAAGCTCTTGTGAGCCATGACTGAGTGGATATATAGCATCAAATCGATATTTTTTTAGTATAGTAGCAGTACTAGCGCCAACACTATAGATCTTTTTATTTTTAAATAATCCAATCGGATATTGGCTAAACAAGCTTTCAACAGCATATTTACTGGTAAAAACTAAACTTGTATAGTCAAGAACACTCTCAGTAATTTTTTGATAACAAATTTTGATAGTTGGTAAACTTAGCGCTAAAAGACCTTTTGTGCAGAGTTTTTCGGTTAAACTAACAGCATCATCCTGAGGTCGACAAACTAGTATTTTCATTTATTGATTTTGTTTAGCTGTAGCATATATATAATCAAGCATTGATCTTAAGCCATTTGCTCGCGTTGTACTTAAGTTATTGCCAAAACCTATTTGCTTAATAAAATCAGTATTTGAAGCCAGTATTTCTGTAGGAGTAGCATTATTATAAACTCTTAATAGCATTCCTATTAAACCAGAGACTATCAAAGCATCACTTGTAGCTATGAAATTTAGTCTACCTTGATCTATATTACTATCAAACCAAACCTGCGACTGGCAACCTTTTACTAAATTTTCTTCAGTTTTTTTGTTCTCAGGGAATTCTGGTAACTGCTTAGCTAATGAAATAACATAATCATACTTATCTTCCCAATCTTCAAAAAATGATAACTCCTCGACTAATTCTTGCTGTCTTTGAACGACTTGATTTCCCATCACTTTATTAATTTATTAATAGTATTTTTTGATTTAGAATATCTTACCATATACATATAAGTATATAAACTTATTAAAAAGTTAACCTATATGTGCCAAAAAAATACAATTGATATTTGATATAGCCTACTAGGTATAAAAATAGCATATTCTATCATCCCGAACTAGTTTCAGGTTGTAAATAAAATCAATACTTATAGTGAGATACTGAAATAAATTCAGCATGAGATTTTTGTGTGTAATTAGCTATAAATACAATAATCTTTCAAGCAATATTAAAATAATTAGTATTAGAGAGAAAAAGTTATAAAAAATATAAAAACTAGTTGACAGTCTCAAAAATCATCCATATAATACTTCACAAGTTCCCCGATAGCTCAGTCGGTAGAGCAGTTGACTGTTAATCAATTGGTCGGCGGTTCAAGTCCGTCTCGGGGAGCCACAAAATTTCAGAAAAATTTTTCCACAATACTAAAAAGTTTTACTTAGGGCTGTTTGGTAGTTTATATTTTTCTCCTCCTTTCTTATCTCTAAATTTATGAATTCTAAATAGCCCTAAGTGTGCCTATTACTAGCATATAAGAGTTATTTATATATCAATTCAGAAGTTTCAATTTAACTTATGCTATAAACTAGAATATAATCTGATTATCTAAACAAACAATTGGTTTTGATAAGATGATACTATTAATATTCTCAACAACTCTACTTAGCCTAATATTTGCGATAACAAATAAATATAAAATAGCTAAAACGCTGTTTTTTATATCACTAGGATTACTATTAGTGGTATTTATACCTCATACTATTAGATACATAAATATTCAGTTATAAGGAGATCAATATGAAAAAAGATATTTTAGATTTTTTTGACTCTTTAGCTATTATTGGCATCTGTATAATCTTAGCTATGGCTTTTTACTATCAGCTATTTCTTCAAGAATTACCTTGCGCCCTATGTGTATTTCAGCGAATGGCTTTAAGTTTATTAGCTTTTGGCTTGTTACTAAACCTAACTCACGGCAATAATTATAAGCATTATCTGCTTATAATTTTAGTTGCTTTATTAAATGCAGCTATGGCAATTACTCAGATACTTTTGCATATTGTTCCAGGCACTGGCAATTATGGTGAGGCAGTATTTTCATTACATATGTATACTTGGAATTTCATTGTAAGTATTATTTTCATCTTGTACGCTGCTATTTGCGGCTTAATCACCCCAAATGAAAATAAAAAGAAAAAACTAAGTATCTTAGCAAAACTAGCTATAATCCTAATCTTAATTCTAACATTAGCAAATACATTAAACGTATTTGTTGAATGTGGTCCACATTTATGTCCATCTGATCCAAATAGTTATTGGCTCTTTAGCCACTAAAATAATCATAAAATAATATTGACAAGCAAATTAATAAGCATATAATTATAAGTCCTTAAGATAATTTCTATCTTAGTACTGCAAATTATTTTAGTAATTGTTTAGAAGCTACAATTACTAGTTATAAAAATGACTCTAGGTAGTACTCCTTAGTTTTTTCATATCTCCTTAACTTCCTTCTACCTAGAGTCAATTTTTATATTTTATAAATTATTTTTTGCTATAATTTAGCTCATATTTTTATTTTTAGATTTATAGATCTTATGAAAGCAACACAAACTCTAATTGCTACAACAAAAGAACTTCCAAAAGAAGCCGTTTTAATTAGTCATCAATATATGCTCAAAGCTGGTCTTATCAAAAAACTAGCTTCTGGTATTTATACATGGATGCCACTAGGTCTAAAGGTACTCCAGAAAATCCAAGATATAGTGCGCGATGAGATGAACAAAGCTGGGGCAAGCGAGTTACTCTTACCAAGTATACTGCCTTCAGAGCTTTTACAAGAGACTCATCGCTGGGATAAATTTGGTCCAGAGCTTTTAAAATTACGTGATAGACATAATAGAGATTTCTGTTATGGTCCAACACATGAAGAACCAATTGTTGATATGGCTAGAGATACTATCAAAAGCTACAAACAATTACCTTTAAATCTTTATCAAATTCAAACTAAATTTAGAGATGAGATTCGTCCTCGCTTTGGTGTAATGCGTGCACGTGAATTTATTATGAAAGATGCTTATTCATTTCATGAAAATAGTCAATGTTTACGCAATACTTATAATATTATGTACACAACCTACTGCAACATCCTTGATAAAATAGGCTTAGCTTATCGCCCTGTTAAAGCTGATACTGGAGCTATAGGTGGTGATAATAGTCATGAGTTTCAGGTATTAGCAAACGCTGGTGAAGATATTATTTGCTATAGTAATGGTTCTGACTATGCTGCAAATATTGAGTTAGCTACTTATGCTAAGCCTGATCTAAGCAAAAGAGTAGTTTCTCAAAATTTAATTACAAAAATCCATACGCCTAATATTAAAACGATTGATAAACTTTGTAATCAAATGAATTTTGATATCAAACAGACAATTAAAACTATGATTATCAAGGATGCTAAAAACAACTTCTTTGCTTTAGTTATTCGTGGTGATCATGAATTAAACGAAACCAAGATTAATAAGCTTGAGCAAATTGTTGCACCATATACGTTAGCGACTAAAGAAGAGATTTTCTCACTATTTAATGCAAATCCTGGTTCACTTGGTATATATAACTGCCCTATTAGTATAATTGCTGACTACAGTGCGGTTGCAATTACTGATCTAGTTTGTGGCGCTAATCAAGATGATTATCACTTTACAAATGTAAACTGGGATAGAGATGTAACTAACTATCAAGTTGCTGATATTAGAAATGTAGTAACTGGTGATATCTCCCCTGATGGTAAAGGAACTCTAGAGCTTACAAATGGTATCGAGGTTGGTCATATTTTTGAGCTTGAAGATGTTTACTCAAAACCAATGAATGCAAATATAATCGGTCAAGATGGTAAATCTAAACCTATGCTTATGGGTTGTTATGGTTTCGGTGTATCACGTGTGATGGCAGCAGCAATCGAGCAATCTCATGATCAGAATGGAATTATATGGCCAGAAGCTATCGCCCCATACCAAGTTGCTATCCTGCCAATCAACTACAATAAATCAGATAAGGTTAAAGAAGTAGCAGATAAACTTTATCAAGATTTGCTTACAAATGGTATCGATGTACTTTTAGATGATAGAGGTGCTAGACCTGGTGTGATGTTTGCTGATGCTGATTTAATTGGATATTCTCATCATGTAGTAATTGGTGATAGGCTACTTGAGCAAGGACTGATTGAATATAAGAATCGCAAAACTCAAGAAAAACAAGAAATAACAGTTACAGAATTGATTAAGATTCTAAAATAAATCTTTCTATAATTTTCTTGTAGTTTATAAAGCTTCGAATATATTTTAAATACTAACGAATTTCGAATAATATTATTATTTTTATGTTTTAAAACATAATTTGCAATAGGTAAAGAAAAGTTAGATAAAGTTTACAACCACGCCATTTTTAGAAGAATAACAAACCAATTGTGTATTTTTTCTAAACAATGGTTTAGAAGAGACTATCTTTTATAGAATAGAATTAATGATACAATCATTACATAACTTACTACAATTCAACGATTAAGGAATAAAGTTATGAGTAATTTTGAATACAAAGTACATATTTCACTTCCAATGAAAAATAAAAAAGAGACTAAAGAGTTTTATACTAAACTAGGTTTTAATGTATTAGATTTTTCACCTTCTGAACTAATGGTTAATTTTTTTGAACAGCAAATAGCATTTCATGAATTAGGACCTTCGGGGATACTTAAATCTCCTAGTATTATAGCTAAAACTCCTAAAAATGATGATATTGCTATTCCATCTGCTCACTTTGGAGCTTTTATTACTGCTAAAGATTATCATGAAATGTTGAATAAACTAGAAAAAATGGATGTAAAGATAATATTTGGTCCAAATGTCTATAGTCAAAAAGATGGAATAGAGGAATATATGACATTTTTTGAAGATTGTAATGGTATTCCACTTGAGATTAAAGCAAGTAGTAATGATAAATATCCTATCGATAAAATCGCAGAATGGAGTCATACTAATACTCATTCATACAACAAATAGCTTTATAATAATTATCTACTCTATCAACTTGTAAATTATTAACTTAATTTATATTTATATCTTCATATTGACCTGGAATCATTAGAGAGCTTGATTTTTATTATTATAGTTAATAATTAGTCTATTGAGTGTAATTTTAAAGCATCAATACCATACAAAAAATCAACAATAGTACTTTATCAAAATTTATACTATAATCTAGTCAATATCTTTGTATCAAAAAAATTACTATGATTCAAGCAAAATCTCATATTGACACTACACCATCTGTATATGGCAAATTTGCTTTGATGGCTACTGAGCATAAAGCTATAAACTTCACTCAAGGCGCTCCTGATTTTGATACCCCAGAGTGGCTAATTGAGCGTACATACTTCTATATGCAGCAAGGCAAAAACCAATACTCTCCAATCCCAGGAGCTGTTACGCTACGCAATGCAATAGTACAAAAAACTAAGCGATGCTACGATATAGATATAACCATCGATAATGTAGCGATTACCGCAGGTGCACAAGAAGGTTTGTTTTGTGTAATTTCAGCTTATGTTGGTCAAGGTGATGAAGTTATTATGTTTGATCCAATATTTGATACTTATGCTGGAGTTACAAAGTTTAATCAAGGTAAATGTGTCAGACTAAAACTACTGCCAAATGGTAGAATTGATACAAAAGCTATTGTAAATGCTATTACAAATCGTACTAAACTTATAATTCTAAACTCTCCTCACAATCCAATGGGAACGGTTATATCCAGAGATGAATTCAAAGAAATTGCAAAGATTGTTAAAGATAAAGAACTTCTGGTAATCTCTGATGAAGTTTATGAACATATCTATGCTGGAGAGAGTTTTACAAGTGCTATACAAATACAAGAGTTACATCATAAGCTAGTAGTATTCCAATCTCTTGGCAAAACTTACAACGTCACTGGCTGGCGCCAAGGTGTAACTATTGCTCCCCCACAAGTAATAAAAAATATGCTTGCAATAAAGCAGTTTGCAACATTCTCCGCGACACATCCAATGCAATTAGCGTTAGCTGAGGGGATCCTAGAACATCCTGAATATTATGAGAACTTACATAAACTCTACAAAAAGCAAAATCAGTTATTAAGAGAAAACCTAAAAGGTACAAGATTCAAAATCCTTGACTGGCAAGGCTCGCCATTCCAAATTCTTGACTATAGTGATATAAGTAATCAAGATGGTGATAAATTCGCTAGTGATCTAATCAAAGAACATGGTGTCGGTTTAGTGCCAATATCATCACTTTTTGAGACTCCTCAAAATGGTCTTTTAAGATTATGTTTCGCTAAAAAAGATAATGACATAATCAAAGGAGCTAGAATCCTAGCGAATATCTAATATAAAAGAACTCTAAAATAAATCACCGATACTATCTTAGATTTTTTGATAGGATTTAAGTAGATTTTGGGTAATTTTAATGGGAAATATCAAAAATAGAATTTTAAAATTACCAATCATTTGTGTATTATACAGCTTAGCATTTATACCAATATCAGGCCATGCCAATAATTTATATTGCTATATAAATGGTGAGCTTCAAGGTGATAAACCTATTAATATTAAAAATATAGCTATAAAAAAAGTAAGATTCTTCGAAAATGGTATGCATAAGGATGGATATGCAGTTTCTCTTAAAGATTCTCAGGCTTTATTAAACTGCTGTAAAGAATTAGACTCAGAATTTAGTATCTTAGAAGGTGTTCCAATAGAAGCTCGAGTTGATAGAAATACTTGGTCTAGTTCAATTACTAATCTTGTCGGTAAACAATATGGTTACCCAATAGTTGTGAAAAATAAAAAAAACGAATATGTTAGATCTGCATATACTGTAGCTAAAGGTAATAAAGAAATTTTAAGTGTTAACAGCTATCTTAAAAAGAATGCTAATACAATAAATAAAAGGTCAGAAACTTATTTAGTTGAAAAGATTTATGGAGGGTTGAAACACTACTTTGACGGAGTTGTCGCAGGCGAAAAAATCTTCGAAGCAAAATATGGTGTTTCTGGTACTAGTAATTTTGTGGCTGATAATTATATAAAGAATCTTGCCAATATCAGAGGAGATAGAGGTATTTATAAACCATCTGAAGATGAAGTTGTTATTTATAGTAATAAAGAAGGAAAGAGATTATCTTTTAGAGCCAAAAACTATGAGCAATATATGACTATTGTTGAAAATATTACAGAATATGCAAATGAATATTTTGATAAAAATATAATAAAGATTTTATATGGAGGAACTGTAATATCATCAAATAATGCACCTCATGCTGTGCTTCTTGAAGTAACTATTGATAATTATGATAAAACAATAACTCTCAATATGGTTGATTCTCTAATATCACATGCTGCAAATAATGCTAGTTTTTCTGTATTACAATCGTTAAAGCAGGGACTTGAAAGAGTAAATTCATCTATTGCGTATATTGATAAAAATGATGCTCATAATATACCAAAGATTGCTAATAATACATACAAAGTAGAAACCTCTTTGGATAATATACATCTTCAAATGCCTTTACAAACAGATTGTGGCAGATATGTCGCGATTTGGATTGATGCTATTATTAATGGTATAGATTATAGAAAACTAAATTCTACAGATTATAATAAAACTTTAACAATTTTAAATTCTGCTAAAAAATTAGCTCTTCAAGATAATAGTTATGCTTCAAAGTCTCTTAATTCAACAGAGCAAAAACCGACAGACACTAAGTCTAGTAATATCGGTGATCTAGGTTTTGATAATATTGATCATCTAGATATAGTAAATGAAAATTTAGTGGAACCAGAGCTTACAGAGAGAGAAAAAATGTTAAGAAATATTTTTGAGATCACTAAAGAATAAATCAATTATACATAAAAGTTTCAAGTTTTATATATTGTTATGTATTAGCGTAGCGAATATTTCCTTCTATTATACCTACTAGAGCTGAAGATCTAATTGAGTTGCCTTGACTACCATATTTAATTGAAATTCTCGTAGCATTATTAGGTAACTTCTTCATTGCTACTTGTAGTGAATCTGTAGGATCACTATCACTAGCAGAATCTATCTCCGCGTCAGTACCATTATTTTTATTAACTGATATATCATATGGGTTACCTTTGTAATCAAATGTTTGACCATTTTGTATTGCTTGAAGAGTAGCATTATAAACAGTGTCAAAATTATAGTTAATAGTAGTTATATAATAACCATCTTCATACTGTGTTCCTTTGTCACTAGCACAACCTGAAATAATAGCTAATGCTACAGCCAAAAAAATTATATATATTTTTGATTTTAATACTTTCATATTATTTTGATATATAGTTTAGTTAAGTGCTATTATGTTATCACCTTATTTATTTGTCAATATACAAGATAGCTTTGTAATAGCATAAATTTACTATTAAATAATTTACTAAAGCTTGCTAAACTCTCTATAAAAATACAACTTTTTTTATATAAGGATAATAGCCATGTCAAAACTAAAAGTTAGTGTAATCCAATCAGATATTATCTGGGGTGATAAACAAGCAAATTATAATAAGCTAGAAAATACTATCGCGAATATTGACCAAGATACTGATGTTATCGTAATGTGTGAGATGTTTAATACTGGTTTTTATAATGAATCCAACTGATCAAGCAAGTACCCAACAAGACATCGTTAATTGGATGTACAGTCAAGTAAAGGGCAAAAATTATGCGATAGTCGGCAGTGCTGCTACTTATAATGATGATAAGATTGTTAATCGCCTGTATTTTGTAACCCCTGATAAACAAGTTTATACATATGATAAAAATCATCTTTTTATCCATGCAGGTGAAGACAAAAAGTATACAGCTGGCAATAAGCGTCAAATTGTTAATTATAAAGGTTTTAACATCCTTGTAACAGTTTGCTTTGACTTAAGATTCCCAGTATTTAACTGCAACAATAATGATTATGATATACTTATCAATGTCGCATGCTGGCCAGAATCTCGCCGTCAACATTGGCAAGCGTTACTAAAAGCTCGAGCTATAGAAAACCAAGCTTTTGTCATAGCATGTAATCGAGTTGGTAGCGATCCTAATTTTGACTATGCTGGTGATAGTATGATTATTGATTATAATGGTGATATCTTAGCTCATCAAGAATTCAAACAAGCTACTTTAAACGCAACTTTAGATAAAGATAAACAACTACAACATCGTAGTAAGTTTAATTTTCTTGCATCTCAGGATAAATTTACTCTTCACCTCTAATCGATTTTGCAAGGTTTTGCAATACTGCATTAACAAACTTATAGCCTTCTTCGGTACCCATACTATAACATATCTCAACATACTCTTTTATAATCACCTGATATGGATTTTCTAGACATTCTATCAGTTCTGCTATAGCTGCTTGTAAAACTGCATAATCAACATAATTAATTGATGCTACACCATTATTTGAGTTTTCTTGAATATATTTGTCTATAGTATCTTGATTTGATTTAACTGCATCTATGAGTCTATAGAAAAGATCCCAATCAGTATAGTGTCTATCAGCATTATCGGCATAGTACTGAACTTTAAGCTCAGCAAATGTATTATCAGCAACTCTCTTTTGGTACAAGGCTTGTACAGTATATAAACGAGCATTATTTCGAGCTCTAGCAGTAGTTTTCATAATTTTATGTAGATGTAGTTGATTAGCGAATTTTATAGCTTTCGATTATACCCTATTATAGATTATATATACAGTTCTTATGAGCTATTAATACTGCTAAAATAGTAAAGTTTTATATACCATTCTCTTAATATCTGTAATAAAATGTTCTCGACTAAAACACTTTATATCATTTCGTGAGGCGATTATGAAATTTAATATTATCTGTATGCTAGGATTAGCATTTATCCTTAACTCTTGTGTGAGTAATACCAACCCAGAAAATGTTGGTTTTGTAAAAACTCCATATACTTCTGGTAATGTCTCTTTAACACTTAAAAAAGGAGTAACTACCAAAGACCAAGTGATAAACGCTTTTGGCTCTCCTAATATAGTTACTCAAAATGCAAATGGTGAATCAGTATGGACATACCAAACCAATGCAACTGTTGAAAATGATGCTTCTAGAGATGGATTTTTAACTCTTCTTATCACAGGTGAAAATACTCAAGAGTCTGGTTTTATGCAATCACAAAAAACCATGACTATTATTATTACCTTCAAAGGTAATGTTGTTTCTGACTATAAATCATTATCAACTAACTTCTAGATGAGGCTTTTATAACTATGCTAAAAAAACTTACCCCATTAGTTTATTTGATTGTTTTAGTTTTATCTGGTTGTGCATCTTCAGGACCACAACAACCTAACTTAACACCTTTACAAATTCAGCTAATGCAAACAAAAGTCTTTAATGTTGATTTAAGAACCGCTTTTGATGCTACTGTCACAGTTATGCAAAATCTTGGTTATATAATTCAAGATGCTAATTTTGACACTGGAATAATCACTGCAAAGAGTACTCAAACCGCAAACTTCTGGGGTGATTCAGAATATACAGAAGCTACTGCCTTTATCCAACCTTATAGACAATCAAATAAAAACTCAAGTATAAGAATAAACTTTGTTGTTTATAACTCGATGCCAAATCCAAACCAGGGTGGAGCTCCGATAAATACTTCTTCAGCAATACTTGACCCGCAAGCTTATGAAAATGCTTTTGCTAAAATTCAACAGCAAATTTTTGTACAAACAGGCATTTCACCTGTTCTAACTCAACCGATTCAACAGGTTTCTTAAACACTCTCTATTTAGTCTAAAAACTAACTACACACAAAAATGTAATGCTGAATACTGAATCAACTCCAGCACATGTTTATTTCAGCATTTCACTATAAGTATTGATTTTATTGAGATCCTGAAACTAGTTAGAATGGAATGTATTACTTTTGTACCTAGTAGACTGTATTTTTCTTAAAGAATTTAGTTTAATATTTTTAAAATTAGCAGAAATAGAAATAAATTATGAGTAAATGGTGGCAACAAATTGATTTGAAGGATATGTCTAGTGAACAATGGGAGTCAATCTGTGATAGATGTGGGCTTTGTTGTCTAAACAAACTTCAAGATGATGAAACAGATGAAGTTTACTACACTAGAGTCAGTTGTAAGCTTCTTGATATTGGCAAATGCCAATGCAGTATGTATCAGAAAAGAAAACAGCTTGTACCTGAATGTGTAAACCTAACCTACAAACAACTAAAAAATCATGCTCATAAGTGGCTACCTAATAGCTGTAGCTATAAACTTTTATTTGAAGGTAAAGATTTACCTGACTGGCATCATCTAAATACTGGCTCAACCGAAGAAATGCATAAACAAAAAAAATCAGCAAAGCATTTTGCTATTTCCGAATATGAATTAGATGTCGATGAGTATTTAGAAGACTTTATTATAAAAATAGATAACTAAGTTAATATTTCTAGTATATAATCCGCTTACTCTATACTATTGGGCATTATGATGTCTGATTTACTTGTGCTTAATCCTTTCTATGAAAAAATAATTAATGATTACCTTAATAAGGGTTTTTGCATCATTGATAACTGGCTAACAACTGATGAAACCAGCAAGCTAAGACAACAACTAGAAGAACTCTATCAAGCAAATTATTTCAAAAAGTCTGCTGTCGGTAATCGTTTAAATGAAAACCTCGAAAGATCAATCCGCAATGATTTTATTTTTTGGCTAGATGAAACAAAATATGCACAAGTATTTTTTGAAAAAATAAATAGCTTTATTGAGTATATTAATAAAACCTGCTTTGCTGGAATTGTTAATAAAGAGTTTCATTATGCTATTTATCCTCAAGGATCATTTTATAAAAAACATATTGATACTTTTCAAAATGATGATCGTCGTACTATATCAGTAGTTTGCTATCTTAATCAAGATTGGCAAGATTATTTTGGAGGACAGCTAAAGCTTTATTTAAAAGATCAAACACTAGAGATATTTCCAACTAATGGCAAAATAATTCTTTTTGACAGCAAAAGTATCGAACATGAAGTCTTACCGGTACTTACTGAGAATAAAAGATTTAGTATTACAGGCTGGCTAAAAACTAATTAATAAAATATAAACCTACTCCCAAAACAACTAGCATAACAGCAAATATTGTTTGCAAAACTTTATCATTGAGGCTTTTTTTGACTTTAGTTGCCAAAAGCATCCCAATAGCACTACCAACTATAAACATACTCGCGATGTACCAGTTCATACTAGTTTCATCATAATGAGATATAAAGCCAGATATTGATACCACAAAAATTACTAACAACGATGTATTAATAGCTCTTTTAAGCGGCATCGCTGTTATAAAAACTAATGCTGGTACAATTAAGAAGCCACCACCAACACCAAAAAAACCAGTCAATGTACCAACGACACCACCACTTATCAATAATGCAACTATACATCTTGGTCCGATACTCTTACAAACTGATTTCCCTGAGTTAGAGATTAATTTTGCTTTTATCAAGCTCCAAACACCTATCAAAATCATCAATATTGAGAAGCTTAGCATTAATAGTTTATCTGATAATCCTTGCGAGATATAATTACCTATTGGTGCAAAAACAACCCCAGTAACAATCATTACAGCTGCTGCTATATAGTGGATGTCATGTTGCTTATAATTAACTACAAGACCAAAAATTGCTGTAAAACCAACCACAAGCAAAGATATTGTAACAGCACTATGAAAATCTAAACCAACACCATAAGTAAGCAAAGGAACTGCCAAAATTGAGCCACCACCGCCTGTCAATCCTAGCGCGATTCCACAGATAAAGCCAAAAACTATCAAAAACATTTATTCTTCCATACCACATTTCAAATTTGCTGGAACTGCAATATCTATATAGTTTGGCGGTGGTAGCTTTAAATCAGCCATTAACTTAGCGTACTCATCTGGTGATTTAACCTTTAACCTTGGATTATTTTGTCTTTCTTCGGCAACACTACTACTGGTTATACCATTATAATCATGACCAGGATAAATAATTGTACTACCTGGTAAAGTCATTAGCTTATTCATAATACTATCATATGCTGCATATGAGTCACCATTTTGAAAATCAGTTCTACCAGATCCTCTTATCAATAAAGTATCGCCTGTGAAAAGCATATTTTCAGTAGTAAAACAGTATGAATCATCTGTATGACCTGGAGTATACAAAGCTTTTAGTTGATAGTTACCAAATTCTAGGATATCACCATCAAATACTTTTTTGGTTGCACACTCTGCTTTGCTTTGACCTCCGATAACGATATCACAACCAGTCTCTTTTCTTAAAATTCCAGCTGCGGTGACATGATCAGCATGGACATGAGTGTCTATTGCATAGATCAGTTTAAGATCTAGCTCTTTTAGCAACTTGAGATACTGATTAACATTAAATCTTACAGAATCTATTATCACTGCTTGTCTTGTCTGCTCACAGCCTAGAATATAAGTATATGTATAAGTATCTCTGTCTATTAGTTGTCTGAATAACATAATTCTCCCTAGATGTAATCATCACATTAGTTAAAACATTCCTTTATCTATTAAAGGATTTTTTTGCCTGTCATACGTTCAATAGTATCATAATAATCTAAGATCATAATATATCCACCAGCAATATTATAAGCATCATAGCCATGTTGCTGTAACAGCAAAACGACATTATATGATCTTTGCCCTGTTTGGCAATGCACATATACAGGCTTATTTTTATCAATTTCTGCTAGTCTAGTTCTTATTTCAGACAACGGTATATTTTTTGCATTTTTGAGCATACCTCGACGAGTTTCGTTAATCTCTCTTACATCGATAATTTGTGCATTTTGTGCTAATAATTCTTCAACTTGGGTAAAAGCAACTTGCTTAAAATCACCTTTAAGCAAGTTATTGGCAACATAGCCTGTATGATTGACTATGTCTTTACCAGTTGAATATGGTGGTGCATAGCATAGTTCAAGGTCTTGTAAATCCTCAACCGTCATCCCTGCTTTGATAGCTGTAGCAAATACATCTGCTCTTTTATCAACAATTCCTCTACCTATAACTTGAGCTCCTAGCAGCTTACCGGTATTTTTCTCAAATAATATCTTTGTAAAGACATTTACCGCATTTGGCATGATACTAACCCTATCAAACGGTGCAGTATAGGCAACTTCATAATCAATATCTAAATTATGAAACTTAATCCAAGCCTCGTTTAGACCTGTTGCAGCGCCAGTATAATTAAATATTTGAATAATAGATGAGCCAATATAGCCTTTATTTACCACCTTATGACCATTGATGTGATCAGCTATCAGACGACCTTGTTTGTTAGCTGGACCTGCCAAAGGCAAGTTGAAATCTTGGGCGGTTAGAGCATTTTTAACCAAAATAGCATCACCTGCGGCATAGATATTTTCATCAGATGTTTGATAGTTATCATTGACAATAATATGACCAGTTTTTGCTAGATTGATACCTACTTCTTTTAGGAAGTTAGTATCTGGTGCAACTCCTATAGCTAAAATAGCCAAATCTGTTTTTATCTCTTTACCTGACTCAAGTAAGACCTTATCAGATTCAAAGCCCACAACTCTTTCACCAAGTAATAGCTTAACACCATTATCTAGTAGCTCTTTCTCTAAGAATTTTGCCATCTCATAATCAAAAGGGCGCATAATCTGATTAGCCATCTCGATTATAGTTACATTAAATCCTCTTTCTTTGAGATTTTCTGCAACCTCAACTCCAATAAAGCCAGCGCCAATTACTGTTATATCTTTGACAGGTTTTTGTTTATCAAAAACTGCTTGATGAATCTTTTTGACATCGACAACATTTCTTAGGATAAAGTGCTCAATCGTCTCAAGTCCTCTAAAAGGTGGCACTATCGGCTTAGCTCCTACAGCCAAGATTAACTTATCATAACTCTCGCTATATTTCTCACCACTATGGCAATTTATGACTGTTACGAGCTTATTTATCCTATCAATAGCTATAACTTCAGAGTTTGTACGTGCATCGATATTATATTGTTTATCAAACTTCTCTGGAGTCATCAAAATCAGCTTTTCAGCTGGCTCGATATAACCACCAAGATGATATGGTAAACCGCAGTTTGAGAATGATACATGTGGACCTTTTTCAAACATGATAATCTCAGCTGACTCATCTAGCCTTCTTAGTCTTGCAGCAGCAGAAGCTCCTGCAGCAACCCCTCCGATAATTAGATATTTCTTAGTCATCATAAGCTCCTATTTACAATTTTATTATCTTCTTTTATTGTATGGTAAAAACTCTAACATCACTGCCAAACCACAAGTCCCAGTCAAGCCTGCAAATAAAAGTCCAGCACCAAAGAAGCCACTTAAAATTGCAAAATATTGTGATACTGTAAACGAAAGCACCACACCTAAAAGTACTAAAAAGCCAACAATGATTTGTACTTGACGCATGATAGGTAGAGGCTCTTTAACATTTTTTTGTGTTGGTTGCTTATGCTGTTTCCAAGCATTGATACCACCATCTAGCAAGTAAACTTTCTTAGCGTTTAAGCCAACAACTTTACTAGCTGCTTGATTTGTTCTGTTACCAGATTGGCAGTGAAGAACCACTACTTCATCGGATTTAATATCAGCATCATAGATATCATCAACAAGGATATTCTCAGCACAATCAATACACTCTCTGCTATGCTCAGCAGGAGTTCTAATATCTATTAGCTTAACCTTCTCTTTTTTTTGTAAATCAAGAAATTGTTTTACTGATATTTTTTCTACTTTATTCATCTTAGTCTCCTTATTTTAACTTTATCTAATTTAGATTTTACTAATATAAACTTTAAATTTTTTAGCTTTTATCACCACAATATATGCTATACAAAGCCTCTAATATTTTTGTTACCGAAGGATCGTTGATACTGTAATATACATTTTGCGCCTCTTTCCTACATTTGACCAGACTATTATTTCTCAATACTGATAAGTGCTGAGAAAATGCCGATTGACTCAAACTAGAGTACTCTGCTAACTCTCCTACCGTCATTTCTCGTCTAAGTAGCAAACATAATATCAATAGTCTTGACTCATGAGATATTGCTTTTAATAATGAAGAAGCTTTACTAGCATTATCTTTCATCTGCATTAAATCCATTTTCATAAGTCTGTAATTCCTCAAGTAAGTTTTATATTAGCAAATTCTAATTTAGAAATCAATAATATATTGGCAGAATTATTTAAGGTTCTTAGACATATTACTAGCTATAACGAAATAAAATATCTACAACAGTAGAAATTATTTAAAGTTCTTAGACATTAATCTAAGTGTTATTAGACATTATATCTACAACAGTAGAAATTATTTAAAGTTCTTAGACCCGTTTTTGCCTAAATGAGCAAAAAAAGACCTAAAATCTATCATCTTTTTAGCATTTTGGTATATAACAACAGTCATATTTTTAAATATCTCTAAGAACTTAATGGTTATTTTAACATAAAGACTAAGGTTTGCAATTTTTAGTCTATAAACACAACCTCTTGTTCTCTATGAATGGCATAACCATATTTTATCACATCCTTGTCTGGAGCGTTAAAAATTAAAACACTATCAGCATTTGTAAATAATGGCACATAGTTGTTTTCTATTTCAGCTAAAATCAAGTCTAACATTCTCTTGCTATATTTGAGCTCAAATACAGAATACTGCAAACGTACACCATACCCTTCCAAAAATTTGGCAAATTTCGCTCTAACTTTATTATTACTAAAATCATAACTGACTATTAACATACACCCTCCTAGTTTCATAACAAAATATCGGATACTCTGCAATTTCTTTATCTCGCATAAAGGCACGATAAAACTCTCTTACATACTCAAATATCTCTAGCTTGTAGCTAATGATCTCGGCAAAGAGTATTTTTGAGTAGTCTTTTGATTTATCTTTTTTTATATAAAACTGTTCATTCTTACAACCAAAATCCTCTATAGAAAATTGTCCAAGGTTCCATGATTTTCTGACTTGATTATCAACAATACATCTAAATGGTTCAACAAAGTCACAAACCAAAGATTTACGCTTATACCAAGTCTGATGACAAAAACCCTTGTATAAATCAAAGCCAAAAAGTCGCAAAAAACACTCTACAAAATTAAACAACATACTATAGCCTAAATCTAAAACAACATTATATGGATCTTGTTTTATTCTTGGTTTGCGTCCTTGCCAATTATCCAAATGCCCATAAAATCCTTTGAAAAAATTTTTTGCAATATTACCCTCTACACCCATTAGTTCGGCTAAGCTTGTTGTATTTTCTAATTCTGCTATAAGCTGTTTATTCTTTTTGACTATCTCTTTCTGCTCTGGAGTTTTATCTCTTAGACTTCTAACTAGATTATGTTGATTATGTATTTTTGATGCTATAAAAATCCTTGCTAAACTTATATCTTGCTCAACTACACTATATTGCTTATATCTAGCTAAAAAATTAGCCTCAGCAATATCACCAAAACATAGATATGGTCTAAAGCTATTTTTCATAAAAACTAGCTGTATGGCATTTTTCTTACAGGTCTCTAAAAGTTGCGATGTCATAGTCATATTACCTACAATGAACAATGCAAGAACTTTATGAACAGAAAGCTTAGTTTTCACCTCATCAGTTTCTTTATCTTTTATAACTATATTCCCCAATGATAGACTAAGCTTCACTCCATCAAAAATATTAACAAAAACTATATTCTTTGATTCAATATCATTTCTACTAAACATAATCTACAAGTCCGTTTTATCACATAAGTTTGCATATATACAAAATTTACATTTTTCAATATTTTGCCTAAATGAGTTATCCATTGGATTATATTGTTTGATTGTTTGAATATGTTTTTCAAACTTTTCTAACTCAGCTGAAGTTGGTATCTCTATTGGGTATGACTTGTTGTCAACCATTGAATAAAATTTGATGGCTTTGACATCATAGCCCATTTCTTGGAGGCAAAAATATTGCGCATAAAGCTGATATTTATAACCATCATAGATAGTCTTGATTTGCCTTTTTCTCTCGACAAGTAAGCCCTTATCTTTATGAAAAATATCAATTTTGCCAACCAAACCATATTTGTGGTTAATAACATCAATACCTATTAGATCATCTTTTTTGGTACTGTATATGCCATTATCAATACTTTTATGAGCTTGTCGCCCTTTTGTTTGGCTAGATGAATAGTATGTAGTATCTGACGCATTACTATAGATATTATGCAAATATATTGAGTATGGACAGAATATAAAATCATTTAACCATGTTATTAGAATATAATTTTCCATATAATCAATAACTCTTTATGTATATTCATTAAAATAGTTCCCCTGCAAATCATTGAAGGGGTAGCAGTCGTTAGACTGAAGCGATAGTATATTTCTGAATGAACTAGTTATTCCTACTCTGCACAAACTCAAAATACTCTTCATTTTTGATAACCAAATTAAGCTTTTTACCTTCTTGATTATTTTTGATCCTATCGAGTAGCATCAGACCTTTTAGCCCTATATGATATGCACCGTTTGCATCAGCATCTTGAGGCATATTTTTTGGCGCCTGTCGCGAATCAAAGAAGTTACCATTTACATCAGCTACTGGTGAAATTAGATAATCTATCTCAGTACCTGTTTTTGAATTACGCATTTGTAAGATAGTATTTAGGATACTAGTTAGTTTGGCAAAAAACTTTTTGTCACCCTCTGCACTAATAGCTGCTTTGATACAGTCACCATGCCCATATTCGATAGAATAATCTTTTAGCAATTTCTCCAACTCTTTAGTCGGATAAACTTCTCGAGTATCCCAATTATGATTTTTATCTGAATTTCTAAAGTTAATTAATCTACTCCCAAAGCTAGCTATAGTCCACTTGTCTTTGGCAGCCTTGTCACCAAAGTTCTTATAATCAAAACTAAACTCAAAATAGCCCTTATCTAAGTTATATCTAATCTTATCAAACTTACTAAAGAACTCCTGAGATTTGCTGACACTTTCATACTTAGGATATAACTGATTTACAAAGCCAGTTACAGGACAAATTTTTGAAGTAAAACCAGCTGGTACATAGTAGATAATACCTGTTTATTTACCCATCTTTTTAAAAGTCTCAAAAGGTGATGTTAGCTGATAAGCTCTAAGCACTCCACCAGCTTTATCAAACTCATTATCTTTAAAAACTAGATAGTTTAGCTTTTCAATTAGCATTTTTTCTAATTTTTGATAGACCTGCTTCTCTACCTTGAAACGTCCTCTTTTAAATCCAAAATTTAAATCCTCAAAAATCACAATAGCGTTATAATCTATCACTAGCGTTGCTATTTCATGAACTACCTGAGATAAATAACCCTCTTTCATCTCTTTGATGTTATTTATCTTTTTCCAGTCTTTCCTAGCTGAATCCCTATCTTTCTCTATTGCAGTAAGCTTATCATGGTAGTTTGTTTTCATTCTATCGTTACCAATGATGTTGAAAGTATCTTGTTTGATAATGTTTCCTTTACCATCTACTAAAGTATAGTAAGCCAAATGTCTTTCACCTCTATCTATACTTAGGATATGAACATCATTTGCTTTTTCTTTTAGCAATAAATTAATTTCATCATTAAACTTATTAGCCCCACTAGATTTGAAATTCATTGTAATAGGACAGTGAAAGAAAAACTTATCTTCAGTAAAGCGTTTATCCTTGATTAAATCATATTCAAAAACACTCTCTTTTTTAGGATTATCTTTATTTTTATTAGCTATTACCTCTTTGGCTGGGTGAGTGATTTTTTTAGGTATTGATTGTTTACGATAAAAAAGCTCTGCCTCACCATTTAGCTTATAAACCACATCTTGAAGATTTCTCTCATCAAACAACGCTTTCCAATATAAAGTATGTAGATTTGGTCGCCCTTTGCTATAAGCTGAAAAATCTTTGTTATAAATCTGAAACAAGTATAGTTTGCCTTCATTGACTAAACTATCAATATAGCTCTTTGATATATTTTCAAATGTAAGTTTGTAGCCTTGATTTTCAACTTCTCTATAAAATTCATCTATAGAATTGTATTTTTTAGTATCAGAAAATCTAAATCCAAAATCTTTCCACTCTGGGTGCCTACTTATAGACTGTTTATAAAAATCTATAAACTTTCTACAATCTTCGATATTAAACTCAAATTTTTCATATCCTTTTTGAGGACTACCATTTTTTGTATGTGTTGAATGGTTTCTTATTCTAAGGATTTCTTTGTCTGGATTATAATAATTTACAGATTTAGCAGAAAAGAAAACCTTAGGTAACATTTTATTTGCCCCAGGTAAAAGTTTATAAACAACTTTCTTATAGTCTTCACCTTTGTTTTCTTTAATAGCTTTATCATTAAAGATTTTGTTATTTTTCTTATCCATCACACCCAGATAATACTTATCATCTTTGATAAATAAAATTGCAGTATTATCAGACTCTTTGTTTTTGTCCCAACCATTAGCTAAAGTTGAGTTATCAAAATTTAACTTAAACTTCTCATCACTATATGGTTTCTGAGTTATATAGTTTCTAACTTTATTATAGATAGGAACTATATTTGCTAATTCAAAATAGCATTCTTCAAATACCAAATAAAAATGCTCATCCTTATCTAAAATATTTGCCTTATCTTCTGATTGGGTAATATGAAATATTTTTAGTTTATGTAAGAGATTATTAGTCTGATCTAAAAGCTCTTTGATAGCTTTAACATCTCCTTCTGCACTAGTTTGAAGTAGGTCTTTTTTATCTTGATTCTGATACTTGACAAATATATGTGCCAAATTGCCTTTATGTTGAGTTATCTCATCAAGTAGCCTTGGAATATCTGCAAAATTTGCAAGTATTTTCTCAAACTGACATTGTTTATCTATATCTCTATGCTTGTTAAACTCATTAAGAGCATCTCTTATAGTTTCTAAAGACAGATATTTTGCTTTTTGAGTTTTTTTGGCTATTAATTCTTGCTCTTTCTTAGTAGGATTATCAACATTTTTTGGTGCTACTTGTTGAGTTATATATTCTAGTACTGCTGTACTAATAACACTATAGTCATCAAAAACTTGTTGCGATAAATCAGTAAGAGATTTATCATTTTTAAAATAGACTTTGCTCAAATCAAGTTTTTGAGCTTTTAAATCATCAAATAGTAAAGATAGTGTTTCTTTAATAGACTTTTCTTCTACTATTTTAAAAGCTGCTATTTGCTCATAAAAACTTTGGATTGTTGTAACTACATCACTATCATCCTCTAACTTGTCAATCACAAAAGATTTAGACTCTGTATCACTTAAAATTTGCTTAAACAAAACACTCATTTTAAATTTTTTGAGTGTTTTATCATTTGTTTGTTGTGAATATAGATTTATATATTCATTTATACCCTTTCTCTTTGCACTTTCACCGTTTACAAATTTACCACCAATAACAGTATTAAATTTGCTAATACCACTTTGATTTAGATAATTGTTAAAATTAGCTATCTCAAAAACTTCATCAAGTGAAAAAACTCTTTGATTAACTTCAGATGTTTTGTAGTCAATATCAAAGGTTAGCTCTTCTGCTAAATCTTTTTTAATTTGTTCATAGTTTATAGCTTCTGGAGCTTTGTCTTTTAAACTCTCATACTTAGCTTTATTTTCTAGAAATTTAGGCAAATTATCATCTACTATTCTATAAATAATAGATGTAGGAATATCATCGGTACTATAGACATTTTTTCTATTATCATGAAATCCTTTAAAATAAGTTGTCCAACCTTTAAAAGATTTGATTATCTCTAAAGCCTCATCTATATCTGTAATATCATTATTTGCTTTAAATAACTCTATGCCATTATCCTTAGATTGCTTTAGCCATAGAATTAAATCTGACTCTTGCCCTTTTTTAGCATCAATAAGGTTTTGATTAAACAAATTCTTAAATCTCTCTGAGTCATTTATATGTTTAGATATTTGTTTCTTTATTGTATCTTTTGCATTCTTGAACTCTTTTTGTAAATTATCATCATCAGTTTTTTTAAGTTTAAAATAAATATTAGAATAGTTTTGTAATAAATCTTCGCCAATACAAACAGAACTTAATATTTCTTCTATAAAAAACTGATGGTATTTATCAATGATTTGTTTAGCTTTTTTGTAATCTTTGGCTCTTTTCTCATCATCTAAGATTAAACCTTTTATTTTTATGTTCTCACGTGTTTTACCTTGTGGAATTAGCTCAAATCTTAGAGTTTTACTTAAATTATATTTGTTAACAAATCCTTGATAAATTGACATAATAAAGACTTCTTATAAAATTCTCTACATTTCGATTATATATAAAGTTATTATAAGAATCTTTATTTAGTTTATAATTTTATCGATCTAAAAATTTTGCCAAACTCTTCGGCATAGTAGACAGTTTGACCTTTTAATTGAGATAGTTTAGCTGACAAATCTAAAACCATAAAAACATCAGCTGGGACATCATATTCACATTTTATCTGATATTCTGTAGCCGGTTTAAAACCAAACTTTGGATAATAACTTGGATGACCTAAGACAAATATTGCATCAATATTATTTTTTGTTGCTTCTTTGATGATTGCTTCTATAAGCTTAGAACCAATTCCTTGATGCTGATATTTTGGTGCTACACACATTGGTGCAAGAGCATATATTTTTAGTTTATCATTTTTCTCAACGGTCATTTTTGAGATAATCGCCTGCCCTATTATACTGCCATCATCAGTTTCGGCAACTAGCGATATCAAACTTTGATGATCAGTATGCAAAAGTCTAACTAGTTTCTCTTCATCACTAGTATCAAAAGCTTCAGAGATCAATTTATAGATTAACTCTTGATCTTTTAATTTTTCATGGAGGATTTTTACATGCATATTTTTTAGTCCCTAATAACTAAATCACGTGTCGAACGAATTTCTAAGTTTATAAATTTACCAACTTTTTTAAATCTGCCAAAAACAGCAAATTTCGCTCTTTTACCTTTATCAAAATCTAAATACTTTATCTGACTTGGTACAACAAATAGCGAAAAGCGTGAATCTTGATCAGCTTTAAAAAACAGCTTCTTGCTATCACCAACATCAGCAAGTGTAATTCCAGCTACTCCATATATCAAACAATACTTATTATTAGGTTGTTGTGTATCAATATCACTTAAATCAATAATATTAATTGTATAAATATCTTGCTTAGCGTACTCTCTAATACGCTTTTCTGTTATCTGTTGTTTTTTTTGTGGCATCAGATTAAGCTCGTCAGCTTTTTTAAGCTCACCATTATTTTCTAATTTTGTGACAAGATTTATACATTTTTCAAGGTTTTTATTAACCAAGAAATTAAGTTTACTCATATCTTTTTTTGATTCACTTAAAATCAACTCTTTGATTTTTTGATCTTGAATTGGTTTAGCTACTCTTGGACAAAGCTCATCATGCTGTTGATCTTGGACAAATACAAAATATGGCTCTTGGTCAGCCTTACGTACTATCTTTACTTTAGCTTTGCCACAATCTGGACAAAAAATATTATCAAAATGTAATTTACTGTTATATTCAGTTGCTTTTATAAAGCCTTTTTTATATCTGGCTATTTTCACTATTTTTCCTTTAACTAATTTAGTCATCCTGAACTTGTTTCAGGATCTCAATAAGACCAATATTTATAGTGAGATGCTCAATTCAGCATGACCGTTTTTATCATAAATTATTTATATTGTTCAATCTTTATTTATTTTCAACCCTTTCAAAAAGTATATCTGATATCGGATAATCGAGATTTTGTCCCCGCTTCTCAAACTTTGTCAAAGGTCGCCACTCTGGTCTTGGCGCAAAGCCACTATATAAATTTCTGTATTTACTATCATTCTCAAGTAGCTCTAAAACTTCCTCTGCATATGGTAACCAATCGCTAGCATAGTGAAACACACCACCATATTTTAATTTCTTAGCAAATAGATCAATATTTGTCTGATTAACAAGCCTACGCTTATTATGCTTTTTCTTATGCCAAGGATCTGGGAAATATACTTGTATACTAGATAAAGATTGATCTGCTATCATATTCTCTAATATCTCAACTGCATCATGGCTCATCACTAAAAGATTAGATATATTTTGATGTTCGATTTCATAGAGAATATTACCCACTCCTGCTTTATGAACCTCGATACCAAGATAGTTTTTCGCTGGATTAGCCAATGCCATTTCAACCAAAGATCCACCCATACCAAAACCTATTTCTAATATTACATCATTAGAGTTTTTAAATATCTGAGAAAAGTCTAAGCTCTTATTTTGATCATACTCAATCATATATTTAGACGCATAATCATCGAGAGCTTGTTGTTGTTTTTTTGTTACTCTACCTGCTCTTTGTACATAACTTTTTATCTGACGCAGATTTTCTTTAGATTTGTCACACATTTTTCTAGATTTATTCCAATTTTATTAATACTATTCTATCTCAACTAAATCAAAAATAAGAGTATAACAGTGCTAATCTTTCTAACAATTCTAGCTTTACAGATAAGTTGCCTTATCCTACCTGGTCCAGATTTTTTTGTAACTATCAGTAACTCTATTAAATTTGGACATAAATCAGGAATATATACAGCAAGTGGCGTTGCTAGTGGAATTTTTTTAAATACCTTTATCGTCTACTGGTTTGGATCATTCTTATTATACAAGCAACCCTTATTATTTAAGATGCTAATTCTCATAGGTGCGGCATACCTTGCATATATCGCTTTTAGCTTGTATAAAAGTATTTTTACAAAACAACAACTTAACCCAAATGCTAATCAACATATAAAAAATCTAGATAATTTTGACAAACCCTCAAATACCAAATTTTTTCTAAATGGCGCTTTTACTAATCTTGCCAATGCTAAAGTATTAGTCTTTTTTAGTTCAATGCTAAGTCTAGTTGATGGGCTAAACAGTTTTGGTAAAGTTGCCATTTGGATAGCTATAGCTCTTACAACACTTGTATGGTTTTGTATTGTTGCGACTTTCTTTGGTAACGATAAACTTAGACAAGTATTTTTTAGAAATATTAAAAAGATAGAGTTTATTTCAGCTATTTTTATCACTATTTTTGTGATAGTTATATTAGTTGAGCTTTTCTAAAACAGAACTTTACTCCATCCTAACTTCTCTCTTAGAGTATCATAATAATTATAATCTTTTGTATGTAATACTGTAACTTTCTTTCGCGCTTTTTGGATAGTTACTTTTTGACTTGCTTTGAGGATAGTATCATGTCTACCATCAATACTTAAAACTGGTTCTGGATCATTATAATCAGTTATATAAATGTCAATAACACTCTCATCTGAGATAACTAAAGGTCTACTGTTTAATGAGTGCGAGCATATTGGCACCAAAACTACACTATTTTGATTAGGATTCAAAATTGGCCCTCCCGCTGACATTGCATGTGC
Organism: Francisella hispaniensis FSC454; assembly: GCF_001885235.1. Lineage (NCBI taxonomy): Bacteria > Pseudomonadati > Pseudomonadota > Gammaproteobacteria > Thiotrichales > Francisellaceae > Francisella > Francisella hispaniensis. The sequence goes on from NZ_CP018093.1 coordinate 1,473,187, forward strand.
TGTTGAGCCAGTAGGTGTAGAAACAATAAGCCCATCACCTCTTTGGTCAAAAGCGTACCTACCATCGATAAAAACTTTGAGCCCAAACATCAAACCCCTACTAGCTGTTATCGCTATCTCATTTAGAGCGATTGATGCTTCTAATGGTGCACGCAAATTATTATCAACACGACACTTTAGCATACTCATTTTTGTCACCGAACTATCACCTTTTAATATCGCATAGAGATCATTTTTTAGAGCATTATCATCTGCAGCAAGTGTTGTCAAAAAACCTAATTTACCTTTATTTATACCAATAACTGGGATATTACTGTACAAGGCTAAAACTCTAGATGCTTTAAGAAAGTTACCATCACCACCAACTATTATTGCAACATCGCATTTTAGCGCAATCTCTTTTAGGCTAGCAGTAGCAATATTTACAAGAGAAGTATCAGCTGCTGTATCATTTTCTATAGTTATTTCTAAGCCTTGTTGCTGTAAATAAGCCGATAGCGTCTCAATCATTTGACTTACTTCTTTTTTATAATGCTTACCAATGATCGCAACCTTATTATATTTAAAAACCATCTTTTATATCTTTAAGACAAACTTGGATGTATTATAGCAAAAAGACTTAATAGCATAACAATCGTTTGACTTATATTTACAAACAAAAATAAATTATAATTTTTCTTGAACAAAAAAATATATAAGTTGCCCAATCCTATTGATAGATTTAAAATAACTAACAAAATATTTATAAGCAGATTAATTTTATGGATAATAAAGATAAGCTAACAAGTATAATAATACCAGTAAAAGATGAAGCAGAAGGCATAGAGCATTTATTTGCTAGACTTATGCCAATCCTTGAAAAACTTCCAACCAAATACGAACTTGTCTTTATCAATGATGGTAGTAATGATAATACTCTTGAACTACTTTTAGAAAAACAAAAAGATATTCCTGAGATTGCTGTAGTTGATTTATCACGCAACTTTGGTAAAGAAGCGGCTTTGTTTGCTGGGTTTGCAAACTGTAACGGTGATGCTGCAATATCAATAGATGCCGACTTACAGGATCCTCCAGAACTTATTTTAGAAATGGTACAACATTGGTTAGATGGCTATGAGGTTGTCACCGCTGTTAGAGAAAATCGTGATACAGATACTTCAACCAAAAAACACACTGCTGGACTTTTCTACAAAGTTATGAATAGAATTAGTGACACCAAATTAACTCCTAATGCTGGTGACTATAGATTATTAAACAGAGCTGCTATTAATGCTTTTCTAGAACTCAAAGAAAAAATACGCTTTAATAAAGGGCTACTTACTTGGATAGGCTTCAAAGAAAAAATAGTCTACCATGCTCGCGAAGAAAGAGCTGCTGGACAGACTAAATGGAATTATTGGAAATTATTTAAGTTTTCTATAGATGGTATCACAAGCTTTAGCCGCGCACCTTTAGAAATATGGTCTTACATTGGAGTTTGTGTCGCACTTATCAGCTTTATCTACGGTTCTATAATAGTTCTAAAATCACTATTATTTGGTATAGATGTCCCGGGTTATCCATCCCTTGTAACCTTTATACTATTTTTTAGTGGTTTACAGATGATAGGTATCGGAATGCTAGGTAGTTATATAGGCAGAATATTTATCGAAACAAAGCACAGACCACTGTACATTATTCGTCGAGTACATAGAGTAAAAGAATAATCTCTAAGCTTTCAATCTAATACCTTTCTCAAGTAAGTACCAACATAGATAGTATAATAAAAATGTGAAAATTACTATCGCTGCAAATGCAAAGTATGGATTAACTGTAGAAACACCTATAAAACCATATCTAACAAAATCAACAATATAAAATAATGGATTACAAGATGAGATAAAGTGCCAGAATCCAGTTAAATTATCTATATTATAAAACACTCCACCTAAGTAAATAAGTGGTGTAAGTATAAATGTAGGAAATATCGTAGTATCATCAAACTTTTGTGAGAATATTGCATTTATCAAACCACCAAGAGAGAATAAAGCACCACAAAATATAAAACCAGCTAAAACCAATAGTATATTGTGTATAGTAGCGAAGCCACCTAATAAAAACGCCGCTACACTAACAAACATCCCTACGATAAATCCTCTAAATATACCACCAGAAATATATCCTAGTACTATCACATGATTACTAACAGGTGATACTAATAACTCTTCTATAGCTTTACTAAAGCGAATACCAAAAAAAGAGCTGACAACATTACCATATGAGTTTTGAATCACCGCCATGATTATAAGACCCGGAGTGATATACTGCATATAAGTAACTCCATCTCCCATAGTGCCTATACGTGATCCAACAACCTTACCAAAAATCAGAAAATATAAAACTATAGTTATCACTGATGGAAGTAAAGTCTGTGGCCAAATTCTAAAAACCCTTTTACACTCACGATTAAAAATTGTTACGTATGTTATCCAATAATCTCTTAAATTCATAAACTTACCTATTTATTTCTTGCTACTTCAATAAATAACTTCTCTAACTTAGCTGCTTTTGAACGCACATCCAAAACATCTAAATCATACTTACTACTTAATTCAGCAAATATTTGATTAAGTACGACTCCTTTTGAAACCTCAACCTCGATTGTATAATCATCAACTCGCTTAACCTCACCTAAGTCAAGTTGTATCTCTTGCTGACACTTATCTTTAAGGTCAAAGATATAAGTATGTTTATCAGCTGATTTTAAGAAAGTCTTCATATCTGTATTAACACTTAACTTACCCTTATTAATAAGCGCAATATGTTTACACATCGATTCAGCTTCTTCTAAATAATGAGTTGTCAAAATTATTGTCAAACCTTCTCTGTGAAACTCTGAAATCATCTCCCACAATGAATTTCTAAGCTCAACATCAACACCAGCAGTTGGCTCATCAAGGATAAGAAGCTTAGGTTTATGAATAAGCGCTCTAACAACCATCAATCTTCTTTTCATACCACCAGATAAAAATCTAACTTGGGTATTCCTCTTTTCATAAAGATCTACTTTTTTTAGTAATTCCTCTGCATACGGTATAGCATCTTTTTTAGAAATCCCAAAAAATCCAGCTTGGGTTATCAATATGTCTATTGGTTTTTCAAAAATATTAAGATTTATTTCCTGGGTCATTACACCTAGGTGCTTTCTAGCTTGGATATAGTCAGTATCTATATCATGACCAAAAATCTTGATTTGACCAGATGTTTTATTTACAAGTGAAGATATCATTCCTAAAGTTGTTGACTTACCAGCGCCATTTGGTCCTAAAAGTGCAAAAAAATCGCCTTTTTTAACCTCAAAACTAATATCATCAACCGCCTTCAAACCACCTTTATAAACTTTAGTAAGGTTTTTTATTTCTAGTGCTTTTTGATTATCCATAATAATTAATCTATATTAGAAAATATATTGGCATATTATAGCATTGCTAGATAATCATTAACATTAAGATTTATTTATACTAACCCGGTATAACAAGCTTACTATGAAAAATATCGCGTTTTGATCATTAGCAAAATACTTGCACCAACAACAATTATAAATATTGGTCTAACTAATTTCGAACCTTTCAAAATAACCATTTTTGAACCAGCGATACCACCAAAGAAACTTCCTATTGCCATCAAAAGTCCAAAAGCGATATTAACCTGTCCAGATAATGCAAAAACAGTCAGTGAAAAAACATTACTTTTTAGATTAAGCATCTTTGCATAACCTGAAGCTTGCAAAAATGTGTAACCAAGAAAGTATACAATTGCAATAATCCAGAAATTACCCGTTCCAGGTCCAAAAAAACCATCATAAGCCCCTAAAATAAAACCAAATAGTGTAAAAAAAGCTACTTCTGACATTCTTTTTTTGCCCTGAGTTACTCCAAGATTTTTATTAACGATACTGAAAATAAAAACAGCAATCAGCAGTATTGGCACAATATTGTTCATAAAATCATTATGTATCATTAAAGTTAGCAATGTTCCACAACATGCGCCGATAAAGCCTGCCACCAAACCTCTTACTACTGTCTTGATATCAATAAGACCACTTTTATAATATTTAAGGACTGCCATACCTGTACCAATACTAGCTTGAAACTTATTTGTTCCTAAGACAGTAACAATCGGCAAACCTGTCAAACTCAATGCTGGAATACTGATTAAACCTCCACCACCTGCTATGGCATCAATAAAACTCGCCAAAAAACCCATCGATATAATAAAGATACATAAGATATAAAAATGCTCAGCAAAAAAATGTTGCATCATAATCTCCCAAAATGAATTGCTAACCAGATAGTAGGATTACTTGTAAAAGTAACCCAATGTCTTGTATTTTTAGCGATAAATAAATGCTGCCCTTGCTTGAGAGTATAGTACTTATCTTCTAGTTTAAGTCGTGCTTGACCTTTTAATACTACAACCCACTCATCATGAGCTTGTATATATGGCTGATCAGCTGGCGTTACTTGCCCATAGGAAATTATTTTTTCAATGCGGATATCATCACTTTTAAATAAATCAGTAAATATTTCCTGATTAGAGTTTTTAGGCTCCAAATCATAGACATTATTAATACTAGTTTGTTTAATCATATTTGGCTACTTGTAAGGGTTTATTATCGTTATACTAATAACCTGAGCAGTAAGCTTAATAGCAAAGCAATTACTGAAAAATTATTAGTAACTAGATATTAGCACAAAATCTATTTTACTTAAGAGCCTATTGTTAAAATTTGAAAATTTCACAAGTATTTTGATACGTCTGTGTTGCGACTTGCTGGTAAGATACGCCTTTTAAATCAGCTAAAAACTGTGCAACATATTTAACATACTCTGGATAATTTGGTTTACCACGTAACGGTACAGGTGTTAAATACGGAGCATCTGTCTCAATGAGAATTCTGTCTAATGGTAGTTTCTTTGCTGTTTCTTGAATATCTTTAGCATTTTTAAAAGTTAAAATCCCTGAAAAAGATATATACATACCCATATCTAGAGCTTTTTTTGCCATATCGTAATCTTCAGTAAAACAATGCAAAATCCCACCACAACCCTCTACATTTTCAGCTTTTAAGATATCTAGAGTATCTTGCTTAGCAGATCTAGTATGGATTATAACTGGTTTATTGACTTCATTTGCTGCTTGAATATGCTTAGCGAATTTATCTATTTGGGCTTTTTTAGTATCGCAAGAATTATAGTAATAGTCTAAACCTGTCTCACCTACAGCAACACATTTTTGGTGTTGTGATCGTGATATAATCTCATCAACACTTGGTTGATGAGTATCTAATTCGCTAGGATGAACCCCTACAGAAAAATAAACATCGCTATAATCTTCAGCTATTTTTTGTATATCTCCAATTTCATGCCATGCTACAGCTATTGAAACAATTTTATCAATATCGGCTTTTTTTGCATTATCAATAACTTGCTCTAGAGTTATATCGTCAAGCTTCAGATAATTAAGGTGACAATGTGAATCTATTATCATAATTTATCAAATATATTATATCTATGAGTATTATAAATTATTCGCAGTATAAAAACTATTTGCAAAGCTCTTAGATAACTAAGCTTTTTCTCTAAGATTATCCATTCTTAAGGCTATCCATACTACCATAATAAGCTGAACTACAGCACTAGTCGCTACTACACAGAAATAAGCCTGCTCAAATATTTGTAACCAATGATGATACATACCAAAATTATGATAAATGTCGTAGACTAATGTAAAAATGGTTAATGCAAAAGCTGAAGAAATCATATTACCAGAGTTTTTTATGGTGTTAACACTATCTAACTTCTCGTGATCTATCACTGAATACATCACAGCATTTGATGAGGTTTGATACATCCCTAGTACAAAGCCATAAGCCATAGCAACAGTACAAAAGGTTATATAACTATAATGAATATCAAAAATTATAGATATTAGCATTACTACTGATATACCAACTAATCCAAGTATCATACAAATTTTATAGCCATAGATATAAACTAGCTTTTTAGTGATACTTTTTGAGACAATTGTCCCTAACATCAAAGATACTGACATAATCGATATATATATAGTGTTTAAGTGGCTTAAATGATATAAAACAACAGGCCAAGCAAAAAATATCCAGTATGTAGTTAATCGACAAAAAAAGTTTGACATAAAAGAAACTCTAAAGTCCTTATTCAAAAATATACTAAGATCAATTATTGGATTTTTTATTTTATTGTAACTAAAAGCATATAAAGATATGAAAATTATTATAAATATAGTTAAAACTATTTTTATTGTCATAGACACATCTTTTAGGAGTATTTCACTTAATATAAAAAGTGTTGATATCGATAGTCCAAGCAATGTAAGACCAACAAAATCAATTTTCTTATTTTGGTTATTATGCTTTTCATCAGGAAAATGTTTATATATAGCTATCACAGCAAAACAAGCAAACGGCACTTGCATCAGAAACGCCAAACGCCATGACTCAGCAGATATTGAAGCAAAAATACCGCCTAAAACTTGACCGGCGATAGCCATTATCAAAGTATAATTAGATAATGACGCTGTACCTTCTAACATATTTTCAGAAAATTTTAAATATGCTAATCCTGCAACTGGAGCCGAAAATGCTGCAAACAATCCCTGAATTGCCCTATATGTAAAAAGTTGCGTATCTATCATTGCTAAACCAGATAATAATGAGAAAAAGCCAAATCCAGAGGCTGCAAATATAAGAGTATACTTATAGCCTATCTTCTCTGCCATCCATGAACTAAGAGGTAAAAACATACCCATAACTATCATATAGATACTAATTCCCATCTTTAAATGCTCTGGTGTAGTATCAAGGCTCTCTGAAATTTTAGGCAAAATATTATTCATAACTGTAGTATCGATAAGATCCATACCCATGATGGTTATTATTGCCATCATCACAATATTAAAATTACTTTTCTTCATTTATTTTACTTAAGTATTATTATTACAAATAGTAAATTTAACTTATCTAAAAATAGCATAATATTATTTTTATTAAAATATCTAGATTGAATTGTTAAATACTTTAATACTAAACTGATAGTTTCTGAAGGATTAAATTTCTACTCTTTATAACTTGTTAAATAATTTCCTAGCTTAAAAACTTTACAAAGTATGATTTAAGAAGATTATTAAGTGAAAGTATAGGAATTAAATTTTGTTTTGTATTATTAACTTGATTGCTAATATGAATGATATTAGCTAACATGTTAATTGTAATCGTTAAAATTTTAAGTGAAGGAAATAGCAATATGGAACTTAAATTAGAAAATAAACAAGAAATTATTGATCAGTTAAATAAAATTTTAGAACTCGAAATGTCTGGAGTCGTGCGTTATACTCATTATTCTCTTATGATTATAGGACATAATAGAATTCCTATAGTTAGTTGGATGCAGTCTCAAGCAAAAGAAAGTTTAACTCATGCAACACAAGCTGGGGAAATGATAACTCATTTTGGTGAGCATCCATCTTTAAAAATAGCAGATTTGACCGAAACTTATCAGCACAATATTAATGATATATTGATTGAAAGCTTAGAGCATGAGAAAAAAGCTGTTTCAGCCTATTATGAACTTCTAAAACTTGTAAATGGCAAATCAATAATATTAGAAGAATATGCTAGAAAACTCATAGTTGAAGAAGAAACGCATATTGGTGAAGTAGAAAAAATGTTAAGAAAACCTATATAGATCATTATCTCACATGAGTCTTTCTTATATTATCTAGGCTACAACTTTTCTGGTTTTATATCAATTTATAGTTCTAGTACACCTTAGGATACACTTTGACAAGGGTTCTAATGGTTTTTAATGATACTAAATGGAATAGTAAAAGTATCTGTAAGTATTGAATTTAAAGGGTTTTTGGACTATTTAGAATTGTATGAATAATGTTAAATGGTGCCGAAGGCCGGACTCGAACCGGCACTCTGTTGCCAGAACCGGATTTTGAATCCGGCGCGTCTACCAATTTCACCACTCCGGCAGAAGTGATTATAAATCTTGAGGCCAATTTTCAATAATAGTGCCTAAAGATAGGCTAAGCTCAGATAACTTATCCTTAATCTCTGTTAATGATTTTTTACCAAAATTTGGCGCCTTAAGAAGTTCATTCTCTGTCTTCTGTACTAGTTCACCAATTAGTTTAATATTTACAGCCTTTAAACAATTAGAAGATCTAGCCGTAAGATTTAATTCTTCAACATGCTTTAATAAAATAGGGTTTATATCTTTAGTTGGATCTTCTACAAAAATACCCTTATTAATCTCTTCAATATCTACGATATTTCTTAATTGATTTTGGATTTTAGTAGCTGCTAGTCTTAAAGCTTCCTCGCAATTTACATTACCATTTGTTTTAATATTAAGCTCAAGCTTATCAAGATCCGTACGTCTACCAACACGAGCATCTTTAATCTCAAAATCACAAAAAACAACAGGTGAAAAAGTCGCATCTAAGAGGAATTCGCCATCTTTAAAATTATCTTGTGCGGGTCTAAAACCTACGCCTTTTTCAACTTTAGCTTCTATTTTTAGCTTTTTGCCACCATTATAACTACAGATAAATACTTCTTCAGTTATTGCCAAACCTTCAGACAGCTTAGCTTCTTCTGAAAAAATTTCTTCTTCTGATCCTGATAGTTCAAAAGTTATTATCCCAGTTTCAACACCTTCAGCTAAAGTTACAGGTAGAGATTTGACATTTAGGATAATATCAGCAACTGTCTCATCACATGGAATCACATCTTCTAAAGAAGTAACTTTACCGTCATTAATTTTTATACTAGTAACACATGCACCTGCAATAGAGTAAAGCATAGTTTGCTTAAGAGCAAATCCAAGTGTATAACCCACCCCTCTTTCTAGGGCTTCAAAAGAAAACTTAGTAGCATTTTTAGCATATTCATCAATTTTAATATTAGTAGGATGTAGTAAATTTTCTAATGCCATAGCAGTTTAAAACCTAGTTATAATTGTATAGATATAATTTAATTCCAAAGATTATAACATACAAATGCAAAAATTTAATAACTTAATTTTATAACTTCTTGATTTTGTTTATACTATCAAGCTTAGTTTTTATCTTAGCTTCAAAACCACTTGCTGAAGGTTGATAAAAGCTTTGTGTGATATTATATGGTAAATATTGTTGAATAACATATGAGTTTGAATAATTATGTGGGTAGAGATAGTTACTATCCTTATAGTTTTTTAGATGTTGGGGTACTTGGATGTTACCTAAGCTTTTAACAAGCTGCTGAGCTTGTGCTAATGCTTTATAACAAGCATTACTCTTTGGTGCTACTGCTAAATAAATAGCCGCTTGCGCTAAAATTAACCTCCCCTCTGGTAAACCTAGCTTTTCATAAGCATTCCAAGCATCCATAGCTACTCTTAGTGCTTGTGGATCAGCATTACCAATATCCTCTGAGGCGATACATAGCATTCTTCTAGCAATAACTAATGGATCAACCCCATTATCTAACATCAAACTTAACCAAAAGATTGCTGCATCAGGATCTGTTCCGCGTACTGATTTATGGAAAGCTGACAGCTGCTCATAAAACTCCCTACCCTCACGATGAAAATCTCGCGAAGTCTCACCCACAGCTTGATCAAAAAGCTCTTTATTTAGGTAAATTTCATCGCCTCTAGTACTAATTAAAAACATTCTTTCAAGCAGATTGAGAATTTTGCGACAATCTCCTTCACTATAATTATGAATAGCATTATATAAGCCATCATCAATTTTGAATTTATGTTTCGCTAGCACCTCATCTTGTGATAATGCTTTTTGGATAAGTTTTTGAGTGGCTACTAAACTTAATCTTTTAAGACGCAAAATAAATAACCGTGAAACTAAGGCATCGTTTAGATAATATGTTGGATTCTCAGTAGTAGCACCAATTAAAATAATTTTACCTGACTCCACATACGGCAAAAGTAAATCTTGTTGTGATTTATTAAAGCGATGAATTTCATCTAGGAATAATACAAAACTATCTAAATGTTGATTATCTGCAATTATTTTTTTGACATCCTTAACACCAGAATCAACCGCTGACAATTCAAAAAACTCTAGTTTTTTTGAGTTTGCAATAATCCTAGCTAAGCTTGTCTTACCAACTCCTGGTTTCCCACACAGCACTAAAGAGCAAATTCCATCAGCGGCAAGTATTTTTGTTAAAATACCATCTTGTGATAATAAATGTTCTTGACCTACTATTTCATCAATAGATTGTGGTCTTATTCTTGCTGCTAATGGGATATATTTCATTTAGTAAATCCTATTTTCTAAAAAAATTAGTACATTGCGGTTAGCTCTGTTCTGATATCAATCAAAAATGGCCACACCTCTTTTGAAAATAGTTCATTTTGTAGCCACTATTGATTAACAATTAAGCAATAGCTAAGTGCTAGGCAGTTGTGGAATCTTTTCAAATATTAGTTAATAACAATCTTATACTTACTTTTAACAAGCTCATAGAGCATACCTTCACGTACAGCACCATTTGATAGCTTCATCTCAGAAATTCCAAGACAATCAAATATCGTATACAAAATAACAACACCTCCAGCAAGGACACTCTCACGATCTTCCCTAAGTCCTTCAAAACGAATATGCTCAACTTCACGTTTATCCATCATCATAGTAATTAGATCATTTAAAAACTCTTTAGTAATAACAGTATTACCCGTAAGCTCTTGACAAATATTTGTAACTGAAATAATTGTCCCAGAAGAACCCAGAACTGTACTCCAACCTATTCTTTTATATTTGTATAGAATTGGTGCTATTATTTCTCTAGCTTTAGTTGCTGCTGTATGAAAATTGGCAAAATCAAGCTTTTCATTCGCAAAAAAGTCTTTTTGCATTCCGACACAACCCATATCTAAACTACGTGCAATTAATATCTTATTACCTCTACCTATTACAAATTCTGTCGAGCCACCTCCGATATCTATAACTAATGTTTTTTGTTTAATATCGTGATTATCTCTAGCTCCAACATAAACAAGCCTCGCTTCCTCCGGGCCTGAAATAATTTTAATCTTAGTACCAAGAGCTTTATCTAACTTCTTTTTAAAACCTTTGATATTATTTTTTGCTTTTCTAAGAGTATATGTCCCCACAGCACGGACATGCTCAACTTTGTATTTTTGAATTTCCTTTGCAAAAAACTCAAGACATTCAATAGCTCTTTCTTGAGCATCCTTACTAATTGTTAGATTATTATTAAGGCCAGCTCTTAGTTGCACTTTATGCTTCTGCTTAGATAATGTAACAACCTCGCCATCAGGCTTGATTTCACTTATAAGCATATGAAAACTATTTGAACCTAAATCTACTGTTGCTACTATCTTTGACATATAAAACAAAAGCTTATTTCTTAACTACCCCCATTATAAAAAAATATCTGTAAAATAGCTAAAAAAATTTGTCTAAGAAGTTTTTTTGTTTATAATAACTAGCAATTAGTTTAACTTCTTATAAAATTATCAAGTATACAGCAGTGGATTCTGCTTAATCAGTTTTAAAATCAAAAAACTTAAAGGAAAGTCAAAGCATGTCAAAATGTATCGATATATCAGATAGTCAATTTGAAAGTGAAGTAGTTAATAGTGATATCCCAGTATTGTTAGATTTTTGGGCACCATGGTGTGGTCCTTGCAAAATGCTTGCACCAATTCTTGACCAAGTTGCAGAGCACTATGGTGACAAAATCAAAGTCTGCAAAATAAATATCGATGATAATGAAGAGACGGCGATGAAATTTGGTGTACGTGGTGTACCTACGCTTATGGTTTTCAAAGATGGTGAAAACAAAGAAACTAAAGTTGGTGTAGTACAAAAAACTCAGTTAATCTCAATCGTAGACAAATATCTATAATTAGTTATATCAACGTATTATTTTTAATAAATAGAGAACCCAATGAACTTAAATGAATTAAAGTATAAATCTGTTAATGAGCTAATGGATATAGCTCAAAGTCTAGATCTTGAGTCACTTCGTGCCAGAAAACAAGAGCTGATCTTCTCAATCTTAAAATATCATGCTGATAAAGGTGAAGACATTTATGGTGAAGGCATTTTAGAAGTTCTCCAAGATGGCTATGGCTTTCTACGTTCTTCTGATAGCTCATACTTTGCATCTCCAGATGATATCTATGTTTCACCTGCTTTTATTAGAAAATTAAACCTACGTACTGGTGATAGCATAGTAGGTAAAATTCGTCCTCCACGTGAAAATGAGAAATACTTTGCTGTCAAGCACATCGATAGTGTTAACTTTGATTCTCCAGAATTAGCTAGGAAGAAAATTTTATTTGAGAACCTGACTCCAGAATACGCCAAAGAAAGGCTAACTATGGAAATTGGTAACGGCTCAAATGAAGATATTACTGCTAGAGTTATAGATTTAGCTGCACCATTTGGTAAAGGTCAGCGTGGCTTAATTGTTGCACCACCAAAGACTGGTAAAACAATTATGATGCAAAATATCGCCACATCTATTGCTAAGAATCATCCAGAATGTAATCTAATCATGCTACTAATTGATGAGCGTCCTGAGGAAGTTACTGAAATGCAACGCTCAGTTCGTGGTGAAGTTGTAGCCTCTACATTTGATGAACCAGCAGCACGCCATGTACAACTTGCTGAAATCGTAATTGAAAAGGCTAAAAGATTAGTCGAACACAAACAAGATGTGGTAATTCTACTCGACTCAATCACAAGGTTAGCTCGTGCATACAATACTGTATCTCCAGCATCTGGACGCGTATTATCAGGTGGTGTCGAGGCAAACGCTTTACAAAAACCAAAAAGATTCTTTGGTGCTGCACGTAACACTGCCGAAGGTGGTAGCTTGACAATCATCGCAACTGCTCTTGTAGAGACTGGTTCGAAGATGGATGAAGTTATCTTTGAAGAATTCAAAGGTACTGGTAACATGGAACTTCATCTTGATCGTAAGATTGCAGAGCGTCGCGTATTCCCTGCTATTAGTTTTGATAGATCTGGTACGCGTAGAGAAGAGCTTCTTACAACTCCAGAAGAACTACAAAAACTTTGGGTACTACGCAAGATTCTTGGTGGTATGGAAGATGTTCAAGCTATGGAATTCCTAACAGAAAAAATGAAAGGTTCATTAACTAATGAAGAGTTCTTCGAGACTATGAAGAGAGGAGCTATTTAGAACAATAATCTAAAATTAGATACTGATAATTATTAAATAACCTTAAAGCATTTATTACATATAAAATAGTTCACAAGCTACTACAAATTTATCTCTAAGTATTTTGCCTATTAACGATTACTAGTGTCAACTAGGTCCTCGGACAGTTCTCGTCTCGGAGTTCCTAAAGAATTGTTTACCGTCGACACTCATACTTTCGGGATGAACAAGCACTAGCGTTGGAGGACTCCACTTTTTTAATTCGGAGGTTGCCCTAGTTTTTATTTTATAATTTTTCATAACTTTGTTATTTTTATATCCAACTATATCTTAAAAAATCAAATGGACAATCTAAGTAAGTACATTTTATTCTAGATATTGGATTATAGCGCATTATAAATAAAGTTGTCAATTTTTTGAATTTTCTTATATGTAAATAAGCCTGTACATAACTAAAGAAAATAGTTAACCCAATAGGCAAAAGCATTCTCTCTTTACTCAAAAATTCAGTAAGGGATTCAACACAAATCTAGAGATTCAAATTTGATTAACAATCATCAAACAAATTAAATAAGTCGATTGCTACTCAAATTTATCTCTAAATATTGCGCCCTGTAGAGTTTCTAATAACTAAAGTAAAGTGGGCAGTACCACACAACCAAACCCAGATTATATCTTAACCGAAAACAACAGCCAAATTTTAGGATAGGATCACTAATTTAACTAGGGATGAAAAAACATTTGAAAGACAAGGTTATACTAAGTATAAAAGTAGTACATTCTGTCATCCTGAACTTGTTTCAGGATCTCAATAAAATCAATACTTATGATGAGATGCTGAAATAAATTTAGCATGACATTTTTATCTGCGGTTAGCTATAGATAAGGTTAGTAATGGTTCAATGGTGAAGAGAAAAGTTAGGGAATATTTTTGACTGGTCTTCAAAAGTTTTTGTTAATCAAATCTACACAACATTGATTAAGTCTCTTAGCGGATTCTTCAGTAGTAGCTTCTGTATAACATCTTAACTCTGGTGCATTACCTGATGGTCTAAGGTGAATAATATCTTGATTTGTCAAAGTTACTCTAACACCATCTGTAATGTCTATATTTTCAATACCATTATTTCCATCAAAATTCTCTGATATAATTTTGTCTAACAAATCAGATTCACTGGCTAATATTGCTTTTAATATTTCTTGGCTTTTCACGGTGGCAAAATTATCAATTTTACTACTCGCTGTATACCTTGATGGTAAGTCAAATAAAAGCTCTGACACTGTTTTATTAGAGTTGATAGATAGCATCATCACAGCCAACATTGGTATAACAGCATCTCGGGTCGCTAATGCTTTTAGGACTTTTCCATCTCTAGCTATATCACTAGCTAATAGAAACCCACCGTTTGCTTCATAACCAACTACAGTATTTTGATTACTAGAAACTAATTCATTCATCGCGGCGATGACATATGGTGAGCCTATTTTAGTTCTGACAACATTACTAAAATAACCTATCTTTTCAGCTACAGTATTACTACTTATCGGTGTTGCGATAACATTGGCTTGTAAATATTTAGCTGTCAATACACCTAAAATATCACCTTTTAGCCAGTTACCATACTCATCACTAACTAATGGCCTATCAGCATCGCCATCAGTTGATACGATACTATCAATTTTATATTCGCTTGCCCACTGCTTGGCAAGCTTCACATCTTCTTGACGAATTGCCTCGGTATCTACAGATACAAATCTTTCAGAGAACCCAAGCAAAATAATCTTAGCTCCTAATTTCTCAAGAATTTCTTTGACTATTTTACGTCCTACAGATGAATGTTGATAAAGCCCCATAGTTTTATCTACTAGACAATTTTTTGGGAAAAAATCTACATATCTATCTACATACTGCGTATATGCTTGCTTACAAGGTTCTGGTAATTCTAATTTTTGTAAAAACATACCATTTTTATCAAAAATACCTTCATCAATGCTAATAGTTTGAGTAACTATCAGTTCTTCATCTTCTTTGAGGACTTCACCATAAGCTGTATTAAATTTAATACCATTTCTATCCTCTGGAATATGACTACCAGTAACCATAACCGAAGGAAGCTGATTAGATATACCATACAACATCACAGCTGGTGACGGTATCTCGCCACAATATATTGGCTCATAGCCACTATCTAATATTGCTCTGATAACAGCTTTTGTTATTCTAGGGCTACTTTCGCGCAAATCATGAGCTATTGCAAATTTAGTACCTTTAGCAATAGAATATTTCTGCTCTAGAAATTGAATAAAAGCTTTTGTATAAAGCCAACAGATTTTATCTGTCATAGCAGAAACAAGTCCTCTAACACCGCTAGTGCCAAACTTAACGCCACTTGATTGGATTATTTCTTTTATTATAGTTTGTCTCATTATATTTTTTCTATTTAATAATTTTTATTATTAACTACTTGTATCTAGTCTAATAATATCATCTTCACTTATATATTCTCCGACTTGCACTTCTATAAGAATGACTGGAATTTTACCATTATTTTCAAGTCTGTGAGATTCACCTATTTTTATATATACTGACTCATTTGGTCTAACAATTGACTTTGTAGTACCGATAGTTACAGTAGCAGTTCCAGAAATTACAATCCAATGTTCACTACGATGATAATGTTGCTGTAATGATAACTTCTTGCCTGGTTCAAGCTGAATCGCTTGTATCTTATAGCCAGATTTATCTTCTAATATCGTCGCTGAACCCCAATGTTTATAAATTTGTTTATGCTGTAATAGCTCACTACGTTGCTGATTTTTCAAAGTTTCAACTATTTTTTTGACATCTTGAGTTTTGTTCTTATCCGCCACAAGTATAGCATCTGCTGTTTCAACAATTATTAAATCATTAACTCCAACTGCTGCTAACAAACGATCATGTGAGCGTAAATAACTATTTTTAACATTACTAGTAATCACGTCTCCAATAACCACATTACCACAATTATCTTTTGCAGCAATATCGTACAAAGAATCCCAAGAACCAACATCAGACCAGCCACTTTGTTGCATAGGTACTATAGCAACATTAGTCGCCTTCTCCATAACTGCATAATCTATTGATTGTGATTGAACTGTAGCAAAGCTTTGTTTATCAAAACGCACAAAATCTAAATCTCGTTGTGATTTTTGATAAGTTTCTTTACATCCCCTGTAAATCTCTGGCTGTAATTTCTCTAAAGCCTCTAAATAAGCTCTAGCTGTAAACATAAACATACCGCTATTCCAATAGTATTGTCGACTATCTAAATACTCTTGTGCGACAGTTGCGCTAGGTTTCTCAACAAACTTATCTACATTATAAACTCCATTTACAGTAGTCTGTACTCCTTGTTTAATATAACCATAGCCTTCATGAGGACAAGTTGGCGTAATACCAAAGGTAACTAAAGAATCATCTTTAAGAACTTTTTGCTGTGCTTTTTCGATAGCTTGGTGAAAAACCTTTAAATTTTCAATATGATGGTCGGCAGCTAAAACCAACATAATTGTATTTGGATCATTAGCAGCCAAATGTAGTGCTGCAAGTGCAATTGCTGGGGCAGTATTTTTGGCTAATGGCTCTAGGAGTATATCGCCTTTTTTATTGATTTTCCGTAACACTTCAGCAACTTGGAACCTGTGATTTTCATTACAGACAACTACAGGTGAAGTTATATCCTTGACATTATCTAGTCGCTTAATTGTATTTTCTAGCAGGCTATGTTCATCAACTAAACCTATAAACTGCTTTGGCGATGCTTCACGAGATAATGGCCACAATCTCGAGCCAGACCCTCCAGATAAAATAACAGGAGTAATCATCATAAAAACCTAAATAACTTTGATATTGATTAATTATATAGAAAGCTAATATATTCAACAATAAATCAGCAACTTAAATATTGTAATAACTTAACTTGTTAAATAAATTTAGATAGTAGGTTTATAATAGGATCTCTAAAAATTAACTTTGTGTGTTTGTTTAGATAATAGTAGCAAACCTTATACAAAGTAGTGCATGATTCTACTAGGCTTGACCACAGAATCCCAAAAATGTCTTAACAGCAAGATATTCTTGTAAACACTATAGTTTCAACAAAAAAATAAATTGAAGTAGATACTCATAAGATAAACCGTTACGCTATAGATAAAACTCTATAGTTTGTCTAAACATCTTATCAAAATCTTGTGATGGCTTCCATCCTAACTCATTCTGAATCTTACTGTTATCAATAGCATAACGCCAATCATGACCTTTTCTATCTTCCACAAATGTGATTAATTTAGAATGTGGAGCATTTTCTGGTTTATATTCATCCATTAGTTTACAGATAGTTTTTACCAGGGTTAGATTATCAACTTCATTAATACCACCAACATTATAAACCTCTCCAACTACTCCTTTCTCAATAATTGTCTGGATAGCATCACAATGATCTTCTAGATATAGCCAAGTAAAACCACGCCTAAGAAGCTCTACATTAAACTTGTAAATTTTAAATGGGTCTAGATAACTTTAGCTTCTCAAAAATGATTGATAAAGCTATATTTTATCTATGTTTGGAAGGTATAAAAAACGTTCGCATATTTCAGATGCTAAAATTAGAGAATTTTTAAAGTGTTTTTGTTTAGATTTAACAGCAACAAACACGAGTAAAATTACTAATGTTAGTAGAGTAACAATTAATCGCTATTTTGATAGATTTCGTAAAATAATTGTATTGTCTGATGAAAAATTTTTAGCATCTGCTGGAGAGTTTGAGTTAGATGAATCTTATTTTGGAGCTAAACGAGTACGAGGTAAATGTGGCTGTGGAGCTGTTGGTAAAACACCAGTTATTTGGCGTTTTAAAACGAAATGAGCACAATAAAGCCTATGTTTCTATTGTACAAACCGCTCTAAAGAGTCCTTAATGCCTATAATACAGGGCAAAATACTCGAAAACAGTACAATCTATACCGATGGCTGGAAAACGTATGATGGCTAATTCTTAACGGTTATGATCACTATCGAATTTATCACTCTCGTAACCAGTTTGCTCGTGGTAAGAATCATGTTAATGGTATTGAATCATTTTGGTCTTTCTCTAAGAAGAAGACTTGCAAAATTTAATGGATTTAATGATGATAAGTTTGTTTTACACTTATAGCTAAATCAATATATTTTAGTTATAATATTTTCTATTTGTAACGATGACTTATTCTTTAGATTTCCGTCAAAAAGTACTATTGGTAAAAGAGTCAGAAAATTTAACGTTTGAAGCCGCAGCAAGCAGATTTGCATAGGTAAGAATACGCTATATCTGTGGAGTAAAGAAATAAGACCTAAGCAAGGTAAATCAAGACCAGATATAAAATTAGATAAATCTAAGTTATTACAAGATATTAAAGATCGTCCTGATGCTTACCAGTATGAACGAGCTGAAAAGTTTGGTGTAAGCCAAAATTGTATATACTACACTTTAAAAAAACTTAATATAACATATAAAAAAAGACTTATACTCACCCTAAAGCAGATCCTATTAAGCAAACTGAATTCCAATAGAAGTTAGAAACTTATATCTGTATGGACAAGAATATAGTTTATGGTGATGAAAGTGGCTTTGCATATAGTATGGCTAGGACACATGGTTATACACCTAAAGGACAAAAGTGTTATGGTGTTAAAGACTTTGGTAATAAAAATAGAACAAATGCAATTGGTGTTTTATATAATGGTAATTTAATATGTGTAGGTTTATTAACTGTAATATCGATACAAGCTTATATACTCAATGGATTAAAGATGACCTATTAGATCAATTGCCTGACAATTGCGTTTATATTATTGATAAATGCTAGGTTCCATAAAGAAACTGAAATTAGACCATTATTAGAAGCTAGAGGACATATACTTTTATATCTACCTCCATATTCTCCTGAATATAATAAGATTGAAAATAAATGGGCTCAAGCTAAACACTACAAAAGAAAATATAGGTGTGATGTTGATACTTTATTTAAACAATACATGTAACTAAAATATATTGATTCAACTATAAAAGAGTGTGAATTTAGATGGAATAACAAAGATAATGATTTGTATAAAATCATGTGTGCTTTAGTAAAAAAATTCAGTACTAAAGTTATCTAGCTTTTAAATATATAAAAAAATAATAAGATATAGATAATAAAACAAATAATATACGTAACCATAAATCCAAATGATAATCCTTCCAATCCAAATATTTTAAAAAAAACTAGAGAAAGAATCATTAAAATAACTGATGATACAATCTGAAGAATAATATAGATAAGAATTTTACCTTTCGCCATAAATGCATTTATAACTATCCATGAAGCAATCATGAAAATATCTCCTATCAACTGGAAATGAAAAAGAATGGACATAGGCATAAATTCTCTGGAAAAAAGTACAACTATGACTACTTTTTTAAGGAAAAAAATAATTAATGCTGAAAAAGCTACAAAAGGTACGAAAATCACCAACAACTTTAGAACTTCTTCTTTTAATAAATCACTCTTCTTAATAGCAGAATACTTTGGTATAGTATACGCTGCAATTATAGTGGTAAATATTATTAGATAAGCATTAGATACCTTATTCATTGCATCCCAATAACCAACTTCAGACCAACTAGAGTTACTTGCAACATAAAGCCTTACTATTATTAATGATAAAGGCAAACATATCGCAGCAAAAACTGACATTACTGAAAATTTTATCAACCTTTTAATTATGGATACTTTCATTGTTATACTAAACAATGACATCTTTACATTTAATCTATATAAATATATCAATGTAGCAACAAACATAAGCACCTGTCCTAATATAAACCCAGAAATAACACCATTCGTAGAATATTTATAAACCATAAATGGAATAGCTATAATAGACATAACTGATGATATTATTGATAAAATCATATAATCAAACATCTTATTCAAGCCATTTAATACAGAAAGAACAAAATTATTAATCACATAACCCCAAAGAGTCACCCCAAACAAATAAAAAACCCAAATATAGTCAATAGAGTTAAAAGTTAATACTGCTAAATACTTTGCAAAAATAATAACCACTACTCCTGTTAAAATTGACATAAGAAAGCTTACAGATGAAGCTGATGATATAATCAAACCCAAAGTTTCTTTCTTTTCTCTAAACTGAGATGTGTATTTAACTATTCCATTACGAAAAATTCCACCAGAAAAAACTTGTACTAGTGCCACAAATGATAAAAATTGTCCATATAAACCATATGTAACTACACCGCAGAATGAAGCTATAAATTTAGCAATTACAAAACTAGATAAAACACTAAAAATAGTTGATACGAGTATATATACTGAAGTACTAGCTAATCTCACTTTATTATAAGCCTTCTTTTTTAAACCACTCCTGAAACATTAGAATATTCCATAATATAGCTTGCCAATTTCTTTTACCACTCAAATGCTCTTGCCAATATTTTTGCACCACCTCAGGACTTAAGTAACCTTGCTTTTCTATTTTACTATAATCCAGTAAATTATCTGCCCATTCTCGTAAATCCTCCCTTAACCATTTAGCAAGTGGGATGCCAAAACCCATTTTTGGCCTTTCTACCAAATCTTTTGGCACATATTTATATAACAAATCTTTCAAAACCCTTTTTCCATTACCTCGTTGTATTTTATAGTCAATTGGTAAGGAATAAGCAAATTCATAAATATTATGATCTAAAAATGGCACTCTTGTCTCTAGAGAGTTAGCCATAGCTGCTCTGTCAACCTTAACTAATATATCGTCTATCATATATGTATTAGAATCAACAAACATCATCCACTCTTGGAAAGTTAACTGTGGAATATCATAAATATTCTTATCTGTTAATATGTCATACTCTTTTGCTCCTAACACAAAGCTAGTATCATTTGTTTGAGAACAAAGTAGGACATAGAGTTCTTTATTTGTTTTTGCTTTTTCGAGAACTCTTTTTAGTTTTAGTAGTTTATCTGCTAATAAAGCGAACTTACCAAAATTTAATATCTCAGTTTTTTTTATCCAAGCATCTGGTGCATATTTAAGTAACTTAGCAAATTTGATTTTTTTAGCGATATTTGGCGCTAAAAAGTATCTATTATAACCACCAAACAGCTCATCACCAGCGTCACCTGATAGTGCAACTGTTACTTTTGACTTAGCTATTTTACTCACAAGATATGTTGGTATTTGTGATGAATCAGCAAATGGTTCATCATATATTCCAGCAAGGTTTGGTATTACATCAAGAGCATCTTTCTCTGTCACATACATATCAGTATGATTAGTCCCTATATGCTTTGCTACTGCTCTTGCATGCTCAGCCTCATTATATTCTTTTTGATTAAAGCCTATACTAAAAGTATTTATCTTATCTTTAGACATACTTTGCATAAGGGCAACTATAGTTGTTGAGTCAATTCCCCCGGATAAAAATGCTCCTAGAGGAACATCTGACTGCATTTGTATTGATAATGTACTTTTAAGCTTAATTTCTAAATCTAGGATTGCTTGATCATACGAATCTTTATATTTTTCTGAATCTAGTACTTTTTTAGAATCCCAATATTTATACTCTTTACTATTACCCTTAGCATCAAATACTACGTAACTACCTACATTTAGTTTAGATATATTTTTGTAAATAGAGTATGGTGTTGGTACATAAGCATACCTCATATATGTTGCTAAAGCATCTCTATCTATATCAAACCTCCAGCCACATTCGTTTAATGGCTTAAGTGCCTTCAATTCTGATGCAAAACCCAAAATACCATTTTGGATACCAAAATATAATGGTTTCTCGCCAAATCTATCTCTAGCTAGTATTAAACAACTAGTTTTTCTACTGTAAACTCCAAATGCAAACATTCCTATGCATTTTTCTAAAGTTTTATCTATACCCCAAAGTTCAATAGCATTGACCAAAACCTCAGTATCACTGTTACTTTTAAATTTAAGATTTGAATATTCACTTAATAGCTGATTTTTTATTGATAAGTAATTATATATTTCTCCATTAAAAACAATAGCAGTATTACCGCTATTAGATAACATTGGCTGATGTCCAGCGTTAGATATATCGTGTATTGACAATCTAGTATGCCCCAAAGTAACTTGATCGTCGCACCAATACCCACTATCATCCGGCCCTCTATGCTTTATAGAAAGCAATGATTGGTTAATTATTGATGTAAAATCTTCATTTCTTTCAAATAAATAAAAACCTACTATTCCACACATATTACATACTTCTCATAAATTCTATTAACTTTTTTTGTTCTGTCTGGTTATTAACTAAAACACTAATAGTTTGCATTATATTATTGTTTTTAAAATCTAATATCTTTTTAGATGTATCATTTATATCAATTATTATTTGATTCTCACTAAGTAGTTTCCTATTGTCTCCAACATCAGTTGATAGTGAAAAAACTCCACAACTGACAGATTCATATAAAGTATTACTAAACCCTTCATTTAAAGATAGTAATACGTATACATCCGCAATATTATAAAATTCTTCAATATTAAATCTAATATCCCCAGCAAAGATAACTTTTGACTCTAAATGATATTGACTTATCATTCTATCCAATTCTTTCTTATATGATTCAGAATACTTGCCTACAATTAGCAGCTTATTTCTTTTATTATCAGAGTCTTCACTATCAAACATATAAAATTGATGTATTATCTCGTCAACATTCTTTTCAGGAATAACTCTAGATACAGACAAGACTATAAAATCACTTTCTAAAAAGCCATATTTTTTTCTTAATTTATTTTTTTTATCTAAACATACTGGATAAAATTTTTTATCTTCAATAAAGTTGTAGATAACTTCTGATTTACTAGCTTTATACTTTAAATTCTCCATATAAAAGTCTAATCCTCTTTTAGAGTTAGCAATAAGCAATATTTCCTTAGAAAAAATTCTATTAAGTTTCTGAATAAAAGACAACTTTCCACTCACTATAGAGCTATTCCTAATTGCCCATACATTTCTAACATTCTTTTTAAAAATACTTGCTACCCCTGATATAAAGTTTGGTATCTCAAGCCAGCTATACAAAATAATTTGTTCATTTTTCAGTCTTCGTCTTAAAAGAAAAAGAGCTTGTAATAACAATACTATTTTTTTAATTTTAGATTTATTATTTAAGTCAACTAAATATTCTATATCTAGATTACTTTTTTTATCTCCTAAAAACTCCATATCATTTTTTTTCTTTTGTAAACTATAAATAGTTACATTATATCCAAAAGCTGACAAAAACTTTGCCTGTAATAAGAACTGCTTCTCAGCTCCTCCACCATGCAATGACCCAATAAACATTACTATTTTTTTATCCATAAAGTCTCTCATGCATATCAACAACATTTTTAATTGAATAATTACTTTTTACATAATCTCTCATTGCACTTCTTATATTCGAATCTATTTTCAAAACATTTATTATTTTTTCAACGACTTGCTTATTACTATCTGCAAGCTCAAAAATTTCGCCATATCCATTAAGTATATCTTTACAATCTCCAACATTAGAAGCAACAATAGGAACTTCACATAGGATGGCTTCTGCAAGTATATTTGGAAAACCTTCAACTTTTGATGTAGACAAATATAAATCTAATACTGGTAAATATTCACTAGAATCCACAGATTCAAATACAAAAAACTTATTTACATTACTTTTATTATCTAGATAACTACCTATATCTATTTTCGAACACTCTCTTCCAGCAATCAAAAACCGTAGATTAGAATCATTTTTTACCAATAAATTAGCTATTTCCAAGAAACGAGAAATATTTTTATTAGCATGATTTCTTGCTATGATACCTATAATTTTAACATTATCATCTAAATCATTATTTAAACGAAATTTTTCATACTTAAAAAAGCTCGGTTTAAAAACATCTTTATCAAAACCATTTGCTATAAAGCATTGGTTTTTAAAACCTATATTTTGATGATCTTCCAATGATTTCTTTGAATTATTTAATGTTAAATCTGAGAACTTAGAAAGTTTCGCATTCAACTTTATCATAAACTTTGTAAGATTCTTATGACCATCATAATTTTCTAATCCAGTTCTTATACTATTTATATATTTAGCCTTTCTATAAAAAGGCTTGCATAATATAGAAATTACATTTGCATGATACATCCAAGCATGAATAACATCTGGCTTTATTCTTCTGATAATCTTAATATATTTAAACAATACAAATAGTACATTAAATTTATTTAAATCTAATGTATAAACTTTAACACCACAAGCTTCTAACTTATTTGCAAATACCCCCCTACCCATAAGTGATATAACCGTAATATGATATGTTGACTTATCCATAGATTTGCAAAGTTTATAAAGCATTGCTTCAGCACCACCTTGGTTAAGGTTTATTATTAAATGAACTATTTTTTTCATAACAATATACTCTAACAAAATAGTCAAACAAAATTATTGCTATAACTATAAACAATATTCTTTTTTCAATATTGATTAGATAATTAAAGTCATTCCTAAAATAATAGTAGGAAAATATAGTCGCACCAAAGAGTATAACTAGCCTCAACTTTTCTGGTATCAAATAGCCATCAATTTTGACTCTGACTCCACTCAACAGTAGGTAACTAGCAACCATAACAGAACAAGAGAATAGGAATGAAAATAAAATAACCCCGCCACCACCACCTAAAATATAAAACTGTGCAATGATATTATTAGCCATACCATACCCCACGTCAGGAAAAAGAATGGGCTGAAAAAAAGAATTAAATCCTTCAACATTTCCTTGCAAGTTAATTGGCAAAATAACTGAAATAAAATTATCAAAAAAATTGATAAAATTATAATGTATCTGATGAGAGTGCGATGCGATACTGTTGAAAACTTGAACAGTAACCATTCCTTCATAATTCATTATTGATTTTAAAAAAACATTTCCATGTAAAAGACTGTCCCATGCATTACTTATAGCTAAAGCTTGGATCATAGCACTAATCTGCTTGTATACAAAAGCATACATAAACAAAATAAAAAGTCCTATCATAACTTTTCTTGTAAAAATTTTTTTTGATAGAATCTCGTTTGTTCTATTAAGCATTATAATTAGTTCTATAATAATAAAAAACACTAGAGGCGTTCTATCACCAATAAAAGAAAACCATAAAATAATCACAAATATCATAAGGAAAGATATATATTTTTTGTTATTAAATGATATTACCGCGAAGAATACAACAATAAATTCAAACAATATATATACTCGAGCAGAAATAAAATTTTCTGCAATATACATCTTATCACCTAGTATCAACTCATTATTATTAGCAAGTATAGCTATAAAAGTCACAAATACCAATATACTTAAAAATGATGTTGTAATACTAGCTATTCCATTAAAAAAATTTAAATCGAGACACCTATTTTTTCTAATGAAAAAGTCATAATAAATCATCATAAGCAATATAATTAATATAAATACAAAATAGTATAGATACACTATATTATTTACATTCTCATATATCCATTGACCATGAATTGCATACCCACACTCACCTATAAGTAATGGAATAGAATAAACCCAAAACATTACTACTGATAAACTAAAAAAATCAAAAACATTTCTTTTTAAGAGCAAATAAGCTGATAATAAACATATTAACCAAGATAAAAATATCATAACTCAGAACTATACCACTCAACAGCATGCTTTATGCCTAATTCAAAATCAAACTCAGGTTCATATCCGAGCATATCCCTAGCCTTCGAAATATCAGCATTACTATGCTTAATATCACCCGCTCTATCTGGGCCAAAATTTGGCTCTATTTTTTTACCCAAGGCATCACAAAGATTATAGTACAAATCTATAAGATACTCTCTACCTCCATAAGCTATATTAAAAGCCTCTCCGGCATACTTACTATCTGCTAAACATGCTTTAAGATTTGCCTCAATAACATTCTCTATATATGTAAAATCTCTCGACTGTTTACCATCTCCATTTATAGTTGGCGCTTCATCATTTAATAACTGTTTGATAAATTTAGGTATAACTGCTGCATACGCACCATTAGGATCTTGTCTTCTACCGAAAACATTAAAATATCTTAGACCATAAGTATCTAGACCATATAACTTTGTGTATAGTCTCGCCCACTCTTCATTAGCTTTCTTTGTAAATGCATAGGGTGATAAAACATTTCCTTCTCTACCTTCTTTTTTAGGTAAATTTAGCTCATCACCATATACTGATGAACTAGAAGCATAGACAAATTTTTTAACACTATTTTGCCTAGCCGCTTCAAGCATATTTAATGTACCTTTGACATTTATATCTTCATACACTAATGGCATTTCAATACTTCTTGGTACGCTTCCCCAAGCAGCTTGATGTAGAACATAATCAATACCTTCACAAGCTTTCATGCAAGTACCTAAATCTCTAATATCACCTTTTATAAACTCATAATTAGAATTAGTTAAAAACGGCTCAACATTATGATAATGACCATTTGAGAGATCATCTAAACACCTAACTCTATAACCCTTATCAAGTAAAACCTCACATAAATTAGAGCCAATAAAGCCCGCACCTCCGGTCACCAAAAAAAACGAACCCTGAGGAAATTTAACATTATCGTAAGCCACTACAATCTCCAATAAATATAATCTTTTTCAAACTCAGATTTATCTAAACCACCTTTGATATCAAACATAATCTTTCTAGAATTATGCGCATATAGCCCATCAAACTGTTGCTTTGTTATATCTTTAAACTGTTCATGACTAACAGCAATAATGATCGCATCTAGATTGACCATTTTACTTAGATCATCAAACTCAAGTCCATACTCATGCTTAGCCTCTTCTTTATCAGCTACCGGATCTATAATATATGGCCCTATACCATACTCGTTGAGCTCTTTCACCATATCTATAACTCGAGTATTCCTAGTGTCAGGGCAGTCTTCTTTAAAAGTAAAGCCGAAATTGCTACTCTAGCTCGCTTAACAGGTATATCTGCAGATATCAGTTTTTTTGACTAAATTCTCAACTACAAATTTGCCCATGCCATCATTTATCCTACGACCAGATAATATAACCTGAGAATGATATCCAAGCTCAGCTGCCTTGTACGTTAGGTAATATGGGTCAACACCAATACAATGTCCACCTACTAAGCCTGGCTTAAAGTTTAAGAAATTCCATTTAGTTGCAGCAGCTTCTAAAACCTCTAGAGTATCAATACCCATCTGATTAAATATTATCGATAACTCATTAACAAAAGCTATATTAACGTCTCTTTGAGAGTTTTCTATAACCTTAGCAGCTTCAGCCACTTTTATACTACTAGCTCTATAAACTCCTGCATCTACTACTAGCTCATAAACTTTTGCTATAGTATCCAAAGACTCTTCATCCATACCAGATACTACTTTGATAATTGTTTCTAACCTATGAACCTTATCACCAGGATTTATCCTCTCAGGAGAATAACCAACTTTGAAATCTTCACCAGACCTCAAGCCAGACTCTTTTTCAAGTATTGGTACGCAAACATCTTCTGTAACACCAGGATAAACAGTTGACTCAAACACAACATAAGCGCCTTTGACAAGATTCCTACCAACCGTCTCACTTGCCTTAATAATCGGCGTCAAATCAGGAGTTTTATCTGCTTTAACTGGTGTAGGAACTGCAACAATATGAAACTTACACTCTTTAAGACTTGTTTCATCACAACTAAATTTCATTGTCGTATTTCTGACAGCCTCATCTCCTACTTCTTTTGTTGGATCAAAACCATCCTTATAATGTTGAACTTTTGTTTCACAAATATCAAATCCTAACACATCTATTTTTTTTGCAAATGCAATAGCTATTGGCAAACCAACATAACCCAAGCCAACCAATGAAACCTTTTCTCTTTTAGCGACTATATCATCATATAAACTCATAATTTAAACCCTTACTACTAATTGCTGTAAGTATACATTGACAACAATACTTCTATCAAAATCTTTTTCTATCTTAGCTCTAGCTTTATAGCTCATAGCCATTTTATCATTATACGACATATTTATAAACTGTTCTAATGAGTTACGTAAAGAACTCACATCATTAGGATTACATGATAAGCCAGAGAAACCATCATCAAAAACTTCTCTACACCCAGGAATATCTGACGCAATTACAGGTCTACCTATCGCAGCTGCTTCTAACAGTACATTTGACATTCCTTCATGGTAGGATGGCAAAATAACTGCATGTGCACTAGCTATTTTTTCTTTAGTATTATCAGTGAAACCATAAAATTTTACTGATTTTATCGCATTAATTTTTTGCATAAAATTAGATTTGTTTTCATCACAAAAACCATAAATGTCTAGACTAATATTTTTATATTTTTTCTCAAGTATAGCAAAAGCTTCTAACAATTCATAAATTCCCTTTTCTTTCATTATTCGACCAAGAAAAACGAATTTTAATATTCCTTGATCTTTAGGATAGTCAACATATTTATTTTCATCTAGATTTACTCCAGAACCTGGTAATAATATTGATTTTTCTTCACTGATTATTTTCTTATCTATAAATAACTTTTTATTCTGCTCATTCTGAAAGAATACTTTTATGGCGTTTTTAAATGATAACCTATATAAAAATATAATAAATTTTTGAATAATACCATCATTAGCAAAAACACTTCCTAAGCCAGTCACATTTGGATAAAACTTCTTTCTAAAAAACAAATTCACTAATCCAACATACAAATTTGGTTTAATTGTATAGCTAAAAATGCAATCAGGTTTTTCTTTTTTTATTATTTTGAAATAGTTAAATAAAAGAAACAAATCCTTAAAAGGAATTTTGCCTCGTCTATCTATATCAATATTTATATATTCAACACCAACACTTTTACAAAAATCTATTACTTTGTTAGAATATGGTGTTACTAGTATTATCTCATACTCTTTAGCAGCAAAAGCCTCGATTACTTCTCGTCTGAAACGATATATTACAATATCAAAATCATTAGCTATGAATAATAACTTACTTCTCATAAGTCAAATTCCCAAAAACTTTATTAACAAAATCTACTTTTTTAGCAAGCACTCTAATAATTGGATTAAATATTGCCGTTAGATAAGTGCTCTTAGCCAAAACATTTTTCCTGTAATCTCTAATAAATTTTGATGTATTAAAATATTCACTATCTTGAGGTAGAAAAACCCCATGTTTAGTTTGTAAAATTATTTCTGCAATCTCTTTAGATAAATTATCTATCGATATAACACTTCTTTGGTTATTAATATTAGGAAAAATAAAAGCATACTTTGCAAGTTTTAGCAGCTTTGGATAATTACCTTTAGATCCATTACCATATACCATAGGAAGTCTAATTATAGCAATATCAAAGTCATCACTAATCAATGTATTTAGCTTAATTTCAGCTTGTAACTTACTATCTCCATAAAAGTCATCTGGTTTAGGCTCGGTATCTTTAGTTATAACTTTTTCCTGACCTATAGGCGCACTATCACCATAAACTATAATACTACTTAAAAACACAAACTGTCGAACACCTTGATCTTTAGCCTTCTTTGCTAGATCATAAGTTAGTTGTGTATTTACCTTATAGTATTTTTCTTTTAATTTAGGATCTTTTGAAGTATGGGCAATTCCTGCTACATGCAATATAGCATCATAACCACTCAAATCTATATCCGACAAAGAAACATCTCGCAATGATATTTTATGAATATTAAAATCTGAGTTATATTTAGCCGCAAATGAATTACCAATATAACTACTTAAACCTGTAACTAAGATTCTTTTTTTCATACTACTTTAAATCCTCTTTGTTACCTAAAGCTCCCGTACCTCCCTCAACAACGCCCTTTTTGGCAAAAACAGAAAATACTGTCAAAAAAATACATTTTAAATCAAACCATGTACTTTTATTTTTTATATAATCACCATCAAGCTTAGCTTTATCAGGTATCGGTAATTCATCTCGTCCATTTATTTGCGCCCAACCAGTAAGCCCCACAGGTACAGCATTTGCCCCATATTTATCACGTTCAGCAATCAAATCATCTTGATTCCACAATGCTGGTCTTGGCCCAACGATGCTCATTTCACCTTTTAAAATATTTATGATTTGTGGTAGTTCATCTAGAGATGTTTTCCTTAAAAATGCTCCGACCTTAGTTATACATTTAGATGGATCCTGTAATAAGTGTGTTGGCATATCTTTTGGAGTATCTACATACATAGTTCTAAACTTATATATATAAAAAAACTGCTTATCTTTACCATAGCGCTTTTGCTTAAAAAATATAGGTCCTTTTGAATCTTTCTTTATCATAAAAATGATAACTAAAAAAAACGGGCTTAATAACACCAGTCCAATAAAAGAAAGTAAAATATCAAGCAATCTTTTAAAAAATTTGTAAAACATAAAACTATTACCCATTCAACCTATGTTCAAACTCTGGAACAATTTTCTTTAATATCATGAGATGATTAACATCATCTTTCATCAATAATTCAATATCTTGATTGAGGATATTAATATCATAAAAAGTCCTCCTGCCAATAAAAATATCTTTATAGTCTGTACTAATATCATCCTCTTCTATCAAAAGCTCTTCGTAAAGCTTCTCTCCTGGACGTAGACCAACTATCTCAATATCAATATCATCTCTACCAGAGAGTCTAATAAATTGTTTAGCAAGATCAATAATCTTGACAGGCTGCCCCATATCTAAGACAAAAACTTCTGAATTTTTTGCAATAGCACCAGCTTGTAGGACCAGTTCGCAAGCTTCCGGTATCAACATAAAGTAGCGTGTAATTTCAGGATGAGTCACTGTAACAGGCCCACCATTTCTTATTTGTTCCTCAAATTTTGGAATCACGCTACCACTGCTACCAAGTACATTACCAAAACGCACTGCAGCAAGCTTGGTATTTTTTGGATCAACATTCTGTAGATACAGCTCACAGACCCGTTTAGTAGCTCCCATCACATTCGTTGGTCGCACCGCTTTATCAGTAGAAATCAATATAAATGACTCAACACCTGCTTCTATAGCCAGATCTATAGCATTCTTAGTACCTAAAATATTATTTCTAATCGCTCTAGAGATATTCTCCTCAACTAAAGGAACATGCTTATATGCAGCAGCATGAAAAACTATATTTGGTGAACACTTTTGAAAAACTTCAGCCAATGCTTTTCTATCACAAACAGAACATAAGTTACTATTAATATTAAAATGCCTACATTCTTCCGTAACCTTATACAAATTAAACTCACTATGATCAACCAATATCAGTTCTTTTGCTTGATACTTGATACATTGACGCACAATTTCAGAACCTATACTTCCCCCAGCCCCAGTTACCAAGACCACTTTGCCTTTGATAAAATTAGAGATAGACTCTTTATCTAAACTCTTAGAATCCCTTGATAAAAGATCATAAAGCGAAACAGGCTTTAATTGTGACATAAAACTCTCGTCTTGAAGAATCTCCTCAAGAGGTGGCATAATTCTAATTTGGTCAAAATCTTTCTCAAATTCTCTATATATATTTTTGACTACTTGGTTAGCATTTCTTGGTAATGCAATAACTAGAAGGGCAAATTTTCTAGACAATAACAATCTTCTTAAACCAGCTTTAGATATAACTTTTTTACCATCAATACTTCTTTTTTGCAAAGTCTCATCATCATCAACAAAACATTTGATACGATATCCAGCTGAAGCAAGCTCTTGAGCAATCTTTGCCCCTGCAGCACCTGCACCATAGATAACTGCTGTTTTACTTTTATCTACTGATCTTCTATTCATCAAGTGCCAATAAAGATAAACACTCAAATTTATCAAAAAAACATAAAATAAAAACTCAGAAAATATTAGTGAAAAAGCGACTTTGCCATAAAAAAATAATGTAACTATGAAAAATACTGGTAAATTAATAAAAACCTTACGCAAAAAAGTCTTTTGAGTCGACTTGCGCCAACTAGCCATATAGTCTCTAAGTAGCAAAAAAGATGATAAACACCTCAGCAAAACTACTGCAAGCAAAAAATGCAAATTAACATCTTGTTTGAAAATATAGAAAGTCCAATTAACAGTAATAACAGTTAAAACTATTATCACTAAGAAATTAAGCGTTCTATTATCGTAGAAAGACATTTGTTAATTTTTGGAAAAAATCTTATTAAAACCGATTATATCAAAAAAAATTTTTTTGTGCACAAAAATGTAAATTAGATTAAAAATAGTTAAACAGTTGATATATAAGAGCTGGAAGCACTAAATATTAAGGGAATTAACAAGTTTAATTATCATATAAAAAACAATATCCTACTCAAACATTTCACTATTTTTAAATGGGCAAAAAGCATAATAAGTTCAGGTTATTTATTGTATCTCCTTACACTTAGGACCTAAGTGAAGAACGTTAGCTTTATATGATTGTATAGATTTCAAGCATTCTTTGAAAAAACGACTAAAAATAATACCATGAGCATAGTTTTTTTTACAAATAGTAAATTTTTAATGATTATATAGACTTGAAAATAAGCCTATCATATAGATCGGTAGCCCTCTCACAAAATAAATATTAAACTTATTCAGACACAGAACCTAAATTTTCTTAACTATAGCTGATATATATGAACTAGTATTTTCTTAACTGAAACTGATTCAATAGTTTTTACATTTTGTAAATACCAAGAAATCCATAACTCTTTTATCAGAAAGCCAATTTTGGTTACCTCCTCGCTACTAGCACCAAGATGTTTAGTAACAAGCTTTTTAGCTAGCTTAGCTTTTAGATCGTCAACCTCCAATTGATGGGTCCTATCTCTTTGCAGATTTAGTTTAGCCTTATCTAATCGAGCTTCTAAAGCTTGAATATAATACTTATATCGCTGCAAGTAAATCATAGATTGCGATAGATAATTGTTAGTAAAAAGCTCATTAAGCTCATTTCTAGTAGCTGTAAAAAGTTCAATAAAATTAAGCGGTATTTTTTTAACATTTAGTTTTTTTTCAAGCTGTGATTTAAACTTAGTTATTTCTAAAAACAATGCTTCGACTTTAGCCTTATTTGAAACAAACTTTTGCATCCCTAAAGCATAGAATCTTTCAAAATCTTCTTTAGCATATGGTAGCTCAATATTATCAAAAAAACTCAAATCTATAGCCTTATCAACCACATTATCTTTTGAGTCACTTAGCTTTAATGACATTGATAAACTTGTCAAATCATTGTTTTTAATACTTTTTGATAAGTTATGATGTAAACGTATTTTAATAAGTTTCTTCAAAGCCCTTTTCATACAGGATTCTGATTCTGCCAAAGTTGCTTTATAAGACAATTTCACACCGTCTTTATATTCCTCAAGACAGTTATAGACTTTGACTATTATAGCGTACTCTTTAATTTCGCTAGTCAAAGCAATATCAGCAAAATCCCAATCATAATAAATTTTCTCATCGACTGCTTGCTTAGGTTTATTAACTAGGTTTTTGAGCTTTTGTTTTAAAGTATTGATATCTTTACCCAGCGCAAGTGTTTTACCATGCTCATCAACAACTTTTATATTTAAAACTAAATATTTCTCTAACTCTTCATTCTGCCATACTGTCTCATCAACTACGAATCCAACAATACGCGTAATATGTTTAGCAATGACAGATTTTAAAGGAGTATATGTATCTTTATCAAAATCTAGCGACTCAAATATAGCTTGAGCATAAGTTGGCACTGGCACACAGCTTTTACGAATATTTTTAGGTAAAGCGCGTAACAAAGCGACAATCTTGTCATACAAGAAACCATACACACCCCACTCTAAAACTGTAGGATTTATATCATTAATAAAAACTATCGGTACTGTAACCGTTGCACCATCTCGTTCATCTAAAGGGTCAAAGTGGTATTCTAATGGCAAGTGCATATCACCAATAGTTAATACATCAGGAAACTTCTGTTGTGTAATCTCTTTAGCATCATGTTGCATCAGACTTTTTAAATCAAAAATGAAACTCTTCTGCTGCTCTTTTCTAACTGTTTTTAGCCACTTATCAAATGTTGCACCATCACAAACCCCATCCGGAATAAAAGCATCATAATGCTCAAACATCGTCTGTTCATCCACCAAAATATCTTTTCGGCGTGATTTATTTTCAAGCTCCTCAATATGATTTATAAGCTTGAGATTTTGCTGATAGAAATACGCTTTAGAGTCAAAATTACCATTTACTAAAGCTTCTCTAATAAAAATTTCGCGAGCCTCTTGAGGATTTATCTTTGAGTATTGCACTACTCTTTTTGAAACTATCTCTAAGCCGTACAATATTACCCTTTCATTTACTATTACAGCTCTACGCTTCTTACTCCAAATAGGCTCATCATAATGCTTTTTGACAAGATGCTCCGCTAAGCTCTCTAACCATTCTGGCTCTATTTTTGCAACATTACGAGCGTATGTTTTAGTGGTTTCGACTATTTCTGATGCTAAGATCCATTTCGGCTTAGACTTAAATTGTGAAGATCCTGGAAATATAAAAAACTTAAGCCCTCTAGCTCCTAAATACTCAGCATTTTCATAATTAAAGCCAATATTACTTAAAAAACCGCTGGCTATGGCTTTGTGTAAGTTTTCATAGTTTATATTATCACCAACATTGTCATACCCGTGCAGATGGGTATCTTTCAAACCTTGATCATCAACCATAAGATTCCCACTTGCGTGGGAATGACCAGTCTTTCTTCGCACTGGAGACTCCGCGGTCAAGCCCGACTTAATGACATTATTTAGTCTCCAACCAAATCCATGAACAACTTCAACAATTTGTCGATAAATATCATTCCATTCATTAAATCTAATTGGAGAAATAAAGTTCTTTTTAAAATAATCTTTTTTCTCTCTATTAGATAAGCTTTTAAAATCAGAATTTAGTCTATTTGCTAAATTTAAAATTGCGATAAAATCAGAAGATTTATCTTTATCTATTGAATGTTTTTCATCAGCTTTTTGCTGAAAGTTCAGAGGTCTCTCACGCGGGTCCTGTACACTCAAAAAGCTAACAATCGAGACAATCTCTCTAAGCGTATTTTGCCTATGGCCTTCTATGACTATTTTTGCAAGTTTTGGATCTAAAGGCATAGTCGCCATTTTGATACCATCTGCAGTAATCTTTGGTTTGCTATAGTTAAGCTCTGAGATAGCTCGTAATTCAAACAAGAGTTTGAAACCATCTTTTACAAACCTTGCATCAGGAGCATCAATAAATGGAAAATCTTGTATGCTTCCTAATTTTAGAAATAACATCTGTAAAATAACCGATGCCAAATTAGTACGTAAAATTTCAGGCTCTGTGTACTCTTTGCGATTATTAAAGTCTTCCTCACTATAAAGGCGTATACAGATACCAGCAGATAACCTACCACAGCGACCTGCTCTTTGATTGGCGCTTGCTTGAGAGATTTTTTCTATTGGTAGACGTTGTACCTTAGTACGATAACTATATCTACTTATTCGCGCTAAACCTGAATCTATAACATACTTTATGCGTGGTACTGTCAAAGATGTTTCCGCAACATTTGTCGCTAAAATAACTCTACGTGCAGAACCTTCTGGATTAAAGATTTTATTTTGATCTTTATTTGACAACCTCGAAAACAAAGGTAAAACTTCTGTAAATCTAAGATTTTGTTTATTCAAATATGCTAATGTTTCATGAATGTCTCTTTCTGTAGGCAAAAAGACTAAAACATCTCCTCTGCCGAGCTCATCAAGAGCATACAATATTCTTTCTTGTAATGACAGCTCTTCAAAATCCTCATCATTTTGATAGCGAATTTCGACAGGATATGTTCTACCACTAATTATAATATCTTTAGCATTTTGAAAAAAATTTATAAATTTTTGATGATCTATGGTTGCTGAAGTAATAATTACTTTTAAATCAGGTCTAGATGGTAAAATCTTTTTTATACAGCCAAGTAGAAAATCAATATTTAAGCTTCTTTCATGAGCCTCATCAATGATAATAACCTCATACTGCGACAAAAACCTATCATTCTTGATTTCAGACAGTAATACCCCATCGGTCATTACTTTTATTAAAGTATTTTCAGAAGTTTGATCAGAAAAACGAATTTTAAAAGATACTTTTGACTGATCACCTATTTCACTAGCAATTCTACTAGCAATAGATCTAGCTGCAAGTCTTCTAGGTTGAGTGTGTCCAATTAATCCACGCTTACCAAGTCCTAAATCTAGACAGATTTTAGGAAGCTGGGTTGATTTACCAGAGCCTGTCTCTCCTGCCACAACTATAACTTGATTATCTTGGAGAAGCTTTTTTATATCATCAACTCTTTCAGCAACAGGTAGATCTGGATAAGCTATTTTAGGCAAAATCTTTTGGCTAGTCTGTTCTGCTAAGAGTTGTAAATCAGTCAGTAATTGTTGTTTTGGAAACTTATTGTTATTTATAGCTGATATAAAGTTACTACGAAGCTTAGTAGGTATTTGGTTAAGAAGTGTATCAATAGTTTGTTTAGGCATTATAAAACATCAGAAAAAATTTAAGCTTTTTGTTTAAGGCTTCTATATTCAGTAATCGCTTTAGAGAATATAACCTTCAAGAAAACTACTGCTAGAGCGAAAATCACCGATAATATCACACCAATTATAATTAATTCGAGAATAGATAGCTTAGAGTCTTTTAAATAAATAACCTCACCAACTCTAACTACTTTTGGTTGTAAACTTTCTAAAGTTAGTTTTAAATCTCTTTGGGAATCTTCTAGTGAAAAAACTTTGTTTTGATAGCTATCTATTCGTTCCATATAACTTGCCAATAAAGTTTGACCCTGTAAACTACCAACATTCTTACTAGATGATAATTGCTTTAAATAGTCTTGATCACTTTTAATAATCTGATTATATCTATCAATATTTTGTTGATTAGCCAATAGAGTTCGTTGTAGATTCTCTTTCCATAATTGAATTTGTTTTTGCACTATATATGAGTTAGAGAATTTATCCATAATAGTATTAAAGAGTTTATTAACTGTAGCTTTATCATCCAACTTAGCTGATGTTAATAGTCCAAAGTAGATAGATTTTTCTTGTTTTTTAGAATTTATATTTAGATCATCACCAGGTTCTATAATATCAATCTTACTTAAGATTTTGTCATCTGATTGTGACTGCTGCATATCTTGGAGAATATTGTTTAGTATAGCATTCAATTTATTGTCAGTGATGATATTATTATTAGAATAACCTTTTAGATAATATGGTGGTTGAATCATCTGCATATAAATATAGCTTGGTTTAAAGAACCAAGCTGCAACTGCGGTTAAACAAAAACCTAACACTAACACCACAAAAAATGTCTTTATATTACTAAATAATCCAACTAAAATTTTAGTTAAACTAATTTCTATATACTCATCATTTTTAATATCAGCCATTATTTTCCCTTATATTTGTGCCAAAATTTTGTTTAAAGTTTTGCTAGGTCTCATTACTGAATCTAGCTTTGTTCTATCCATATGATAGTAACCACCAACATCAACTTTTTTACCTTGAGCATCATTAAGCTCTTTAACAATTTTATCTTTATTAGCTTTTAGTTCAACATAAATTGGTTCAAATTTAGCCTTTAGCTCAGCATTACCTGTTTGCTCAGCTAGGGCTTTGACCCAATAGTAAGCCAAGTAGAAATGACTTCCTCTTGTATCTAGCTCACCGACCTTACGACGTGGTGATTTGTCATTATCTAAGAAATCTTGGTTTGCTTGTGATAGTGTCTCAGCTAAAATCTTGATTTTAGCATCTCTAGTTTTGATAGCCAAGTCTTCTAATGATGCTCCTAAAGCTAAAAACTCACCTAAAGAATCCCATCTTAGATGGTTTTCCTCAATAAGTTGCTCAACGTGTTTAGGAGCAGAACCACCAGCACCTGTTTCAAATAAACCACCACCTGCCAGAAGAGGCACTATAGAAAGCATCTTAGCAGAAGTGCCAAGCTCTAAAATAGGGAATAGGTCTGTCAAATAATCTCTTAAAACATTACCTGTCACAGAAATTGTATTCTTACCCTCTTTCATTCTTTTTAGAGAATACTTAGTAGCCTCTATAGGCGATAAAATCTGAATATCTAGACCAGTAGTATCATGATCAGTTAAATACTCATTTACCTTAACAATTAGATTTCTATCATGTGCTCTTTTTGAATCTAACCAGAAAATTGCAGGATTTCTTGTAATTTTAGCTCTATTAACAGCTAGTTTAACCCAATCTTTGACTGCGATATCTTTGGTTTGACAAGCACGCCAAATATCTCCTTTACCAACTTGATGCTCAAATATCACATTACCTTCATCATCAATAACTTCAACTTTACCATCAGCTTGGATTTCAAATGTTTTATCATGAGAACCATACTCTTCAGCTTTTTTTGCCATTAAGCCAACATTAGAAACATCGCCCATAGTAGTCACATCAAAAGCACCGTTTTCTTTGCAGAAATCAATAGTTGCAGCATATACACCAGCATAGCATCTATCAGGAATCATAGCCTTCATATCTTGAAGTTTGCCATCTTTGTTCCACATCTTACCAGATGAACGAATAGCTGCTGGCATAGAAGCATCAATGATTACATCACTTGGAACATTTAAGTTTGTAATACCTTTGTCAGAATTAACCATCGCGATATCAGGCTGCTTTGCAAATACCTTTTCAATATCAGCATTGATTTTGTCTTGAACATTTTGAGGCAGTTGCTTAATCTTTTCTACTGCATCACCCCAACCATTACGAGGATTCACACCAAGCTCTTTAAACTCTTTGGCATATTTTTTGAAAACATCTTCAAAGAAAATCTCTACAGCATGACCAAACAAGATTGGATCAGAAACTTTCATCATCGTAGCTTTCAGATGAAGTGATAATAGTGTGCCTTCTTTTTTAGCTTTAGCAATTTCAGTTTTGTAGAACTCTCTTAGTGCTTTTATTGAAATCTTAGTAGCATCAATAATTTCTTTTTCTTCTAGCGCAAGATTATCTTTAAGTACTGTTTGAGTACCTTTGGTATCTGTATGGACTATTTTAACCTTAGTTGCTTTTGGCACAATATAAGATTTCTCATTAGCATAAAAGTCATTATCAACCATACTAGCCACATGAGACTTAGAATCTTTTGTCCATTCACCCATAGAGTGTGGATGTTTCTCAGCATATTTTTTAACTGCATCAGCAACTCTACGATCAGAATTACCCTCTCTTAAAACAGGGTTTACTGCACTACCTAAGACTTTTGCATAACGTGCTTTAATTTCTTGCTCTTTGTCGTCTTTTGGCTCAAATGGGTAATCTGGGATTTTGTAACCCTTTGACTGAAGCTCTTTGATAGCCGCAGTAAGCTGAGGAATCGATGCACTAATATTAGGAAGTTTGATAATGTTTGCATCTGGAGTCTTCGCTAGTTCTCCAAGTATTGCTAAATCATCAGAACATTTTTGCTCTTCAGTTAAGTAGTCATTAAAGTTAGCTAATATACGCGCTGATAAAGAAATATCTTTGGTTTCTAGTTTTATATCAGCGACTTTAGTGAAGCTTTCAACTATCGGTAAAAATGAGCCTGTCGCTAAAGCTGGTGCTTCATCTGTGAATGTATAAAATATTTTATGCATAAAAAATCTCCTATAAATAGAATTTCATTATTCAAATACTAACATAAAACTAGTAGGTATTTAATATCTCTTGTATTTTCTCATCAGACCTTGCAACTACTGCAAAATCGCCATGTTCAACTATTGGTCGCTCTAGTAATTTAGGATTGCTAGCTACTATTTCTATGAGCTCTTCATTAGTAAATTCACCATCTTTAAAGTTTTCACTCCAGACAGTCTCTTTAGTACGAATTATATCTGTTATAGAAAGCCTTAACTTTATTAGCAACTGTTTTATTTCCTTTGCTGATAAAGGCTTATCTAGATACAACTGTACATCATAATTGATATCGTTTTGATCAAGAAATTGCTTTGCTTGGCGTGATTTTGAACATTTTGGATTATGATAAATCTTCATAAAATTAGTAATACGCTTATGATATCTATAATTATAAATCACATTGGTGTAGAAATCATAAAAAATAATCCAATTAAACTTATTTAATGTATCAACATATACAAATAATATATAATGTTTACTATATATAGTTAGTAAACTAATTCTAGATAAAACATCGGAGGCTTAGTAAGATAAAAAATAACATTAGTAACTAATCTAAAAGCTTCAGGAGGTCTTTATGATCACTAAACCATGGACAAAAAACTATCCTAAGAAAGTCCCTCTTAATATAGATATCCCCGATATTACTCTAAAAGATATGCTTCAACAAGCTACTAAAAATTTTACTGATAAAAAAGCTCTTAGTTGTCACAGCGAGAAATTAACTTTTAGTGAGATTGATAGTTATTCTGATAAATTTGCAGGATTCCTTCAAAATAAGTGGGAATTACAAAAAGGTGATCATATTGCAATTATGTTACCCAACCTATTACAGTTTCCTATTATCATTTTTGCTTTAGTTAAACTTGGCTGTGTTTTTGTAAATATAAATCCACTCTACACAAGTAGAGAGGTCAAGGGGATTATTCAAGATTCTAAAGCTAAAGGAGTAATTGTACTATCTGGGCTTGCCCATAATGTTGAAGCAATAGCTGATGAATGTAAAGACCTAAAATATAAGATGGTTACTGGTATTGCTGATTTATACCCGACTCCAAAAAAACAAATAATCTCCTTTGTAGTCAAATATGTCAAAGGCATGAAGGATAAATACTCAAAAGATAAGTTTGATAGATTTACAGATGCTATAGAGTCTAACCGCACTCCAGACTACTCAAGTATTGGATTAAAACCTGATGATATCGCAGCCCTACAGTACTCTAGTGGTACAACAGGCACGCCTAAGGGTACTATACTATTACATAGAAACATTGTAGCGAATATCTATCAAATAAAAGCATGGACTGAAGGCTTTGATATTGAACTTAGCGAACAAATTGTCTTAACTGCTTTGCCGATTTATCATATATTTAGTTTAACTGCTAATCTATTTCTTTTTTACTGTTTTGGCGCGTTTCAAATACTTATACCTAATCCTAAAGATATCAAGAGCTTAGTTGCTGAAATGAGAAAAAGTAACTTCTCAACCATATTCGCCGTTAATACTCTTTACATTGCTCTCTTAAACAATAAAAAATTTAGACAAAGCAAATTCACTAATTTTAAGCTCTCAATAAGCGGTGGCATGTCAACTTCTGAAGCTGTAGCTAACGAATGGAAAAAAGTTACAGGTGTTAATATCAAAGAAGGTTATGGCTTATCTGAGATGTCTCCCGTAGTTACAGTTAACTCTCTTGAGGATTCAGATTTTAATGGTAGTGTTGGATTTCCACTACCAAACACTGATATCAGAATCTATGATGACAAAGGTAACGAACTACCTCAAGGTCAAACAGGTGAAATATGGGTGACTGGACCACAAAAATCACCTGGATTTTGGAGTCTCCCAGAAATTAATAAAGAGCATTTTACAGATGATGGCTGGCTTAAGACAGGAGATATGGGCTATCTTGATGAGCAAGGTCGTCTAGTAATATCAGGACGCATCAAACACATGATTATTGTCTCAGGATTTAATGTTTTTCCTAAAGAAGTTGAGTTAGTATTAACCGAGAAAGATGAAATCGAAGATGCTGCTGTTATCAAAGGACATTCTAATGAAACAGGGGAAATGCCTGTTGCTTTTATCGTACTAAAAAGTGACAAAAAACTAACCGAAAAAGAAATTTTTAAGTACTGTGAAACTAAATTAGCTCATTATAAACTACCTAGAAAAATAATTTTCATAAATGAGTTACCAAAAAATACTGTCGGAAAAATAGATGTAAATGCATTACAAAAAGAATATGCTGAAAAATATGAAAATAAATAACTAAACGGCTTTTTGCTTAAGGAGCTAAAGATGTTCAATAGAATTTATAAAATAGCAAAAAAAGCTACTCCTAGTATTTCTCAAACTGAGCAAACTGCTCTTAATGCCGGTGACAACTGGTTTGAACAAGATATATTTCAAGGAAAACCCGATTTTAACAAACTACATAGTTTAAAAAAATTTGAGCTAACAGCTGAAGAAAAATCTTTTTTAGAAAATGAAACAACCGAACTATGCAAACTAATCGATGATTGGAAAATTAATTATCAAGAAAAGGATTTAAGTGTTGAAGCTTGGGAGTTTATCAGTAACAAAGGCTTTTTAGGATTAGTAATCGGCAAAGAATATGGAGGCAAAGGCTTCTCAGCAGCAGCACACTCAGAAATAGTAATGAAATTAGCAACTAAAAGTGTCACTGCAGCAATCACGGTGATGGTACCTAACTCACTTGGTCCTGGTGAGCTTCTAGTTCACTATGGTACAGATGAACAAAAAGATCACTATCTACCAAGACTCGCATCTGGTCAAGAGATCCCTTGCTTTGCCCTAACTGGACCAACAGCAGGATCTGACGCTACATCATTACCTGATTATGGTGTTGTCTGCCATGAAGAGTTCAATGGCAAAAAAACTTTAGGGATTAAACTAAAAAACATCAACAAACGCTATATCACGCTAGCTCCAATTGCAACTTTAGTTGGTCTAGCTTTTCAACTCCAAGATCCAGATAATCTACTTGGTGATATAGGTAAACAAGGTATAACGTGCGCACTACTTCCATACAACCATAAAGGTTTAGAGATTGGTAGACGTGGCTTTCCACTAGGGCAAGCTTTTATGAATGGATATATCAAAGCTAAAGATGTTTTTATACCAATTGACTGGATAATTGGTGGACAAAAAATGGCTGGTGAAGGTTGGCGCATGCTAGTTGAGTGTCTATCTATAGGTAGAGCAATTTCATTACCAGCATGTGGTACAGCTAACACTCTAATG
Organism: Francisella hispaniensis FSC454; assembly: GCF_001885235.1. NCBI lineage: Bacteria > Pseudomonadati > Pseudomonadota > Gammaproteobacteria > Thiotrichales > Francisellaceae > Francisella > Francisella hispaniensis. The sequence goes on from NZ_CP018093.1 coordinate 1,516,573, forward strand.
TCAGCTGTAATGACCGCAGCTTATGCAAGTGTGCGTGAACAGTTCAAAGTTCCAATTGCTCAATTTGAAGGAGTCCAAGAAAAACTAGCTCAAACGGCCGGTCTTGCATATATTGCCAATGCTACTCGTCAATTCACGGTTGCTGCTGTTGATAGCGGTTTGCGACCATCGGTATCATCTGCAATTGCTAAATATCATCTAACTGAGATGGGACGGACAACTATCAACAATGCTATGGATATCCATGGTGGTCGTGCAATCATTATGGGACCAAATAACTATCTAGCTATCCCATATATGGCAACACCAATTGGTATAACTGTAGAAGGTGCCAATATCATGACACGAAATCTGATGATTTTTGGTCAAGGTGCGATGAAATGTCATCCATATATTCGCAACGAGATAGAAAGCTTAATGAATGATGATGAAAAACAATTTACAGACAACTTCAAAAGTCATTTCAAATATATGGCTCTAAATGGCTCGCGTACACTTTGGTATGGTTTGAGTGGTGGTTTCACTGCTCCTAGCTATCCTTCTAAATTTAAACGTTACTATCGCTATATCTCACATATGAGTACTGCTTATTCTTATATCAATGATATTTCAATAACAGTTTTAGGTGCCGGTCTAAAACGTAAAGAAAGATTATCCGCTCGCTTGGGAGATATCATGAGTTATCTATATATGGCTGTAGCTGTACTAAAATACTATAAGGATACAGGAGAACCTCAAAGTGACGATATCTATGTTGACTGGAGTATTCAGCACTGTCTGTATCAAACACAACAAGCGATGTTAGACTTATTTAGAAATTTCCCAAATAGAATATTTGCTACTAAGATGAAGCTTTTTGTTTTTCCTTATGGTAAAAAATTCAGAAGACCATCTGATAAGCTTGAAGCACAAATTTGTAAATCATTAGTGAGCAATAGCGATACTAGACAATGGATGAAAGATAAGTGCTATATACCAAATGATGATAATGATCCAATTGGTAGAGTTGAGAACGCTTATCTTGCATCACTAACTACACAACCTATTAAGAAAAAAATCATTGATGCTATCAAAACTGCTAAGCTACCAAAAGCAAGCTGGCAAGACTCTATTGAAATAGCTTTAGAGAATAAAATAATCTCTCAACAAGAGGCAGATATTGCTAATGAGATGCTCACAAAGGTTAATAATATAATCCAAACAGATGAGTTTGATGATTATGCTTTAGGACCTAAAAATGCTCATCCAGAATGGCAAAAAAATAGCGAAAAATAATATGTACCAATGTCATTTCGTTTAAATAACGGAATCTAAAAACGATGTATAAACCAACATCGGGAGGAAAATATGACAGAGTTAGAAAAAAAGTTTGAAGAAATGTTGATAGCTGTTCGTGATGCAACTATTGATTTCAAGCCTGATAATAGCCAAAAGCTAAAGCTATATGCTTTTTATAAACAGGTAAAAGAAGGTGATAATAATACAAAAAAACCTTCTGCATTAAAAATGGTTGAGCGCGCGAAGTGGATGGCTTGGGATGCAATTAAAGGCATGTCAAAAGAAGATGCTATGCGAGGTTATCTTAAAGTTTTTGGTGATGAGTATCTTCCAGCTGGAGAAAGTACTGATGATCCTAGTAGTACTATAGCAAATAAGTTAGAGCCAGTAGAGAGCAAATCACAGCGTAAAGCTATTGATAAAATCGCTGTACTTGGCGCTGGAACTATGGGAGCTCAAATTGCTGCTCATTTTGCAAATGCTAGATTCCCAGTTGTATTATTTGATTTAAAATCACAACAAGGTAGTGCTAATGCTATTATTGAGGATTCACTAGCAAAACTTACTAAACTTAACCCAGCGCCTTTTGGTTCAAAAGATTCTATCAAATACATTACTCCTGCAAATTATGAGGATAATCTTGAGCTTTTAGCAGATTGTGATTTAATCATAGAAGCCGTGGCTGAACGCATAGATATCAAAGAGAGTCTTTATTCTAAAATCTCTGCTCACATCAAAGAAAATGCAATTTTAGCATCAAATACTTCTGGTTTAAGTATCACTAAACTAGCTGAAGTATTGCCAGAGAATCTTAAAGTTAATTTCTGTGGTGTACACTTTTTCAATCCACCTAGATACATGCCATTAGTTGAGCTGATTCCTCATATTGATACCAATACTGAAATCTTGGATAAACTAGAAACATTCTTAGTTGAAAAGCTTGGTAAAAGTATAATTCGCGCAAAAGATACACCAAACTTCATAGCTAATAGATTAGGTGTCTTTTCAATGCTTGTCACTTGCTACTATACAGAGCAAATGAATATCCCTTTAGAAGTTGTTGATGAACTTACAGGCAAAAAACTAGGGCGAGCAAAAAGTGCAACTTATAGAACTGCTGATTTGGTTGGTTTAGATGTGTTATCGCATGTTGTTGAAACTATGAAAGATAACCTAGAAGATGGCTGGCAAAAGCTATACAACACACCCAACTGGATTCAGAATCTAATCAATAATGGCTCACTTGGTCAAAAGACTAAAAAAGGTTTATATATCAAAGAATCTGATGGTATCAAAGTACTTGACTTAGATACTAAAGAATATCGCCCTGCTGATAAAAAGGCTGATAAAGAAATCTTAGATATACTAGCTGAGAGAGATTGGAGCAAAAAACTGGAAGATCTTCGTAATAGCGATAATCCTCAAGCCCAATTCTTATGGGCAACTTTTAGAGAGATGTTCTTATATGCTTCTCAACTTGTTGGAGATATCTCAAATTTCCCTAAAGATATGGATTTAGCAATTCGTTGGGGATTTGGTTGGAAACAAGGTATTTTCGAGATATGGCAACTTGTTGGGTGGCATAAAGTAGCTAGCTGGCTAAAAGACGATATTTCAACTGGTAAAGCATTATCAACAAATACTCTACCTAGTTGGATTGATACTCTTGATATCGGTGTTTATCAAAATAATAAAGAGTTTAGCTATAAGGATAAAGAGCTAATATCTCGTGATAGCCTAGATGTTTATAAACGTCAACTATTCGCTGATAATATAGTTGAACATACTAGCACTTTAGCGACACAAACACTTTATGAAAATGATGGTGTCAAACTATGGCAAATTGACGACTATAGCAATATTGGAATACTCTCATTTAAGAGTAAGATGTGTGCTATTGGTGATGAGGTTTTAGATGGTATATCTGAGTCTATCAACTATGCTGAAGAAAATCTTGATGGTCTTGTTATTTGGCAAGAGCAAGATGTATTTTCGGTAGGTGCCAACTTAGAGGAATTTGGTATCAAATTTGCAATGAATGGCGAAGCAGCTATCGAAGAGGTAATCCGTAAAGGTCATAGCATTATCAGTAAAAAATTACGCTATAGCAAAATACCTGTTGTTGCAGCTGTCAAAGGCTTTGCTTTTGGTGGTGGCTGTGAAACTATCTTGCATAGTGATGCTGCTGTTGCTGCGTATGAAAGCTATATTGGTCTTGTTGAAGCTGCTGTGGGAATTATCCCTGGTTGGGGCGGCTCAAAAGAAATGGCTGTTAGAGCATCTCAAGCTCAAGATCACTGGAAAGACTTTGAACGTCGTTATAAAAACCTTGCTCTTGCTCAAGTTGCAAAAAGTGCCTATGAAGCAAAAGAAATGGGCTTTTTACGTGATGATGACATAATCGTGATGAATACTAAAGAAATCCTACTTGTAGCAATTAAGAAAGCTCAACTTATGGCTTTAGCAGGCTATCAACCACCTCTAAAACAAAAAGTCCCAGTATTTGGTGAGACTGGTATCGCTACAATTAAAGCTTTACTAGTAAATATGCTTGATGGTAACCAAATATCTGAACATGATTATAAGATTGCGGTAAATTTAGCAGATACTATGTGTGGAGGTCAGATAGAAAAAGATACTGAAGTTTCTGAAGATTGGCTACTCGAAAGAGAGCTAATAAACTTCAAAGAACTTGCGATATCTGAGAAGACAGAAGCTAGAATGAAATATATGCTAGAAACTGGCAAACCACTAAGAAATTAAGGAGTAATTGACATGAGTGAAAACGTATATATAGTCGCTGCAAAACGCTCTGCTGTTACAAAAGGTAAAAAAGGTGGCTTTGCAAAAAAACGTCCTGATGAGTTATTAGCAGATGTACTTAGAAAAACTGTCGCTGAAGCTAATATTAATCCTAATGATATAGAGGATATAGTTGTCGGTTGTGCGATGCCTGAAGCTGAACAAGGCTTAAATGTCGCAAGAATATCATCTCTTTTGGCTAGACTACCTAATAGTGTCCCTGCTTTTACAATCAATCGCTACTGTAGCTCTGGATTACAGTCAATTGCGATTGCAGCAAATGAAATTGCTCAAGGTAATATTGATGTTGCTATCGGCGCGGGTGTTGAGAGTATGAGTATGATTCCTTTTGGTGGTAACAAGATGTCTTTTAGTAAAGAAATCTTTGCTAAGGATGAAAATGTTGCCATAGCTTATGGCATGGGCATCACTGCTGAGATGGTTGCTAAAGACTGGAATGTGTCACGACAAGATCAAGATGCTTTTGCTCTTGAGAGTCATCAAAAAGCTATCCATGCTATCGAAAATGGTTATTTCAAAGATGAAATATTATCTATAGATGTTGATCATAACAAACCTGATGAAGCCACTGGCGAAATTGTAAATCACAAACAAACCATAACTGAAGATGAAGGCGCTCGAAAAGATACCTCACTAGAGGCATTAGCTAAACTAAAACCTGCTTTTGCAAATGGTGGATCTGTAACTGCTGGTAATAGCTCACAAGTTTCAGATGGTGCTGCAGCTGTAATTTTAGTTAGTGAAAAATACCTAAAAGAGCACAACCTAAAACCTTTAGGTAAGTTTCTAGGGTTTGCTGTAGCTGGCGTTGATCCGCGTATCATGGGTATTGGTCCAATCAAAGCTATACCAAAAGTGCTTAAGCAAACAGGTTTAGATATCGATAATATTGACTGGATTGAGCTAAATGAAGCTTTTGCAGCTCAATCATTGGCTGTAATTAATGATTTGAAACTTGATAAAAACAAAGTTAATCCTTGTGGTGGAGCTATTGCCTTAGGACATCCTCTTGGTGCAACCGGTACTATACTAACAGTCAAAGCATTACATGGACTACAACGTACTGGTAAAAAATATGCTATGATTACGATGTGTATTGGTACTGGTATGGGCGCAGCTGGTATTATTGAAGCTTGTTAGTAGCTAATAATTTTTCTGAACATTAATATAAAAATAACTAATTACCCAATAGGCTAAACTAAAATGATAAATTTAAATGATTATACACCGATTGATTTCCCATGGGATTTTACTTGCTTTAGTGACATAGCCAAGAATCCTCTTGGTGTAAAGTTACCTTTGTATCATGTTGGTGAACATATGTATACAAAGTTCAGATGTCTACCAAATCATGTTGGTTGGGATAATGTTATTCACGGTGGCATTATCGCTCTTATATGTGATGATATTCTTGGTAAACATGTTTTAAGTATTAGTAAGTCATTTTGTATGACCCGTAATTTAAATATCAAATATCTAAAACCAACATATAGCAAGGTAGAGCATATATTCAAAACAACTATAATTCGTAAAGGTCGTACTACCGTGTGGATTAAAGTTGATATTTATAATGAAAAAGGCGATCTATGTGCCTATGCTGATGCAGACTTTGCCCTATTAGAAGAGCATCATGCTAAACAAAAAGATATCGCAAGCTATAAGCTTGATGATTTAGTGGCACATATTAAATAAGCTCTTTATTTGTCATTTCTGGCAAAAACTTATACACAATAATTATAAATGCAACTATGCAAGCTCCCATGAAATATAATACAGGAGCATAACCATAATCATGAGTAAGATCCAAGAATCTTGAGATAAACATACTTTCTATTAATGCTTTTGAAACAAGAGCTACAGATATCCCTATAGCGCGTATATGTACAGGTAGAACTTCTGATAATACTAACCATATACACACACCAGGACCTACTGCCCCTCCAAATACAACAAAAATCAACATCAAAAGACCTAAGTTGTTATATCCAGCTGTTATACAAAAGATCATTGTAAATATAGATACAAATGAAATTAATAACCCTCCAATAATAAGCTTTCTTCGACCAATAACATCGACAAGAAATAAGCCAAATACCGTAGCTATAAGATTAACTAAGGTCATTGCTGTGCCATAATAAGTCGCATCACAACTGCTACAACTACTAAGTTGACCAAACATAGTAGGACCATAACTTATAAAGACATTAATACCAACAAAGCCATTTAAAACTGCCATTAAACTAATCAGTATTACAGATAAATAGTATTTTTGTTTGATAACAATTTTAATAAACTCAACGAAACCTGTTTTATTTTTTTCGGTTAATGAGTGCTGAACCTTGAGAGCTAATTGCTCACTAATAGTTAGTGCCTGTTCATTTCTGCCCTTTAAGATTAACCAAGATGGTGAAAATGGTGCTATTAAGCTAATGATGAAAAGTAAAATTGAAAAAGGAATAGCGCAGGCAAATATCAGTCTCCAACCAAAGCTAGCGACAAATAAGCTTGCAAAAAAGTTAGCTAAAAAAATCCCAGAAACTAGTGATAGTTGAAATATAGCCATAGCTCTACCACGAAATTTAGCTACGCTAGTTTCTGAGATATAAACGGGAATTACTGTTAATAAAAATCCAATTGATATTCCTTGTAGAAGCCTTGATAACATCAATGTTGTATAAGTATTTGAGAACATCATTAAGACCATAGATACTGTAAATAAGAATGCTCCAAATGCTAAAACATTTTTTCTACTTAAAAAATCCATTAAAGGTCCTGATATAAACTTTGATATCAACGCACCAAAAAATACAATACCCGCTATCTCAGATAATTGCGTAAGATTAAGCGATAGTTCATCTTTTATAACTGGCAATGTACCAGAAATTACCCCTATATCAAACCCGGAGCATACACCTGTCAATATAATTAGGCTTATAACAATTTTTTGGTATTTCGTTACTAACATTAGATCCTCTCTACAGAATTTAAATTAAATACTCAACACAGCTAAGTAACAAACTCATAACTATAAAAATACATAAATAAAGTTAAAGTTTTATCATAATATTAAAGAATAAATTATTTGTTAGAGATTTTAGGGTAGTTTTTAAAATTAGCTTTTTAGTGCTTTATAAAGCATATCTTTAATTTCTAGTCTTTGTTTCTTAAGATCTTCAAGTTGTGAGTCTTCAAACATTCCAGTACTTTCAAGATTATATATTTTTTTATCTAGATCTTCATATTTCTTCATTTGATTGCTGATATGATGATTTTCTTTCATATTGTGTAATTGTTCTCTTAATTCAGGAAATTCTTTAACTAACGGATGATGCTCTAACATTTAAACGCTCCTAGCAATTTTTGATTTATAACTTAACTTTATACCTACCAAAAGATAAAAGCAAACATAATTGTATAATTAACTTTAATTAGTGTAATTGCGTATCTGTGCTAAACTCTGCTCAAATTTAATTTCACCATTATCATAATATGTTTGTAGTTGTGACTGAGGATGATATTCGCCAAGAGCATAACTATCATCAAGAACTATTGTTTTATAATTCCCCTTAGCATCTTTTATCAAATCTAGGCGTCCTTGTTTTGATTTTTTTGCTAGGTCTGTAATAGGTTCTTTTTTTGACACCTAATAGATTATTACCACGCATAATAGCTGAGCACTTGATTGCAAATTTGAAACTATCTCTATTTATTGACGATTCATAATTACCTTGCAGCAATGCCCCACCCATACCAAAAGCAATATTCTCTACTGAGTAACCTTGTATCTTCATAGCTTCTAAGACTTTTTTTGCCAGGCTAATACTTACGCTATCACCTTGAATCAATGCAACCTTGTTTAATACTTTATATCCTTTAGAATTTAGTCTACTACCATAACCTTTATCTAATTCATGCAATGCATATAGAATATTATCAACCGCATCTCCTGAATCAGGGCGAATAACCAAGTTAGCTTTTTTAGCTGTAACTTTATCTTTCAGATCAATCCAAGTTTGGATTGCTTTTTTGAAATCCCAACTATCAGAAACACATGCATATAAAACACTATTATCTCCAAATTGTTCTATCATATTTTCAAAAGCTCGGCGCTCACATTCAGTGCCGACACCCCAGCTTGTCATAGTTGAATGCTCACTAGCAGGGATTGAAAATCCAGCCATATCTTCAGCATAAAATTCTTTGCAAACATGCAATGCTGCTAATGTATCTGTTCCTAGAAAATTAGTTAGATGTGCAGCACCTCCAATCCCAGCTGACTCTTCTGACGAAACACCTCTATAGCCAAAATCATGAAGCATAAAACCTAATTTATCCAAACTATCTGCTGTCTCAAGTAGATATTTCTTTATTAGCTGTTTTATATTAAAACTAATTGTTGCTACAGTTGTTGGATACCATACTTTTAAAAGCAAAGTCTCAACAAATCCAGGCAACCAAAATAACTCTTTATCGGTACTTTCTATAGTCATCAACACATTATGCAAAGGAACTAGACTACCTTCTTTAACTGCGCGGATTCTAATCGGTAAATAGCCATTGTAGTTATTTAATATCTTCTCAAAACCACTACGATAAAATGGTAAACCATGAGCTAATAAAATTTTTTCTGCATCATCTATCATTTGTTGAGTTATTGGTTGAGATAAATATTTTTTTATATAATATTGCAAGCCAAAAAATTTAGTATGATTACCCAAATCTTTATTTGCTGTACCACGACTTTCTAGATAAAAATGTAGATAGCTAGTATCTTTAGGATATTGATATGGGTGTGAATGCTTATAACTATCTGTCATTAGAAGCAGATTATCAAAACTCATAGTAAAATTTACTAGTAAATAATAGAAATTATAAACTTATATAAGCTGAGAATAAAATAATAAATATAGATTAAAGAACTGAAAATAGGTTTTTAGGGTCTTTTATAGGTGGAACCATATCCATCTGACTACCAATATTATATTTTTCAGCTAAATCTAAAGTTAAACGCAAAGCCGAGAAATCTTCTATTGCAAAACCTACCGAATCATAAATTGTGATTTCCTTATCATTTTCACGCCCTTTCTTGTCACCTGTTAAGATTTCCCAAACTTCAGCATGAAGTACTTGTTCTACCTCTTGTGGAGATAGATTTTGAATTTCGCCCTCAATCATTGACTGCTCTTTATACTCAACTACAACCTTACCTCTAAAAAGAATATCCATATCAAGCTCGGTTTTACCAGGGCAATCACCTCCTAAGCCACTGATATGAACGCCTTCTTTAATCCAATCATTTTCAATAACTATTGCATGAAGCTTACAAGCAGTACATACAACGATAATATCAGCACCTTCACAAGCCTCTTTAGCACTATCACAAGCTATAAAGTCAAGATCGACATCTTTCATATTATTAGCATATTTTTTCATAGCTTGTGGATCTGTATCAAAATATCTAACTGTCTGTATAGGTCTAATTAACTTATGTGCTAAAGTCTGAAATTCACTTTGAGCACCTGTACCTATTAATGCCATAGTCTTACTATCTTTACGCGCTAGATAATCAGTTGCTAAAATAGTTGCAGCAGCTGTTCTTAGAGCTGTGAGCACTGTCATCTCAGATATAAGCAATGGGTAACCATATTTGATCTCATTTAACTGTCCAGTAGCTACAACTGTTTGCTTACCATCAAATGGATTTGCTGGATGTCCATTTACACATTTATATGTAAATAATTTATTGTCAGCAGTAGGCATAAGTTCTAAAACACCGCCAGGCACATGTGCTGCATAACGTGGTGATTTATCAAATTCACTCCAACGAATAAAGTCTTGTTTTGTATACTCAACAAGATCTGTTATGAAATTATTAAATCCGTGCTTTTGTACTATTTTTGCCATATCTTGGACTGATAAAATTCTCATATTGCCCTCTAATAATCATTAATTCTTAATTTATGTCATTGTAGTTTAGATATATAATACTTGCAAATACTTATATCTAAATGGTAGCTTTATTAATAATAAAATATAACAAGCTAAAATATCATTAAAATCAATTTCTAATATCGTATTACTATAAAAATAATAATAAAAACAATTATATTATGTAAAGTAATTATAGATTAGATACACTGATAAATAGCTCAATCTAGAATTATATCACTAGTCCAGCTATAAAAAAACTTCCGCCAACATACATCTAGCACTCCCCCCACCAACTACCTCGATATTTGTAATATCACAAGCTATAGGTGTTGCATATTTACTAATCAATGCTAATTGATCTTGAGAAAAGCCTTTATATGCAGTTTGCGAGAGTATTAAAAAGCTTTTATCATCTTTATTTTTGACCTCCAAAACATTACCGCACATTTGGTACATCTGTTCTAAAGATATGTCTATTATTTGTTTATTTGACTGTTGCAGAGTTTTTATAACTAATTCTCTTTCTATAGCTGACTTTATTGACTCAAGACAAACTATAGCTAAATGCTCACCTATACTTAACATCACATTCGTATGATAAATGGGACCTTTTTTATCATAACTTGTAAATGTAACTAATTTATATCCTAACTTATCACAAACTTGTTGTGCTAATTGAGCATCTGCTCTTGGAGATAATGACATATACGCAGTTTTGAACTCATGATCAAATATAAAAACTCCAGTTCCTTCAAGAGCTTTTGAATAATCACCACGCAAATCTATAACCTTGTAATTAGTTGTTGTAACTTTGTTAAGTTGCTCCAATAAATTATCTATTTGGACTTCGTTACGACGATTTTGTGTATACATCGGATATATAAAAATATATGGTTGGTTACCTATTAAATGAGTTGAGAACCAGTTATTCGGAAAGACTGCATCAGGAGTATTTGGTTTTGATTCTAAAACAATAACATTGATACCATTAGCACGAATTTTTGCCACCATATTTTTAAATTCATATATAACTCTATTTTGTAGCTCTTCATTTGAAATATCTAATTGGTTTTGAAAAGCATTATTAACTGAAGTCTCTTGATTAAAGCAGAAGTATTTTGGTTCGACCATAACTACAGTGTTAGCAATATATCTATTCATAATTAATTACTTTGTTTTTAGAAACTGTTATAGCTACAAATATATCTCGCTAATTGCTGATTGCAAATATATTTATCGATTTTTTAGTAATATTAATTTAAAAATTGATAACTAAAAATTTTTTAATTAACTAAGTTTAGAGAGATATCACAGAACTTGATTTAATAAAATCCGCTCATAACAACCTTCTTTAGTTAGCCACACAAGGGTTATTTTTTGTGGTTGTAACGTGACCGTTGTAGTTTTATTATTTATTTTTAGAGTATAATTACCTGCAGATAAATCCTTAGAAAATAAATCTACATTCTTAGGTAAAAGATTCCAACTTCTTTGATCTGCTTCAGTCGTTGCCATATTGTAAATAGATATACCAATAGCTGCCATTGCTGCATAGTCACCCGATGATTTAATTGCTGCTACAGAAATTGCAGTTTTGGTAACTAAACGCAGAACTTCTCTAGTCACAATTGCAGGATATTGGTCAGATAAAGATTTAGCTGCCATTGCTGTAGTATCAACTAATAAAGCACTTTTACTATGATCAATAAGCTCTTTTTCTTTAAAAATTTGAATATCAGCATTTTGGGCTAGATTGTAGGAACTGTAGTATGGCAAAGAAATTTTTTGTACACCAGCTTGTTGAAAAAATATCGTTATAGGAATATCAAATTTTTTTAATGGCTCAACCCAACCACTTTCATAAATAACTACAAGCTTCCCTTGCCCTTGTGGATAGATATTGCTACCACTATCAAAGGCTTTTTTAATTTGTTGATAGTCTGCACTGACATATGGATTATTTGGTACCACTCTAAATGCATTACTCATCGATAGGTTAGCATTATTTAAGTCCGTATCATATGATTGATATATTATTGCCTCTAAATAATAGCCAAAAGCATTCTCATAAGAGTTTCTCACTCTACTAGCGATTGTTGCTAACTGTCTGTACTGTTTTGAAGTTGAAATATTTGATGATATCTGCCTAGAGTTGACATGATTTAGCTCTTGATAATTTTTACCTTGAGTTTGAGTAGCTAAATCCTTAGCTTGAAATGTTGCATATTGTGCATAAGATAAATTGCGGATACTTACAGCAGCATTTTCTAAATCATGCTTTTTTAGATAATTAAGTGCTTGATAAGCATATAAAAAAGTTATCTCATAATCAGCTATATAGTAATATCTTTCTTTATCACTTAATAGAGTTGCTTGAGTATCTTTAAGAATATTTCTAACTCTTAATTTTGCTTCAGCTTCAGATTTAGCAACATAATCAGTTGCTTTGGTATATTTTTTTTGTGATAACGCTGTATTACCTATTAGTTGCTCAAAGCGACCAGTCTCTAAAAATCCAATCGCCGCATCCACACCATCATTATCAAAAGTTTTTATAAACTTAGTTTCTATCGGCTTATATTGGCAAGTTTCTATAGCATTTTTAGCATTACCAACTTTACTAGGGTGACTGTCACTAAATGTAGCACAACTTGAGGTAATCCCACACAATAGTAGCACTAAAAAACTTTTAGCTTTCATAATAACTTATTTGGTCAGATAAGCACGTAACCCAGGTTGAACTTTAGCTAAACTACCATCAATCACTATTCCAATAGAATATTTAGGCATAACATCGGTAATTCTAACCTTTGCTAAAACTTTACTATCAAGTACGATATGTTGTCCTGTAGCAGGATCTAATGTAACTCCACCATCTTGACGGACCTCATAGACACTTCCTTTGATAATTCTATTACCACCTTGATTAAAATAAATCTCACCATCATCAACTTTCAAGACTTGAAGAGGATATATAGCTCCAATAACCTGATCTGATATTGTTTTACCTAATTGTTTACCTAAATAGCTCAATAGTTGCATATAATTAGCATCATCAGCATTAGCATACTGGTTAGCAATATTTGTTGGTACTTCAATAGTAACAACATTTGACCATTTAACCTCCATTGTTGCTAACTCTACCATGCGATACGCCACTGTAGAAGAAACATTTAGTGTTGTAAAATCTTCACCGTAATATGAAGTTTTATTTTTAGTTATATTTAGGTTGAGAATATCACCAGTAAGAATAAAATCAGCACCTATTTTTTGATTAAGCATGCTCTTATCATTATCTGTATCAGAATTAAGTATACGCTTAATTTCACTTTCATAAGCCTTCTCATCATTAACATCTCGATTTGACACTCTAAATTTACGTGACTGCGTGATTTGCGCAATTATACTATTATTTAAGCCTGTTTGGAGTTGCTCTTGATTAACATCACCATCTATCTTGGCACCTTTTGTATCAAAAGGTAATATTGCTACTCTAAACATTTTTAGTTTGCTACGCTCATCTACACCTTTGTAACTAACACTACTAGCTGAACTAAGCATCGAACTTGCAGAACTCATAGCTGTACTACCTGAGAGCATGCTTGTGCCAGATAAATTATTCTGTGCTCCAACAGCTATGGCTGTGATAAAAGTCATAGATAATACTAAAGTAATTAACCTTTTTTGCATATTTAAAACCCTAGTATTGATTTAGATACTTATTATCATCACTTTGTCTAATAATTACCTTACCATTTAGGGAACTTTGGCCACTTTCAGTATTTTGAGTATTTTGCTTACGATACTCATCATAACTAAAGTTTTTAATCTTGTTAGCCGTAGCCACTTGCTTAGGATCCCATTTAAGTACCACACCATAAACAATATTTTCAGTACCTGGCAGCTTGTAGCGCCATCTTTTGACAGTTTTAAGACCAATAATATCTAAATTAGCTTTTGTCTTATAATATGTCGATAATGTTTTTTCAATATCTGTAGCATCTATTCTACGAGTTTGTTGAGTCTTTGTATTTTTAGCTAAAGTACTTGATATATTCTCAGACATAGTCAATGCTTCTTGTGTTGACATCTGTCCTGCAATTAGGGTAACAAGATTTGCTCTTGCCATAATTGTTGCCTGTTTATAACCATAATCACCTGCTGAAACACCTTGAATACTCGGACCATTATATGAACCTTGACCATAGGCTAAAATATATGGTTTGTTATCCTCACCAAAACCAACACGGATACCATAGTCGCCCATCATATCCTCACCTGACTTATCTTTATATAAATCAGATGGTGACTGACCACCTTTACCAACTATTACTGGCTGATTACCATGCTTAATATCTTCAAACATACCTTTGATTTTATCTGAATAGATAACCACTACGCCGATAGCAGCATTACCATCTTTCTCAACTACAAAAGTCTTAATCGGTAATAATCCTGATAAATTACCAAAACCTGTAGTCAAGCTTTTTATTGTCATTTGCTGGCTTAATAATGCCTTTTTCTTCTCTTCTGGTGTCGCAAAATCATTAGGATTTAAACCTTGCTCTTTAAGCTGGTTATCTAATTTTGCTTCATCAAGTGCCTTTTGCTTAGCATCAATAGCAGCTTGTGTTCCTTGTTTTGGTTTATCAGCATCTGTATCAATCTCATTCGCAGCTGAGCCCTGCGTACTATCTATATTTAAACTCTTATCGACTTTAGTATTTGCTGAAATAAATGATATGTACTCTGCTTGAGCTTTTATTAATGCTTTCTCAAATGCAAGTTGCGCACTATCAACATAGTTTGAATTTGTTTGATTAACAGATGCTGTACCAATCGCAGAACCAACATAATCATATTTATCTCTGAGATTATTTTGATCAATGTAATTTTCCATAACATCGTTTAATATCTCTTCTGCTGATCTTTTATCTTGACTAGTTGTCGCAACTGGTTTTGAATCCGACGAAATAGCGTTATTTAAATTAGCAACAGCTGCTCCCATATCCACTTTTGCTTGGGTTTGCTGCTGGGTAGTTTTAGAGTCTACAACTGTAGCATCTGCAGCAAATAATGAGCTTGCCAGCAACGATGAGGCAATTAATGAAGTTAAAATTTTCTTTTTTCATATAATTTCTCCTTTTTTATAGATCCTAATAGTAATTAAGGATATCTAATTTTTATATCTTACCAACCAAAAGTCGATTTAGTTTGAGATTTACGAATCTGCTTATCATCTTGCCATACAACAAGGCCCGTTTTTAGGTCCATCATTTTCAGTGTAGCTAAGAAGAACTTAGACCTCTTATCGCCATCAACATTAGTATTATCAATATCTTGGATAGAACCATAGACCATATATCTAGCACCAATATGCTGTCCAATCTTAGTTGCAGTAGTTTGATCAACCATCCCACTATTTGCTTGATAGCCAAGCTGTTCCCGAACATTTTTGATCTGAGACATATCTGTAACTTGGAATAATCCTGATTTTATGATCTGTGTTTGAACAGTGTTTGAGAGCATAGTAGTATTTATATGCTCGCGAGTCTCATTACGAATATTGCTAAAGAATAATGTTGGCGTATCCATAGCAGTAATCCTTTTGACTGCTGGTGAATTAAGCATATCTTCAGCCATCTTATTTGTAATAGCTTGTAAATCTGTTGAACTAAAATTTATCGATGTTGTATCAACACCATTTGGATCCTCATATGCTACAGTAGTTTTGCCACATGAGCTAAGTACTAATACTAAACTGACAGATATAGTTGTGAATAAGAGCCTCTTTTTCATTATTTTTTAAACAGAATAATTTACCTATATTGCGATTATAACAAAAATAATTGAGAATGTTATTGATTATAAATACTAAAGTTTATTTTAAAGGCTCTCTCATAACATACACACAGACTGAACCTATCTGCTCGATTGAATATTGAGCAAAATTGTTTTGCAGATATTTTTCTATTGACTCATAAGTATCATTCTTATTATCAAAAATTCCCTTAGCATTAAATTTATTAGCAACCTTAGCAGCAAGTTTTGAGCTATAATCATTGATTATAGTTGATCCAAAAGCAATACCTTCTTGGCTTAGCATTTTTACAATATTTTCAAATACCTTTTCCTTGTTACCGTTATCCGGTAAACAATGAATTAAATAGTTACAAGATATAGAATCATATTTTGAGAAAAAATTTTCAGGTATATCTTTGAGAATATCAATGTGATAAGTCAATATTTGTTTGTCTTTAAGAACGTTTTTTACATAATCTAAACAATTTTGGTTTAGATCCATAAGTACTACAATTTCTAGTTTATCTTTTACTTTTTTTTAGATAATATCCTGAACTAACACCTATATCTAGATGATTAGGTGAGACATTATTTTTGTATAATTTTAGTAACTGGGATGTTTTACATTTCCATAAGAAATTATTATTAAAAAATAAAACAATAAAATTATAAAGCTTAAGGACTAATCTTGAATAGACCTTTTGACCATCATGCGTACTTTTACTGCTCTATTCTACCAAAATATATTTGAGCGCATTGGCTTAATTGCAAAAACAACTATCAGTATAACATATGTATACCATGGCACTACTAACAAAACTGGTATCAACACTGCCAACATACATGCTAAAAAGAACATACTAAAGAATAAAAGTACTTGATATGACGGCTTATTTGTCTTTAGATATTTATGTGCTTTTTCAATATACGATCCTTCAAATGACAAAAGGTGAATCGCTATTGGAAAAACCGCTGTCAAAAACATTAGCAAATAAAAAAACCAGCTTATTGATGTCAAAATAATATAATTACTAGCTATTAGTAAACCAACTAAAAAGTAGACAATTTTAACCAAAGCGATATCGAGTAAACTAAACTGCTGCAACTTTTCTGCCAAGAATTGTTCCTCATTCATAATCTATTCCCTAGATTAATTATTTATATAATAATATTAACTTATAATGAAAGGATTTTGAATAAATTCACAAGCAGATTAGTTTACCAAAGGTATAGAATACTGCTACTCGACTAAAGCTTAATAGTACCTAACTGATCGGCAGGAATTTCTTTTTCTACAGTTTGGATATCACCATTACCATCCTCAGACTTTTTAACAATCTTTGCTGTTTTTCCATCTGAGTCTATTGTAATCGAACTAAATTTTTTAAATACTTGAGGATTATTCTTAGTTTTAGTTGTGCTAGATTGCGCTTGCATTTGAGCAATACTTTGATCAATATTAGCTAGCATCTTGTTAAAATGCTCGTCTAATAACTGTTGTTGCTTTTGAAAATTTGTCATCATTTGCTCAATTGGATCTTTAGTAATAGTTTGTGAACTTTTATCTTGAGTTTTTTGTTTGACCCAACCAACGCTACCATCTTTATTATCAACCACCTCGATCCAGTCATCTTTTGAAAAAATAGCTTTATAGCGTGAATCTTGATCATCTATAGTTGCAAGCTTTGACGACTTAGTATCTGGTTTTGCATACATTATATAGCTATCCGCATATACTCCAGAAACTACTGTTAATCCTAAAATTGTTGCTAGAACTTTTTTCATTTTAGCCTCCTTTTATCGTTGTATAATATTTTATACATAAAAGATTTTATTATTTAAATAAGTTTTATAGCTATTTTTTCAAGATATAAAGCTATTAATTAAGCTATAATTATACTATTGAACTAAAATTATAAGCTAAACAATGAGTGACAACCCAAAAGTCTTAGTGGCCGATGATGACAAGGAAATAGCTCAGTTCATAAAAACTAAGTTTGTAGAAAATGGTATTGAGACAACTGTAGCTTATGATGGCAAGGAAGCTCTGTTTCTAATCAATACTAATAACTATGATGTAATCGTTATAGACTGGATGATGCCATATTTAGATGGTATTTCTTTGCTTAAGATATTGCGCAAACAAAATGTGAACACTCCTATTATCATTCTAAGCGCTCTTGATAGTACCGAAAATAAAATTCAAGGTCTCAAATCAGGGAGTGATGACTATCTTACCAAACCTTTTTCAATAGATGAATTGATGATTAGAGTAAACATACTCTACAAAAGGACTAAACAAATTACTGAGGCTCAAACTCATAGATTAAGTTGTGGTGATATTGTTCTTGATAAGCTTGCTCATGAGGTACGTCGTAATGGCGATTTAATACTTCTACAACAGCGTGAATATAAAGTTTTACATCTTCTTCTAAAACATAAAAATGAGGTTGTCAGTAAAACAATGATACTCAAAGAAGTTTGGGATTATGACTTTAATCCGCAAACGAATGTAGTAGAAGTACATATCTCTCGCCTGCGTAACAAATTAACTGAAGGAGGACTGATAGATCCGATAAAAACTATACGAGGATTTGGATATGTCATCCAAGAATAGTCTTTATGATAGTATCCAACGCAGATATATAATCAGCTCCAGCTTTAAAATGGCAATGCTTTTTACAGTCTTATTAGGCTTAAGCATAGTCTCTTGGATTTACATAATCTTCTCTGCTGTTGGCGATAGAGTAATTGAGCATATTATCCCTTTAAGTATAGGAATCTTTTGCACCGTAAGTGTTGTGATCATAAGTTACTTGATCAGCGTCTTTGTTGTAAGGAAAATCAATCACATTGCCAGCTCTGCAGCCTCAATAGTAAATACTCGAGATTTTAGCCAAAGAATCAAATCAAATACTAACTGGGATGACCTTAGTAATCTAGCTAATATTCTTAATATTCTTTTAGCTAATATTGAGGAGCTTTTAGTAGATATAAAAAGTGTTTCAAACAATATTGCTCATGATTTAAAAACACCTCTAACACGCTTAAAAAATAAGTTAGAGAACCTCAAGCAAACAAACCCAAATAAAGATTCAAGTGACGCGCTAGCAGAATGCAATCAGTTACTCGATATCTTCAATAGCTTGCTAAGGCTTAATCGTCTTGAACATGGACGTGAGAATTTAATCAAAAAACGTTTAGATATAAAAAATATTATCGATGATGCTATTGAACTATATGAGCCAATCTTTGAGCAGAAAAATATTCGGTTAAAAATTAATATATTACCTAGAAATCTTAATATTGATAAAAATCTTATCTTTCAGAGTATCATAAATATTTTAGATAATTGCTACAAATACTCAAAAGATAATACTGAAATTTCAATTAATACAAAAATACAAAACTCCAAGTACATAATTGAAATAGCTGATCAAGGAATTGGCATAAATAATGAAAATACTAATAAAATCTTTGAAAGATTTTTTCGTGAAGAAAAAAGCCGTAGTCAAACAGGTAATGGCTTAGGACTCTCTCTAGTTAAAAAAATTATCCAACTACATGATGGTGATGTCATTGCTCAAAATAACAAACCCCAAGGTTTAAAAATGATAATATCACTACCGTTACATTAACAAATTTTAACTATGTTTTTAAAAACTAAAAAATTAATCTTATAATTAAATAAAACTCTTATAAATAAATCTAAAAATGGAAAAAATAGCTGTAATAGGAAGTGGAATATCTGGACTCGCAGTGAGTTATCTCCTTAAGGATAAATATCAAATTACTCTGTATGAAAAAAATAACTATTTTGGTGGTCATGCGCGTACTTTAAAGGTAGATAATACGCCTATAGATACGGGTTTTATTGTTTTTAATTATCATACTTACTATCATCTATCAAGATTATTTAAACATTTAGATGTACCAGTCGCTGAAAGTAATATGTCTTTTGGGGTATCTATCAAAAATGGCAAATTTGAATACGGCTCTAGTAGTATCAAGAGTCTATTTGCACAGTGGACTAATATATTTAGACTAAGCTATTATAAGATGATAAAAGATATCTTAAAATTTAATAAAATATCAAGACAACACCTTAAACAAAATACTCTTGATGAAAATATTACCCTTGCAGAGTACTTAGACTCAATAAAAGTTGGTAACTTCTTCAAAGATTACTATCTATTAGCTATGGGAGCTTGTATTTGGAGTACACCACTAGAAAAAATGTATGACTTCCCCGCTCTTAGTTTTATTAGATTTTTCAATAACCATGGTTTACTTACAACTACTAAGCCTGTTCAATGGTATACGGTTAAAGGTGGTAGCAAAATATATGTTGAAAAAATTATCAGTCAGTTAAAATCTGCTAATATCACATTTGCACCTCAAGCAACCAAAGTAACACGATCTGAAAAAACTGTTATCACAGATATAAATAACAATAGTGATGAGTTTGATAAAGTAATATTTGCTTGCCACTCTAACGAAGTTCTTGAGCTACTAGATGATGCTAATAGCTATGAGAAAGAGCTAATCTCAGCTATTAAATATCAACCAAATTCAGTAATATTACACACAGATGCTAATATTATGCCAAAACGCAAAACCGCATGGTCAAGCTGGAATTATCTAAGTGCTGAAACTAAAGATAAGCGTGATGTAGTTTCACTTAGCTATTGGATGAATAATCTTCAACCCTTAGATACGGATATAGATTATTTTGTTACAGTTAATCCAGACCAAAAACCTGATCCACAAAAGATAATTAATGAGCATACTTTCGATCATCCTGTATTTGATAAAAAAGCCATACAAGCTCAACAAGAGTTTGATAAAATCCAAGGGCTTAACAATACATACTATTGCGGAGCTTATCTACGCTATGGCTTCCATGAAGATGGTATACTAAGTGCTGTAAATGTTGCGGCTAAACTAGGAGTTACAACCCCGTGGTAAAAGACTTTGTCCTAAGCTCAAAAGTTTTTCATAAAAGACACCTCCCTAAACAAAACTCATTTAGGTATAGATCTTATTATGTAATCTTGGATATGTTACAACTAAATCAGAACAAAACTAAACTATTTAGCATAAATAAACCTAATCTATATTCTTTCTATGACAAAGATCATGGTCTGAGAGATGGCTCAAGCAGTCTAAAATGGGCAACTGACTTATTAAATCAGTACAAACTTGAATACGATGATATCAAACTAATGACTATGCCAAGAGTCCTAGGTTACTTATTTAATCCAGTTAGCTTTTGGCTCTGTTACAAAAATAACAAACTTATAGCTGTAATTGCTGAAGTTAATAATACTTTCAAAGAAACTCATAGTTACATCTGTCATAAAAATGGACAAGACATAACTAATAAATGTTGGTTTAAAGCAGAAAAAATTTTTCATGTATCTCCATTCTATCCAAGACAAGGCTTCTATAAGTTTAACTTCGCACTAAATTTTGAAAATAGTGCAAAAAATCAAATTATCATAAATTACTACGATAATGATCAACTCCAACTTGGCACTGCGATTAGTGGTAATATGAAACCTTTATCAAGTGCAAATTTGATAAAAGAATTCATTAGATCACCATTGCTAACTTTCAAAGTTATTTATCTAATCCATTGGCAAGCTTTAAAAATTGTGTTTAAAAAAATTAAATATATCCCTAAGCCTATACAACAACATGATCGAATAAGTGTTGCCAAGTTTATTAATTTATAGAAATATAAATCTAGGTCGATAATATTTATTAACAAAATTTAATTTTCTAGCAATATTATCTCAATATTTATTTGTTAATATTTACTATAGAAGATACTAACCAATAGCTTTTTAAGATATGTTTGAGAAAATAGTAAAAAAAAATCTGCTCGAATCACTAGATAAGATTGAGTATGGTGAACTATATTTGACTCCTCCCGAAGGAGAAACAATATACACCAAAGGCGCAAAACCAGGACCAATAGCAGATTTGAAGCTCAAGGATTGGCGTACAGTTGTCAACCTTAAACTAAAATCAGATATTGGCTTTGCTGCTGATTATCGCGATGGTTATTGGGAGACTTCTGATCTTAAATCCCTCATACATCTAGGCTTAGAGAATGAAGAAGCTTTTGGACAATATATGAAACCGAACATTTTCTTCAAACTTTTTCACAAAATTGGCTACTTGACTAAAAGAAATAGTATCAAACAAAGTAAAAAAAATATCTATGATCATTATGACTTAGGTAATGATTTTTATAGCCTATGGTTAGATAGAACTATGACCTACTCCTCTGCTTTATATAAAAATCAGAATGAAACATTAGAACAAGCACAAATCAATAAATACAAAAATATAGTTGATAAGTTCGATAAAAAAGATGGTTCTATAATCGAGATAGGTTGTGGTTGGGGTGGTTTTGCTGAAACAGCTCTAACTAGTGGTAACTATTTCCTAAAAGGCATTACACTTTCTGAAGAGCAACATGCTTACGCTAAAAAGCGCTTAACTGGCAAAAATGCTGAAATTGTAATCGAAGACTACCGCATCCAGACTGGCAAATATGATTATATTGTCTCTATTGAGATGATCGAGGCTGTTGGTAGAGAATATTGGAATACATATTTTTCAAAGCTTAAATCACTACTTAAAGAAGATGGTAAAATTATCATTCAAGCAATAGTTATTGATGATGCGCTTTTTGCTGAGTATGCTAAAGGTACTGATATGATTAGAACCTTTATCTTCCCAGGTGGTTTTCTGCCATCTATGGAGCAAATTAATCTTGAACTTGATAAAGTTAACTTAAAATGTGTAGGTAAAGAATCTTTTGCTAAAGATTATGCAAAAACTCTTGACGAGTGGGACAAAAACTTTATAAACGTTGAGCAAGAGCTTATAAAACTTGGTTTTGATAAGCGTTTTCAAAGGATGTGGCGTTTTTATCTAAACTCTTGCAGTGCTGCATTCACACATGGTCGTATTGATGTCGTACAACTGGAGATTGTTCATGCTTAGGAAACTACTAATAATTATTTTTATTAGTTTACCTCTATTTAGTGTGGCTGAAGAGCTAACTTTACAACAAATAAAATCACAACAATCACAACAAGTTGGTAAAGTACATTTTACTAAATGTTTTTTTGATGTTTATGATGCTGAGCTTTACAGTGAAAATGGTCATTTTAGCTGGGATAAACCTTTTTTACTCAAAATTCATTATCTCAGAAGTTTTAGTGGTAAGAATATTGCGAATCATACGGTCAAAGAAATTGCTGGCCAACATCCACAACTAGCACATACTACCCTTGATAAATACAAAGAAATTTTTGCCAGATTAATGCCAGATGTAAAAGATGGCACAAATCTATATGGTTACATGGATAAAGATGGTAATGGGTATATCTATTCAGATAAAGGTTTACTTGGTGAAATACCAACTAAAACTCTTTCAAAATATTTTTTTGAAATATGGCTTAGTGATAAATCATCTCATATTAAACTATTAAAACAGTTGAGGGGCTTATGAAGAAATTAATATCTAAAATAGGAGTAATTATTATGGCGCTAGGATTATTTGGCTGCTCTGCTGATATATTAAGTTATAAAGGTGAAGGACCAAAGCTTGATTTGCAGCAATACCTACAAGGTAAAATTGTTGGCACAGGAATTATTCAAGACTATAAAGGTAAAGTTACCAAGCAATTTGACTTCTCTGGTACTGCTAGCTGGGATGGTAATCTTGGCACATTTGATGAGTATATGGTCTACTATGATGGTCAGAAAGATCATCGCATTTGGAAGATTAAGAAGATATCTGATAACTATTATGAAGGTACTACAGCTGATGTAATTGGCATAGCCAAAATCTATGTTGAAGGTAATGCAATGAATTGGCAGTATCAAATGGATATCCCTGTTGGCGATAAAAAATACAAAATTAATTTTGATGATTGGATGTATTTGATGAATGATGGTGTACTTATAAATAAAAACTCATTTAAGAAGTTTGGTTTAACTGTAGGTTCTTTAACATTATTCATGCATAAGGAAAAAACAGGAGCATAATATGCAAAAGTTTGCAGGTAAAACAATCTGGATAATTGGTGCAACAGATGGTATTGGTAAAGCAGTTCTAAAAAAGCTTGATAATTCTATCAAAGCAGAATTTATTATATCAACACGCGCTCTAGATAAACTACAAAATATAGCAGCCAATCTTAAAAACACCTCTCATATACTAAGCTTTGATGTTGCTGACTTTGCAGAATTTGAGAAAGCCGCAGCTAAAGCTCTTAACTATAAACCCGATTTTATTATATACTTACCTGCATTTTATGAGCCATCATTAATTGCTGATATTGCAATCACCAATCTTAACAAGACTATCCAAACTAATTTAACTGCAGTTTTCTACTTAATTAGATTTGTGCTACCTTTTCTGAAGAAAAATCCTGATTGTCAACTTGCCATAACAGCAAGTGTTGCAGGCTATATTGGACTTCCTAGATCACAACCTTATGCAGCAACTAAAGCTGGTGTAATAAACTTAGTTGAAAGTCTCAAAGCTGAAAATCCAGAGCTTGATATTCGCCTAATCAATCCTAGCTTTGTCAAAACTAAACTTACTGATAAAAATAATTTTAAAATGCCAGCATTACTGAAGCCAGAACAAGCTGCTGATAGTATTATTAAAGGTTTGGAAACAAGTAAATTTGAGATTCACTTTACAAAAAAATTCACTATAATTCTAAAACTTATTGCGGCACTACCATATAAGCTATACTTCAAGATTGCTAAGAAAATGATCTAAAATTGGAGAAATCATGGAAACACAGTCTAATAAACTGACGATAATAGCA
Organism: Francisella hispaniensis FSC454; assembly: GCF_001885235.1. Classification (NCBI taxonomy): domain Bacteria; kingdom Pseudomonadati; phylum Pseudomonadota; class Gammaproteobacteria; order Thiotrichales; family Francisellaceae; genus Francisella; species Francisella hispaniensis. The sequence goes on from NZ_CP018093.1 coordinate 1,541,271, forward strand.
TTTGCTATTATGCACTTAGCCTGTTTGGCAATATTTTTTGTAAATTATAATATTACAGCGCTAGTTGTATTTCTTGTTACATTCTCAGCTAGAACATTTGCTTTGACAGCTGGATATCATCGTTACTTTGCACACAAAGCTTTTCAAACCTCTAGAGTGTTTCAATTTATCTTAGCGTTAGTAGGTACTTGGGCGTCTCAAAAAGGACCGCTTTGGTGGTCAGGTCATCATAGATATCACCACATTCATTCTGACAAAGACACAGATCTACACTCACCTAAAAATGGTATCTTTCAATCACACGTAGGCTGGGTTTTTGAATCTAGAAGCGACCATGTAGATCCAAAATTTACCAAAGACTGGGTTAAATATCCTGAGCTAGTATGGATAGATAAATATGCTCATGTATCATTTGCTCTATATCTGGTAGGGCTTTTTGCTTTAGGGAGCCTAGTCAGTCACTTTTATCCTAGACTTGAAACATCTGGACTGGCATTTGTCTTCTGGGGAGGGATACTAAGTACCGTCTTGCTATACCATACCACTTTTAGTGTAAACTCAATTTGCCATATTTTTGGCTCTAAAGATTACGAAACTTCAGATAATAGTCGCAACAATTGGTTTATAGCTCTAATTACATTTGGTGAAGGTTGGCATAATAATCATCATAAATTTGCTTACTCGGTTAGAAATAATCTTAAAGTGTGGCAAATAGATATTACCTATATGATTTTATGTGTCTTGAGAAAGTTCAGAATAGTTTGGGATTTTAAACAACCAAAGAAAACAATTTAGATTAAATTTAGTGTGCTAATTTTGCTTTTGTTTTATTCTTTTTTCTACTTCTTACTTTTTTCTTTTTAGCTTTTTTAATTTTTTTTAGTTTTTTTGCAAATGGCTTAGCTGAGCTATTCTCAACAAATGACTTACGTGGATCATACAGCTCAAAATCTATATGAATTCTTTCAAGATCAGCTCGGACAACTCTTACCGTGATATCTTGACCAATTTTATAGACTTTATGGGTTCGTTTACCAATTAATATATCTTTAGCTTCGTCATAAATATAGTAATCACCAGGAATAGCTGAGACATGTATTAAACCTTCTATATACATATCTTTTAGCTCAGCAAATAGACCTAAACCATTAACATGCTTAATTTGAGCTTCTAAAACATGACCAATATAATCTTGCATAAAGTAGCACTTCAACCAATTCTCAACTTGCTTAGAGGCTGCATCAGCATTTCGCTCTTGATCAGAAGCATTTTCACAAATATTTGCTAATTCAGAAGGTTTATAGTCAGCAGCGCCATGCTCATATTCACCAATAATTGATTTTATTATTCTGTGTACCACTAAATCTGGATATCTACGAATTGGTGAGGTGAAATGCGTATATTCACTATATGCTAATCCAAAGTGTCCATCATTATTTATGCTATATACAGCCTGATTCATACTACGTAAAGTCATCATCTGAATATCGTCATAATCTGGACGATCTTTTATACTAGCTAGCATTTGTGCTAATGCTTTCGGAGTAACTTTACCATTCTTGCCATAAGCAAAATGAATACCATGCTTAGCAAGATACTTCTTAAGAGTTTCCATTCTATCTTCTTTAGGCTCACTATGAACTCTAAATGGTGATGTCTTTTTGTGCTTAATAGTAAACTTAGCTGCCGCAACATTTGCTACAAGCATGCACTCTTCTATAAGTCTATGTGCATCATTACGATGTCTTGGTATGATTGATTCGATATGATTGTAATCATTCAGTATAATTTGTGTTTCAACTGTATCAAAATCTATAGCACCTCGCTCTTGTCTAGCTTGATGAAGTACTTTATACAACTCGTATAAATCAAATATATTAGGTACCAACTCAGGAGTATTCTCAACTATAGTATTTTGTTTCTTTTCTAGAAGTTTGGCTACTTCTGTATATGTTAAGCGAGCCTTTGAATTTATTACTGCTGAATAAAACTTATATCTAGAAAGCTTACCTTCCTTACTAATATTCATCTCACAAACTAGAGAATATCTATCTTCATTTGGTCTTAATGAACACAAACCATTTGATAGCTTCTCTGGTAGCATTGGTATCACATAACCAGGGAAATACACTGAAGTAGAACGACGCTTAGCGTCTAAATCTAAAGCCGAATCTTTCTCAACATAATTTGAGACATCTGCAATTGCCACATATAACTTCCAACTACCACTTTTAGTCTTGTGTGCATAAACAGCATCATCAAAATCTTTAGCATCTTCACCATCAATTGTTACAAAGTGTTCATTACGTAGATCAACCCTATTGCCAACAACCACGTCATCAGAAATATTATCTAAATAGTGTAAAGCCTTTTTACTCCACTGCTCAATTAAATCATATTTCTGTGTTGCCATCATCATCGCTTCTTTAACTGGAGATACTGCTTCGACCTCTTGCTTAAATTTAGCAACAGCTGCACTACTTATACTAGGATAAACAACAATCTCAGCTTCTATTAAAGAGTTATGCTCTATTTTTTGCTTTGGTGGTAATAGCACTATGTCACTTGTTATGCTTTTGCTTATCGGCTTAATAAAATCACAGTCAAAGCTCTTATAATAATAGCCCGTGACTGTCTTCTGAGCTCTTGTCACTATGGTTTTAATTTCCGCATCTATTCGACCACGCTTATTAAGCCCAAGAACTTTTGCGGTTACCTCATCACCAACCATTACCATTTTTGCTTGATGCGATACTATACCCACCTTTGTATTTAGAGTATGACTAAATAACTCTAAACGAGAATCTCTATCTGCAGTAACCTTAGATGTGATATATATTGGCGCCATTTCCGGCAAATTATAATATGATCTATCCTTCTCTAGCTGACCATCCCTAACCATTGCACCCAAACGATTTACAAGCCCTTCGAAAAGATTTTTTTTAAAAATCTCTAAAACATCTGCTATATTCTCAATGCTTACAGGAAGCTTTACGTCTCTTATATAGTTTAAGATCACTTCCCTACTTGGAATTGGGTTTTCATATTTTTGCGCTTCAATATCCTTATTCGGATCATTATGTATGCTGTACTTACTCACTTATCAATATATCCTGATCAAAAAATTTTTTATTAATCAACTTACCTTTATCAAACTCTGCTATAGCAACAAACTTCTCAACATCATATATCCTGACCGTTCCATCAAGATGAGGTTTGTCAGCGAGGAGTCCTCTTTTATATAAATCATCTTTTTCTTCTTCTAATAAAGAATATATTGGTTTGTCGATAAATACACTCTCTATATTAGTTATACTAGCAATTTTTTGCTCAAAACTTAAATCTTTTAGTTGTTCTAACTCAAAAGCTTGGGCTAATTTAAAAGGTCCACTTTGAGTTCTTTGTAAAGCTATCAAATGTCCACCACAATTTAGTTTCTTACCAATATCTATCGCCAAACTACGGATATATGTTCCCTTTGAACATTTAACTCTAACTTTCAAAGTATCTTTGTCAAAATCTAATAGCTTTAACTCATAAATTTTAATATTTCTTGGTTTAATCTCAACACTCTTACCTTCTCTGGCAATCTTATAAAGGGGCTGTCCATTATATTTAAGTGCTGAGTACATAGGTGGAATCTGTGAGATATTGTCACGAAAATTTGCTAAAACCGTTTCTAAATATTCCGCAGATAACTCAGGGATGTTAGTGCTTTTTGCTATTATTTGACCCTCATCATCACCACTATCAGTTTCAATACCGAGTCTAATTGTAGCTATATACTCTTTATCAGCATCAAGTAGGTATTGTGCTATTTTTGTAGCTCTGCCAAAACATATCGGTAGAACCCCGGTCGCCATAGGATCCAAAGTACCCGTATGACCTGCTTTTTGTGCATTAAATAAATACTTTAGCTGCTGTAAAACTTTATTTGAACTAACACCTTTAGTCTTATTAATAACAACTACGCCATTTAAGTTTAGTCTATTTTTTTTCATGTAAGCCTTGTTGTGATAACATTTCTATCATTTTTTCAGCCGCTTTTTGCTCAGCTTTTTTCCGTGAAGTACCCTGAGCTTTAACTTGAAGATTTAAATCTTTTGACATAGCAACTACAGTAAATTCCTGCTCATGGTCTTTACCCTCTATAGTTTCAATACTATATTCTGGCAAACTCAAAGCATTCTGTAGCAAAATCTCTTGAAGCTTTGATTTGCTATCTTTGACCTTGATAGTATCTAGATTGATACTCAATATTATTGGCTGATACCATCTTAATATGACTTTCTTGACTGTTGCAAAATCACTATCCAAATAAATAGCTCCTATCACAGCTTCAAAAACATCCTCTAATATTTTCTCACGCTTGTGACCACCCTGTTCACTAGCACCTAAGATAATGTACTCATCCATTTTAAGACTTGAAGCTAATTGTGCTAAAGTTGCTCCTTTGACTAATTTAGATCTTAGTTGCGATAGTTTTCCTTCATCCAAATCTGTAAATTGTTTATACAAAACTTCAGCAATTACAAAACTTAGAACAGAGTCACCAAGAAACTCTAATCTTTCATAATTTTTCTTAGTCTTACTTCGATGTGTTAAGGCTCTTATAAGAAGAGTATAATCTTTGAATTTATAGCCAAGAATGTTATAAAATCGTGAATATTCAGGAACCATTTTTAATTAAAAGACCTTACCAATTTCATCCCAGCGAACCTTTTTATCTATCTTATCCCAGCTCATCCAAACAACTTTTGCTTTGCCAACTAAATCTTTCTCAGGTACAAAACCCCAATAGCGACTATCTTCACTATTATCACGATTATCTCCCATGACAAAATAACTACCAGCTGGAACTTTAAGATCCTCGAAATCAGTCCCCTTGACAAACTCTATCCAATCAACCTCATGCTTAACACCATCAAGGTTCTCAGTACATACTGTATCACCGCTACCAGCAGCTAAAGACTGATTATAATAGTTCATAGCATCACGATTACAGTTAGTATACTCAAGCTTTTTACCATTTATCGTTAGCATTTTATCTTTATATGAAATTACATCACCTGGTAATCCAATCACTCGCTTGACAAAATCAACATTAGGATTAACTGGAAAATGAAATACTACAATATCACCTCTTTTAGGTTCACCAACTTTTATTAAAGTTTCATTAGTAAATGGTGCTCTGATACCATAAGCAGTTTTATTGACAAAAATAAAATCACCAACTGGAAGAGTTGGTGTCATTGATGCAGTTGGAATTAAAAAGTTACCAATCAAGAAAGTTCTAAGTATAAATACTACAAAAAATACACTAAATAAAGACCTCGCCTGATCAGCAATAAAAGGTGCTTTTAATCCTCTATCTTTATAGAACTGGCGTTTTTGCTTCTTAGAAAGACCTTTTAATTCATCAGCATATGCCGCTAATCTTGATTTTTGGAAGAACACAAAATCGATAATATAAATTAAGCCACTAGCAATGGTTAAGAATAAAAGCCAAAAAGTAAATCCCAAATTTAAAATATAGTTTAAGATTTCCATGAGAAGTTACTTAATTACTTTATCCTTTTGTACAAAGTAACCAACACCTCTAATAGTCTGTATAAAATTAGGAATGTTAATTTTCTTTCTTAAATTATGCATATGTACTTCTAGGGTGTTTGTATCCATTTCCTTATCAGTAGAATATACTTCTTCTAAAAGCTGTGTCTTTGGTACTACTCTACCAGCATTTTGTACCAATATAGCTAAAAGCGCTAACTCTTTTTTTGAAACTGGAATTATAACACCATCTTTAGTTACTGTTTCAGAACTTGGGTTAAAACTATAATCACCAAATCTAATCTCTTCATTAACACTTTTACCAGATCTAGTATCAATACGACGAGAAATAGCTTTAATTCTAGCAACTAGCTCTTTTAACTCAAATGGCTTAGTTAGATAATCATCAGCACCAAGATCAAGACCTTTAATCCTATCTTCGAGACCATCTCTAGCTGTCAACAGTATTATTGGTACTTTAATACCTCTATTTCTAACGTTTCTTAGAACTTCCAATCCTGTTTTTATTGGCATACCAATATCCAAAACAATGATATCATACAATCCAGATTCTATAAAAGTCTGTGCTGCCTCACCATCTGAAACGAGATTTACAATCAAACCCTCTTTTTGCAAAGCTTCTAATAAGCCTTCACCCAAATGAAGATCATCTTCAGCCAACAATATTCTCATAATTAACCCTTGCTATTTAAAGTAGTATTGTGTATCATTAATCCAATTATATACAATAAGGTATATAAAATAAATATTTATTTAGTACTATTCTAGATAAGCCCAATTTAAATTCCCTTTATCCCAATATTTAATAGTTTTAGTACCACTTAGAAGCACTATAATTAAAACATAATCTACATTTCTTGTAACCAAATTAAAATGTTCTCTAAGTATTAAATATTACATCAAACTTTTTAGAACTTACATTAGCTAGTATATATAATCTAGATCAATTATAACATGTCAAGACAAAAACATTTACTAAAAAAAGCATGGATTAAGATATGATAGCCAACTCTGTTCAAAAAACTATCTTCATTAACAAATAATTTTAGATTAGTTTTTAAAATATTCAGTAAAGCTACTAAAAGCTAAAATTATCCCATATATATTATAATTTATAGAAAAAAATTCCTCTCACTAACTCCCTTGCTGTCCTGAAAAAACCCATTTTGATAATTTTAATTTTTCTTACATCTTGATTATTATCTACCTGATAAGATATAGGGATTATTCCTGATGGGTGTTCTATGTTGATGATGCCAATATCATTTTCTATTCTGTCATTTATAACCTGACAGGCAATCGAACCTTCAATAAATAAGCTAGATGCTAAGCACATGGCTCCAGATACTGAATGAGTCGAATGACAATCAAAAGGAGTAAAGTATCTTGAACATATAGAATTAGCTTTGCTAGCAGGTTTTGATATTAAGCAGACTTTAGGAATAACTTTCTTACTACAATCGCCCAAGCCCATAAGATAAGATGCCTTTTTTCTTATCTTTTCTATTTTTCTTAATAGCTCTTTATCTTTATCTAGAAGATCTTTCGTCTCCTTCCCTGTTTTATCAAATTTAGTAGAATCAATAATAATCATAGGAACTGCCACATCTATGCATGACACATCTATTCCATCTATATGATCCACTACATTACCTGTTGGTAAAAGTTTTCCTGTTTTGGCACCTATTGGATTAAAAAAATTTAACTCTATCGGCGAATAGGTATTATTAACTCCATCTATAGACATATCACCATCCGAAAAATAACTACCATTTTTTACACATATTTTTGTTTCAAAAATCACATCAGTATTTATATTCTTAACTTTCAAATTAGCTGATGATAAATTATCTTCGATATTGATTATTTTTGAATTTACTGCAAAAGGAGCTATTGAAGAAGCTATATTCCCACAGTTTACAGTTTTATCTACAAACCTATCATTAACACTGACCTGCATAAAAAAATATTCTAAATCAACTCCCTCATCTAATGATTTACTAACAATCGCTACCTTACTACAAAGAGAATCTCCATTTCCTATACCATCTATTTGCCTTTTGTGTGGTGAGCCCATAATACTAATAACAATATCATCTATATGATTTAATTGATAATCTGATAAGTCTTCTTTATTTAATAAGAGAGCTTTAGAGGTACCTCCTCTAAAAATACTGCCTTTTACAAAGCTTTCCATACAAAAAAATTTAATAGCTTAATTTATTCATTAATATGCATTATTGATGAATAAATTAAAATAGTATATACAGCCAAATGTATTAGGTTCCATGAACAAAATTTTTTAAAAAAAGTTATTAAGTATATTTAAATATTTTTTGCGAAAAAAACACACTTAACTATATGGAATATTATATATCAGAAACAAATTGGTCAACTATTTTAAAATTTTTAAAATCTCAAAAAGGTCTACATACAAAAAATGTTTTTAAACTTAGAAGATTTATAGAAGCCGTCTTTTACATTCTCAAAACAGGTGCTCAATGGAAATACCTTCATAAAGAATATGACTGTAGCAGAGCATTGCATAAGCGTTATAAATACTGGGCTGACAAAGGTGTATGGTGTGATTTAATGACTTATGTTTCAGAGGTTGACTCTCAACAATTTATGATTGATTCATTATCAGTAAAATCTCATGCTTGTGCATGTGGATATGAAATAAATGGTAATGAAATTCATGCCTTAGGCAGAAGTGTTGGTGGACTTTCAACTAAGATACATACCTTGACTGATGCTCTAGGAAATCCTGTGAAATTTATGCTTACAGCTGGTAATGTACATGACATTGTTCCCTCTTTAGAGCTTTTAGACGGCATAAAAAATGCTCATATTTTAGCTGATAAAGCTTATTTTTCTGAAGAAAATATAAAAATCTTAGCTGAAAATGGAAACACTGTTGTTATCCCAGCCAAATAAAATTACACAAAAAAGCATAATATTGATTGGCATATTTACAAAGAAAAACACTTAATTGAGAACTTTTTCTCTAGATTTGATAAGACTTGCTCTGCATTTTTAGGATTTATTGCTTTGGCAAGTACTCTTATTTGGCTAAGATATTTTTTTGTTCATGGAACCTAGTAAGATTTAAGAAAGAATTAAAAATGTAATGTCTAAATATGAAAGACAATTATTGTAAATTATATAGTTTTGACTATATCACATTATTATTCTAATATGCTGATAGAGTTTGGATATAAGTTTTTATCAGCTATCTCAACTTTTTTGTCATTAGAGAATATTATTAAAACTTGTTCAAAACCTTAGCTATTTAACTATCTATTGCTTTTGTAAATTCTATAGCTAGTTGTTGTGCTCTAGCTATATTTGCCTGGATTGCTTTGTCTACAATTTCACCAAGATTAAAGTTCTCAAAAATAGTTAATGCTTCATAAGTTATACCTTTTTTAGAAGTAACATTTTTTCTTAAAGTTGTCATATCATCATTAGTATTTAATGCCATTTGTGCAGCTCCTAAGCATGTTTGAGCAACTAGTTTTTCAGCTTGTTTTTTATCCAGGCCTTGCTTGACTGCTGCATTAACCATATGCTCCATAAATTGGAAATAATATGCAGGTCCAGAACTAGCTATAGCAGCAATAGTATCAATTTCTTTCTCATTATCTACGACTGTTACTACTCCGATTGTCTGCATAATATCTATAACTATAGCTTTTTTATCAGCTGTAATGTTGCTATTAAAATAAATTCCAGTAGCACCATAACCTAAACTACTAGGCGTATTAGGAATTGTTCTAGCAAAAGATATCTCTTTATTAAATAATCTCTCGTATGCATTAGTCTGTATGCCTGCAGCCACTGTAACTATAAGTTGTTTAGATGTAACTGCATCTCTGATATTTTTGATAAGCTCTGGCATATTTTGTGGCTTAATTGCTAAGATAAGAATATCAGCAAGTTTAACTGTATCTAGTAATGAAGTAGATGTCTCGATATTATATTTTCTACTTAAGTTTAAGCACTTATGTTCATTTCTATCAAAAACAATTATATCTTGACTTTTATAACCATGTGATGCCATACCAGCAATCATTGCTGCTGCCATATTACCACCACCAATAAAACATATTTTCATGAATTTAACCTATCAATATTTTAAAAATATATATACTAAAAGGATAACATTTACGATAAATATTGCTAATATATCTTAGGAAAATAATTTTATTTAAAAACCATAGGATGAAAGAAATAGTTTTAGCCTCTAGTAATAAAGGCAAGATTAGAGAATTTACTAATATCTTTAGGCAAAAGAATATTAAGATCGTCCCTCAAACTAATTTTAATGTTCCTGATGCTGAAGAAGTTGGACTTAGCTTTATTGAGAATGCCATTTTAAAAGCAAGAAACTGTGCTAAATATACGGGTCTACCTGCTATTGCTGATGACTCTGGACTTGAAGTATTCTCTTTAAATGGTCAACCTGGAATATATTCAGCAAGATATTCAGGAGAACATGGCAATGATAAAGCTAATATAGAAAAGTTACTAATTAACCTTATTGGTAATGATGATAGAAATGCTAGATTTGTTTGTGCCTTAGCATATGTGAAATATGAACTTGATCCAAGCCCAATCTTAGCATATGGTTTTTTAGAAGGAAAAATAGCTCATCAAATGAGTGGTTCAAATGGTTTTGGTTATGATCCAATATTTCTATTGCCACAACTACAAAAAACATTAGCAGAAATAACTGAATCAGAGAAAAACAAAATAAGTCATAGAGCTATTGCACTTGATAAAATAATAGAATTACTTTAAAACTAAATTTTACCAGTTCAGATTATATAAATATTATTGTTATGTGCTACAATGTATCAACAGGGTTACCAAGTGATTGTTAATAGCTTTAGGTTAAATAGTGGAACATTTGAAAAGATTCTTTTATGTTTTTTTAGCTCATATATATTCGAGCATGTTTATAACATTAATACCTATTTTATATCTAAAAAAATTTAAAAGAAGTTTTAAAAATATCAATTACAGAAAAAGATGGGCCGAGAGATTCGCCCAAACACAAATACGACTTAATAATAGTATATGGATTCATTCAGTTTCTGTAGGTGAGGCTGTTTCTGCTGAACCACTGGTAAAAGAATTACTAAAAAATTTTCCTAATGAAAATTTCGTCATAACTACAACGACACCAACAGGTAGTGATGTGGTAAATAATCTATATTGTAAATATCAAAATGTACATCATGTATATATACCTTATGATATAATTCCATTTGTGAATAGTTTCTTTGCTAAGACTAATCCAAAAATTTTTATAATTGTTGAAACAGAAATTTGGCCAAATATCCTAAATAAGTGTTTTGCTGAAAAAATACCAGTGATAATAACAAATGCGCGACTCTCAAAAAAATCTATGCGCAACTATACCAAAATTCCCTTTGCTAAAGAATTTTTATTTAAGAATATCTCTCATATTAACGCTCAGACAGAAAAGGATGCTAAAAGATTTTATTCTCTAGGGGTAGATAAAAACAATATTTCTGTAACTGGAAACTTAAAATATAATCTTATTACTCCAGAAAACCTAGAAAATAAAATGTTTAGCTTGAAAGATAGCTTAAGGGGTAGACCAATATGGATCGCAGGAAGTACTCATCAAGGTGAAGAAGAAGCAATCCTTGAAGCACATAAGGAAATTCTAAAAACACATCCAAATTGTTTATTAATATTAGTTCCTAGACATAAAGAACGCTTTCAGAAAGTAGAAAAACTAATTGCTTATAATTCTTTGAGATACCAAAAAAGAAGTAATTTAAAGTCTCAAATCTCTAATGATACGCAAGTATATTTAGGCGATACAATGGGTGAGCTGCTGCATCTTTATTATATTTCAGATATAACTTTTGTTGGTGGCAGTTTAATAGATAATGGAGGACATAACTTACTTGAGCCTGCTGCATTAGCAAAACCGATTTTAAGTGGTTTAAGCCTTTTTAATTTCAGTCAAATATCCAAGGAACTAATTCGTAATAAAGCTCTAGTACGTGTAAGAAATCAACAAGAACTTGCAAATAACATTCTGAAAATATTAGAAGACAAACAATTATTAGAACAGATGTCTTTAGGTGCACTTAAAACTTTCAAAGCTCATAGCGATGTGCTTGAAAAACAATATAACAATATCATAAGATTTTTATGACTAGTGAAAATATAATAAAAGATTTCGAAATTTTTGCTGAAAATGTATTTGCTCAGTTTGACTGCGTGTCCAAAACATTAGTAAAAGCAATGCATTATAGTTTTTTTAGTGGTGGTAAAAGAATAAGAGCACAATTCGTTTATGCAATTGGTGAAGCTTTAGCTATTGATAAGGCAGATTGCGATAAAGTTGCTTTTGCAATAGAGTCTATCCATACCTATTCGCTAATACATGATGATCTCCCTGCTATGGATAATGATACGCTGCGTAGGGGTAAGCCTACTTGTCATATCAAATTTAATGAAGCTACAGCAATATTGGCCGGTGATGCTTTACAATCTTTAGCTTTTGAAATACTACAAGATATCAACTGTTCGGATATAGCTAGACTAAAAAAAATAAATAAATTCTTTGCCCAATGCTGTGGCGCTGATGGAATGGTCGGTGGTCAACAACTAGATATTGAGGGTGAGAATAAAAAGCTCAACCTTGAAGAATTACAGATATTACATACTAATAAAACCGCAAAAATGTTTAGGGCTTGTATAGTTTTACCTTATATTCTCTCACAAAACCAAAATGACGAAATAGAAAATTTATTAGTAAAACTAGCTGATTTAATAGGTTTATGCTTTCAAATCAAAGATGATATCCTAGATGTCACTAAGACAACTATTGAATTAGGAAAAACTAGCGCTAAAGATATACATGCTAACAAATCTACTTATGTATCATTAATGGGATTAGAAGTCGCAAATAAATATTTATTAGATAAAAAAAATGAAATTACTCAAATTATCACTAAGCTCAAAAATAACAAAATCAGTTCAAATAGACTTGAAAAACTTATTGATTTAGTAATTAATAGAAACTGTTAGTTATTTTTGCTACAATTTCGTAAATTTATTTATAAAGTTAGTTTAAAATGCAAGTACAAACCGTACAAAAAATATATGCTTGGCTAGTGCATCTTTTTACATCCTTAGGTGCAGTATTTGGTATCTTAGCTATTATATTTTCAATAGAAGCTGCTAAAACAATAGTATTAGGTCAAACAGAACTGCATCACTACTATATTAAACTTTCAATGTTTAGCATTATAATGGCAATATTTATTGATTCAATAGATGGTAGCTTAGCGAGACTAGTTGATATCAAAAAACTTGCTCCTATAGATGGTGCCCTTCTCGATAATATTATAGACTTTACAACATATTCAATTGTTCCTTGCATTTGGATATATGTATCTGCAGTAGTTAGTCAACAATGGCTAATTCCAATAATAATAATGATAACTATCTCTTCTTCGTATCAGTTCTGTCAACTAAATGCTAAAACTGATGATCATTTTTTTGTTGGCTTTCCAAGTTATTGGAATGTGATAGTAATTTATATGCTATGTTTTCAGTCAAGCCAATTAACTAATGAAATAACAATAACAATATTAGCAATATTCTCTTTTATACCAATAAAATATATTTACCTATCAAGAACAGAACATATTAGCAAAAGTAAATTTATCAAAATATTTACTTTTATTTTTACAATGTTAGCAGCTACTGTAACTTTTATAGCAGTATTGCTTTATCCATTAAAAACACCAACACCATTAATAACAATAATATTAATATTCTCAATATTCTATATAATTTTTAGCCTAAAACTGAATATTAAACCCGTAAAAGATTGAACAGTTTACCTCTTAATCATTTCTATATGATAATATATTAGTAGGATAGACTGTTGTTGTAATTTTAGATGAAAGTTTTAAGTCAAGAAGAGCGCCAAAAACTCTTTTTAGAAAATATTTTTCCATATAAGCATAAAATTCCACGTAGCGTATACGAAAAACAAAAACATTATCTTCAAATAGAGCTATTAAAATTCCAGAAATGGGTAAAAGAAAATAATAAAAAAGTTTTGATAATTTTTGAAGGTCGAGATGCTGCCGGTAAAGGTGGAACTATAAAAAGAATGATGGAGCATCTAAATCCACGTGGTGCTAAGGTAATTGCTTTAGAAAAGCCATCAGAACGAGAAAGAAATCAATGGTATTTTCAAAGATACATAGAACATCTGCCATCTGGTGGAGAGATAGTTCTTTTTGATAGATCTTGGTATAACCGTGCTGGTGTTGAAAGAGTTATGGGCTTTTGTACAGAAAGAGAATATTTTTTATTTTTAGAACAGGCACCGCAACTAGAAAAAATGCTAGTTGATAGTGGTACTATGATAATAAAATTTTGGTTCTCAGTCAGTCAACAAGAACAAAAAAACAGATTTGCTGCTAGAGAAAGTCATCCTCTAAAACAGTGGAAACTTAGTCCCATAGATAAAGCGTCCTTAGATAAATGGGATGACTATACTGAAGCTAAAGAAAGAATGTTTATATATACCGACAAACCATACGCCCCATGGGTAATTGTTAAATCTGATGATAAAAAACGCGCCAGACTAAATGCAATAAGATATATACTTAATAATGTTGACTATGATAACAAAGATTACGAAGTAGCAATACCTCCTGATCCCCTTATACTAGGTACATCTTCAAAAATATATAAATAACACTCTAAAACAAAAATATCTATTGACTAACAGCATTATTTAAAATATAATCCTCTCTAAGTTTTGGGCCTATAGCTCAGTTGGTTAGAGCGCCGGACTCATAATCCGTAGGTCGTAGGTTCGAGTCCTACTGGGCCCACCAAAAACATTCTTAATATTTTTCATAGAATACTGATAAAACTAACAGACTAGATTTCAAGACAGCTAATATAATTAGGTAAGATTCTTGAGATATACTCATAAAGTGACTTGTTTGTTACTCACGCCTATATATTCAAAAAATGTCATTTGTTGCTTTTTTTATAAATGATCATAAATAGTTGCAACAACAGTTACTGATTGATATCGTTTCTTCTGTCAAATAATTCTGCTTATATGCTATGATATTTTCGTATGATTGTTTTATTGTTGCTTCTGTAACCTCTCCGGACTCTACAAGTTTTGCGATATTATCTATTATAGTATCTGGGTTAGCATCACTGAATATAAACATATTAACACCCGCATTAATAGCTAATTTCAATGATTCTAACTCCATAATATTCTGTCACAGCTTATTTCATAGCATCTGATATTATAACTCCATCGAACTTAATATCTGTTCTTAATATTTTAATTATTTTGCTGGACAGTGTTGCTGGATTAGTTTCATCGATTTTCCTGTTCATAACATGTGCGGTAACCATACAATGCTTATTTTCTGGCAATAGCTTTATATATGGAATAAGTTCTTTTCTGTCCATATATATCAGCAGCACCTAAATGAGAATCATTAGTAGAGCTGCCATGACCTGGAAAGTGCTTTAATACAGAACCTATTTTGCGTTTTCAGTAGCTTTACAAAAAGATTAGCACAATCTACAATAGTATTAACATCAGTAGAAAACTACGCTCATATTTACCAATAATAGGCAATTATCGTTGTGAATGTCACACAAGGCTAAATTAATTACTTTATACATGGTTTCAGCCATTTCCTAGCCACATGAGTCTGTTCTTGTATATCTAGCTCTGAAAATTTTTGCAGTAAATGTTTCAGGAAATCCATATTTTGCTTTCAATCGATTTACTTTGCCTTCATAATCAATAGCAATTATTAATGGTACCTGTGGGCGCATATATAAATCATTATAAATGTTATTATATTTTCAAGTTACTATTTAAAGTCTCTAATTGTTCTGGACTTTATGTTATCCTTACCTTTTCTATCAAACAATATTACTCCACCAATATTGTTATCTTTAATATGTTGAACAATTTCGATTTTCATCAATTGCTTGACCAGAGAAACCTACAATCAACATTTGACCAATCATTTTTTTAAAGAAACGGCATATATAGTGTCCGTAAAATTAAAAAGTACTGCTATAATAAATCTTACTTGTCTACACATAAAATATACTTGATAAATTTATTTATTTTTAATATAGATTAATAATTAATTATAATAATATAACTTCACAGCAAATATAAATAAATTCACTTATAGAAAAGCTAGGCTAAAAAGTAATACTTAACTGAAATAGCTAAAACTAACTAGTTTTAAGGACTTTCGCACAGAATGAGGTACCACTTTTTAGTGTAGATATTATACTATTCTCAGGAGCCACACTGTAGTGTGACTAGCTTAACTCTTTAAGGTTTTTAACTCAACTTAAGGTTAATATAATAAAGTAAAAAAGCTGGCTATTGCATTCAAATATTAACTAGGATATAAAATTGAATTTTTTTAAATTAGGCTTATCCCCATTACCTCCTCATCTTCGACAAATCAGTTTGTATAAGTTTCTATTATTGCACCATTTTTCAATAATTGCGACTCTATCTTGAATAGAAAAATATGGTTCTAGAAGAATACTTTTGTCTTTATAGCTTGGTCAAGGTCGGAACCTTATAACAATATGAGGCATAGTCTGTATATGCTTATTTTAGTGGCATTTCGGTCCAAAGCGAGGATATTGCACCTTCCAGGCAACTTCTCCCTGAGGTATACATGTCCATGCTAGGACTATAACGCTCTCCTTGTCTTTGGGCTCAGTAACTGGAATTCCAATATGATGATATTTATAATTCCACAAATTCCCCTTAGAAAATATCTGTTTTTACAAATTAGGACATAACTTCTCGAACGAAAAGAATTAAAATAGAAAAAATACCTTATAAAATAAAGGGTAGTTTTGTTTATAGTCTAATTTATTATTCATTAATGTACCGGAGTTAGCTAAATAAGATATCTAGCATCAATTCACAACATGTTTTAACATCATAATCGATACTAGAAAGTTTTTTTATAATTCATTTACAGCAATAATACCAGTTACACTTCCATCTGTAGCACTGAAAATTCTTGCTCTTGATTATCAAGTATACCAAAGCATAACATCCTTGTAATTAACTTTTTGAAAATGTTTTATCAGCAGTATACTTAATCCCCATAGTATTTAAGAATGTAGCCAAATCTTTACTCTTGAATTGGCTCAATCGTTTCAAAATATAATAACAAAAAACCATTCTTAAGAGTGGATATTCTCGTTGAATATTTTCACTATTAGCTGCATACTGGAGAACTTTTAGCTGAGTTATAAGTTCTTGAGTATTATTCTGTTCGATGTTCCTAAGTATTTCTACTGTTTAATTCTCAAACTTTTTTACGATATAGATCTAATATTATTACTATCACTAAACCAAAACTAATGCCAATATCAGTGTCATTTTATCTAATACATAATTTTTATACTGGATGTATTATATATATAAAGATTATAAAAATTAAGATTTTTCTATCATAGTATCTAATACTTGAATGATCTTACTCTCAGTATCAATAACCATTTCTTTGTGAATTTTTTTCAAATTCATCTACTACTATAATCATTACGTTGTTTATCATCAAATAATCTTTTTAACTCACTAAATAAGTTATCTACCGTACAGTCTTCTTTGTATTAATTCTTTGATAATTTCACTTTTATGCAAGATATTAGGAAAAGCCCAATAACTGTGATTGCCGCCAACAAGCATTCTACCAAGTAAAGCTGACAGCCATGATAATTTATAACCTACAACCATAGGTAATTTGCATAACATAGCCTCTAACGTGGCTGTTCCTGATGCCAATAAACTTAAATCAGATGCTTTTAAAACCTCATGTGAATTCGTTTCAAAACTTCCCGATGCCTAAACGATCAATTTGCTCTTTGTATTTAGCAAATGGCTTTAATGATGGTTTAGCTAAGGGGCATAATTGCCTTAAATTTATATCCAGCATCTACAAGTTTTTGCAATACTAATAAAAATAGCGGCAACAATCTTGGAAACTTCGGTCGTACGACTTCCTGGTAAAACTGATAATATTGGTAAAGAATTACTTTTTAATCCAAGTTTATCTCTGTATTTAGTTCGGTCAATATGTATTGGAATATTCTTCGCTAATGGATGCCCAACATAGATAGCTTCAAAATTATGTCTATTTTTATAATATTCAGTTTCAAAAGGCAGAATTGCTAATATTTTATCAGTTGCTTTGCGTATCTTCTTAATGCGGTATTCACGCCAAACCCATATTTTAGGACTTACATAATGTATAGTCTTAATACCGAAGCTCTTAACTCTTTTCAACTGTAAGGTTAAAGTCAGGAGCATCTATACTATGAAAATATCTGGCTTATTCTGCTTAAAGTAGTTAATAATTTTGTGGCGAATACTTAATATGCGTAGACCTTTTGAAATAATTTCCAAGAAACCAATTAAAGATAATGCATCCATTGGATAAAGGCTTTTAAAACCAGCTGACGCCATTTTTGGTCCGCCAATACCTCAATTTTCGCATTAGGGTATCTTTGCTTTAAAGCCTCAACTAGGGTACCACCCTAATTGGTCACCTGACAACTCTCCAGCTACAATACCTATTCTCATTACCTTAGTATACCTCTTCGCGAAGTACCAATCACATCAACAAAAGGCTCTAGAACTTTATCTTCTTTTGCCATTTCTTTGATTATCTCAAAAGCTTCTTTTATCATTAAACCTTTACGATATAATATCCTATAAACTTCTTTGATTTTTCATCTCTTCAGGTGTAAAGCCACGACGTTTTAAGCCTTCACTATTTATACCACAAGGAGTTGAACCAGCATTCACAGCAGTAACCATCAGATGTGGAGGAACATCCTTACCAACTAGCGCTGCGTGAGCAATAAAAGCATGTCTACCAACTCTACAAAATTGATGAACACCAACATTAGAACTTAATATTGCATAATCATCAATATGTACATGCCCTGCTAAACCAACACCATTAACTAAGTTTATGTAGCTACCTATTTTACAATCATGCCCAATATGCACATAACACATAATAATATTGTTGTTACCAACAGATGTTACCCCGATTTCTTTTGAAGTTCCACCATGAATCGTAGCACACTCTCTGATAATATTATTATCGCCAATTACAACTTGAGAAAAATCGCCTTTTTTATATGTATAATCAATTGGATCATCACCAATTGAGGCATATTGGAAAATGCGATTATTTTTACCTATAACTGCATTATCACCAATTGTTACATGGCTTTTTAATTCAGTGTTCTCGCCAATAACAACATTCTTCCCAATAACACAGAATGGCCCTATTATAGCACTATCGGCTATTTTGGCGCTCTCATGTACTACTGCCAAACTATGTATCACGATTAGTAGTCCTTATATGCTGCCATTAATTCAGCTGAACAAACAACTTGTCCATCAACTTTTGCCACTGACTCTGCTGTGCAGATGATATTTTTCTGTTTCACCATACGTGACTCAATAACTAAAACATCTCCAGGTACTACAGGTCTTTTTAACTCTTACTTTGTCAATACCAGCTAGCATAAAAGTTCTTCTACCACCACCAGCTTTCTCTACCACATGCGCAAACAATGTTTCCGCCATTAGCTCACCAAGTATAGCTGTCGCTTGAGCCATTGCTTCAACTATTAATACTCCAGGCATAACTGGGAAATCAGGGAAATGCCCATTAAAAAAATCCTCATTTATAGTGACATTTTTTTGTGCAATAATCGTTCTATCTTCAATACTCCAATCAACTATCTTATCCAAAAGTGCAAAAGGATACCTGTGAGGTAAGATTCTTCTAATCCCCATTACATCTATCTGTTTATTTTCTTCATTAAACTGGCTCATTAAACAATCCTTACTTATTTAATTTTTTCTAGTTGTTTTACTTTTGTTATTAGAGTGTCAATCTTAGCTAATTTTGCTACAAATCTACCCCATTGAATTCTAGGCTTAGCTTCAAACGCAGCATAATACATTCCTGGATTAGTGATCGACTTACCAATATTAGATGCGCCACCTATTATAGTATTATCACAAATACTAATATGTCCAGTTATCGCTGACTGACCTCCAATAAGGCAATTATCACCGATCGTTGTACTACCTGCAACAGCTGTAACTCCTGCTAAAAGCAGTGTTTTTGCCAATAGTTACATTATGAGCTATCTGTACTAAATTATCAATACGTGCACCTTTTTTAATTATCGTATCGTCAATAGCGCCTCTATCAACAGTTGTTCCAGAACCAATCTCAACATTATCTTCAATAACTACTCTGCCCAGTTGAGGAATCTTTGTCCAACTACCATCCTCATCTCTTGCATTACCAAAGCCATCACAGCCAATTACTGCATTTTGATGAATAATACATCCAGCGCCAATTATAACATCGTGAGCTATAGATACATTACTCTTTATCAACGTATCATTACCTATCTTAGTACCATTATCAATTGTTGCACAGGCTCCTATACAAACATTATCACCAATAACTACATTTTCACCAACAACAGCATTAGCACCTATAGTAACATTTTCACCAATTATTGCACTAGCGGCTATTACTGCTTTACTATGAATTTTACCATCTGGACGCGGTGATCTATCGAATAGTTCCATAACCTTTGCTAATGCCATATAAGGATTTGACAGTACTACTGCGTTTGTATTGCAAAACTCTAGTGCTTCTTCTGTTATTAAAACTGCCGAAGCTTTTGTTTCCAGATAATGCCTTTAAATATTTAGGGTTAGTACAAAAAGAAATATCACCCTCACGAGCTTGAGATAAAGTAGCAATCTTATTTATCTCAACATTCTTATTACCCTTAACCTCACCATCAAGCTTTGACGGCTAGAAAATCTAAAGTATACATTAATAAAACTCCCTAAACTAATCAGAGTCTTTTATTCATTAACTCCAACAACTTGGCTAGATATATCATCAACATTATTAACATACGCTAAAGCTTGTGTTGTAAGCACAACATTATAATTTTTTTGCTTTGCTATAGTTTGAACAGCTTTATCAAACGAGGCTTTGGAATTTCTTTGACAACTTATCTTTTGCCATATACTCTTTTGTTGTAAAATTCGCGCTCTCAGCAAAGCTTTGTTGTTCTTGTTGGATTTGCTGCTGTTTTTATCTAATTCATTCTTAGTCATAGTTGCAGGAATTATCTTGCAGAGTTTTCATCTGCTGCATAATATTATCTTGTTCTTGTTTGAGTTTGGTAGCTTCTGGCTTAAGGTCATTTTCAAGTTTTTTAACACTTACAGATCCTAGATCAGAATCATTGAAGATCTCAACTGGATTAACCACAGCCATTTTAGTGTCTGCATACGCTGCGGTAAATGCACTCGCTAAAACGCATATTGATAAAGCAATTTTTTTCATTAAGAAGATCTCCTTTAAATTTAACACAGTCATTTAACAATAAATTCTAACACAATATTATCAAATTTGTTAAACCGTTTTAAATACCAGATAAAATTAATCTGGGTTTTTCTTAAAGAAAATATCACGTCTAATTTAGAAATTTTGTCCTAATGAAAATTGGAATACTTGAGTTATATCACCTTTTTGTACATTAAACGGCTGAGCAAATGATACAGCTAATTGTCCCATTGGCGAAGCCCATCTAAACTCAACCCCAATAGAATATTTCAAGTTAGAAAATGAAGGAGTAGTTTCTTGCTTTGGTTGATCCGCTACAACACCATTTAAATTATAAGTTGTATATGTATTACCTATATCCAAAAAAAGCACCTATTCTCATCTTAGAACTATCCTTAATAAAAGGTACTGGGAATAATAGATCATAGTTATTATAAATATTAAGGTTACCGCCAATTGAATTACCAACTGTACCATTCTGCAAATTTATATCACGCGGACCTAATGAACCCTGTAGGAAACCACGTACGCTTCCCCAACCACCTCCGTAGAAGTTCTCGTAAAAAGGCAGTTGTTTTGTTTTACCATAGCCACCACCGTACTGAACTCCACCCCTAATAGTTAATGCCGACATGTCAGTATTTGGCACTGCTATATTATAAGTTCCACCAACCTCTATCTTATAAGCATTAATATTACTGATAACTGGAATATTAACTGAACCATTTAAGTTAAATGATCCACCATCTGTAGCAAAGATATATTTATTTGAATTATCATAACTCCAGCCTGCTGTTAGTGCTGGCTCATTAAAGTTGTTTCTACCACCTTGTTGCTCGATAAACCATTGTACAATCGAAGACTGGTAACCACTTGATTGCTTAACTGTATTATTAGCAAAAGTTATACCCCCTGAGACATTACTAAATGTTGATATAGGCACACCATACATCAACCTTGCACCAATCGTATCTAACTGATACGCAGCAACAGCATTTGTCTTAGCAAAGTTTGATCTATTTATATATGCAGAAATACTTTGGCTAACTCCTGATGTAGTAAAAAATGGATCAATATAACTTATGTCTAACTGCTGGAAAGGAATAGAAAGTTGCGCATTAAGGTTAAAAGTATTACCTGTACCAAAAACGTTAGGCATATTTAGCCTACCGCCTATCATAAATCCATATAAATCTGAGAAGCCTAAACTTCCACTTACAGAATTAGCATTTCTTTCTTTGATATTATAATTTACATCAACCAAATCATCAGATCCTGCAACAGGAACAAGCTCCATATCAGCTGCGCCAACATACGGTAGTTGCTCTAATCTTCTTTGAGACTTATCTATTGCTTCTTTGTTATATTGACTTTGTTCATAATATTGTAACTGACGACGAAATACATAATCATTAGTGACATTATTACCAAAGAAATTTATTCTATTTACATAAACTTTCTTTCCTGCATCAACAACAATCTTAAAAGAAACTATATGATTATTCTTATCAACAGTAGGAATAGGGTTAACAGTAGCAAAAGCATATCCTTTACTACCTAGTAGAGTCTTTATACCTTCAACTGTCTCAACTAATTTAGCCTTTGAAAATACCTCTCCTTGTTTTATCTTCACTAGAGACTCTAATTCTGATTTTGGTAAAATAAACTTACCTGTTAAGGAAACACTTCCAATCTTATAAATTTCACCTTCTGCAACATCAAAAGTAATATACGAATGCTCGCGATCCTTAGACATTGATGCTTGCTTTGAGGTAACCTTAAAATCTAAGTAACCTCTGTCTAGATAATAATTGGTTATACCTTGGACAGACTGATTCATACCGTCTGGTGAATAACTATCAAAGGGAGATAAAAAACCCCATAAATTCCATATCGATGGTACTTGGAAGGCAACACTACTATCTAAATCACTATCCTCAAAACTTTTATTACCAACAAAGTTTATCGAATCAACAGTCGCTGGTTTACCCTCTTGAAAGTTTATATTTATATCAATTCTATTATTTGGTAGCTTTCTAATATTCTCTTCTATCTTTGCTCCATATAAACCCATCATAGAGTATTGATTAAGTAAAGATTGCTTAAGCAAAAACATCGTATTAGGATTATAAACATTACCTACATATATACCGGCATCAGTAAATACTTTCTCAAGATTATCCTTACTAAGCTTTTTATTACCAGTAAAACTAAATCCTGCTATAATCGGTCTTTCTTTGACATTAATAAAAAGATTACTACCTTTACGGTATAGATCAACACTATTGAAAAATCCAGTACCATAAAGGTTATTAATAATCTGGTTTGTATCTTCAGGAGTAATGTAGCTACCTTTTTTATAGCCAATACGGCTCTTAACTACATCACTTTGTAGACCCTCTAAGCCATTAATAGATACATTATCTAATATAAAGCTATCATTATCAGCCCAACCATTAAATGCAATACCCACAAGAAGAGAGGCTAATACAAACTTCTTTCTTAAAAAAAACACTCAATTTACCCCAAAACAGAATCCACATATTCACGAGTTTTTCTATCTATTTCAAAAACTTCCTCTATATTTTTCGGATTCTCAAAATTTAACTCTTTTGTTACTTTTTTGTTTACTTCTATTATCTCTAAATATTTAATTTTTTTGTCTAAGAATGCAGCAACTAACTCTTCATTAGCAGCATTAAAAACTATGTTAGCAGCATAATTTTTATTTTTTAAATTATCAAAAACTATTTTTAAAGCTTCGAATCTATCAAAACAAACTTCTCTAAAAGTTAGCTCATGTTTTGTGAAATCTAAACTTCCAACATTAACTGATCCTCTCTTTGGATAATACATCGCATTAGCTATAGGTGTTTTCATATCGGGCACGCCCAACTGTGCTATATAGCTACCATCAACATATCTGACCATTGAATGAACTACACTCTGCGGATGAATCAGAACGCCTATTTTATCAGCTGAAACAGAAAAAAGCCAATATGCTTCGATAATTTCTAGAGCTTTATTTACCATTGTTGATGAATCAACCGATATTTTTCTACCCATTTGCCAATTAGGATGAGCACATGCCTGCTCAGGTGTAACATCAGTTAGATCACCTAATTGCTTATCTCTAAAAGGTCCTCCAGATGCTGTCAAAATTATCTTATCAATCTCTGTAGTGTATTTCTTGCTAGGGTTATCAATACACTGAAATATAGCATTATGCTCACTATCGACAGGTATCAATTGAGCATTATTTTTCATAACTTCATCTACTAGCAAGTGCCCCGCTGTTACTAAAGATTCCTTATTTGCAAGTAGAATTTTCTTACCTGCTTTGGCAGCTGCAAAAGTTGGTTTTAACCCTGCTATACCAACTATAGCAGACATAACAATATCAACCTCGGCTAAGCTAGATACTTTTTTAAGCCCACTTTCGCCAACCAAAACCTCAACACCAGTAACTAATGATTGTAACTTTTGTTTCTGAACCAAATTTGGAACTACCGCAAACTTAGGTTTAAACTCTTGGCATAGGTTTGCTAGTTTTTCAATATTACTAAATGCTGTTAATGCAAAAACCTCAAAATCATTACTATCTCTAATTACTGCCAAAGTGCTATCACCAATAGATCCTGTAGCCCCCAGTATAGTAACCTTAGTTTTATTAGACATGTCGACTATTCACTCTGCATAGTATCATCAGAAGACTCTATATCTTCACCATTATCAACATCATCCTGCTTAACTACTTTTAAGCTAATAAGCTTTTCATTATTTCTTAGATTAATTAATCTAACTCCTTGAGCAGAGCGTCCACATTCTCTAACCTCATCAGAGGATGTTCTCACCAAAGTACCATTATCAGTGATCATGACAATATCTTCATCATTCTCAACTAGAACAGCTACTACAACTTTACCATTTCTTTCAGAGGTTGATATAGCTATCACACCTTGACTTGCTCGTTTAGTCTTACGATATTCTGAAACCGCAGTACGCTTACCATATCCATTCTCTGTTGCAGCTAAAACAACTCCCTCATCAGGGTTCGTCACTAGCATTGAAACTATCTTTTGATCAGGATGAATACGCATTCCAGTTACTCCAGCTGCTGAACGACCCATTGCTCTGACATCAGATTCATCAAAACGGATTGCCTTACCCGCATCAGAAAACATCATGATCTGCTTATTTCCATCTGTAAGAGCAACATAAGATAACTCATCACCATCATTTAAACCAATAGCTATCTTGCCTGTAGAGCGTGGTCTAGCAAACTCAGACAGATCAACTTTCTTGACTCTACCAAGTCTAGTCGCCATAAACACATACCAACCTTCATTAAATTGAGAAATTGGCATCATCGCAGTTATTCTTTCATCTTTCTCTAGTGGCAAAATATTATTAATTGGTCTACCTTTAGAAATTCTACTTGCGACTGGAAAATCATAAACTTTTGACCAGTAAACTCGACCTAAACTTGAAAAACACAACATTGTATCATGAGTCGAAGCAAGCATTAGTTTAAATATACTATCTTCCTCTTTAGTTTTGGTTGCAGATTTACCTACTCCACCTCGTTTTTGTGCATTATACATACTTAGAGGTTGTGTTTTAACATAGCCATCCATAGATAGAGTTACAACCATATTCTCTTCTGCAATAAGATCTTCTCTAGTTAGATCTAATCTTGACTCTATAATCTCTGATTTTCTCTCATCACCATAATTATCTCTAATTTCAACAAGTTCTTCTTTAACAACTCGTATCAACTCATTCACATCACTTAAAATACCTATCAGATACTTAATTCTCTCAATAAGTTCTTTGAATTCATTAGTTATTTTGTCTTGTTCTAAACCTGTTAGTCTATGTAGTCTTAAAGCAAGGATTGCTTCGGCTTGCTCCTCTGTTAGATTATAAGAACTATCAGACTGAATACCATAATGAGATGCTAATGTTTCTTTACGATACATTTTAACATCTACACCTTCTAACATACTCTTGACCATAGAGCCATTCCATGACCTAGCAAGCATAGATTCTTTTGCATCAGCCGGTGATGGTGATGCTTTAATTAATTCAATCATCTCATCAATATTAGCTAACGAAAGCAGTAAGCCCTCTAAAATATGCGCTCGCTCTTTTGACTTTCTTAGCTCAAAAATTGTTCTTCTCGTTACAACTTCCTTTCTATGTTTGATAAACTGCTCTAAAATTTCTTTAAGATTCAATAACTTAGGTCTATTGTCACTAAGAGCAACCATATTAATCCCGAAACTACATTGTAATTGTGTTTGAGCATATAATGTATTTAATACAACTTCAGGCGACTCATCTCTCTTAAGATCGATTACAACTCGAATTCCATCTTTGTCAGACTCATCTCTTAACTCAGATATCCCTGTTACTTTTTTATCTTTTACAAGCTCGGCAATCTTTTCAACAAGCTTTGCTTTGTTTAATTGGTAAGGTATTTCTGTGACTACTATCTGTGCTTTACCAGATGCTTCATCTTCATGGATATCTGCCTTTGCACGCATAATCACGCGACCACGACCAGTTTTATAAGCCTCTAAGATACCATCTGTACCATTAATGTATGAGCCCGTAGGGAAATCTGGAGCTGGGATATAGTGGATTAAATCTTCTATTGTAAGTTCTGAGTTATCGATAAGAGCTATAGTTCCATTAATAACTTCAGTCATATTATGTGGCGGAATATTTGTCGCCATACCAACAGCAATACCAGATGAACCATTTACCAAAAGATTTGGAACTCTTGTCGGTAAAACATCAGGAACTAGTTCGGTGTTATCATAGTTAGGTGAAAAGTCTACAGTTTCTTTATCAATATCAATTAAAAGCTCATGCGTAAGCTTCTGCATTCTAATCTCAGTATAACGCATTGCTGCTGGAGAATCGCCATCAACAGAACCAAAGTTACCTTGACCATCGACCAATGTATAGCGTAATGAAAATGGCTGCGCCATTCTAACAATGGTATCATACACTGCTGTATCGCCATGAGGGTGATATTTACCGATTACATCACCGACAACCCTTGCAGACTTTTTATATGGCCTGTTATAGTAATTAGATAACTCATTCATCGCAAAAAGTACACGACGGTGAACAGGTTTCAAACCATCTCGCACATCTGGTAAAGCACGACCGACAATTACACTCATCGCATAATCAAGATACGATTGTTTTAGTTCTTTTTCGATATTTATAGATGATGACTCTTTAGTGATTATAGACATTAGTTATCGCTTTTAATGAAGATAAAACATATAGCCAATATTTTAACATAATAGATAGCAAAAAGCACTCTTTAGCAATCTATTCAAAAACCTAGCAAAATCTAGCCTTCAAAAATAACTGTCCTAGCAAAATATAAACCTTACCTTATCAATTTTTAACAGCTGTTATTAATAACTGATAAGGAAAATCTTACAAGAAAATCTATAATCTGAAACCATCTATCTAAAAACCTATTTTTGAGTAAAACAAGGGAAAATAATGAAGAAACTTATTACTAGTTCGATAATCGCATCAATTATGTTGCCAGCTGCAACTTTTGCTGATAATAAACAATTAAGCCAAGGAGAGGTTGCCTATCATAACACCTTCCCTATCAGTCAGTCAGAGGCATATGATATTTTTATTACCAATACGGACTACGCAAATACAGTTATTATGTCAAATACCATAGCTGGTGTGATGTACGGCTATTTGATTAAGCAAAAATATCCAAAAATGAAGTTTAACAAAGACTATTTATATGGTTCGTTGATAGGACAATTAATGCAAGAGTCTGACATGTCTAGCCAAATAGCTCAAAACTTTGATCCAAATAATCCTGATCAACTGATTCATAACGACACATATGCAAATATATTACTACAAGCTGGACAAGGCGGTCCTTATCAGATTAACGACTATTCAAAAAGACTACCTTCAGCCGAAGCTAAAGGTGCCCTTGGTCTAGTAAACTACGATGCTGTAGCCGCAATACTGGGTTATTCAATACAAGATCAAGATGATGGCTCACAGACAAAAAAAATAGGTCCTGAAGCATTAGATAATGTCTATTCTGGACCGATGATAACTACTTTCTATCATTTTAATGATATCAACAGAATGAATGTTAACTCAACAAATGATTGGTATGTATATCATGTTCAATGGAACAAATGTTTAGAAAACTCTCAGAAAAATACAGCTGGTGGTTTAACATTCCCATTTGTAATGAATGTTGTTTACAATGCTGGTGACTATAGTCCAGTACTTAAGACATATTTAAATATCTGTGCTGAAGGTAGCAGTGATACTAAAGAGTATAAAAATATCAATAATTGGTTATTAGATACGATCAGCTATCAAACTAGAATTGGCTCTGAAAAACCTAATACTGGTGAAGCTACATATTACAGATATCCACGCCAAGTTTCTTTTTACATCAACCAAATATTCAATAACAATAATAAAAAGCTTGAAGACACAGGTATTACAGTAAATAATCAAGTTACTTTCTCTGTATCAAGACTAAAACAAGTATTTGATATGGTCATGCATAAATTATCTTATCGAGATAATAATGATGATCTTCACTTTATCAGTATAGAAGATGCTAACAAAGCTTTCGATCAAGCTATTAATCAAATAACAGCAACAGATGGACAAATACCACAAGAGTTAAGTTTCTCAAATACTCAAAAGACAACAAACCAGCAAAGGTTATTGATTTATAAAATAATTCAAACAGCGATAACCAAACTTGCTCAAAACAATGATATCGATTTCACTAAAACTTATGATGCAAGCAAACCAGGTCCAGAACCTGGACCTACTCCAACTCCATCTTATACTTATCCAGATGGTATTGGTAATTATGTAAATGGAACTGTAGTAAAAGCAGGAGATAGTGAATATAAATGTAAAGAGGCTAACTGGTGTAACAATCCTGCTTATACTCCATTAGGCAACTTCTCTGAGGCTGCCTGGGAAAACTTAAATCCTCAACCTAAACCAACACCAGTAGGCACATGGAGTTCAGATAAGGTTTATGTAGAAGGTGATACTGTAAAAATTGATGATATAACATATACAGCTAAATACTGGAATAAAAACAACAACCCAACACTAGCAGGTAATAATTGTCAATACGGTTGTCCTTGGTGGGATGGTTCAACCAAGTAAGCTCCAATCTATCTTCTGATCTTTCTTTTCAACCAAATACTTATTACAATCAACAAAATGATTACAGCCTAGAAAACCTCTATGTGCTGATAATGGCGATGGATGTGTAGACTCTAAAATCAAATGCTTTGAACTATTAATAAGAGCTTTTTTCTTACGTGCATGCGAACCCCAAAGCATAAACACAACATTGTGTTTATTTTCTGAAATTTTGCTAATTACAGTATCTGTAAAAGTCTCCCAACCTATATCTTTATGCGAATTTGCTTTATGAGCTTCAACTGTTAAAGTAGTATTTAATAAAAATACTCCTTGTTTTGCCCAATCAACTAAATAACCATGATTTGGAATTTCAAACTCTGGAATACTGCGAGCAAGCTCTTTATAGATATTTTGCAATGACGGTGGAATATCTACCCCTTTTTGTACTGAGAACGCTAAACCATGAGCCTGATTATAGTTA
The DNA here is from genome assembly GCF_001885235.1 of Francisella hispaniensis FSC454. Classification (NCBI taxonomy): domain Bacteria; kingdom Pseudomonadati; phylum Pseudomonadota; class Gammaproteobacteria; order Thiotrichales; family Francisellaceae; genus Francisella; species Francisella hispaniensis. Next base: position 1,571,019 of record NZ_CP018093.1, read on the forward strand.
TGGTATGGATCTTGCCCTAAAATGACTACTTTTAGATTATCTAGCTCAGTATATTTAAAAGCATCGAAAATATTTTCCTTGGCTGGGAAAATCACCTTACCTTTAGAGATTTCACAAGCTAAAAAGTCAAGTATTTGTTTAAAATAAGCTTTCTGTTTCTCTTCTGATAGAATATCTGACCAAGTCATTTTTGGCACTCCTGTAAAATTTGATTACTTAAAATCATTTAAATAAGCCTATAACTAGTAAATATTTAGGCATAACTATCGTTATAGACTATTTTTTAGAATTTTTATGATTATAACAAAATGAGATATATAAAAAGAGAAAATTTTATAGAGTTAGAATTTTATAACAATTACTTTTTCTTTTGTGGCGGAAGATCTGTTGCAGTACCTTCATAGACTTCTGTAGCCATCATTAAGCTTTCAGATAGAGTTGGATGAGGATGAACTGTAAGAGCGATATCTTCAGCATCACAACCCATTTCTATTGCTAGAGCCGCCTCTGAAATAAGCTCACCAGCGTTAGTACCGACAATAGAGGCACCAATAATTTTATGATTTTCATCAAATAGAATTTTTGTCATACCTTCTGATCTATCGATACTTAATGACCTACCACTAGCTGCCCATGGGAATACACCTTTTTCATACTTGATACCTTTTGCTTTTGCAGAAGTCTCAGTCTCACCAACCCAAGCAACTTCTGGATCAGTATAAGCAACTGAAGGAATCACTAAAGGATCAAAACTATGATTTAGACCAGAAATAACTTCAGCAGCTGTTCTACCTTCTGGTACAGCTTTATGAGCAAGCATAGGCTGACCAACGATATCTCCTATTGCGAAGATATGTGGCACATTTGTACGAAGTTGCTTATCTACAGGGATAAAGCCTCTTTCATCAACTTTAACACCTGCTTTTTCTGCATCGATTAGTTTACCATTTGGCTTACGACCGATAGCCATAAGTACTCTATCGAATCTCTCATTCTTAGCAGGATGATCACCTTCCATAGTTACATAGATACCGTCTTCTTTAGCTTCCATAGCTGTTACACCTGTTTTCAGACGCACATCATAACGACTATTTACTTTTTGGTATGCTTTGACTAAATCTTTATCAACACCATTCATAAGCTGATCGGCAAACTCAACAACTGTAATCTTAGTACCTAACTCAGAATAAACCTGTGCCATCTCAAGACCAATGATACCACCACCTACTACGAGCATAGTCTCTGGGATTTCTTTCATCTCTAGAGCACCAGTAGAGTCAATTATTCTATCATCTTTAGGTACAAATGGTAAATTAATTACGCTCGATCCTGCCGCAATAATACAGTTATCAAAAGCAATCTTCGTAACTTTACCATCAGCAGCTTCTACAGCAAGCTCTTTATCAGAAGTAAATTTACCATAACCTTGTACGATTTTTACTTTTCTCATCTGAGCCATGCCTTTTAGACCGCCAGTAAGCTTACCGATAACACCATCTTTATACTTTAAAAGGTTTTCTCTGTTGATCTTAAGGCCACCCATCTCGATGATACCTAGAGATTCTAGATGACGCGCTTCATTGATAACTTTAGCAATATGCAACATAGCTTTAGATGGAATACATCCCACATTTAAGCACACACCACCAATCTCGGCATATCTCTCTACTAAAACAACTTCTAATCCTAAGTCAGCTGCTCTAAAAGCCGCACTATATCCACCAGGACCACTACCTAAAACTACAACTTGTGTTTTAATATCACTCATTTTAAAACTCCGCGTTTACATTATGATTTCACGTAAATCAGATAAAATCTGACAACATCTAGTTAAGAACTTAGCTGCTAATGCACCATCAATTACCCTATGATCTGCTGACATAGATAGAGGTAGCATAGTTCTAGGTTCAAATTCTTTACCATTCCACACTGGTTTCACAGCTGTTTTTGAAACACCCATAATAGCAACTTCTGGCATATTAATAATTGGTGTAAATGCTGTAGTCCCAAGCACACCTATACTAGAGATAGTAAATGTAGCGCCTGTCATATCTTTGGCACCAAGCTTACCATCACGCGCTTTACCAGCTAATTCCATAATATCTTTTGATATTTCAACAATACCTTTTTTGTCAGCATCCTTGATAACTGGAACCATTAGACCAGCTGGAGTATCTGCAGCAAAACCAATATTATAGTATTTCTTCAATATCAAGTTTTCACCATCATTTGATAATGAGCTATTCATTCTCGGGAACTCTTGAAGTGCAACTGCAGCAGCTTTGACCAAGAATGATAATGGAGTAATCTTAATGCCTGTTTTCTCAGAAAATGCTTTTTTAGACTTTCTAAACTCTTCAAGATCAGTAACATCTGCATCATCATAGAACGTAACGTGAGGAATCTTAACCCAGTTTCTATGCAGATTTTTTGCACTAATTTTGTTGATACGAGTCAATGGTTGAGTTTCAATCTCACCAAACTTAGCGAAGTCTACCACTGGATCATCTAGAAGATCTAAGCCACTGCCACTAGCAGCAACTTTACCAGTCTGAACTTGTGTTACAGCATGCTTAATGTAGTTATAACAATCTTCTTTTGTTACACGTCCTTTACGGCCTGTAGCTTTGACCTTGCTTAAATCGACATTTAAAATTCTAGCTAGCTTTCTCACCGCTGGGGAAGCATGAGCATTAGAATTATCTACCGCATAGTCATTAACATTAGTTTGAGCTGGAGCAGGTGCTAACGGTTTAGACTCTTGCTTAGGAGCTTCTTGCTTAGCTGGCTGACTAGGCGCTGCTACTGGAGCTGCACCTTTTGTCTTGACCTTAAGAATCAAGCTACCCTGAGAAACTTTATCACCAACTTTTGTAATAATTTCAACAACTTCACCAGCTACTGGAGATGGTACCTCCATACTAGCCTTGTCTGTTTCTAATGTAATCAATGAATCCTCTTCTGCAATTGTATCACCAACTGCTACTGATACTTCAATAACATCAACACTATCATAATCACCAATATCTGGAACTTTGACATCAATAACTTCTTCAGAAGCAGGTTGTGCAGATGTAGCTTGCTGTGCTGGTGCTTGTGTAGGTGCTGAAGCACTTGCTCCAGTTTCAACTTTTAATATTAAGCTACCCTGAGAAACCTTATCGCCGACTTTTGTGATAATCTCAACAACTTTTCCGGCAACAGGAGATGGTACCTCCATACTAGCTTTATCTGTTTCTAATGTAATCAAAGAGTCCTCTTCTGCAATCTCATCACCAACTGCTACAGATACTTCAATAACATCAACACTATCATAGTCACCAATATCTGGAACTTCTACATCAACTATTGCTGTAGCTTGCTGCTGTTGTGGCGCTGGAGCAGCTTCTTGCTTAGACTCAGCTGCTGTTGCATCACCCTCAACCTCTACTTCCATAATAGCTGAACCTTGAGAAACTTTGTCGCCAACTTTTACAGTCAACTTAACAATCTTACCAGCTACAGGAGATGGAACCTCCATACTAGCTTTGTCTGTTTCTAGTGTAATCAAAGAATCTTCTTCGGCGATGACATCACCTTCAGCAACATTAACTTCGATCACATCTACACTATCATAATCCCCGATATCAGGAACTTTAACTATCTCTATAGACATTAATATCTCCTTACCAATTAGCTATAAAAAGGTGCCATGCGCTCTGGATCTATATTGTACTTCTCGATCGCAGCTTTAACTTCACTAGCCTCAACTTTACCGTCTAGATATAGCGCATATAATGACGCAACAACAACATGATATCTATCAACCTCAAAGAAACTTCTTAATGCCGCACGAGTATCAGATCTACCAAAACCATCAGTACCTAAGTTTACAAAAGTATGCGGTATAAACTCTCTTAACTGATCAGTATAAAGCTTAATATAGTCAGTAGAAGCGATTACAGGACCTTGCTCATTTCTAAAACACTTCTCGATATAGCTTTCTTTTTTCTCTGCTGTTGGATGAAGCATATTAGTTCTAGCTACGTTTTTAGCTTCTCTATAAAGCTCATTAGCAGAAGTCATACTCCAAACATTAGAAGTAATACCATACTCTTCTTTTAGCATCTTAGCCGCAGCTTCAACTTCTCTTAGAATAGAGCCTGAACCTAATAACTGTACATGTTTAGCCGCTGGCTTCTTCTCTTCATCTAACTTATACAGACCTTTGATGATACCCTCTTCACAGCCCTCTGGCATTGCTCTATGAGAGTAATTTTCATTCATTACAGTGATATAGTAATATACATGATCACCATCAACATACATTCTCTTCATACCTTCGCCAAGGATTACAGCTAATTCATAAGCATAAGTAGGATCATAAGAAATACAATTAGGTATAAGTCCAGCTTGGATATGGCTATGACCATCCTCATGCTGCAGACCTTCACCATTTAGAGTTGTACGTCCTGAAGTACCTCCAATGACAAAACCTTTTGCCATCGAATCACCTGCAGCCCATGCAAGATCACCAAATCTTTGGAAACCAAACATTGAGTAGTAAATCATGAAAGGAATCATTGGCACTTTATGCACGCTATATGAAGTAGCTGCTGCTATCCAAGAACAAAAGCCTCCTTGCTCATTGATACCTTCTTGTAAAATCTGACCATCTACAGATTCCTTGTAGAACATTACTTGCTGTTTATCTTCTGGTACATATTGCTGACCTTTAGGGTTATAGATACCTAACTGTCTAAATAGACCTTCCATACCAAAAGTACGTGACTCATCTACCGTGATTGGTACAATATGCTTACCTAATTTCTTATCTTTCGCTAAGTGAGATAATATCCTTACAAAAGCGGTAGTAGTTGAAAATTCTCTATCACCACTATCATCCAATAAGCTCTTAGCAAAATCTTTATAGCTCGGAATCTCTAATGCTTGCTTATTCTCTAATCTCTTAGGAATATAACCACCCAGGTCTTTTCTCTTAGAGTGTAGATATTTCATCTCTGGCGAGTTTTCATCTAGCTTGATAAGTCTATAGTTTTCAATATCCTCTTTTGAAGCTGGAACATTAAATCTATTTTTAATATGCTCAAGCGCATCAGTATCAAGTTTTTTAACATTGTGAGCAATATTTTTTGACTCACCCCACTCGCCTAACCCATAACCTTTAACAGTCATAGGAAGAATTAGTGTTGGACGACCATTTGGATTCTCTACCGCCTTTTTGTATGCTGCATAAATTTTCAATGGATCATGCCCACCACGACGCAGTGCTTGAATATCATCATCTGTCATATCCTTAGCTAGCGCTTCTAAATCTTCATCGCCGCTAAATACTACTCTACGACACTCAGCACCGCCGTGAGCTTTGATTGTATGGAATTGTCCATCATTTAACTCACTTAATCTTTGAGCAAGCTTTTTACCAGCTTTTTGATCTTGTAGTAATCTATCCCAATCACTACTCCATAGTACTTTGATAACATTCCAACCAGCACCGGCAAATACATCCGCTAACTCTTCAACTATATTACCATTACCATTTACAAGACCATCTAATCTTTGTAAGTTACAATTAACGACAAAAATCAAGTTATCTAGGCCTTCACGACCTGCTCTAGTGATAGAACCAATTGATTCTGGCTCATCCATTTCACCATCACCACAGAAAGCCCAAACTTTACGATCAGATGTTTTTGCTAAACCTCTAGCCTCTAGATATTTCATAAATCTAGCTTGATAAATAGCTTGAAGTGGACCCAATCCCATAGAAACTGTAGGGAATTGCCAATAAGTAGGCTGTAAATAAGGATGAGGATATGAAGATACCGCATTTTGTCCATTAAATGCCTGCTTTCTAAAGTTCTCTAACTGTTCTGCTGTTATTCTACCCTCTAAGAATGAACGTGCGTAAACAATCGGAGAAAGATGTCCTTGATAGAATATCAAATCACCAGCATGTTGATCGTTTGGTGCTTTCCAGAAGTGGTTAAAACCGACCTCATAAAGCGTCATAGCTCCAGCTCCAGTACCAATATGGCCGCCTATCGAACCATCTTTTTTGTTAGCTGCAGCAACTATAACTGTAGAGTTCCATCTATTGATAGCTTCAATCTTTTGTTCAAGTTCTATATCACCTGGATAACTTGGTTGTTCAGAAACATCTATAGAGTTAACATAATTCTTAACTTTAGCAGTTGAATAAGCACTTTCTATACCAAGCTCCGAACCTTTGGTAAGCAGCTGTTCAAATAAAAACTTAGCTCTATCAGCACCTTCTCTTTTTATGACATCTTCAAAAGCCTCAAGCCACTCTTGGGTTTCTAAAACATCAATATCTTTAGTGAAATCCGACATCCTTTATCCTCCGAATTAATCGAATATTAACGAAATTAAAACTTATTGCTCGATTATAAGTCAATAGATAGACAACATCAACCAGTAACAAGCTTGTTAACTATTAATACTTAGTAATTATAATCTTGTAAAAATTTATTAACAACTTCAATAATCTCAAAGATTACCACATCATTTTTATATTTTTTAAAAAACAACTTAGTTTATGAGATTTTTAGCTCAATTAAATCGTAGTTTACATTCCGCTGCATACCACAATCCATAAAACCAATGAGGTAAAATCCAACTATACGTTTGATAATCTACAACAAATAATCAATATTATCTTGATTATCAAATACATCTAAAACAAATCAAAGTCCAATGAAAAAGCAATAACTTTAAAGACTTCTGCAAGTTTGTCATTAAACAATAAATCTTTTATATCATTGCTATATTTTAAGTACTGCTTAACACCCAAGTGTTGTGATATATTACTAAAGACTTCAGAAATACCTGCTCTCTTGAGAAAATTTGCCTGTGTCATATAGCCGTCAAGCTGAAAACCCACCTCAAACGCAGCCTCAGCAACAGTCGTGAAATCAACATGGGCAGTAATATCTTGCTCGCCAATATTTATAAATCAACATGGGCAGTAATATCTTGCTCGCCAATATTTATAAATGGTTCAAAATTAACTTGATGTTGATAATAACATGCCAAAGTCCCCATATATCTTTCTTTTGAATAATACAGCGACCTGTGGTAACCATAATCACACAAAAAAACTATACCCTGTGACAAAACCTCATGCAAAGACTTAATCCACGGACGAATCCAAGTATTTATCTCACTAGTATAACCATCATCAAAAGTAATACCATCATCTAGTATCTTACCCGATTCATACTCAAAACGGTCATCATTTTGCAGCATATCAGAAAATTTAAAATTATCTCCATTACTAGTAACGCCCTGCTGTACCAATTTATTATTCATAAATCTAAAAACATCAACAGGCATTGCGTCTAAAAGCTCGTTTGCAAACACAATAGCTTTAAGTTTTTGCTCAGGTAATTTATCAAGCCAAATAAACTTATCATATAAATGCGGAATATTTTCCTTGATATACTGCTGCTGTCTTAATCTTAGATCATTACTTAACTCTATGATTATATAATGTTTTGGCAAGTTTGATAAACTCTTAAGCTCATTGATACAATCTGCAGCAAACTTACCATTACCAGCACCAAATTCTATGACACTACAGTCGCTACCAAGTTGAGAAATTATAGTTGCAAACTGTCTAGCAAAAGTTCGCGCAAATAAAGAAGTTTGCGATGTGGCAGTAATAAAATCACCTTGAGGGGAAATTTTTTCTCTTGCTCCAGAATAATAACCTAGTAAGGGATAATATAAAGCCATCTGCATAAAATCTCTAAATAGTAATGGCTGTTTAGAAGATTTTATTCGCTCTAAGATAATATTTTTAAGCGACACAAAAATACAAATTTACAATAAAAACTCTAACTATTTTAAGCTCAAATTAGATTTTATTCAAAAAATATATGACTTTCTAAAAAAAAAATATTAAAATTTGTGCTCAAATAATTTTTACAAGTAAGTTGTAGATGAATTTTATAAATACTTATCCAATTGGTATAACTGGCGGAATTGCAAGTGGTAAATCAACAGCGACAAGAATTCTCAAAGAGAAACTAAACTTAAATGTTGTCTGTGCAGATACTATAAGCAGAGAAATCACTAAAAAACCTTCAGTAATAAAAAAAATAGCTGAAAAATTTGGTGATGAAATAATAATGAATAAGCAGATAAACAGAGCAATGCTTAGAGCTATTATCACTGAATCTAAAGAAGCTAAAAAATGGTTAGAAGATTATCTACACCCAGTAATCAATAAAGAGATAAAAAAACAAGTAAAAGAGTCTGATACTGTTATGACAATTGTTGACATACCACTATTAGGTCCATACAACTTTTGTCACTATGATTATCTAAAGAAAGTAATAGTCATCAAAGCAGATCTAGAAACTAGAATTAGAAGACTAATGGAACGTGATGGCAAAAATAGACAACAAGCCGTTGCATTTATCAATCTACAAATATCTGATAAAGAAAGGGAAAAAATTGCTGATTTTGTTATAGATAATACTGAGCTAAGCGATCAGGAGTTAGAAAATAAATTAATTACAATAATTAATGAAATAACCAACTTGACTAACTAAAAATATCGCTATATAATATCGCTCAAATCTATGCACCCATAGCTCAACTGGATAGAGTACTCGGCTACGAACCGAGCGGTTAGGGGTTCGAATCCCTTTGGGTGTGCCATGTTTCAGAAATTTGCGGGAATAGCTCAGTGGTAGAGCACAACCTTGCCAAGGTTGGGGTCGCGAGTTCGAGCCTCGTTTCCCGCTCCATAAATTTACGATAAATTCTCTTATTTTGATAGCTCTTATATGTTAAAATTTACATTGTTTTAAAATGTACTTAATATTTTACAGTCAATAGGATAAAAATGACGCAAAAAATAATTTTAACTGGGGTTACTCCATCAGGAACACCACATTTAGGTAACTATATTGGTGCTATCAAACCAGCAATAGATATGGTTAAAGATGATCAATACAAATGTATGTACTTTATTGCTGACCAACATTCATTAATAAAGCTTTGGGATAAAAAGTTACGCCAGCAATATATTTATGAAATAGCTTCATCATGGTTAGCACTTGGTCTTGACCCAGATAAAGCTTATTTCTATCGCCAGTCAGATATCCCTGAGATAATGGAATTAACATGGATCATAAGTACCACTACTGCTAAAGGACTACTTAATCGAGCTCACGCTTACAAAGCCTTAGTTGACCAAAATCTTCAAGAGGATAATGTTGATCCAGATAAAGGTATAACTATGGGACTATTTAACTACCCAGTACTTATGGCTGCAGATATTCTTATGTTCGATGCAGACCTAGTTCCTGTTGGTAAAGACCAAATTCAACATATAGAAATAGCTCGAGATATCGCTAACCGTTTCAATCATATTTACCAAAAATCAGTTCTCAAGGCACCCCAAGCTCTGACGAGTGAAGATAGTCAAACTATACTTGGTCTAGATGGTCGTAAGATGTCAAAAAGTTATGATAATACTATAGCTATTTTCTCAACTGAGAAGAAACTTAGAAAACAAGTAATGAAAATTATTACAAATTCTCAAACACCTGAAGAAAAAAAAGATCCAAATAGCTGTACCATTTTTGCAATATATAAAAGCATTGCAAGCCAAGTAGAGATAACAACTCTAGAGAAAAAATACTTGGCAGGCGGACTTGGTTGGGGAGATGCTAAACAAATACTTTTTGAAAAAATAAATGAATATCTAAGAGAAGCCAAAGAAAAATATGACTACTATATAAATAATCCTAAAATTGTTGATGATATTCTTACCCAAGGAGCTGCAAAAGTACGCCCTTTTGCAAAAAATAAACTCCAGCAAGTTAAAGATACTATAGGAATGTGAAATGCATAAGTTAGATAATATAATTATTGCTAACTACAGCATTCATTCTTTAGCACTTATATCCTGGGCAAAGCAAAATTTATCAGATAACTTCTATGTCTTATCTGTAGATACAGGTTTTGCTGCAACTAATTGGAATAGTTATTTAGGAGTAGTTTTTGATTGGCTAACAAAAGAAAATATCAGCTATTTTCATTTAAAATCAGAAAATACTTTTCAAGAACTAGTTTTAGCACGTAAGCAATTTCCATCACAAAAATTTAGCTGGTGCGCCAGTTTCCTAAAAGGTATAACTCTACTCAATAAAATCGATGAGCTTGATCCTAATGGTGATACCGCTATCCTACTTAGTCATCGTAAAGATATGTCTAGTGTCTCACAGCTTTTAAAAAACCTAAGTGAAGAAGAAAAATATGATTATAGACCTCTAGAATACCCTTTACTAAATCATAGCTATGATGACATTCTTGATTTAACCAAAGAGTTACCATTTAAGCCTGCAAAACATAGTCTTGAATGTCAACCATGTATACATCTAACTCAACAACAGTTTAAGATATTAACTAAACAAGATATTAAGAAAGTAACTGATTTAGAGGTTAAAACAAATAGTTTTATGTTTGAGAATCTACCTTTTGATAAGTTAAATAATGATTTCTTTAGACAAAAAAATATTTTAGAAGAGTTATCAAAGGCATGTAGTTGGGAATATAGCTGTGGCTTATAGGGGATTATTATGAGTGAATATTTTTTATTTAGTTTGCTAACCGTTGTAGCAGCATTGATGAGTTACATTAACACTAAGTTTCTAAAGTTACCCAAAGCGATAGGCTTAACAATTCTCTCGATAACATTTTCAGCGCTGTGTGCTTCTTTTTTAAGTCCATCAAATTTTTTAGTAGTTGCTTTATCAAGTTTTGATTTCAAAAAAACAGTACTTGATGGAATGTTATCTTTCTTATTATTTGCTAATGCACTGCATTTTAATATGATTGATCTAAAGAAAGAGCTAAAAGCTATATTTGGACTTGCAAGTATTGGTCTATTACTCTCAGCACTTACAACCGCTATATTAATTTATGGTTTCTGCCTCCTAGTTGGTTTTGAAATTAGTTTAGGCTATTGCTTAGTTTTTGGAGCGTTGATATCACCTACTGATCCAATTGCAGTAATTAGTACACTTGCTGGTAATAAATCTATACCCAAACATATCAAAACACGTGTAGTTGGTGAATCATTGTTTAATGATGCTACAGGGATTGTCCTTTTTGTAGTATTATCAAATATTGTTTTCTTTGGCAGTGGTGGTGAATTTGGACAAGCTATTAATGGTCATGGTATTGAATATATTTGGATAATAGCTAAACAGATTGGTTCAGAGGCTGGTGGTGGCATACTTCTTGGTTATATTTTTGCTAGATTTGCACTTATATTCCTAAAAACTAATCAAGACTCTGAAACTTCAATTTTCGTCACATTAGCTGTAGCAAGCATGGGATATGTAATTGCTCATAGCTTAAATGTATCAGGCCCTATTGCCATGGTAGTTGCTGGTTTATTTATCGGTAATAATCTTTCAGATCGTAAAAAAACATCTCCAGATCAAGTAGAAAAGCTCGATAACTTTTGGATGGTTATTGATAATATGCTTAACTCTTTCCTATTTATACTCATAGGTCTAGAGTTAACTAGTATACCATTTAACCATGGCGCTTTCTGGGTTGGTGCTGCTGGTATATTTATTGTGACGTTTGCTAGATTAGTTAGTATATCAATACCAATCACTGTAATTGATAAAAAACTTACTCAAGCTTCAGCTAAAGATAATTTACTTGTAGCTTGGTCTGGGGTAAGGGGCGGTATATCTTTAGCATTAGCGTTATCATTACCTGATGAAGGTAATGTTATAGTTAGTATTACATACACAGTTGTTATTCTCTCGATACTTGCTCAAGGCTCCACCTTGAAGATAGTTTTAAATATGATTTATCCACATAACATTACTAAGAAAGCAGCGAATACCGTAGACGTCGATAATTAATAAACTTATTATTCATATTTATGCTTATAATACGCTTCACCTAAATATTTAACTAAATAACTCACCTTACGCAAAAGATTGTAAGTTTTAAAAAGATATTTAGAATACTGATCATAGGAAATAAATGTATCTTCTGAGAAATGGACAAGGATTTACTAGATATATACACAGACTATCTTATAAGCCAAACTAAGTATGCTACAGCCACAAAATTATCAGATATATTAGATCAAGAAGTATCACATGACAAAATAACAAGGTTTTTAAGCAAGTCAGATTTGACAAGCTTAGAATTCTGGAAGTATATAAAACCGTTAGTTAGAAAGCATAATAGCAAATACGATGTTCTTTGTTTGGATGATACAATTAGTGAAAAGCCAAGCACAGATGAAAATGATATAGTCTGTTGGCATCACTCTCATGCTAAAGGTATTCATGTAAAGGGTATTAAATATAGTAAAGCTTAAAATTCACTCAATCAATTTTTTATTGTTAAGTTTGAACTTTGAATTTAGCAGTCACTTTTAAGCCACATGGTTTATTGTTTTCGATAAATACTTGAACATTATTAGCTTCAAATATTTTTTTTACAATGCATAAACCTAGCCCTGTGCCAGGGATATCACTATTTCTAGCAACATCAGAGCGAAAAAATGGCTGCCATATTTTATTAAGATCAGTTTTTTTAATACCTGGTCCTGTATCAGTAAATGTTACTTCTATATATTCTTTACGCGAGATAAAAATATCAACACAACCAGCATATTTAATAGCATTATTGATTATATTTGAAAAAGCTCTTTTCATCTCTTTAATTTGAATATACACAATTCCTTCCTCAATTGAGGAAGAGAAATTTACACAATCATAAACTTCATAATCTTCACATAAACATTCTACAAAATTTACAATATCTGTTTTAGTAGCTTCAACTTTTTTGTTACACTTTTTATTATAATTAGATATTTGTGAGAAAAGGTATTCTATATCATCAAAATATTTAAGAATTAATGAGTTATCAGGGTATTTATTTTCTATCAATAATTTAGCTTTTGTAAGAGGAGTTTTTAAATCATGAGATATTGCATTTAGGGTAAAAACTCTATTTCTTATCTCTTTTTTTAGAGAAAGTATAGTTTTAAAAATAGTTTTTGGAATAAGTTGAATATTTTTAGGAGCAAATAGATAAAAGTCTTTTATCTCACTATCGACTATTTTTAGTATCTTTTGAACCTAATTAGGCTAAATACTAAAGATTGGCTATATATTATATATAAAGGAAAAAATATTGATATTATTGTTGATAATAATAATGAAATATAATATAAATAAAATTTAGCTCTGCTTTTAATATGGATATTAAAACATCTATCATATTTAGGGTAGCAAATAGATATATCTTTTATAATGTCTTCGTTTCCAGTATATTTTTCAACTTTCTTTCTTTGTAGCTCATGATTAGCTTTATTGTCAAAGAGGTTTATAAAAAGGTTATTTTTAGGTTTAGCGCTTATAGTATATGTGATCTCTGCTGAACTTTTATCTATACTGTATATAGTGTTAAATTTTGAATTGTTATATTTATTATCTACTAAATCATCGTAAAAAGTATAACTTAAATCAGTGATTATATTTATAGGTCTGTAAATCTGTGTATTTAGATAGTAGGCATATGAAATATATAAGAAAAATAAATTAAATATAGCTATTAGGATAAGTGTTACTGAAATAGCTAGAGAGAATATTTTTTACTACTCTTATATTTATTTAGCATATATTATTTTCTATTAAAAATTATAATTTAAAATTGTACTGGATTAGATAAATCAAAAAATATATTTTTTAGGTTCCATGAACAAAATTTTTGCATAAATATGTTAAGTGTATTTAAATAGTTTTGCGAAACAAACAAAACACTTAACACAGATGAAATATTACATATCAGAATCTAACTGGTCAACTATTTTGACTTTTCTTAAATCTCAAAAAGGTCTACACACAAAAGATACCAAAAAACTTAGAGTATTTATCGAAGCTGTATTTTACATTCTGAAAACTGGAGCTCAATGGGGTTATCTTCATGAGGATTATGGTAATAGTAGAACAATCCATAAACGTTATAAATACTGGGCAGATAAAGGTATTTGGTCTAATTTAATGAGTTATATTTCTGTGAACAGTTCATGGTTGATTTATTATCTGTAAAAGCACATGCTTGTGCTAGTAGTTATGAGATAAATAGTAATAAAATACATGCTCTTGGTAGAAGTGCTGGAGGTTTTACAACTAAAATACATACTGTAACTGATGCACTAGGTAACCCTGTTAGATTTATATTATCAGTTGGTAATGTACATGACATAATTCCCTCACAAGATTTATTGAAAGGTATAAAAAATGCTCAAATATTGGCAGATAAGGCTTATTTTTCTGAAGATAACATAAAGTTTCTTATAAAAAATGGTAATATAGCTATTATTCCAGCTAAGGAAAATTATACTAAAGATCATAGTATTGATTGGCACACTTACAAGGATAGACACTTAATTGAGAACTTTTTTTCTAAAATTAAGCATTTTAGAAGAGTTTTTTCTAGGTTTGATAAAACTTGCTCTGCTTTTCTGGGATTTATTGCACTGGCAAGTACATTTATTTGGCTAAGATAATTTTTTATTCATGGAACCTAATATTACCAGCATATACTAAAAATAATCCTGTGATAAAAAATGCGGAAGTATACAATATTAGTTTTGGTGCTCCTAGATTTGTTGATAGCAAAGGCGCTAAAATTATTGAAGAAAAAGTTGGTAAAGGAAATATCATAAGATTTTGGAATGCTAGAGATCTAGTACCTTCTATTATGTTGGACTCACTTAACTCAGAACATGTAGGTATAGATATACCTTTAAAAGATAGATTCTCACATGAGTGATATAAGCCAATACTAACTCACCATTCTATGCAACGTTATTGGAATCTCTTTAAAGAAAGTTTTGACTAAGTCAGAGGCGAAAACATCAAAAAAATTAACCAACAAGACGATATCAGTATACTTGCTGATTACTTAAGAGTATCTAACTGAATCTAATGATACCACTAAAGATAGAATTAAACAATTGAGAGAAGAATTACGTCATTATAGTAAATATACACTTAAACAAGCCAAATTAGAATTAAGGGCAAAATTAAAGCAAATTATCAATAGGCTTGAAGAAAATAATATCTCAGATAATAATGATATGGAGAATCGTAAAGAGATTGATGAGCTAAAATTCTTAATTTTAGAGATTGAAAAAATTCAACCCCTTAAAGTTTCTATGGATACTAGTAAGCCTAAAGGTTTGACTAAATCAATCTTAAAGCTTAAGGCGCAATTAGAGAGTGATGATGATTTATCAACTGATGATGAAGAATGGCAGATTCTATAAATAACCCTTTCAATATCTACTATAACAGCAGCTATGCTCTATTATCATCTAAGATCTCATTGATATAAGTCGTATTATATCGACTGAAATCCAAAATAGAAGTCTCCTAAAATGATAATCAAAAACTCTAAATAAATAATTTACATTTATTTACATTATTCATATGTTATCATTAGGAGTAAATGTAATTTTTAGAATTCTATAATTATGAAAAGTATTTTAGTAGTCGATGACGAAAAAGAAATAAGAATCAACATAAGAGACTTATTAGAAAAAGAAGGCTATAAAGTTTATATTGCAGATTCAGCAGAAACTGCAGAGCGCATTCTAAACTCTGAAAAAATTGATTTAATGTTATTAGATATTATGATGCCTAATGAAAGTGGCTTAGATTTTTGTAAAAGGATATGTTTGCAGAAAAATATAAATATAATTATTGCTACAGCATCAAATGATGAGATAGATCAAATTCTAGCATACGAATTTGGTGCTAAAGACTATATATCAAAACCTTTCAACAGAAAACTTCTATTAGCAAAAATTAAAACTACTATTAATAGTGGCTTGATTCGCTGTAGATATTTATTTTTTGATGGAGTTGTTTTTGATACTTTAGAGAAAACAATTCAAAATAAACAAGATATACTTTATCAAATTAGTAATATCGAGTATAAGATTCTGCTATTACTAACTGAAAATGTTTATAGCTTTGTTAATCGTGATAAAATTTCCGAGGCGGTTTATAATCGTCCTTATGATGGTTATAGCCGAAGTATAGATGTAACAATTAGTAAAATTAGAAAAAAGATAAATGATAAAGATAAAGTTACTATACTTACAAGTTCACAAAATGGTTACTCTTTGAACAAAGAAGTAAAAAAGTTTGCCTCACAAAGTGATCTATCAGATTTCATAAAATCTTACAATCAATAAAAATTAAATCCAAATAATTTATACAAATCTGTTAATCGAATTTCAAAACCATTATCAAGTTCTTTTGACAGTTGTAAATATCTTTTTTCAACCCTGATCAAATAGACTTTGGCTTTACGCTCAATAAGCTTTTTATCAAAGAGCAAAACATATTAGTAATTTCTTTGCAGACGCATATTGTTTGCACCACTTGGCGCATACATACTTATACCCATAGTTGATGACATTAAATTATGATATTGGTAGTTTCTCCCATAAAAATCAAAATAATTATCTGTAAACTCCTCTGGGAAAGCAGCCTGAAGCGTATCCTCTTGTGGTTGCGAATAAGGTATATATTCTTGCTGCTGATTACGACCCCAAACTATCGTGTGCGGAATATTATTCATATCAATCACTGAAACTGGATCATCATTTAAATTAAGCTGTTTAGCACCTTGGGATTGCTGATTAGAAAATTCTGGCACACCATTTTGATATTTTTCATAAATAGTAGCATAGCTATCAAGACTAAACATAACGGTTATAAACAATATTAATAATCTCATCTTAGCTCTTTATAAAATTATTATTGTTCTTTAATATTGCCAAAGCTTTTTCATAATCACAATCATTTAATATCATTACTATTGCAACCTTGACAGATTTATTGGCTTTTAAGTAAAAATCAGTTGCTTTTGCATAATTTACTCCTGTAGCTTCACAAATAATATTTTTTGAGCGTTCAATTAGCTTTTGGTTAGTAGGTTTTACATCTACCATTAGATTTTGATAAACTTTACCGACAGAGACCATTGAAAGAGTTGATATCATATTGAGAATCAGCTTTTGAGTGGTACCAGCCTTTAGCCTTGTTGAACCTGTTAAAACTTCAGGTCCCGGTACTGCCTCTATATGATATTTAGCATATTGAGATATTTTTGCTTGCTTAGTACAACTAATAGCAACTGTAGTTGCACCAATACAGTTAGCATACTCAAGAGCACCAATCACATATGGTGTCCTACCGCTTGCAGCAATACCTATTACAATATCTTTAGCTGTAAGATTTATGCTCTGCAAATCTTCTTTACCAAAATTAGCATCATCTTCAGCACCTTCTTGAGCTTGGATAAATGCCTTTTCACCGCCAGCTATCAAGCCTATAATCGTATTATAATCAACACTAAATGTTGGTGGGCATTCAACAGCATCTAATATACCTAACCTACCACTAGTTCCCGCACCGACATATACAATCCTACCAGCATTTTTTAAGGCATAAGAAGTTGCTAAAATTACCTCTGTTATATTTGTATGTTGTTCTTTTAGTGCTTCAATTACACCATACTCTTCATCTATCATTAAACTGACTGCTTCAGCTATAGACATTGAATCAAGATTTAAACTTCTAGGATTTCTTTTTTCTGTATTAATATTTTCTAAGATATTCATAATTTGACTTCCTTGACTATCCCCAAAGGATAAAGATACTTACTGTCTAAATATACACGCTCAGCTGGCTCATTATCTTCTTCATCTTTGTTATCTTTTTCATCTTTAGTTTTACTACTCTTTTTTGCCAGCTCTTGTTTTTTTCTTTCAACCATTGATTTTGATTTGTTTTGCGAAGAAGATTTATCTTTATCGTTAATTTCAGACTTATCTTGTGGCTGACCTTCATCACCAAGCTCATCTCTAATTTCTTGGACTTTAACATCTAACGCTTCTGATTGGATGTATATCTTATTAATAGTGTTTTTAACCGCATCAAAATCAGCTAAAATTTGTGGGCTAGATGCGCCTATATCAATCTCTTGAAGTATGTCAAAATCATAGTTAAGTTGTAAAACCTTATCTGGTGTAAATACGAATAAATAGCCAAATTTTGGTACAACTAACTGAATACCTTCATCTTTTTTGTCATCTTCTTTTTTTGATTTTGGTAAGCCTACAACAACCATATCACTATTATTTTGACTATCAAATTCAAATTCTTTCTCAAGACCATTTGAGCCGTATTCCAAATTTATAAAACTACCATAGCCTTTTTTATACTCATATCGATGTAGTTTATTAGACTCAAATGTAATAATATACATCGAATCATTTGATTTAGATACTATTACTGGTTTGCCAAAGCTCTCGCCATCAATATATGTATCTAGACTCTTACCAACACGATGATCACCATTATAGTTAAAGTCACTAATACCCATAAGTGTTTTACTCTGATCATTAGGATGAAATATCAATACCATGTTTGCCTCAAGATTACTTGCCATATCTGGTACTAGCAATTTAACTGTATCTTCATTTAACTCTTCTTTAAACTCAATTCTATCAGCTAATTTTACAACATAATTTTTATCAACAGATGAATATCTCGAGTAGTAGATTTCTAGCTGTTGCCTAGTTATTTTTTTTAATTTACTACTCTTTTTTTCAGTATTACTGCCAGTTTGATTTTGCGTAACACTTCTAACGATCATCAACTCAGGTGGCGCATCATTTTTCTCAAAATACCAAACTACATTTATGATACCATTTTTGATAAACTGTTCTCCTGCTGAACTCATACCTCTGCCACCACCACTAATTACAGCTTGCCATTTACCAATTTGATTACCCAAAGCTTCATTATCAACTTCTAAGCCTTTAACCTTATCCTCATCAAGAAGATCATCTAAAAGTATATCTGTAGTAAATAATTTATCTGTATCATACAATATTAGATATAATGTCCACTTTCCTTTCTCAAGGTTCCAACCTACCTTAACTTTATAATCAGTCGCCATCTTTTCAGGAATTGGCACTCCGATTTTTGCATTCTTTGTAAAAATACTTAACTGCCTATTCTGTTTTTGTATAAAACCAATAAACCCTTTTGGCGCATCATCAATACTACCATCACTTTTTAAGCGATAAATCCTCTCTTGATAGTCAGTAATAGCATCAAGGTTTATCATAGGCACATTAATTGGAATAAACTCACCATCATAAGTTTGATAGCTATTTGCTGCTAATGCGTTATAGATAATTCTTTCAGTAAGGTCAACATGAGTACCTAGGTTAAAAGCTTTATATATCACATCATAACTATCATATTGTTGTGATTGAAAAAGCTCTGCGTTAGTATTACTAGGGAAAAATGTTGATATATCATCATTATTAACCACAATTTGAAACTTACTATCACCTATTTCAAATTCGGCTGATTTTGTAAAGTTTATATCATCCTTAACTTTAGAAATATATGTCTCACCTAAGACTTTTTCATTATTATTTTTGATGATACTTTTAGTCGTCAAAAGCCCCATTTTAAATGTATATAAAAGCCCCGTAAGCATCACCATAATTACAAAAGAAAATATTAAAGCCATTAAAAGTGCCGATCCAGAAACTTTTGTATTTAGCCTTTTCCTTTTATACATATAAGCACCTAAACTTGACCTAATAAGAATATCTTACTAGTTGGTTGACCTGATACTTTAAAAGAAATTTTAAGCGCCGCAATTGTAGCACTTTTTACTTTTATTAGCTGCTGTTGTGGCGATTGCCACTTTAGTTTTGCACTTCCTTGATGAATATCAGAATTTAAAACATATTCAATCTTTAAATCACTGACATTATCTATTAACTCATATATCTCCGAGTCATTAGAGTTTTGTTTAACATATTCATATAAAGAATAAATCTCTTGATCATCTTTATCTTTTTTGCCACTAGCTGCTACAAAGAAAACTTCTAGAATATACTTACCAACGTAGTCACCAATTTTAAACTTATCTTCAACTAGCTTAGTAGTTGAGATAAAATCTAGTGTAACAGCACCAACCTTAACTAGTTCACACTCAAAAGCATTACATAAAACTAAATAATCATTAGCTTTAAGATCTTTCTCTGGTGGTGTATCTTTTTGGAACTCATTTATTTTAAAAATATTATTTGATGAATTAGTTTTCAAAGTTGAGTCTAAGCTACTTTTTTGAATTATCAAAAAATCTGTATCTGGTTGTACACAATGAATACTTTCGTTTATATTCATATTTCTGAGATCTTCATCATGCAACATTCGCTCTTTACAAGCTTCAACTGAAAGACTTAATCCCTTTGGCAGACCTTCTAAATTTTGAATTGGAGCTTTTCCAATGGTTATTATACCCATTTTCCCAAAGATATCTCCAAAGTTATCCCCTGAGTTATCCACAAGCTGTTGATAGATATCGCCATATTTTGTCGTAAATCCTGCATGTCCTATAGCATTATAGAAGATTTGCTTAATCAAAAGCTGATTAGTGTTTATTTTATGCTTATCATTTAGTTTAATATATTGCTTCTTCATATCAATATAAATACCAATAGCCATTGCCATAACAATAGCTGCTATAACCATTGAAACCATTAACTCTGGTAATGTGAACCCAGCAGTTCTATTATTACGCTTGGTTATCATCTTGCTTTACCTCTCGCTCAATAATCTTAACGCGATCTGCAATACCAAGCTGGTTATCAACAGCAGCAATATTAACTACTTTATATACTACATTAACATCATTCGCAGCAGCTTTTTGGGCTTTTTTATCTGCTTTTTCAGCTATTTTTTTGATATCAGCAACACTCAATGATTTAAATCTATTCACAGCTTCTGAATTTTCTTCAGGCTTAGCATCATTTTCCTTTTCTAATACAACAGTTTTGATAAATTCTATACCATCTTTTGTTTTAGTATCATCAAAAACTCCTGTTAGACGGTACACACTTACTCTCTCATCAAGAATAGTTGCTATTTCATCTTTTTTGTTCTCAAGAGTTATGTTGACTAAGACACTATTTAAGAGGAGAAAACCTGAAGATAAAACAAACAATAAAATCAAAGCTGCAAGCATAGACTCTACTATTCCAAAACCTGCTTGTGATTTTACTTTTTTTAAAAGCATCGAAACATTTTTGTATCTAGTATTATAAACTATGCTTCCTTGAATCTTCCAAAAGACATTAGTTTATCATATCTTTTAGAATTTCTTTGTTCGACTGTCATCTCAGAAAGTATTTTTAGCTCTGCAGCTACAGCCTTCCTGATGTTAGTAGCAGTAGTTTCATAATCACGATGAGCTCCACCTAGAGGCTCAGCAATTACTTCATCAACTATTTTTAATTCTTTAAGGCGCCCTGAGGTAATATTCATCATTTGTGTAACTTCAGATGCTTTCTCAGCTGTTTTGTGTAGAATTGAAGCACATCCTTCAGGTGAAATAGTCGCAAAATAACTATACTGTAGCATAAGTAATCTATCACCAACACCTATGCCTAAGGCACCACCAGAACAACCCTCTCCAATCACGATACATACAACAGGAACTTTTAGTGCACTCATCTCTAATAAGTTTCTTGCAATAGCTTCACTTTGACCACGCTCTTCTGCTTTGATACCAGGGTATGCACCTGGAGTATCAATAAAAGTCACAACAGGCATATTAAACTTCTCTGCTAGCTTCATAAGTCTTAAAGCTTTACGATATCCTTCTGGATGCATCATACCGAAATTATGTTTTATTTTACTCTTGGTATCACGACCTTTTTCCTGACCAATTACCATAACTGGCTTGTCGTTTAATTTTGCTAAACCACCGATAACAGCTAAATCATCACCAAAAGTTCTATCACCATGCAACTCTTGGAAGTCAGTAAAAATTAACGGTAATAAATCTTTGAAATACGGTCTATCAGGATGGCGTGATAACTGTACTACTTGCCAATCTGTAAGCTTGGAATAAGTAGACTCCATAAGCTCAAGTCTTTTCTTACTTAGCTTTTTAATCTCAGCTTCTGTTTTTTCATCTTCAAACACATGCGACAAAGATGTGATTTTATCTTCGATTTCTTTTATTTTTGACTCAAAGTCTAAATAATTCATTTATTTTCTCCTTTCAAATGCAAATCAATTCATAAAAATCGCTACATCATATTCTAAAGTATTTTAGCAAAATAAAAAAGTAACAACGACTGATTTTGAAAGTTTGTTATGCTAAACATTTGTAATATAATCTTTGCTAACAAAAAGATTCTACAATTTAGCTATTATGCAAGATATTTCTAATCACACCCCGATGATACAACAATATTTAAAAATAAAATCACAGTATCAAGATATATTATTATTTTACCGTATGGGTGATTTTTATGAGCTTTTTTTTGATGATGCTAAAAAAGCTGCCGAACTCTTAGATATTACTCTGACTGCTCGTGGTAAATCAAATGGCGAATCAATCCCAATGGCTGGGGTACCATATCATGCTGCTGAAACTTATATTGCAAAAATTGTCAAAAAAGGTCTATCAATTGCTATCTGTGAGCAAACTGGTGATCCAAATACTTCAAAAGGTCCAGTGGAGAGGCAAGTCACACGAATTATAACTCCAGCAACAGTTTCTGAAGAGGCTTTCTTAGATAGTAATCAAGATAGTATTCTTGTGAGTATTTTTGTAAAAAATAATAAGTATAATTTAGCATACACAAGCTATACACAAGGGAAAATTTATCTAATCAAATCTCTTACAAACCCAAATGAGCTAAAAAATGCTGTTCTGAAATTATCACCTCAAGAGATTATTACTAACTCTCATGAACTTGCTCAGCAAAATCCTTTTAAAAGACCAATTAAAGCTTTAGAAGAATGGTATTATAGTAATTTTGAGGCAAAAAAATACATTAACGACTCTCTTGATTCCAATATTGCTAATAATGTCCTAAATCTTTATAAAAATGATCAGCTAGCAACTATTGGCTCGATACTTAGCTATCTTGCAAATATTCTTAAGGATACCCCTAGGCATATTACTGATATCAGCCATGAACAAGAGCAAGATACCCTTAACATCGATATAAATAGCCGCATAAATCTTGAGTTAGATAATAACTCAAAAAGTAGCTTACTTAGCATAATTGGTAAATGTAAGACTAGCCTTGGTAGTCGTTTACTAAAAAGGTATTTTAGCAATCCAACGAGAGATTTAAATATTTTAGCTACTCGCCATAGTATTATAAATAGTTTAGGTGAAAATCAACATTTTTTAAAAATTCAAGAGCTACTTAGTTATATTAGTGATATTGAAAGGATAATCTCACGGGTAGCACTTGGAACTGTAAAACCTAAAGATCTTGTTGCACTACGTGACTCTCTTAAGCAGTTACCAAAACTGAAAAAAATCCTTAGCGAAAAAAATACTCAAGAGATTGAAAATATTAATAAACGTATCTACCAGCTTGATGAACTTGTTACACTCTTAGACAAAGCAATTATTGATAATCCCCCAGCAACTATTCGTGATGGTGGTGTTATCAAAGATAGTTTTGATAAAGAGCTAGATGAACTAAAAAGCATAAAAGATAATTCTTATGATTTTCTTATCAAGTTTGAAGAGTTACAAAAACAAAAAACTGGTATAAGTACACTCAAAGTTGGTTACAATCGTGTTCATGGCTATTATATTGAGTTGTCTAAACAGCATGCTGATAAAATTCCAACTGAGTATGTCAGACGCCAAACTCTAAAAGCTAGTGAACGCTATATCACCGAAGAGCTAAAAAATTTCGAAGATAAAGTCCTTTCATCAAAAGAAAAAGCTCTAGCCCGTGAAAAGTTAATCTATGATACTCTATTAAAGAAAGTTATCGAATACTACAAGCAAATCCAAGAAACTGCCGCAAGTATTGCTGAAATAGATGTTTTAGCAAATTTTGCTGAGAGAGCTATTAAGCTTAAACTTAGTCAACCTAAGTTTAATAACTTAGCAAAATTAGAACTTAAAGAAGTTCGTCACCTTGCTATTGAGCATAATATTGATGAGCCATTTATACCTAATGATACATTACTGAGCAAAGATACTAATACCCTACAAATAATAACTGGTCCAAATATGGGCGGTAAATCGACATATATGCGCCAAGTTGCACAGCTAATATTTCTAGCTTATATCGGCTCATTTGTACCAGCAAGTTATGCGGATATTTGTGATATTGATACTATCTACACAAGGATTGGTGCATCTGATGATATATCTAGCGGTAGATCAACTTTTATGGTTGAAATGACTGAAACAGCTTATATTCTCAATAATGCTAGTGCCAAATCACTAGTAATAATGGATGAGATAGGTCGTGGCACAAGTACTTTTGATGGTTTAGCATTAGCTAAAGCATGCGCAGAGAAGTTTGCACAAATAGGAGCTTTTACTTTGTTTGCAACACATTATTTTGAGCTAACAGAATTAGCTAAACAATATCCAAATGTATGTAACATCCACTTTGAGGCAAAAGAATATAAGGATAATATCTACTTTATGCACAAAGCTGTCACAGGAGCAGCTAAAAAATCCTATGGCATCCAAGTAGCTAAACTTGCCGGAATATCTCAAGATGTCCTAGAGTCAGCAAAGCAAAATTTATATAATCTCGAAAAAAAACAACAGTTAACAGAATCAACCCAAGTCCAAGCCCAACTTGAGCTAGAACCAACAACTCAAAAAAATTCTTTACAACAAAAAATTGATGAAATCGATATCAACACAATAACACCCTTAGAGGCACTAAATATTCTCTTTGAACTAAAAAAACGCTAATTTAGTTATATAAACCTTTTTCAATTTGCTATAATTTTAAAAAACTATAAAACCTCATAAAAGTTCCTAGGAAAAATCATGCAAAATAATGAAATCCAGCTATCTTTCTTAATCCAAAAAGTATATACAAAAGATGTTTCTTTTGAGACTATTAATTCACCTGCTTGTTTTAAAGAACAATGGAATCCTAGTTCTGATTTCAATATTGATATAAATACCACAAAAATAAATGATGAAAATTTCGAACTAGATTTAACTATCACTGTAACTACAAAGAATAATGAAACTAATGCTTATATAGCTGAAGTTACTCAATCTGGAATATTTACAATCACTGGTATGAGCGAAGAACAAATTGATTCTGTACTTAATACATACTGTGCAAATACCCTTTTTCCTTATGCCAAAAGAATAATTGACTCTTCAATAATCAAAGGAGGCTTCTTACCTCTTAACCTTGCACCAATCAACTTTGATGCAATATACCTACAAAAGAAATCTTCTCCTCAACGCGAGCATTAATCTATTTGGATAACCAAAATCCTATCATATTGCAAAACCCTAGAATTTATAATACAATTTACCGACATACTCAGCAAATAGTTAACTCTTAATATATTGATGCCTGTAAATTATTTTGTCATGACACTAATCAATGCTGATATATTTCATAAGCTACAAAGTTCTTGATAAGTTTTAATAGGGGTTAATCTGCATGTCAACAGTATTAGAAAATAAGCCTAGAGTTTTAATTGTTGATCCAGTCGCTTCTGCAGATTATCTTATAACTGAGTTACATAAATTTGCTATAGAAACCTTTATACTATTTACTTTAGACCTAACCAAAATCTCATCTAATTTTTGTTTTAAATCTAAATTGGTAAATGAAAAAAATATTTTTATTTGTGAAAAAACTGCTATTGATATAACAAAATTCACACAATTAAATATTGATTATGTAATTTGTGGTTATGAAGACTCTGTAGCAATAGCAGATTATCTTATGCAGCAAATCACAAATTACTCAAATGATCTAAATACCTCAGAATATAGAAATAATAAATATCTGATGCACCAAGTGCTTAAGGATAACCAGATAAATTATCTTAAACAAGAAATTATTAATTTAAAAAATATTAAAAACAGTCATTTTAATTATCCTTGTTTTATAAAACCATTGGATGGTAGTGCAAGTGTTGGTACAGCAATTTTAAATTCTCAGGCTGAATTAGTTGATTATGTAAAAAGAGATTTTTATTCACCTGTAGGTAGAAACTATAGTGAATTCATTATCTCTGAGTATATTAAAGGTGTAGAATATGCTGTTGGAACATTTTCAAAAGATGGCGAACACTATGTATCTTCAGTACAAAAATATGTTACTAAAATACATCATGGGGCTCCAGTAATACTATCTTTTGAGTTAGAGAACAATAAAGAGATAATAGCTAAAGTTACTGAATATGCCAAGATAGTTTTGACAAAACTTGGAGTCAGAAATGGCTTTGCTCACACAGAAATTTTTTTGACTGCCGAGAATAATCCAGTTTTAATTGAAGTAAATCCCCGAATCTCTGGTGCATCTGGAGCGCTAAACACCTTAGCATCATATTCTGGTCTTGATACGCAGATTGAAATTTTTGCACAAAAAATTTTCAATAAAGAACTTGCTAAAAAAGAAAAATCTTTTTCGAAAGCCATATGTTTATATAACTTTTCTAACAAGCCTCTACCAGATCTGAATTTATTAAAATTAAAATATCCATCAATAAATATAGTCGACCAAAAAAAACCAGTAGGATATACTAGAACAACTACAAGTAATTTATATAAATCAGATGTAGTAACTTTTATAATACTTAAACATAAAAACATAAAACAGTTAGAACAAGATTATAAAGACATATTACAACTAGATTTGAGTGGTAATTATTTTTAAAATGAAACAACTATAAAGTAGAGAGATGAATAGCAATAGTAAAATAAAAATTTTAGGATCTATAATGATTATTGTCGGCACCATGATTGGCGGCGGCATATTAGCTTTACCAATAATTACTGCTAAACTTGGTTTTGTAATAGGTTCAGTGCTCATATTCATAGTTTGGAGCATAATGACCTATACCGCGGTAGTTATATCAGATATCTCATGCTCGATGCCTTATGGCAGTAGTTTCAAAACTATAGCAGAAAAGTATCTTGGTAAGCCTGGTGGAGTTATTGCAAGTATTGCTTTTTTGATATTAATGTATTTCATAAGTACTGCATATATCTCTGCAGCTGCATCTTCATTATCAACATCATTCCCGACTCTTGATGAAAAACTATCATCTTTAATTTTTGTGATTATCTTTGGTAGTATCGTAGTCTTAGGGACTAGATTTGTTGACTATGCTAATAGATTTTTTATAATCCTAAAAATCTTAGTTTTAGTAATTTTATGTGTAGTTTTTAACAGATATATTGATGTTCCAAATCTTTTTGTGACCCCTGTTGACCTTGGGATATCGCTAATAATAGCCATACCTGTTTTTACAACATCTTTTACTTCACATATTATTGTGCCAGCATTATCTGACTATCTTGGTAAAAATGCCAAAGATATGAAGCGTATTGTTATAATAGGTAGCATTATTCCATTGATCCTATATTTAGTATGGGTCGTAACTATTCTAGGTGTACTACCACTACATGGTCCAGTAAGCTTTATGGATTCAATTTTTAATCATATTCCAGTAGATAAAGCCAATATCGGTGATATCTTAAAAACGCTAGGTAATAAAGTAAGAACTCCAACAACAGATGCTGTATTACATATTTTTACTTATGTGGCGATTATGACATCATTCTTAAGTGTGAACTTATCATTATTTCATTTTAATTTAGACACCTATAAATTATACAAAACCAAAAAAGCTATAGGTTATTCTATAGCAGCAGTACTGACCTTTGCTATACCGCTAATAATAAACCAAATGGATCCAGACATCTTTATTTATGCAATGACTTGTGTTGGTTTATCAATTGCTATTTTATTAATGATTATGCCAGCACTTATGGCATTTAAGATAAATAGCCTCGGCGAGAACTTCAATTACAAGATATCCACGTATAAAAGTTTATGGCTAATTTCACTAATTTCTGGTGTAATAGTTATATTATGTGTTGTTGCTTAAAATTTAAGTATGACTAATTTAGAGCATATAAATAATTTTCTTGAAAACTTACTTTACCTTAAAAACTATTCTCAAGAAACTATCAATAACTACCAAAAAGATTTATTACAACTAAATCAAGCTCTTAATGATAAAAATATTACTAGCTTAACTTATAGTGATATATTGATATGGATAAAAAAGCTACACGCTCAAGGCAATTCTCCTAAGACACTCCAACGCAAACTTAGTTCAGTGAGAAGCTTTTTTAATTTTCTAATAAATAGTGAAATAGTAACACAAAATCCAGCTAGTGGTATCAAAGCACCTAAAAGTAGCAAAAGACTACCCAAAGTAGTCAACACAGATGAACTGGCATATCTACTAGATGTAAATCCAAGCAATGATATTGAGGCTCGCGATATTGCCTGTTTTGATCTGTTGTATAGCTGTGGAATTAGACTTAGTGAATTATCATCAATTGAACTAAAAGATATCAGTATCTCACAAAAAAGTATTCGTGTTACAGGCAAGGGTAACAAACAACGTATTACATACTTTGGTCCTAAAACCCTAAACAATCTTGATAGATGGCTTAAAATCAGAGATACCCTTAAACCAAACTGCAATTATCTATTTATTTCTCGTGATGGTAAACATTTGACAAATAGATCTATCCAAAAGCGTCTTGAGATATTTTCCCAAAAATATGCTAGCCGTCATATCCATCCACATATGCTAAGACATTCTTTTGCTAGTCATATGCTTGACTCATCTAAAGATCTACTAGCCGTGAAAGATTTATTAGGTCATGCTGATATTTCTAGCACACAGATATACACACATTTAAACTTCCAACAATTAGCAAATGTTTTTGATAAAGCACATCCTCGAGCAAAGAAAAAATAATGCAGATAAATATCTCTAACTTAGATGTAAAAAATCACCTTGATAAACTCATAGAAGACAGATTAGAATATGAGTTTTGCAAGCAACATAAATACTTATATCTTGAAAATGATAATCTAAAACTTCACTATGATAATAAAGAATTATTTATAGATTTTAATGATAGTGAAATCTTAAATAGAATAAACCCTAAAACTAAGAAATGCAGTGTTGTACAGGCAGTTGAAGGTCGCTCTAAAACTAAGCTTACTATCCTTGATACTACAGCAGGACTAGGTAAGGATACTTTTACACTAGCTGCCAGAGGTCACACTTTACTAACTCTAGAAAAAGATCGATATATCTATCTACTGCTAAAAGATGCTTTACAAAGAGCTCAACAAATAGATTATTTAAAAGAGATTGTCAATAAAATAACCTTAATCAATATAGATAGTAATGAATATATACTTAGAACTGATAAATCATTTGACTGTGTCTACATTGACCCAATGTTTCCACCACGTAAAAAAAGTGCTAAAGTCAAACAAGGTATGCAAATACTCCATCAAGTAGGATTTAATGATGAAATATCTAACTCAAATTTATTAGATAACATTATCCAAGCACGAATAACCACAAAAGCTGTGGTTAAAAGACCAATAAATTCCGACTTTCTCAGTAATAGAAAGCCAAGCTCTCAGCTTAAAGGCAAGACTAATAGATTTGATATTTACAGCCTATAAAAATATTAAATACTTCTTTTAGCATTAGTATATGAAGCAACAATTACTATTCCCGCAATAAATAGTAATATTGCTGATAGCCAATAGTACAGAATAAAATCTCTATAAAACTGTGGCGCATTTTGAATCACCATTGCAGAGTTTGCATAATTAACAGCATAACTAATAAATACTACAGAAAAAAATAATAATCCGATAGCTAATCTAAAAATAAGAAATACTCCACCTATTACAACCAACATATAGCATAAATAATCAAAACCAAAGAGTAACTTATAATCCAATATATAAGGGTTTACATATTTGTACATCAATCCAATCCATATGGCCAAGATAATTAATGCAATACCTGATATGGATAATTTCTTTTGTTTAGATACCTTGACATATGTTGGATTTCTTAACCAAATAATAGCTGCTAATATAGCGGTTAGTATCTGTGCAGATAAGTAGATCAGTGATGTTGATATTCCATACTTACCATAAATAAACACCTTTATAAGCAAACTAGCTAATACAAATAACCATGCATAGCTATTTTTTTTATAAAGTAAAAAAGCAAATATTAGTATAGATGCATTAGCTATACAGTCATAAATAACGTAGTCTAAAGTAATCATATAACCTCTTAAATTTTAAAAACTACTTAATGGTTGTAATATAAACATATATAATTGCAAATATAAAGTTTTAAAATATTTGTTTTTATGAATTATCCAAGATGTCTATACTTACTAATATTCATAGTAGTAGCTGCAAATATAGCTTATGCTAATGAAGATGATAACGTTTATACTTGGCGTGCTACAAATGGTACAGTAGTCTTCTCACAAACAGCACCAATTTTTGATCAAGAATATCAAAGAATTGGTGTTTACCATAAAAATCAAATCGAACAAAAAATCCCTGTTGAACAACAACTTGCTTCTTTAAAACACAATAACCTTTATTTAGATAAAGAAAGTACTCAAACAACTACAACCGAAGCAACTAATCAACTAGAGGTAGTTAAAGTGAAAATTATCTCACCGGCTAATGGTGAGAGCCGCTTTGTACATAATGAAAAATTAACAATAATACTAGAACCTAATTTAACAGCTGAAGATCATCCAATATTTATCATAAACGGTATACCTTACCCTGCTCATTTTGAAAATGGCGTTTGGAAGGTTAATCGACCAAATCCTGGTCAAGTAACTATTGCCGTTCGAGGTAGAACAAAAGATAATAAAATTATTAACTCTGATGATTCGGAATTTTACAGAAGGCAAGTATTAGGTAGATAAATTTAATCTAAGTACTCTTTTGATTAGAACTAATTTTATATATACTTGATACAATTAGCACTTTGAGAATTTAATAATGTCAAAATTTCATAAAAATATCTTTAGCATTATAATTTGCATATTGAGTTTTTTATCTATTGCTAAAGCAGCTGATACAAAAGTCTATTCTTGGCGTGCTGAGAATGGTAATGTAGTATTCTCAGAAGAAAAACCTAGCAATGATGTTGATTATAAAATTATTGAAGTAGGGCAGCCTACTGTTATTGACACTAAAGCTCCACAAAATCTTGGCAATGATAAACCAGTTAAAATAAATCAATCTGATGTGGCAAAACTAGCTACATCAGAGTTAGCTGAGAAAAACAAAGAAGTTCTTGAAGAGGGTCAGAATGCAGATTTAAGTGTACAGATTACATCACCTGCTAATGATGCTAATATTTTTACTAAAGAAGATAAGATTGCTATATCAACCAATCCTCAAATAGCTAGCAACGATAGTCCAACATTTATAATAAATGGTTCAGCAATTCCAGCAACTTATGAAGATGGACAATGGAAAATTGCTCGACCTACTCCTGGAGAGAATAAACTTAGCATCTCAGGACGCACTGCTCAAGGTAATGAAATAAAATCAACAAATGAAGTAACTTTTTATATCAAGAATGGCTGGTTACAACAAGCCAAAAATACTGGTAACTATAGCGGTAACTAACAAACATATTTGATTTAAATATAAAATAACTCGGCAGGCTAGTTGAGATTTTATACTATTGAATTACTTTTTGTTAATTACTAACCAGTCTCTTCATTATCATCCCAATTAACTTCTATAAATTTCTCAGGACTTTTCTCTTTGAGATGATTTAAATTAGGACAGCTTGTAGTATGAATAACCACTCCTTTTGAAACACTCATATAACCTTGAATTTGATCTGGATAAACAGGATGACAGCACTTAGCCATTTCATATTTCATACCATCAAAACCTGAAACTAAGACTTTTGGAGTTTTTGCTTTTATAGCTGTTGCTTTATATTTTTTCTTGATTAACTTCTCTTCTGCCGAATATGTATCAATAATATAGTTAACGACACTATTAGTCTTTAAGCTACCACCCTCAATCGCTGCAAAAAGACTATCACTTGTTTTCATATTAAACTTAGCAGCGACTTCAACAAAGTCAACCTCTTTAAGATCATAGCCTCTTAGTTCTTTTAGAAGACGATCTTTTCCTAACGCTATATTATCTTCTTTATTTTGCTCATTAAACCATTTAGTGACTCTTGATCTATTACGTGCAGAAGATAAATATCCTAAATTTTCTAATGCCCAATCTTTACTTGGATTTGGTTCTTTACCTGTTAGAATCTCAACTTTATCACCAGTTCTTAGCTTAGTTGTCAACGGTACTATCTTACCATTTAGTTTGGCACCCTTAGTACGGTGGCCAACCATAGTATGTACTGAGTAAGCAAAATCTAAAACTGTCGAACCTTCAGCTAAATCTATAAGCTCATTTGCTGGGGTAAATACATAAAGCCTTTTATTAAGCTCTTTTGTGATTTCACTTTCATCTTCATTAATCTCTCTCCCACTCAAGAAGGGATCTTAACCAAGCAACCCTGGCCTCATAAGAGGCATCAAACTTAACACCTTCTTTATAACGCCAATGAGCGGCAAACCCTAACTCAGACTCTTCATGCATTTGCTGTGTTCTAATTTGTACTTCAATATTCTGCTCGCCAACTTTGACAACTGTATGTATTGATTTATAGCCATTTGGCTTAGGGTGAGCAATATAATCACTAAACTCTTCAGGAATTGGTGAATATAGGTTATTAATCTCAGCAAGTACTTTATAACACTCGTCAACATTATTTGTGATAACCCTAACAGCTGTAATATCATATAAATCATCAAGTTCTTGATAACCTTTATTCTTAAACTTCTTGTATATACTATAGATATGCTTAACTCTACCTTGAATGCCAGCATGCAAATTGTACTTCTTAAGTGCCAACTTTAACTCTTGAATTACTTGAAGTAAGAAATCTTCGCGCTCTTTTCGCGTTGCACCTAGACTTTTAGCTATTCGTTTGTATTCATCTTGTTGTAAAAAGAAAAATGCTCTATCTTCTAGCTCCCATTTGATGGCACCTAAGCCAAGTCTATTTGCTAGTGGTGCATAGATATCTAACGTTTCCCTAGCAATAACTCTCTGGGTATTACTACTTAAAGATTTTAGATGGCGAATTGTACATAGTTTGTCGACAATCTTTACCAGAACGATTCTAACATCCTCAATAATTGTCAGCAGCATTTTCCTAAACGTATCAATTTGCTCTAAAGAGATGTTATCTGAGCGATACATCCTAATAGCCGACATTTTTCGCGTGCCTTGCAAAATCTTAAGTACTGTTTGATTAGTCGCCTGCTCGATATCTTCATCAGATATATCACCAAAATTATACAACTCATAAAGAATACCAGCAGAAACAGACTCTTCATCTGCTCTAATCTTGAAAAGTACATATGCCATCTCAATAGCATATAAAAATGAGCTGATCCCTGTAGGATGACGCACAGATTCAGCGCTTTTACTCTTAAGTAACTCTAAAGCTGCAGCTATAATCTCAAACTTATCACTAGTATAAAAACTTTTAAGCTCAGATATCAAAAGATCATCTTTTATCTGACCATCACTATCTAGAAGTTTAGAGTCAATAACTTGCATAATTACCCACTTTTTTTCTAAAAAAATACAAAGTCAGTCTATAAGCCGGGTTCTGTAATAGACAGTCATTTATCTAGGCCTATTGTCACCAATAAGCTCAAGCGACCTACCCTGCCACGATGCGAGCAACATCATAGTGGCACTATTTGGTCTTGCTTTAGATGGGGTTTACAATGCCATTGAATGTTACCATCAATGCGGTGCGCTCTTACCACACCTTTTCACCCTTACCTTACTAATAAAAATAAGGCGGTATATTTTCTGTTGCACTTTCCGTAGGCTCACGCCTCCCAGACGTTATCTGGCATCTTGCTCTATAAAGCCCGGACTTTCCTCACTCATTACAAGCGCGACTGTCCGACTGACTTTGCATTTATTAGCTTTCTCTAATTTTAGCTAACTCAATATTATTACTAGATTTTACCGAATTATACTCTTCCTGCAAAGCACATATTTTTGCATTATATTGTTTTTTTAATTTAATGACTTCACACTCAAGATCCATTCTATCGTTATTAAGTTTTAAACGATAACTATTATATTCTTCTTGCAGGCGTGTTCTATCATATCTAACTGCTTGGATCAGTTTAAAAAGCTCAATCATATCATTAGGGAACTGCTTAAGCCTATCTATACTAAACTCCTCAACACTAGGACTCTTACTATACTCATCGCCTACTAA
The DNA here is from genome assembly GCF_001885235.1 of Francisella hispaniensis FSC454. Taxonomy (NCBI): domain Bacteria; kingdom Pseudomonadati; phylum Pseudomonadota; class Gammaproteobacteria; order Thiotrichales; family Francisellaceae; genus Francisella; species Francisella hispaniensis. The sequence goes on from NZ_CP018093.1 coordinate 1,605,392, forward strand.
GTCATCATTAGGAAAAGATTTTTTATTAATATCAAAATTAGGTTTCTTCATAGAAAATAATTAAAGATTTAAAAGTTAATGAAATTATATATGAGCTAATCTACCAAAGGCTACTAATAATTGCAATGCAATAATGCCAAGGCCACTAAATAATATCAAAGATAAGTATAATTTACTAAGAATATCATTTTTACCCTGCTTAGTTCTTATAACCCAAACCATTATAGCAGGCTGCACGATCAGTAACACTGATACAAAGATACTAGCATAACCTAAAGCAGCTATAAAACTATTGACAAAATATATCGCAAAAAGAAGCGGCGGTAATAAAGTTATCACCAAAGTTAGCAATTTTTTTCTTATATCTAAACCATAAAGATCTTTATTAAAAGAAAATAATGCTAAAGCAACACCTAAAAAAGATGTAATAATTGCAAAGTTCTCAAAAAGTCTTATAAACACTAATGGACCACTTTGCCCTAAACCTTCATAACCTTGTGCTAAAGTCTTGCCAGCTTTACTCAATACTATAAAACCATTATCTCCATATAGACTTACAGTTCCAAGTGTAGCTGCAACCCATACCAAATAAACAAGTAATGGCGCTAACGCTCCAATAGTGACTGTTCTTTTGAAAACAACATCATTCTCAAAATAATTTCTAATTGCTGGAATAACAATATGAAAACCAAATGATGTAACAAGGATAGGAATAGCAAACCAAACATACTCTACTCCAAGAGCTTTACTTTCTAGTAGAGTTGTACGAATTTGTGGTGCGACAAAAGCAATAAACAAAACAAAAGCTAGTACTTTTAAACTTAAAAATAGTTCATTAACACTAAATACTACTTTGATACCTTTATATATAAAAAAACCAAATATCAAACAAAATAGTAACTTTGCTAAGCTAGCATTTTCTAGATTTAACCAACCAAGTATATATGTTTGAAAAAGTTGTCCGCCCATAAAAATATAAGCCGTAAGCAACGAATATAATAATAATAGGTAAAATAACAGATTCAATACTCTACCAAGCTTACCTAATATACTATGTGCAATAGAGTCCATATCCGTACCTAAAGGCTGGGAAACATTAGCCTCGATAATCAATAAAGCAGTTGCATACATAATTATCCAAACAAGAAATAAAGCTGCTACTGCATAGTTAAACCCAACTGCTGCTACCGCAAAAGGAATCCCAAGCATACCTGCGCCAATAGCTGTTCCGGCTATAATAGCTATAGCACCAATTTGCTTAACTTTTGAGACTCGTTTCATTGCTTAACCTTTGAGCATTTTTTCCAAAAAACACTAAATTATACCAATTTTAATAATTTAATGTAAATAAACATCGACCAATCAATTAATACTAAATAAATATTTGCGATTATTGTAGTGACAATATAACTTAACTCAAAATACAAAACTAACCTTCACTTAAAATTTCTAGCTTGATTTTAAGAGCAAATAACTACAAACTTAACTCATATTTTTGACCTTTTAGCTATTATGAGTATTCAAAGAAAAGCTATTCTAGCACTTTTTATAGTTACGATATTTTGGGGAATAACATTTCCCTTAATAAAAATCTCTCTTGTGTATATTTCACCTGGGCTTTTTGTAGCTATTAGGCTTAGTTTGTCATGCTTATTATTTTTACCTTTAATTTTGAGAGCTAAATTTAACAACAAACTCTATTTGCTAAAAGTTGGGGCAATATTTGGCTCGCTTGAAGGTTTAAGTTTTTATTTCCAAACACATGGACTATATACAGTATCATCAAGCCAATCTGCATTTTTGACTGCTTTGAGTGTAGTTATGATTCCTTTTATTGGTAGCCTTTTCAAAGTTGATCGCCTAACAATATACGGTATAGTAGCCTCTTGTGTCTCATTGATAGGAATCTATGCATTATCTGGTGCAAGTTTTGACAATTTTACTATTGGCTACCTTTGGTCAGTGCTATGTGCTTTAATGTATGCTGTATCGGTTGTATATCTAAGCTATGAAACTAGAAAAGATCATCGTAGCGAAGCCTTTAAAGATTTACGCTTACTCATAATTCTACAAATAGCCTTTGGTATACCTCTACCACTAATTACTGATATATCATCTTTTATGTACTTACATTTTAATTATATATTGATAATCGCACTAACTTTTTGTGCAATTTCGACTATTACTTGCTACTACCTACAAAATACTTATCAAAAACATTTAAGCATGTCACAAGTTGCTGTTATATTCTCTTTTGAGCCTATTTTTGCAACAATCTTTGGAAAGCTAATAAATAATGAGAAAATATATTTATCAACTATTATTGGAGGCTCATTAATACTTGTGAGCTACTTTATAATTGAGATAGGGAATAGGAAAAGGCAAGACTAAGCCCTAGGATCAAAATTCATTTTTTCTTGCATCTGCTTATAGAACTCTTTTTTCTCGTCAGTATCAGCAGGTGGTAATTTGACATCATAAACAATATAGAAATCCCCATCTCCAAGACCTTTACCTTTGATACGCATTTTACGACCCGATTGACTACCTTCTGGTACTTTCATTTTTTTCTTACCATATGGGGTATCTATCTCTAATGAGGTACCAAGAGCCGCCTCCCAAGGTGCTATATTAATATGCTCATAAATATCATTGCCATCAACCTTATAGTTTTTATGATCGACCACTTCAACTTTGATATACAAATCTCCAGCTGGCGCATTTGCTCCAATGCCTGCACTACCTTTACCTTTGACACGTAGTTTTTTACCATTGCCCATAGCTGGTGGTATTTTGACATCTACACTTTTGTGTTGCATGGTTGGCATACCGTTAGCACCTACTTCTTGGTAATTATACGAAACTGTTCTTGAGCCTCCTTTGATCGCATCTTCGACATTTAAGCGCAAAGAGATATTTATATCTTCACCCTTTCTTGCTCTAGGCTGACCTCCACCGAAACCTCTAGCACTAGCTCCAGCTCCACCACCAAAAAGATCTCCAAAAATATCTCCTAAATCCTCAAAATTGAAACTTTGAGAGCGTCCTCCTTGAGAGAAACCACCAAAACCACCTCCAGCTCTGCCAAAACCGCCTTGCTGAACCTTATCCCAGTTTTCTCCATACGCATCATAGAGTTTTCTCTTCTCTTTATCACCTAAGACATCATAAGCTGTTTGAATTTCTTTAAATTTATCCTCAGCCCCTTTCTCTTTGTTTACATCAGGATGATATTTTTTTGCTAATCTTCTATATGCTTTCTTTATATCAGCTTCTGAAGCATCTCTACTAACTCCTAGTAAAGAATAATAATCTGCCATACTATTTAACTCCTAAAACTTATCAAATCAAAATACTTCTAAAATCTATAATATGGATATAAGGTCTTTTTGTATAAATACAAGCTATATAGTTTATTTTCAACTAAATTTTAGTACATGTATTTATTTGGTTGGATTATTGTGCTTAATACATACTTCAAAAACTACCTATTTTTTTGTAGCATAATATTCTTTAACAATATATCTAATCAAAGTACAATGGGAATAAATAGAGCTGTAACACCATACAAACAAGAGTTAGCCAAAAAACTAAATCTTTTTCACTTGATAGCTTTTGGTCTAAATTATATGATCCCTTTCGCACCCGCGATAATATTTGGCATCATCGCTAAAACATCTGGAACTACTGTGAGTTTACCATATCTTTTCGCTATGATTATTATGTCATTTACAGCTTTTAGTTATGTCTATATGGTCAAAAGAAATCCTGTAGCAGGCTCTTTGTATAGCTACGTCGAGTCTATCTTTGGCAAAAGATTGGGGTTTTTAGCTGGATGGATATTGTTTCTTGATTATATTTTAATACCTACTGTTGTTGCTATGAGTGCAACTATTTATCTACAACATTACATCCCAGAGATTCCATACTACGTGATTTTATGCTCATATGTATTAATAACCGGATTATTCAATCTTCTTGGTATTAATATAGTTGCTAATGTTGGACTAATATTATTAGTAATTATCGAAATTCTTCTAATAATCTGTTTATTTGTATTAGGTAGCTCTGCGATAAGTACCTCTCAAGGACTACTAAGCTTAAGACCTTTTGAATTTAACTCTATAAGTGGATTATTTACAGCAACTACCCTTTGTGTACTAAGCTACTTAGGTTATGATGCAATATCAACACTTGCAGAAGAGGCTAAAAACCCTAGAAGAGATGTCCCTAAAGCAATTATAATCAGTCTATTGTTCAGCGGCTTTATGATGTTCATCTTAGGTTATTTGGCTGTACTTGCGACGCCTAATATCAGTTCTAATTTTAATAGTCAAGACTGGGTTCAGAGCGCTTTGTTTTATATTATGAGTAATGCAGGCGGCTATAGTTTTACGATAGCATTTACAGCTGGTCTTATAGTCTGTATGGTTATTTTTAATATAGTCGCAACTGCAGCAGGTGCAAGACTTTTGTATGGAATGGGAAGAGATAGAGCAATCCCTAGGGCAATATTTGGTAAAGTAAACAAAAAATTCAAAACTCCTCACAACAATATACTAATTATTATAGTTATTGAACTAGTTCTTGGATTATTTCTAAACCTTAACTATATCGTTGATTTAGTAAATTTTGGCGCGATACTTGGATTTACTATTCTTAATATAGCAGTTTTTTACAAAATATTTTGTAAAAATAAAATTGAAAAATCGTATAAAAACATAACTATGCTTATTCCTCTTGCTGGTGCAGTATCTATGTTGATAATGATATCCATGATGGAGAAGTATACTCTAATAGTTGGAATAATATGGAGTATAATAGGTGTGGTACTAATGTTTAGTAACAAGCATCTAAAACCTTTTAGAAATAATTCCTCAAGTTTAACTTTAAGTATAAGCATAGGCGGTCAAAATAATAAACACGAGCAAATACAGGTACTTAAATCATATTGGAATTACGATCATTGGAACGTAAGTAATTCTCTACTAGAAATGATAGACACCATAAATCCTGAATCAATGATAATTATAGAGCAAGAACAAAAAGTAATTGGAAGTATAGTTGCATATAATTATGATTCTAATTTTGCTTATTTTGGACTTTACTACATTGTCTCTGAGTTTAGAGGACAAAACTATGGCGCATACTTAACAGGAGCTGCACTAATGCTCTGGCAAAGGCGTAATGTAGCATGCGATTCAGTATTTAGCCAGGTATTGAAATATCAAAAATTAGGCTTCAAACCAATTTATGAAAATAGACGTTTTGTATTTAGCTTAGAAATAACACATAAAATTTCAAAAAATATATTACCTGCTAAAAGTGTTGATATTAATGATATTATCAAATATGATTCTGAACATTTTTATTGTACAAGAGACAAAGAAATAACTTTTTGGATAAAGCACAAACTTAACGAATCATTTGTCTATCTAAATAGTGAAACTAAGCAAATAGAAGGATTAGTATGTATAGTACCATCTAAAGAAGCCTATCGTGTAGGGCCTCTTTATGCTAAAAATCCTAAAATTTGTATCGAGCTCTTAAAAGCCACAACTAACAATAAAATAAACAAGCTTATAAATATCGACATTCCTATGATAAACTCAAATAAAGACATTCTAATAAATCACTTTAATATGACACAAACTAGTCTTAAGTTTATCAGGATGCACAAAGGTAATCTTATAACCAAAAATATAAATAATCTGTACGGCCACCTATCAATAGAATTAGGGTAAAGACTATATATATCTAACTTGTAGCAATTTATAGCTCTTACTTCAAACATCAAACAACTCTAATCTAAGGCTAAAAACCCTATAGCAAGGAGTAAATTTAGAGTTATAATTATTTACCAGCAACAGCCTTATATATAAATCCTGCTAATATTGCCCAAATATAGTTAAAGACAATATTCATAATGAAGACTTCAGTCCCAGCATTTACTGCAAAAAAACCTTGTCCTGCTAATGGCATTTTAACTAAAAAAATTAAATAATATAACTGCTAAAGCTATAATCGAGCTTTTAATAAAAATATTCTTTGATAATGGTAGTGCAAATAAAATAGCCCAAACTCCACCCCATACCATTAGGCGATAAAGTTCGTACTTAAACTGATCATTAAGCTCAACTCCATGCTGACGAATAAATATAAATATAAAATATAAGACACAGGCACTAATTAATCCCGCCATAAAGCCCACAAAAGTTTTGTTTAAAAAATTTCTCATTATAATTGCTCCTTAATTTTTTCGTGACAGTAAAATTCATAACAACGGTACAGCGTAGTCCATAAAACTAACAATGTATAAATCAAACCTAGGACAAATACAGTACTCGGTAATAAAATCATAACTATAAAAAAAGATAAATGTTTCAGCTCTCTCAATCAAGCCAGGACTATAGTAAAAACTCTTTGATGATTCTTTTTGACTGAAAATCCCTACTAACAAAAAACTACTAATACAAACAATTATAGACATCATCATTAATAAACCAACCCATGCTATATCAAGCTGATTAATGAAAATTGCAATAATAATAAAACTCTCAACGAAACGATCACTCAAAATATCTAACATAGTCCCGAATGATGAAGAACTACCTTGTAAGCGTGCAACCGATCCATCTAAAATATCTAGATATCCTGATAACAGTAACAAAAACACACATAAGTATTGGTTTATAAAAAATGATGCTGCAGCAACTAAACCACAGATTAAAGATAATATTGTAATCAAGTTAGGCGCTATTATAGGTGCTACAAGCTTAGCAACATTATCAACAAAGATTTTCTGAAAAGCTGGTCTGATTTTTTGCTCTATCATAACCTCTTACCAAATACTTTCATTAACAATCTAACTAAGCGCCTAACTTTGTTACTATATAGTTTCGGTGTGAAATAACTTCCAGCAATTCTTTTATTTAGTTCACTCAAAGTTGGATATGCCACAATATGAGAAGCCATCTCTTTTATCTTTAGTTTATTTTTGATTGCTAGAGTCCATTGTACAATTAGTTCGCTAGCGTTCTCTCCTATAATTGTAGCTCCAAGGATATAACCTTTTTTACTTATTGCTATCTTTATCAATCCATTAGTTGCTAAACTTGCTACTGCACGATCATTATTTTGATATGATAGCTTTAAAACTTTAGCACCTTGAGTTTGTGCCTGTGCAATATTTTGTCCAACATGAGCTATTTCTGGGCTAGTATATATAGACCAGGGTAAGTTACTATAATCTACTTTTGCTGGTAGTTTAAAAAGGATATTCTGAATTACAATACCTGCATGAAAGCCAGCCACATGAGTGAACTGATACCCTCCGGTGACATCGCCTATAGCATAGATATTCTTATAGTTTGTTCTCAAGCGCTTATCAACATTTATACCTCTAGAGGTATACCTAACACCCACATTATCTAAATTTAACTTAGCTAAATTTGGCTGTCTCCCAGCTGCAACTAATAGATGCGACCCCTCGTAGTACTTATCGCCACAATAAACATTTATCTGTTGATTTTGCTGTTCAATCTCTGTGATATTCACATTTGTAATTATGTTGATACCTAGACGATCAAACTCCTTAATCACAACTTTGCGACATTCACTATCAAGCATACCCAAGATAGTATCTGAAGCTTCAAAAATTGTAACTTGGCTACCCAACAAAGCATAAGCCTGTGCTAGCTCTACACCTATGGGTCCACCACCAATAATCATTAAATGTTGCGACTTTTCTTTAAGTTCAAAAATTGTTTCATTGGTTAGAAAATCAATTGTATCCAAACCTTTAATATTAGGAATACTTGCTCTTGAACCAGTAGCTATAACAATATATTTAGCCTTGATAATATTATCACCGGCTTTGACTGTATAGCGATCAACTATCTCAGCATATTCTTGGATAACTTTGACACCTAATTTCTCAAAACGGTCGACTGAGTCATGTGGCTCTATTTTTGCTATAGTAGCTTTGATATGTGCTTGTACCTTGGCGTAATCAATATCTATGCTATCTACATTTATACCAAAGTCTTTAGCCTTATTTAATTTTGCAATAACTCTAGAAGCTTCTATAATTGCCTTAGATGGCACACAACCATAATTAAGACAATCCCCCCCCATCCTGCCACCTTCACAAAGAACTACGCTTGCACCCATTTGTACTGCACCAGCTGCTACAGAAAGTCCACCTGAACCACCACCTATAATACAAATATCTGTTTTAATCATAGCTACTTTCTCTTTTTAATAATTACTGGAACAATTGACAGTACTGCCAAGGCTATTAATGGTAAAATAAATTGTGGCTCTAATATGATACCTAAGTTAATATCTGCTCCTTGCTGAATTACATAAGCAAAGCTTGTACCAACCCATACATAAACAGCACTACCAGGAATTATCCCCAGTAGTGTAGCCCAGAAAAAGTCTCTGAATTTAACACCAAACATACCCGCTGCGATATTTATAATAAAAAATGGAAATATAGGTATTAACCTAAGAATCAGCAAATAATTAAAGACATCTTTTTCAAAGCCTCGTCGCATTTTTTCGATACTGCCTTTAGCCTTGCTCTTTAGTGAATCTCCCAATGCTGTTCTAACAGCAATGAAAACTACACTTGCTCCTAATGTTGCAGCTAATACAACAATAATTGAACCTAATACCAAACCAAATAGTAAACCACCTAACAAAGTCATAATAGTAGCCCCTGGTATAGATAATGCTACAACTACTATGTATGCAACCGAAAATACCAATAAACAAGCTAAAAAATGCTGATTAGCAAAGTCTAATATTGTTTGATAGTTGTTTTTGAGTGCTTCAAGAGATAAATACTGTTGCCCCCCAAAACTAAAGAAAGAGATTATGCCAATGATTAGTACTGCTATTGGAAAAAATTTATAAAATTTACTATTTGCCATTACTTCGCTATTATCTAATGTATCTAAATTACATAATATACTTATGCTCAAAGAAACTCATCAAATTTATTTAGCTGCAATTAACAAAGAAAATTATAAAACAGTATTTTATGCCGAAGAAATTAAAACTCCTATTGGTAATCTCATTGCAATTGCTGATGATAATTACCTATATGCTTGCTTTTTTATTAGTGATTTAAATATTTACTCGATAGAAAAATTACTAAAAGCGTATAATGCAAAAATATCATTCAAAACAAATGACATAACCAACCAAACTAGAAATCAACTTGATAAATACTTTAAAAAAGAATTAAAAACATTCTCTATTCCCCTAAAACTAACAGGCACTGATTTTCAAAAACAAGTTTGGCACGAACTGATAAAGATGCCGTATGGAAAAACTACCAGCTATCTTGAAGAAGCTACAAATATCGGTAAACCAACCGCTTTTAGAGCTGTAGCTAATGCTAATGGTAAGAATCTATTGCCCATAATTATCCCTTGTCATCGAGTAATTAATACCAACGGTAAACTTGGTGGTTATACCGGTGGATTAGATAAAAAAGAGTTTTTGTTAAAGCTTGAGTCAAATAAAGAGTCTTAATTAAAGCTGCTGCTGAAATTTTAGCAAAATAATTTTTTAACATATTCAGACAGTAAGGATTGAATTATCTATATCTTACAACTGATTCATCAAAGTCAAGTATAATATTTGACTTTTCAGTATTCTAAAATTAGAAAATATTGATAAAATTTCAATGAGCTCAAAGCTTGATAATCCTTGTTTTTAAAGCTATTTGAGGGATAGATTTAAATTCATACTAGCCAAGCGCCAACTTGGCTAGTAACAAGTTGTTTAACCGTGCGGTCAAACCCTCGCCATAAAACTGACTGCACTCCAAATCCAAGGAGAAAAAATGTTTAAATTAATAACTAAGCTAATTTTAAACATTCACATAATAATCATTATTTTATAAAAAAATGATTAAATTTTCTATCTAATTCTACAAAATTCTTTTTCTATGTAACCAAATCCATATCAATGGAATCGCGATAATTATAATATCCGCGACAACCAAAATCATTGTATATTGGAAGACATTCTTAACATGTGAGAAACTAGGTGGAAATAACCCAAGTATGAAGCCTAAAATACACATAAATATTGCAACTAATGACATAGTTACAAGTAACCAATTAGAGTTTCTTCTACCTACATGAAAAACTCTATGTGTATCTGGTCGTGTAAATCTAAGTCTAATCGCTGCAATGAAAACCATTATCCACATAACTACAGTAAACTGTGATGTAATAGCAATTAATAATGCGAATGCTGCATATACTGATGGCATTACTAAAAATACAGATGATAACACTAAAACTATCAGAATTTGTATTACAAGCATATTTACTGGCATACCAAATCTATTTTTACCAGCCATAATTTTGGGGAAAAGCTCCTGTTCTGCTGCTGTCTGCATACCACGAGCAGGCCCTAACACCCATGTACTAAGAGCCGCTAACATACCCAAACTTATCATTATCACAACTACTGGCTTAACATTACCCAAGCCTCTTATGTTTAATACTTGTGAGATACCCTGTATCAAGCCATTTAAAACATTAACATCTTGTACAGGAATAATTACTGTTAAACCAACCGTTGTTAAAATAGTTAATGATACAATTATCAAAGTAGCTATTAGTATTGATTTAGGAATATTTTTCTGAGGATTCTCGATATTTGTCATATGGAAAGCTACTGATTGAATACCAGAATATGATGACAATGTCTTAACCAAAAGAGCATAAGTACCTACAGAAAACACTGGTAAAAGATCACTAAAACCATGATATTCTAAATTACTTTGTCCAGTGACTAAGAAATATACTGCACCAGAAACTAATAGTATTCCTGGAATTATCATACCAAATACTGCACCAATAATATTAAGGATTACTACTTTCCTTAATGGTAGACAGTTAAATAAACTTATAGCTATAAATACAGCAACCATCACCAACCAAAAAGTAACACTTGTTTGGGTATTCTCAGCAAAACCTCTAAAACCGATATATGAAAATGTTGCAATTAGTGCTGTTACTGAGCTAGGGAAACCTACAACATTATTAAACCACTCTAACCACATCGCAAGTACACCAGCTTTTTCACCAAGACCTGCTTTGACCCAGCTAAATACACCACCATTATTTTGCGTTATCATACTACTAAGCTCAGCGCAAATAAGTGATGTTGGTAGTAAAAATGTAACTGCAGCAATTAGATAAAAGAAAACACTCTGTAAACCAATTGTTGCCATATAAGCTATTGAACTTAAACTAATTATCGCTGAGATATTTAGCATTGTTAGCGATAGTGTCGAAATTTTTTTGTTAGATATATGCATAATTTAAATAAACCTTATATAAAATACTCTTGAACAGTTGGTCTTAGATTATATTCACTAGCTAAAACCTTACCATAAGCTCCTGCTGAATATATAGCTAATAAGTCACCACGCTTTATTTTAGGAAGCTGATAATATTTTGCAAATACATCACTGGATTCACAGATAGGCCCAACTATGTGATAATGCTGCTTTTCATCGACACTTTCATCAACCAAAGCCTCAATCTTGTGTTGAGCTTGATACAATGCTGGTCTAATAAGCTCTGTCATACCTGCATTTATAATCGCAAAATGAGTATCTTGAGTCACTTTATTAAACAATACCTGTGATAAAAGCACCCCTGACTGCCCTACCAATGATCTACCAAGCTCAAAATGTAGCTTAACATCATCACAATATTCAAAAAACTCTCTAAATCTAGCAAAATAGTCATCAAAGTCTACTATAGGATTCTGTTGTGGATTTTGATAATCAATCCCTAAACCACCACCAAAATTAATATGCTCAATATCAATATCATTTTGCTTGAGAAGTTTTATATGCTCATTTGTAGTAATAGCTAATGATTGAAAAACCTGATAATTCAATATCTGTGAACCTACGTGGTAATGTAGTCCTATAATATTTATATTGCTAAAGCTTTGAAAATCATTTTTTACCCAGTTAAGAATATTAGCAAAAGCAATACCAAACTTATCATCAAATTGACCTGTACTTATATAATGATGAGTCTGCGCATCTATATTTGGATTTACGCGTAAGCAAATATTTACCTGTTTATTCTTCGAGGATGCTATTTTGCTAATAACTTCTATCTCTTCTAAAGACTCGCTGTTAAAAGCAAAAATATTATTATCAATAGCTAACTCAATCTCCCAATCAGCTTTGCCAACCCCTGCAAAAACAATATGCTGAGGATCTACATTTTGCTCGAGCGCTCTTCTAATCTCACCGCCACTTACACAATCAATCCCCATACCATATTTCTTGGCGATATTCACTATCTTTGGATGATGATTTGCCTTAATTGCATAATGAATCTCAGCGTTTTTGAAATTTTTATCTAATGCTTTTTTTGCACTAGCAAATGTATCTTCTAAAAGTCTACTATCATATATATAACATGGTGTCGTGAGTTTATGCTCTTTTATGTAATTAGCTAATTTTGCTTTATCAAAAGCTATATAGTTACTCATTTAATTAATTATCCTTTTAAAAATAAAATCGGCAACTGCCAATCATTTTGTACTTGTTTATAAACATCTTGAGTTAATTGCACTAATATAGGATTTTTACTCATATCCAAATAAGACTGAATCTCTCTAATATCATCCTCTGCCATAGCAGTACATCCTTCTGTACCTGTATTCTGAGACTTCCAGATATGCATAAAAATACAAGAGCCTTTTTTGGCTATCACTGGATTAGTATTGTATAAAATCTCTATACCATATTTATAGATAGCAATCTCTGACATATTTTCAGCTGAGAGCCAATCTTTATCATCAATAAGATTACTATCAACTATCTGGTTATAGTATTTTGAATTACTATCATCAACACATTCGATTCCAGTTTTTAGCTGTACATATTCAACCGCTGAGATATTAGCAAATCCAAAAGTTTTACCAATATCGAAAATACCCGCTGGTGATTTACTATCACCTTCTTTTTTTAAGTCTGCATCTACTAGACTTTGATATAAGCTATCTGCCCAGGCTAAGCCATTCTTACCAACTACCACAGCAATTGCTGATTTCTTAGCTAGCCAATTATTTTGATTGTCTTTTTCCAAAAACCAAAGTTTCCCTGATACACTTCGCCAATTTGGTGTAGTTACTACAATTAATTGCTTAGCCTTTGGTATTTTTTGTATGTTTAGATTTTGACTAACCATTTTTGTCCTCCTAAACTATAATTTCAATCAATAAATTTAAAGAATAAGAGGTTTTCGCTTAGTGTATGTTTTATGGTTTTTTGATATTAATGAATAATTTATTTTGAAATAAAATTTTGAAATATACATACACTATTCTCCTACTGTTAGAGGTTCCAAATACGACTCATAAAGTTATAACCAAATGACATACTCATGATTTATTCCTTTTGGTTTAATTTAACGAAAAATATCATTTATCTTACTAGACTAAACAATAATCAATTCCTTGTAAAATATTTTTATATATGAAATTAAATTATTTGATTTTTATTAGTAAAATATTATTATAAAATCATGTTAATTAAACCAAGTTCGTTGTAAACTGATTTGGTAAAATGCAAACTTGTACATGTAGGGTATTCTCTTATATGATTCATCATGAAAATTCATGAGTGAGTCTACTTCGTATATGAGAAATATTCTAAATAAATTTTCAAATCACAAAGGAGATGCATAAATGGATGCTCAAAAATATATTGATAGCGTAATCGCTAAAGTAGAAAAAAGAGATGGACATGAAAAAGAGTTCATTCAAGCTGTAAAAGAAGTTTTTTCTACTCTTAAGCCAGCACTAGAAAAAAATCCAAAGTTCATCGAAGAAAATATTCTAGAAAGAATCGTTGAGCCAGAAAGAGGAATTACATTTAGAGTTCCATGGATTGATAGAGATGGCAATGTTCAGGTTAATAGAGGTTACAGATATCAATTTAATGGTTCAATAGGTCCTTACAAAGGTGGTATTAGATTCCACCCTAGCGTATATTCTGGAATCATCAAATTCTTAGGTTTTGAGCAAATATTTAAAAACAGTTTAACTACACTTCCTATGGGTGGTGGTAAAGGTGGTTCTGACTTCGACCCTAAAGGCAAAACTGATGCAGAAATCATGAACTTCTGCCAAAGCTTCATGACGGAACTACAACGCCATATCGGTCCAGATATCGATGTTCCTGCAGGTGATATTGGTGTTGGTGGTAGAGAAATCGGCTACATGTATGGTCAATACAGAAGAATCCGTGGTGCTTTTGAAAACGGAGTATTAACTGGTAAATCTTTAGAGTCAGGCGGTAGCTTAATCCGTCCTGAAGCTACAGGTTATGGCGCAGTATTCTACTTACAAAATATGCTTAAACATGATGGTGAAACTATGCAAGGTAAAACTGTTGTGGTTTCTGGTTATGGTAACGTATCTTGGGGTGTATGTAAGAAAGTTGCTCAATTAGGTGGTAAAGTTGTTACTATCTCTGGTTCAAAAGGTTTCGTACATGATCCAGCGGGTATCACAACAAAAGAAAAAATCGACTTCTTATTACAAATCCGTGAAGGCAAAGTTTCTATGCAAGATTATGCAGAGAAGTTTGGTGCTACTTTCCATGCTGGTCAAAAACCTTGGGGAGTTAAAGCAGATATAGCTATCCCTTCTGCTACTCAAAATGAGATTGATGTTGAAGATGCTCAGAAGCTTATTGATGCTGGTGTTAAATATGTTGTTGAAGCATCTAACATGCCTACAACTAACGAAGCTATCGAATTCCTAATGGAGAAAGGTGTAATTCTAGCTCCAGGTAAAGCTGCTAACGCTGGTGGTGTTGCTACTTCTGGTTTAGAAATGTGTCAAAACTCTGCTAGAATAGCTTGGACTGCTGAAGAAGTAGAAGCTAAGTTAGAGCAAATTATGGCTAACATCTTTGATGCTTGTAAATTCGCATCTGAGAAATATGGTCTTGGCTACAACTTAGTTGCTGGTGCAAACCTTGCAGGTTTTGAAAAAGTAGCTGAAGCTATGATTCAACAAGGTAGATACTAGTTCTTTATATTTTTTAAAATTTCTTTTTCCTATTTTTTTCAAACAACTGCTATACTTTGTTACATTTAGTACACGAAGTATCTTTGACTTTATAATGACTATACAAAATAAATATTATGATGTGGTAATAATCGGTGCCGGAGCTGCTGGACTTATGTGCGCTATAGAAGCTGCAAAAAGAGAGCGTAAAACTCTTGTTTTAGACCATGCTAATAAGATTGGTAAAAAAATACTAATGTCAGGTGGCGGACGCTGTAATTTCACCAACTATAATATTGCTGCTGATAGATATCTAGCTGATAATCCACACTTCATGAAATCTGCACTCTCTCGATACACTCAATGGGATTTCATAGCAATGGTAAGTGATTATAATATTCCTTACCATGAAAAAACTTTAGGTCAGCTTTTTTGTGATAATAAAGCTAAAGATATCGTCAATATGCTTCTAGATGAATGTCAGAAGTACCAAGCTAAGATACAATTACATACTACTATTGAAAATATTACTAAAAAAGAAGATCTATTCTATATCACAACGAATACGAATGAATATACTTGCCAATCTCTAGTTATAGCTACAGGTGGATTATCTATCCCTACTATGGGCGCTACAGGTTTTGGTTATAAAATTGCCAAAAAATTTGGGCTAAAAATAAATCCTCAACGTGCAGGACTTGTACCTTTTATATTTAACTCGGAGGATCAGCAAAAATTTGGTCAACTACGTGGTATTTCTATCTTCTGTAGGGTATCTAATCATCAAGCTAGTTTTGATGAAAATATTCTTTTTACTCATAAAGGTTTAAGTGGTCCAGCTATTTTGCAAATATCTTCATATTGGAATTCTGGAGAAAGCATTGAAATTGATCTATCGCCTAATATCAAAATTGCTGATTTTCTAAACAACAAAAAGGAGCAAGGTACAAAAACTACACTAAAAAATGTATTAACGGAATTATTACCTAAGAATTTTGTAGGTACTTTTTTCGATAGTGATATTCTCGAAAAAAGAGTGTGTGATTTAACAATCGATGAGATTAATACTATTTCTAAGAAGGTACATCAATGGCTAGTATATCCCCAAACGACCGAAGGTTACCGTACTGCAGAAGTTACTTTAGGCGGTATTAGTTGTGATGAGCTATCATCTAAAACTCTTGAAGCAAATAAAGTCAAAGGACTTTATTTTATTGGTGAGGTTGTCGATGTCACTGGTTGGCTCGGTGGCTATAATTTCCAATGGGCTTGGGCTTCTGGTTGGGCAGCTGGTCAAGTTGTATAAGTACCAAACCTACGTTATAATTAACCAAGTATTTTATAATTACTATTTTGTGGTATGAAAATTCCTGCTGAGAAAGAATTTGCAATAAAAAAAGCGATTCTAAACGCGATTGAACATGGTTATAGCCCAGCTCAGTTAGCAGATGGTTTTGGTGTATCTAAAAGCCTAATCTATAAGTATCGCAGAGCACTTAGAGATCAAGGTTTCATAAGAAAAAATGAAAATGATATCTATGTCATAACACAAAATAAATTCTCTATCAAACCACGAATGCCCGAATCTGGCAAACTTAATTTAGATGATGATACCAAAGATAAGCCTCAACTAACTCAACAAGCTAGCAGCCAAGAGCTCAAACGACCTATAATAGATGAACCTAAAACTGAAGTCAGTCCTACTGAAATAAAACTTCAAGAAAAACTACAACAAATTAGGGAAATTCAATTACAGCAACAACAAAATGCTGCAAATCAAGATAAGGGACTATTCAAAAAGATTATCGATAAGTTCAAAAAAATAATTTAAATTTGTTTTCTATTAGAATAAAAAGATTAGAGCTTTCCTTATATAAATCATTCTTTCTTGATTATAATTAGATCCAAAATTAAAGTCAGTTTGAGATTCTTATAATTAGCTAGCTATATTTGATTCGAAAATATAGATAACTATGTATAAAACTAATATGCATAACACTGTTCCACGGAGCAATTATGTTTTCTGATATATGCTTTTTTCTCAGACCATTTACTCTCTATTGGATTTAAATCTGGTGAGTATGGAGGTAAAAACTCTATAATATGCCCTGCATCACGAATCATTTTTAACATATCTATATTTTTATGGAATGTAGCATTATCCATTACTATAACAGTTGTAGTTTTTAAGATAGGTAATAAGAAATGTTTTACCCAAGTTGTAAACACAGTCGTATCAATATTGCTTGTAAATAGTCCAACAGCAAATAATACCTTGCCAATCAAAGCACCTATGACATTGGTTCGACCTCTAGCTCCCCAGTTGCATACCCCATAACATCTTTGCCCTTGTGTAGAGTAACCATGAGTTCGGGGCATATCTAAGGCATGACCAGATTCATCAAGATAACATATAGGTAACCCTTGATCTTTATAAGATTGAATCTTATTCCTGAATAATTCTCGCCTCTCTTCGTCTACTTTGGGGTGAATTAGAGTTTTTTTTATATGTAATATTTAACTTTTTAAGGTTATAGCTTATACAAAACTCACTTACGACCAACCTAGTAGCTCTTTCTTGTAAATAACTATCAGGATAATCTATAACGTCTTGTTTTAGCTTATTCATATCAAGTTTTGTATTAGGTTTATTTCTAGTGCCTTTAGGAAGATTCCCTTTTAACCATTGTTGGATACTTCTAACACTTATATTAAATTTATCAGCCAAGATTAGAAAACTCATACCCTCTGATTTTAACTTTAATACCTTCTTTATAAAGTGATGTGAATAGGCCATAGCTTAAATAAAAAATAGTATACTACTTTTATTAATAGTTAGCTATATTTTAGAAAATCTTAAATAAGATAAATTTACATAGTAAGTGTTTTAACCTAAACTAATCAATATACAGATAAAACACTCTAATTTGATATCATGGCAAACAATAGTAAAACAATTCTCATAACTGGCTGCTCTCATGGCGGGATAGGTTACGCTACAGCTGTGCATCTTAAAAATTTAGGTCATAGGGTTTTTGCTTCAGCAAGACAACAAAAAGATGTCGAAGCACTTAGTCAAGAAGGCTTCGAAACTTATCTTATAGATGTAACTAACTATGAACATATCGATCATGCTTTGGTCGATATCTTAAATAAAACTGGCGGCACTCTAGATATAGTATTTAATAATGCCGGATATGGTCAAGCTGGTGCTTTAGAAGATATTGATACTAAGTTTCTCAAACAACAATTTGAAACAAATGTATTTGGATTACATAACTTAACGTACAAAGCTTTAAAAATAATGCGAAAACAAGGCTATGGCAAAATCATCCAACATAGCTCAGTACTAGGGCTGGTTGCAATGAAATATCGTGGTGCATACAATGCAAGTAAATATGCTATTGAAGGCCTAACAGATACAATGCGTTTAGAACTAAGAGACTCTAATATTTTTATAACTAGTCTAAATACAGGACCTATTACCAGTAAGTTTAGAGAAAATTCTATTAAAACAATTACTAATGTTGATTATGACTCCTCGGTGCATAAACAACAGTATGAAAAAATACTTGCACGCCAACATAAAAAAGTTCCTTTTAATGAACCTGCCATTTCAGTTGCAAAAATTGTTGAGAAAATAGTAAATTCTAACAAACCAAAACCAAGATATTATATTACCAAAGCAACTTGGATTATGGCATCGTTAAAAAGGATACTACCAACACATATTCTAGATAATTTCCTTAATAGATATTAGTGAAACTATATTTTTGAATAGTTATCGCTTTAATTTATATAATAACCAGCCAATAAATATAAAAATCACTGGTCCAAGAATTAATTCAAACTCATATATAAAAATATCATATCCACCTTTTAAATCACTAGATGGTTGAAAACTAAATATAATTCCAAGTGATGTCGATATGAATACTAAAAATCCTAATAAATACTTATAAGTACTATCCATAAGCTTAATATAAGCAACTACTAAATATAAGTAAGGGATAAAATAAAGTACTGTAGCCATAAGTATTAAAGCTTGATACATCAAATTTACTGATGGTAAGAAATTAGTTAGTAACACTATAACTGTTACTAATATCCCCATAAATACTAAAGCATTTTTAGGAGAATCGTACTTATTAGTTTTATGTAACCACTCTGGCAATATTCCTCTAGGTGTACATTTAAAGAACATTACAACTGGAGCTAAAAGCCAAATACTCACAGCAGCCAGCTCTGCAAAAGTAAGTAAAAAAGCCATTAATCTTGGGAACCATTCCCAACCAAATCTATGACCAATTATTTCAAATGCCTCCATAAGTCCTGAAGCGCTATTTATTGTGTCAGGTGATGCAACAAGATTCAAAGCAATTGTTCCCAATATATACAACCCCAATAGAATAAATGCAGAAAACATTAGACCATAATATAGATTTTTCTTAGCATCTTTGACTGAATTAGCAAAAGTTGGGATAATTTCTATACCTGCCATTGCAAACATTATAATAGTCAGTGTTGATAGATTATGCCAAATATCATCATGTGGAATGATATTAGCCAAAGAAAAATCTGTAGCACTTTTGCCTACAATTAAATATGCTATAAAACCTAGAACAATAATTGCTATAGCAGGTAAAAAAGAGCCTAAGATACCACCAATATCAACAAGGTATTTATTAGCTTTTAAACCATAAAAACTAATAACTGTAACCAACCAGAAAGCCACTAAAACAACTATTGTTATGTAATAATGATTATCAACTAAATCAGGTCGACCTATAAAATATGCAAAGTTAGTAGCTAAAAAGATAAGTACAGCTGGATAATAAAAAATCGTATTTACCCAGTATAACCATGCCACCATAAAACCCGCCTTTTGTCCTAAAGCTCTAACAGTCCATGAGTAAATACCACCCTCATCAGGGTGTTTTCTCGACAACTGAACAGCGATTATAACCAAAGGCAAGAAAAACATCACAGCCCCAAGTATCCAAAAGAATATTGCTGAAGCTCCCAAGCAAGCTGCTACAGGTATCCAGCGAATACCAAAATTAGCTGTGACAGCCATTATTGTAACATCTTTAAAACCTAGAACCTGATCTTGATTAGAATTTATATTCATATACTAAACCTTTATCTTAAAATACGATAAGGATTATTATATGTAATAAAAAATAGATATATAAGAAAATATTTACAAAGATTAATTGATAATAGAAATATATGTAAATTTAATAACAAAACAGATTATTAAGGTTAAAACACTATTTTTTGTGTTGCTAATAAAGGACACGGTTATCTTTAAAATTATATTTTTTCTACTTTCACTAAATAATTAAATTTTTAAAACTATTTAACTTTTTTAGTCTCAACTCTATTCTTAACATAAACAATCATATTTTTATATAAAGCTAAACCATCACGAATAGCTTCGATAGCATTCTCATTAACTAGATAATTTTCTAGAAATGAATCGTCTTTAGTAATTTGATAATTATCCATATCTGTTACAAAACTCTCAAAATCTTTTTCATTTAAAAGTACATGAATCGTAATTATATCTTTAGTTCCCGAATTAGTAGGATCTATAAAATCTGCATTTTGAGTATCATCACTAACTAGAAGTTCTGAAATAATCACCGAATTATCTTTAGAGGTATAACTAGTAATCATTTCTCTCAATACATCATCATTCTCAGGACCAGACCAAAGATTATCATGTGCTATTATTTCCATATCTCTATAACCGCTTGTTAATGTGTGTGAATTACGGTCACTAATATTAAATTTCCCTTTTAATATTTTATTATTTGGCTCACTAACTCCTGTATTAATACCATCTGCTATTAATGCATGATACTTTACTGTGACATTATCTTCTGCTCCTTTCGTTAACTCCCTATCTATTTTCTGCTGCACCACAAAATATACACTAGCATCATCTACTATTCTTGTATGTAGCGATAATGCTGGCCACAACAAACTTGGCTCTGGATTATATGTCGAGATTAAAGGTACATTTGCAGTAAATACATTTTGCCCTAGTTCTTGTATCCAAGATTTACCCTGTGGACAACTAATATTATCTGTAATATACCTATTCGGCGGCATAAGAATATTTTGCTCTTGTGTATTAGTATGTAGTTTTATTTTTAACTTTAGTTCATCACCAGCAAAAACAACTCCAGAAAGTAATGTAAAACCTAATAGTATTTTTTTCATTTTCTAAATCTAACTTTTTTTAATAAGTATATATTTTCCTTATTAAAAAGATGTTAAAACATGTAATTTATTGTAAAAGTTAATTATTATCTAATTTGGATACTAAGTAATTAGTAGTCCAGAGCTAAAGTAATAGAAGAAATAATAATTAAATAAAAATAAGCTAGTTGAATATAATATAAAAGTATCATTTTGCTTAGATTGGAAGAAACTTTAAACAAGTAGTTAGGAACTAGCTAATTAGCTTTAAAAGATTAAGGTAAAATGCTTAATAAATTTTTTATTTTATAAAAAGTATTATTAGAATGATTATAATATAAAGATTATTACATCATACCAGGCATACCACCCATACCACCCATACCACCCATAGGCATAGCAGGAGCAGCTTCTTTAATTTCACCAACCATAGCTTCAGTAGTGATCATAAGCCCAGCAATTGAAGCAGCATGTTGTAAAGCTGAACGAGTAACTTTAGTAGGATCTAAGATACCCATCTCAACCATATCACCATAAGTATCATTAGCTGCATTATAACCATAGTTACCTTGGTTAGCTTTAACTTGGTTAACAACTACAGAAGACTCACCGCCAGCATTTGATACTATCTGTCTTAGAGGAGCTTCTATTGCCTTTCTAAGTAATGCTATACCATGGTTTTGATCTTCATTTTCACCTGTTAAGCCATCTAATGCTTTTTGTGCTCTAATTAAAGCAACGCCACCACCAGCGACTATACCTTCTTCTACAGCTGCACGAGTAGCATGTAAAGCATCATCAACACGATCTTTTTTCTCTTTCATCTCTGCTTCTGTAACAGCACCAACTTTGATCACCGCAACACCACCAGAAAGTTTAGCTAATCTTTCTTGCAACTTCTCACGATCATAATCAGAACTAGCTTCAGCAATATTAGCTTTGATTACATTTACTCGTTTAACGATAGCTTCTTTTTCACCAGCACCATCAATGATTGTCGTATTATCTTTTGTTACTTGTACTCTACTAGCTGTACCTAAGTGCTCCATATTAGTTTCTTCTAACTTCATGCTTAGATCTTCAGATACAAGTGTAGCGCCAGTTAGGATAGCGATATCTTCTAGCATAGCTTTTCTTCTATCACCAAAGCCAGGAGCTTTAACAGCACATACTTTAACTACACCACGCATATTATTTACAACTAGAGTAGCTAAAGCTTCGCTTTCTACATCTTCAGCGATTATTAGTAACGCTCTACCAGATTTAGAAACACCTTCTAATACTGGTAGTAGATCACGGATATTAGAGATCTTCTTATCAACTATTAAAATATATGGATTCTCTAAATCAGTAGTCATATTCTCTTGATTTGTTGCAAAATACGGAGATAGATAACCTCTATCAAACTGCATACCTTCAACAACATCAAGCTCATCCTCAAACCCTTTACCTTCTTCTACTGTAATCACACCTTCTTTACCAACCTTTGCCATTGCATCAGCGATAAGCTTACCAACAGTAGCATCAGAGTTAGCAGAGATAGTACCAACCTGCTCGATTGATTTTGGATCTGAACATGGTTTAGAAAGTGCTTTTAATTCTTCAACTAACTTAGCAGTTGCTTTGTCGATACCTCTTTTTAGATCCATAGGATTCATACCTGCAGCAACAGCTTTTAGACCTTCTGTTAATAATGCCTGAGCAAGTACAGTAGCTGTAGTAGTACCATCACCAGCAACATCAGCTGTCTTTGAAGCTACTTCCTTAACTATCTGAGCACCCATATTCTCAAACTTATCTTCTAGTTCAATTTCTTTAGCAACAGATACACCATCTTTAGTGATAGTTGGTGCGCCAAATGATTTATCCAAAACAACATTACGACCTTTTGGACCTAAAGTAACTTTTACAGCATTTGCTAGTGTGTTAACACCATCTAGCATTTTTGCACGAGCTTCATCTGAAAATAAAACTTGTTTTGCAGCCATTTTATATTTCTCCTTTAAAATTTGTAAGATTTTTTGATTATGCAATAATACCCATGATATCTTCTTCTCTCATCATCAGAAGAGTTTCATCACCAGCTTTTACTTCACTACCAGAGTATTTACCAAATAGCACTTTATCACCAACTTTCACATCCATAGGTAGTGTAGAGCCATTATCTAATTTCTTACCATTACCAACAGCAACAACTTCACCCTGGCTAGGTTTCTCTTGAGCACTACCAGTTAAGATAATTCCACCAGCAGATTTTGTTTCTTCTTCTGCACGACGAACTAATACTCTATCTTGTAATGGACGAATGTTCATAACAATCTTACTCCTTTGTTAAATTAAGTTTTTGTTTAAGTGTTTTGAATTTGTGTTCATCTTAGAACAATCTCAAAGTTCTAAGCTCTTGCAACTCTAGATATTGTGCCAAAAAAAAAATTTTCAAGAATTTTTTTTATTTTTTTCAAATAAATTTTTGATTTTATTATTAAACATAATTAGATTACTTTATATCTGACCAGTACTATTGATAAACTCCTTATTTTAGTTAAAAAACCAGCTTAATAACATATATAATAATTAGATTAGTTTTTCAAAGTTTATGAATAGGTAGGTATAAAATTGAGTACAAAAAATATGAGCTTTTTTGCTCGACTAATCCATACAATAGGATTTGAATTTTTTGGCATTGTAATATTTACACCTTTTGCGATGTTTATTTTACATCAAGATGTATTTCATATCGCTAGTTTAGCTATTATTATTTCACTGATAGCAATGTTATGGAATTTTATTTATAACTATATTTTTGATATCATCGAAATAAAATTTGGTATGCATCGTTCAAAGCGAACAATTATTATTCGTGGTTTACATGCTTTGCTTTTTGAACTTGGACTACTTATAGTTACAATTCCCTTGGTAGCTTATATACTAAATATGAGCTTCTTATCAGCTCTTTTAGTTGATATTGGCTTTGTTATTTTTTACCTTGTATATGCTTTTGTGTATAATTATATCTTCGATAAGATATACTTTGATTTTATACATAGATAAATAGCTTGATACAAGCACCCATAGCTTAACTGGATAGAGCGTCGCCCTCCGGAGGCGGATGCGGGGGTTCGAGTCCCTCTGGGTGTGCCAATAATAGTATTCTAATATGCTAAATTCAATTCTGCTCTTGGAAAATTATCACTAGAAAAATTACCTAATTCATGTAATCCTGTTGCTGAAGCTAGAGTTACTGAGACTATAATTATGTGAAGTGATAAAATTATCTTTCTCATTTTAATTACCTTTATTATTTATCAAGTCATGACAGTATTATGCATAACTATATTACTAATTTTAAATATATAATTCTTAACTTTTCAATAATTTTTACTTATAAACGGAATATAACAGTAATGCTATCTGCAAAAATAAATCATCAACTAAGATTCGTATGAACCTGTCAAAAATAGCAAAACTTAAGGATAAAATTTCTGAAGTGCTGACTTAGCCTTGACACGGCACATGAATCAAAAGTTACCGTTGCTTCCTTCCGGACCTGGCGGGGTTCACAATCTATCATTGCGTGGAAACCAAGTCAGCGATGTATATACTACTAAAAATATCCTAAAATTACAAGCTAACGATGCAAATTCCATTATCTATGATAAATTGGTATTATTATGCTAATAAAAATATACAATTAAAAGAAATGATTATAGTAATATCACCAGCTAAAAGCCAAAATTTTGAGCCTATAAAAACAAACTATCAATTGACTCAACCAATATTTAAAGAACAAATAATAAAACTTATAAACACTCTTAAACACTATGAAGTTGAAGAAATTGAAAAACTAATGAAAATTAGTCCTAAGTTAGCTGAAGAAGTATTTGCTAAACACAATAATTTTAATCCTAATAAATGTGATAATTCAAATGCCAAAGCTGCAATATTTACTTTCAGTGGCGATGTATACAAAGGATTAGAAGCAGATAGTTTAGATAACAAAACTATAGAATACGCTCAAAATCATCTTTTAATGTTGTCTGGGCTATATGGATTGATCCGCCCTCTTGATTTAATACAAGCTTATAGACTTGAAATGGGCACAAACATTAAAATTGATGGTAAAATTCTACATAAATATTGGCAAGATAAAATTACAACTCAATTAAATGAGTATTTTAGCCAACAGCAAAATAAAACTTTAATAAACCTTGCCTCTAATGAGTACTCTCAGGCTATAGACAAAAAGTCTTTAGCAGCTAAATGGCTAGATATTGATTTCAAAGAAAATAAAGCAGGTGCATATAAGACTATCGGAATTCATGCTAAAAAAGCTCGTGGTTTAATGACAAGATATATTCTTGAAAATAGAATTGAAAATGTCAGTGATATAAAAAAATTCAATGTGGCAGGCTATCAATTTAATCCAGACTTCTCCGATGAAAATCTTTTGTGCTTTACAAGGTAATCTATGAAAATAAAAATAATCACACTTGGAGAAAAACCACCTAAATGGGTTAGTGATGGCTATGATGAATATAAGAAACGTTTAAGTAAATCAATACCTCTTGAGTTAATCGAACTGCCAATAGCTAAACGCACCAAAACCGGCAATACTAAGCTTTGGATGGAGCAAGAAGCTAAAACAATTCTTGGTAAGCTTAATGATTCTGATTACTTAGTTATACTTGATGTTAATTCTAAAATCATCTCTACAGAAGAGTTAGCCGATAAAATGCAAGATTGGAAATTTAATAATCCAAACGTTGTGATTTTAATTGGTGGGCCTGATGGTATAGATCAAAGTATAAAAAATATAGCTAAAGAAAAAATATCCATCTCAAAAATGACATTCCCTCACCCTTTAGTACGTATTATTATTGCTGAACAGCTATATAGAGCTTATACAATACTAGAAGGTCATCCTTATCATAAATAGCGAAGTTGTGCCTTAGTACACCTATTGTTATTACTTAAATCTTTAACCGTTTTAATATCAGTAAAACTATACTGGGAAAATAAAGCGCTAACAGCATCTGCCTGAGTAAAACCATGCTCTATATAAACTAAGCCTCCTGGATTTAGAAAATTTTTTGCTTGAGTTATAATTTCCTTAATATCCGCTAAACCATTATCTGCAGCAAATAAAGCTCGAGCAGGTTCATATTCCTTGACACTCTGTTCGATATTTGTATCAGCTAAATCTATGTATGGTGGATTAGAAACTATAATATCAAATTTACTAGTATCAAGGCTTGTATACCAACTACTTTGGATAAATTTAACGTTAGTGATATTATTTGCTTGAGCATTTTTTTTAGCAACATCAAGACTCTGCTGATACAAATCAACCGCAACAACTTGACTATTTACTAATTCAGCTGCTAAAGCTAAAGCTATCGCTCCTGTACCTGTACCAAGATCAAGTATTTTAAGTTTAGCATTTTTATCAACAATGTCAGCTAAAACTGTAGATACTAATACTTCAGTATCTCCCCGTGGTATGAGGGTATCTTTAGTTACATAAAGTTTTTGATTCCAAAAATACTTATAACCAAGAATATAAGCCAATGGTTCACCAGCTAAAAGTCGTAAGATTTTCTCATCTATTTCTTTAAGTGTATTTTTGTCTAAGCGCCTATCTGAATTTATATAAAGATAAGTTTTATCAACATCCAAAACATCACAAACAATCATTTGCAGATCATGTTTAGTTGATATATCGCATTGATTAAATTTAGCTAAGCTTAAAGCTAATAATTGAGAAATTGTAATATTACTCATCAGACATGGTTGCTAAAAGATCGGCCTGATGCTCTAGAACTAGTGGTTGGATAATACTATCTAGGCTACCTTCCATAACCTCATCAAGCTTATAAAGAGTTAAATTTATACGATGGTCAGTAACTCTACCTTGTGGGTAATTATAAGTTCTAATTCTCTCAGATCTATCACCACTACCTACTAGACTCTTACGCGTATCAGACTGCTCTTTTTGTTGTTTATCAATTTCTGCTTGTAGCAGTTTTGATTTAAGCATCGACATTGCAGCCGCACGATTTTTATGCTGTGATCTTTGATCTTGACACTCAACAACAACTCCTGTTGGGATATGAGTAATCCTAATTGCTGAGTCAGTTTTGTTAACATGCTGCCCACCTGCGCCAGATGCTCTAAATGTATCCACCTTGATATCTGCAGGATTGATATCAATTCCCTCAACCTCATCAGCCTCAGGCATAACTGCAACAGTACACGCTGAAGTATGGATTCTACCCTGTGACTCTGTAGCAGGAACCCTTTGTACTCTATGAGCACCAGATTCAAACTTTAGTTGTGAATAAACACCATCTCCATATATTCTTGAGATAATTTCCTTGTAACCACCGTGCTCGCCCTCACTTGCCGATATTACTTCAATCTTCCAGCCTCTTTGCTCTGCATATTTTGAATACATCTTAAACAAATCACCAGAGAATATCGATGCTTCATCACCTCCAGTCCCAGCGCGAATCTCTAGGAAAACGTTAGCGTCATCATTTGGATCACGAGGTAAAAGAAGTATTTGTAATTCACTCTCAAGTTTTTCTATAGTTTCATTTGCCAACTTTAGTTCTTCTTTTGCCATCTCAACAAGCTCAGCATCTTTTTCATTGAGCATTTCATAAGCAACTTGCTTGTCTTCTAAAGCCTGAGAATACTCCTTAAAAGCCTTTACAATCGGCTCAAGATGAGAGTACTCTTTTGATAAGTCTCTAAATTTATTTTGATCAGAAATAATTCCTGCATCACTTAATAAGGCACTAACTTCCTCATGCCTTTCTATCAAACTTTGCAATTTTGCTTTAATAGAATCTTTCATTTATTTTTCCACATTTAAACCAAACATACGTTTCATACATATAAGACAATCACTTCTACCCTGCTTAGAAGCCTCTTTCATTCCTACAACAGGATAGTGTAGAACTTTCTTTTTAATTTCATAAGCAAATCTTTTAATTATCTCTTCAGCATCTTTACCATTTCTTATTTTAGCTAAGCTTTTCTCTAATGATAAATCAACTAAACCATCAGCTTTTTGGAATAGCTCTTTAATCGCGCTATTTGAGATAATCGCCTTTTCTTTTTCAAGATATTCCTCTAGAGATTTTACAATAATTTTCTGTGCTTTTGAGCTTTCATACTTTCTTTTATCTTTGTTATCTTCAATAACAGCATTAATATCATCAACACAATAGTACACATTTTGCTCTAACTCACCTAATTTAGGATCTAAAGCTTGTGGTATTGATATATCAATAAAAACCCTAGGTTTAACACCAACATCTTTGGGTGTAACAATGTATTCTGAAACATTCACCGCAGCAATTATAATATCAGCTTTTTTGATCAATTGCGGTAGCTCTGTTAAGTAATGAGCACTAGCATTTCTAAAAGCAGAAGTAATTTTTTGTGCTTTCTCGATAGTTCGGTTTGCTAGCATTATCTGCTTAGGAGCAAGCGCTGTAACATGACGAAACAAAAGTTCACCTGTTTGACCAGCGCCAATGATAAGGACGTTTTTGCTAGAAATATTATCCAATTGCCTTTTAGCCAAAGTGATTGCTGAGAATGCAACTGAAACTGGGCAATGACCAATTCTAGTTTCACTACGCACTCTCTTAGCAGTTGCAAAAACCTTCTGAAAAACCCTATCCAGCTCTTTACCAATAGCATGATTTTTTTTACTAAGAGTATAAGAATCTTTAACTTGTCCTAATATCTGTGGCTCGCCTAAAACCATTGATTCTAAACCACAAGCTAATTTCATAAGGTGCATAATTACTTCTGTACCTTGTCTTAGCTTAAAATAATCTTTTATTTTATAATTAGGGTTTCTAACATAGCCTTGCCACCATACCAAAATATCATCGACGACTCTTAGATCAGATATCTCAAGATATACTTCCGTACGGTTACAAGTTGATAAGATTACAGCATGTACAACATTATCTATAGCAAGTATCGATCTATAAAGCATAGATACATCTAAACCAGAGAGGGCAAACTCACTACGAACTTCTATTGGAGACTTTTTATAATCAATTGCTAAAGATATTAATGCCATATTCAAATAATTATTAAATGTAATAAAATAAATTAACCTAGAAAAACAAAAACATATTTTAACACAAAAGACTAAGACATTACATTCTAATATGATTAATAAACTTACAACGTTAATAACTTTTATGTTAAGATGTTATATGTTTACTAGAAACTCAATAAAATTGTAGACGTCACGAATATGAAAAACTTATCCAAGAAACAAACACAAGCTTTATACACAATAGCTGGAATAATCATAGTTGCAATAATTTGCGCGATAATTTTGCAATTTTACAACTCTAACAATGATAAAAAAATGCTTGATGCATCAACAATGTATCAAAAAGCGCTAATAGCTAGTGAAAACCCTAAATCACCTCTAGATACAAAAATTGCTAAATTTGAGCAAGTAGTTAATGACTACCCAAATACCAGCTTTGGTATATTCGCTAGTTGGCAATTAGCCGATCTATATACTACAACAACACAGCCAGATACAAAAAACTTCAATATGAATCTTACTAATCTGCCAAAAGCTATCCTAGTGTTACAACAAAGTATAGAAAATAATCCTAAAGATAGCCTTAGTGATATTAGTAAAGTAAGACTTGCACGACTATACATCGCAGCAAAGCAGCCAGATCAAGCTATCAAAACACTTGAGAATATCAAACCTTTTAAAGATAATGCCTATCCTTTGATGTTATTAGGACAAGCATATAGCGAGAAAAAAGATAAAACAAAAGCCATTGAAACTTGGCAAAAAGCTTTACAAGATCCTAATAGCTCTGCCGAATTCAAACAGATTATTAGTCAACTTATAAACAATACTAACTAGTCATGAAAAAACTATTATTTATTCCGGCTGCTTTGGTATTATCCATGTTAGTAGCTAGTTGCTCTAAGAGTAATGTTCCACCTCCTACGCCATTAGCTGAAAAACCTCCTAGAGAAACTTATGTAAAAGTCATATGGAAAAGAAAAACAGGAAATGGTAATGGTGGCTTAGCGAATTACAATGTTGCGCCAGCTTATGCAAATGATACTGTATTTGTTCCCAACCAAAATGGTATGGCTTATGCTCTAGCAATTACTAATGGTAAAATAATCTGGAAAAATGATACTGGTACAAATCTATCAGCACAACCAAATACTATAGCAAATGCAGTTATTTTTAGCTCTATAAAAGGAGTATTGACCGCTATAGATGATAAAGATGGTCAAACATTATGGCGAACAGATGCTCCAAGTAGTATTTTTTCTCAGCCAACAATTTATGATAATTCGATTTATCTACAAACTCATGATGGTTCAGTTTCAGCATTTGACGCAAGAAATGGCTCTAAAGAATGGAGTGTTGCAAATAATATCCCTGAAATTACATTACCTAGTAACTCATCACCTGTAGTCCTTAATAATACTGTAATGATTGGTAATGCCTTTGGTGCAGTTTTAGGCTTTACTGTAAAAGGTGGTGATAGAACTATTAATATACCAATAGCAATTGCCCACGGATCATCACCCGCTGATAAAATGGTAGA
Source organism: Francisella hispaniensis FSC454 (assembly GCF_001885235.1). Taxonomy (NCBI): domain Bacteria; kingdom Pseudomonadati; phylum Pseudomonadota; class Gammaproteobacteria; order Thiotrichales; family Francisellaceae; genus Francisella; species Francisella hispaniensis. The sequence continues at coordinate 1,636,306 of NZ_CP018093.1, forward strand.
TATCACCGCTAATCCTATGTTATATGATCACTATCTTATTTTTGCTGCTTATCAAGGAGCTATAGTTGCTTTAGACAAAGATAATGGTAAAATGCTTTGGGCTAAGAAAGCCTCTATTATTAACAATATGGCAATTAATAATGGGGTTATTTTCACCACTCAAGATGATAGCGAGCTAAAAGCTTATGATATACAAACTGGTGATACAGTTTGGACTCAAGATACTCTAAAGTGGCGTAAAATAACAGCTCCTATCTACTATAAGGGTTTAATAGTTGTTGCTGACTATCAAGGTTACCTACACTTTTTTAATTCACTAAATGGCGAATACCTTGGCAGATATAAGTTAACTCCTGAGAGTGATATTTTTGATTATGGTATTTCCGGACAATTAGTCCCAACTGAGAAAGGAATTGTTATCGAAGCTGATAACGGAACTATATACTTAGTTGATGCTTATAGCGACAAAGTTATCTATGATAGTATATTGAGTGATTACCAGGTTGATAAAGGCAAGAGTGTTGCACGAATTTACCCACTTGAGCAAGTCAAGCCTACCAAAGTAAATACTGTAGTAGATAAAACTATGCAAACAACAGAAACTAAACCTAAAGGCATCAATGCTACTATAATAATCGGTGATTTTAGTAAAGGTAAACCAAGCTAATGTATAAAGGTATCAGACCATCAATATTTATCTTAATCCTCATGGTTTCTTTGGGGCCATTTGGTGACACCATTTATGCTCCAGCATTGCCTGAACTAAAAACAATTTTAGGTACTGACTATCCCCATGTACAGCTTACTATAACTTCATACTTACTTGGTTACTCGATTAGTCAGCTATTATATGGACCATTCTCTGATAAATTTGGTCGCAAACCTGTAATGTTGGTAGGAACATGTTTTTTTATAATTAGCTCTATAATATGTATATTCAGTAATCATATCAATACTTTGATATATGCTAGAATGATACAAGGCTTTGGTGCAGCTGCTGGTGGAGTTATTGCTACAGTTGCTGTTAAAGATGCTTTCAAAGTTAATGAGCAAGGCGCAGTATTTGCCATTATGAATATAGCCTTTGCTCTAGCTCCAGCATTTGGAGCAGTACTTGGAGTATTCCTTAGTCCTACAGCGATTTTTTGGATATTGCTAGTTGCAGCTAGTCTATTATTCATAAAAGTTGTAGTTTTTTTTCCAGAAACAATTAGAGAAAAAAACTTTGAAGCTTTAACTTTTAAGTCTTTCTTTAAGAACTATTTTTTACTCTTTAAAGACCATCAGTTTTTCTTTGCCACTTTTGTTTTAGGAATAAATATCAGTGTGATATACGCATGTTTAGTCACAGCTCCAGATATATTTGTGAATATTCTCAGACTTGAAAAATCTAACTTTTTATACTTATTAACAATAATGGTTACAGCTGTGGTACTAGGGTCTATTGTTTGCTCAAAACTAAGCCATCTAATAGCATATAAACATCTTGTAAATTTCGGGATGTTTTGTACTCTAATTTCAGGAATACTATGTATTTACGCATTCAAAAAACTTACAGGCTTAGAATTATCAATAGCCTTAACTGCAATATTATCACTAACATTTATAGGTATCTCATTTAGTGTGCCTTTATTAACACCTATTGCACTAGAAAACTTCACTACCACAGCAGGAGCTGCTTCATCTGTGATGGGCTTTATGCAAATGGGCATAGCCTCAATAACAACAGCGATTATGAGTCAGATCAGCCTGGGCAGTGAGTTCACATTATCTTTTGCATTTGTAATCTTACCACTTATTGGTCTAACAATATTTTTACCTTATAGTTGCTACTTCCTCAAGAAATAAAGCTTTAATGCTCGGCTAAACTTAGGATTAAAATAATTATATGGTAAAATCTAGATTAACTAATATAATTTTATCTATCTTAAATTGTCAATGCAAAATTATAATGCCAAATCGATTGAGGTTCTTACTGGTTTAGACCCTGTCAAGAAAAGACCCGGAATGTATACTAATACAGAAAATCCAAATCATCTAATCCAAGAAATTATTGATAATAGCGTTGATGAAGTTCTTGCTGGGTTCGCTAGTAAAATAAACATCACTTTATATGAAGATAACAGCATCGAAGTAGCTGATGATGGTCGTGGTATGCCTGTAGATATTCATCCTGAACATAAAATGTCTGGTATTGAACTTATCATGACTAAACTTCATTCTGGCGGCAAATTTAGTAACAAAAGCTATACTCATTCTGGTGGTCTTCATGGGGTTGGAGTATCGGTTGTTAATGCTTTATCAACTAGACTTGAGGCAGAGATTAAAAGAGATGGAAATGTTTATCATATAGTTTTTGAAGATGGTTTTAAAACTAGTGATTTAGAAATTATCGATAATGTAGGCAAGAAAAATACTGGTACAAAAATTAGATTTTGGCCAAACAAAAAATATTTTGATGATATCAAAGTCAATTTTAAAGCCCTTAAGAATCTACTTGAAGCAAAAGCAATACTTTGTAAAGCTCTTACAATAAAATATTCAAATGAGATAAAAAAAGAGAAGCTCACATGGCATTTTGAAACAGGACTTAAAGGCTATCTTGACCATAAACTAGAAGCTGAAACACTCCCAGCTGAACCATTTATGATTGATAATTTTTCAAATGGCGACTCCTTCTTAGATGCAGTATTTTGCTGGTGTGAAGATCCTACTGAAAGTATAAAAAATAGTTATGTAAACCTAATTCCGACACCTCAAGATGGTACACATGTTACTGGACTTAAAAATGGTGTTTATGATGCGATTAAAGCGTATATTGAGAAAAACTCACTTAGTGTAAAAAATATCAAAATTACTGCAAATGACTCTTTTGCTCAACTAAACTATGTAATATCAGTAAAAATTACAAACCCACAATTTGCTGGTCAAACTAAAGAAAAACTTTCCAATAAGGATGTTACTAGTTTTGTCGCTACTGCTGTTAGAGATTTACTGACTATATGGCTAAACCAGAACCCTGATGAAGCGCGTCAAATAGTTGAAAATATTAGCAAGGTTGCACAAAAAAGAATTAATGCAGATAAAAAAACTACGCGTAAACGTATAATGAATACTGCTATTCGTTTACCTGGTAAGCTTACAGACTGTATTAGCTCTGATGTTAATTCTACTGAGCTTTTCATAGTTGAGGGCGACTCTGCCGGAGGTTCTGCTAAACAAGCGCGTGATAAAAATTTTCAAGCTGTATTACCCCTTAAAGGTAAGATTCTTAACAGTTGGGAATTAGATGCTGATACTATCATGAACTCTCAAGAAATTCATAATATTGCTACCGCAATTGGTGTTGATCCTGATAGTGATGACATTTCCGGTCTAAGATACAATAAAATATGTATCCTCGCCGATGCCGACTCTGATGGATTACATATCGCGACACTACTGTGTGCAATGTTTCTAAAGCACTTTAGAAAACTGATTGAGTATGGTCATATTTATATAGCTCAACCTCCGCTATTTAGAATTGATATTGGTAAGAGCACTTTTTATGCTCTTGATGAAAATGAAAAAGATACTATCTTAGCTAAAAATTCTAAGTTACCAGGCAAGATAAATATCATGCGCTTTAAAGGTCTGGGTGAGATGAATCCCGCACAACTACGTGAATCAGCTATGGATGTATCATCAAGAAGACTTTTACAACTTACTATTTCTGATGTATATGATGACGCTGAAATGTTAGATATGCTTTTAGCTAAAAAGAGAGCCAAAGATCGCCGTGATTGGCTTGAAAACTATGGTGATAGAGCTGAAGTTGAATAATAGACTCTTTTATTTACTTTTTTTATCATTTAATTAGAATTTCTACCAGACAACCTTATTCCATTCAAAACATTTACCAGGATCAGTTTTTCTCTGTGGTGCAATATCTTCGTGACCAGTAATATTTAATAATGTTGGATATGCCTTCCTAAGATCTTTTAGTAAGCTATTCAAACTAAGATATTGTTGTTCAGTATAAGCTGTTTTATCAGTACCCTGTAACTCAATTCCCACAGAAAAATCATTACATCCTTGCCTACCTTGAAATTCGCTTATACCTGCATGCCATGCTCTATCATCAACCGAAACAAACTGCACAATTTCACCATCACGTTTTATATAGAAATGAGCTGAAACTTCTACACCTTTAAGGCTTGCAAAACTTGGATGTAAACTATAATCTAATTGATTAGTAAAAAATTTCTCAACATTACAATTAGCATATTCTCCTTCAGGCAAACTTATACAATGTATTACAACTAGACTAATATCATTTTTATCAGCTCGTTGATTAAAGTTTGGACTCTTAATACATTTAGCTTTTTCATACCAGCCTTGATTAAACATTTTAGTTTTTGAAATTTGGTTATGATAATATTATACTTTACCAATTAATCTGCTGTTTTAAAACAAATTTAAATATGAATTGCTTTGACCATAAACTTGCAAAAACAACTGCTATATACGGATTTTTAACACTAATAATTGCTATACTAAGCTATAATTTTCTTGATATAAAATTTGCAACACTAGTACATACCAGTGAATTATTTGGTACTGGAATTAGTACGGTAGCAGCTTTGACTTCTAAGATTTTTTCTCCTAAAGTTTGGACTGTTATTACAGCTATAGTCACAGTAATTTGTATCTACAAACACCTAGTAAAAAAGCCCTCACAAAAGTTATATATAATGTCATTATCTTTAATAATGACTATTATAATTACAACAATCCTTAAGGTTCTACTTGCTAGATACAGACCTGAAATGTTACTATTTGATAATCACTATGGTTTTCACTTTTTTTCGTTCAAGAAGGCTTATAACTCTATGCCATCTGGCCATACTGCATTAACTTTTGCTGGATTACTAGCAATAGCTAACTTTTTTGAGAAAAAGTACATAACTTTAATAGCTATAATAATTAGTTGTTTAGTTGCGGTGAGTAGGATTATTATTTTAGACCACTTTATTTCCGATGTCATCATTGCCGCATATATAGGAATATTTACATATTTATGGTGTAAAGCTTTTGTAGAGAGCAAATCAGCTTATTAATCTATAAACTCCTTAAAATAAGTCAAAGCCTTGCGATAAACTTCCTGTTTGAAATATACTACATGATTTATTGGATACCAATAACTTACCCAACGCCAATTATCAAATTCAGGAGAATCATTCGCATCTAGATCAATAATACTTTCTGAACTTTTTAACCTTAATAGAAACCACTTTTGTTTTTGACCAATACATACAGGTTCTCTACTTCTAACTAATGACTCTGGAATATTATATTTATACCAATCTCGTGTTGAGGCAATTACTTCAACATCTTGTGGACGTAGTCCGATCTCTTCATATAGCTCACGATACATCGCCTGTAATGGTGTTTCTCCAACAGCTACACCACCTTGAGGAAACTGCCAAGATGTTCTATTTCTTCTCTGACCCCAAAATACTCTATTTTGCTTATTAAGTAAAACTATCGCTACATTTGCCCGATACCCACTTTTATCTATCATTATTCAAAGAAAACTTTCTTCTACCTAGTTATTTATTCTAAACTAATTCTTCTTAGTTTTATATTGCATTTATAAAAGATAATAAAAAATAGCCAAAAGTTGTATTTTATATTGCATATCGGCTATTATGAGCTTAAACAATTAGTTAGCAAAATTAGTAGTAATGAAAAAATTAATAACAGATTTACGAAACTTACCAAATAAGCTTATTTATAGCATAATTGTGTTATTTTCTCTATTTATTGTTATTTATACTTACTTCATTTTATCTTGGAGTATTGGTATGGATACAGAGCTTGCAACCTATGGTTTAGGTAATAGTGAGTATTTATATCCATTACACACCCAGTACTTTCTTTTAGATAGACCTATCTTAGCAATCATAACTTATGCTTTAGGACAAGTCGCTATTCCATATTTTACTTTACTGATAAGTATGTCTTTACTATTTGTATCTGCAATTATTTGGATTGTTATTCTCACTAAGAAAAATTTCTCAATAATCGAAACTTTAGTTTTTTGTAGTTTTTATCTTATTTCGCCTATTTACATATTTCAGTTTAATTTTGTTAATCAAGCAATTGGTATCGGTATAGGATTTGTATTAGCTAGCTTAGCTATATATCATTTCTCACTCATACTTAATCATGACTGTGAGAAATTTAAGAGTTATATAGCGTGCATAGTCTATTTATTTTTATCAATTGGAATATATCAGTCATTTATAATACTTTTTGCTGAAGGAGTTATTTTCTTACTAATCCTAGAACAACTCAAAAATATAAGATTTTGCTTAAAAGATATAATATATATTTTAACAAAAATTTCATTTGTCTCTTTTGCTGCACTTATTGGCTATCTCTTGATATCTAAGCTAATCTATATTTTTATCGGAGAGTCTCATTATTTAGCTAATGTTTACGAAGGCTGGCATAGTAATAGCTTTTTGGAAGTCATAAAACACTTATTAGTCTACTTTGCTAATATATTAATATCTCCTCTTAGTTTTACATATGTATTAGCATGGCTATTACTTATATGTTTTATTAGAAAATTTTCTTTGATTATAATACTAGCGTTATTAGGATGTTTAGCATTACCATTCGCTTTCGCGATCTTTTTGGGTGCGCCAATACCTCTAAGGATACTATTTCCAATACCTCTGAGTATTGCTATAGTCATGTTATTAATCTTTAGAGCGACTTCTAAAAAGAAGCTACTTATCGCTATAGTTTGTTTATGTTTATTTGTAAATTTCAAACAAATCTGTCAACTAACATATAGCCAAAATATGGTGCAAAAATATAATGAGTATAATCTAGAATATATATACTCTATTCTGCATGATAAATTTGGTAATAACCTCTATCACACTCCAGTTGTTTTTATCGCTAGCCCAAAAGCTGATGATAGTTTTTATATAAAACATATTTATTCTGAGCCTTTTTACTTTAACAGTGATGAAGATTTTCTAAGTAATATTTTTCCAGATAAGATGTGGCAGACAAGCAGCATAAATCATCGCGTATATTATTTTATGCAATGGCTTGGCTTATTCTATAAATTACCAACTAAACAACAAATTGAACTCGGAAGACAAATAAGCCCTTCGCTGTCTATCTTTCCAGAAAAAGGTTCTATAACAAAAAAAGATAATATTATTTTTGTAAAACTCAGTGAATAGGTTATTCAAACATAACTTATAGTATGAACTTAACAAATCTTAATTAAAACTTGAAATAATAATTTTTATTTACTAAGGTTAATAAACCATACTTTATTAATTATCTATAACCAAATAATGAATTTTAAAAAGCGTGCTTTTATTTTTGGTTCTCTATCTGGAATCTTTTGGGGACTTGACTATACATTAGCAGGTCAAGTACATACCTTATTGACTATGACATTCTTAGTATCAATGTGGCTTACATCAGTCCATGATTTAGGTGTTGCAGCAACAATAGCAGCTATATCAACTTCATCTGTAAAAAGAATCAAAGACTTAAAGCTTTGGCAAATTATAAGTATTTGTTGTATCCCTTTATTAGGTGGTTTTGCTATGACGATGTATATGCTCTCAACACGAGATATCGCGACGGGAACTGCAATTATTATATCATCTTGCTATCCAGCTGTAGGAATGATTGGAGCAAGAATTTTTCTTAAAGAATCTCTAACAACGTTCAAAATAGTTGGTTTTACAATAGTTATAATTGGTATAACTCTTACAGCCACGAATCAGCTCTATGATAAGAGTAATAGCTTTGTCGGTCTTAGTTTTGCAATTTTAGCTGCTATATTTTGGGGTCTTGAAGGAGTTATATATAAAATGCTGCTTAATGCTAATATAGCAATAAATACTTTACTATTTTTACGTAAGATCTCAACAATAATAATTTTTCTACCTTTTACTTGGGCAATAATTCATAGTGTTAATATCTTCATTTTACTTCTAACTTTGGCTATAGGTATTATTGGCTACATCGCTGATTTATCATATATGAAAGCTTTCAAACATTCTAATGTCACACTAGCGATGTCTCTAAATATTACATATATTATCTGGGGACCATTATTTGCATTGTTACTATTTGATCAAAATATTAATATAACAATTACCATAATTTGTGCTATTTTAATATTTTTAGGTAATTTTCTAATCTTTAAATCAAAATCAGTATACTAAAATCTTGAATTCTCACCATATAAATAGTTTGGTAATTGTAGAATATTTAGTGTATAGCCACCTAATAAATCAGATGATTGATCACCTATAGAAATAAGTATTTTATATCCTAATGACTCTATATAGGCTCTTCTTTCAGCTTTAAAATTCTTAAAATCCTTTGAATTATATTGCTCAATATTCTCTGGAAATACAAACACATCCTCAAAATCGACATATCCAGCGTTTCGTAAAGCCTGTTTTGTAGACTCCAAATATTGAGAAAAACGCGCGCTTATAAAGAATACTTTAAGCCCACTAGCAAGACAGTAAAGATAGAAATCTAATGTCGCCTTAATTGGATAAGCATGAGATTTTGAGAGTAATTCATTCCAAATAGTATGATTCTCATCTTGTGGAAAACCAGCTAGTTTTAGCGAATAATAATGGTTTAGTGCTGTTTCATCTATATCAAGAACTATTGCATAATCTTGTAGTGATTGTTGTGCTTGGATTATTTTTTTAGCTTTCTTAAGAATTAAACTAACCTCATTTTCATGCGCAGTACTCTCATAATAGCTAATAACTTGTTGTTGCGTCATAGATTTATTTTAGACCTAATTCCTTTAGTCTTTCGTTAAGAAATATCTCCGCTCTTGGATATTTATCAGACAGATAGACATCGGATTTAGGATGTATGAAACATGGTGTTGAAATCCTATCAAGATTTTCTTTTTCATCTTCAGGTTTAACAACTCTATGCTTAGTCGCTATGTATTCTCCGTTTGTCATTTCTTGAAGCATATCACCAATATTTACGATTATAGACTCACTATCACAAGGCACATCATACCATTGGTTATTAAATGGTGATAATACTTGTAATCCAGGTGAAGATGCTATTGGTAATAGGGTGATAAGATTAATATCTTCATGTGCAGCTGCCCTAACTGCACCTGGTTCTTCATCACCTTGTATCGCTGGATAGTGTAATATCCTAAGTAAAGTATTTTCATAAGATGCTGTATCTCTCAATCTTTGCGGTAACTTATTTGCTACTGCTGGGTCCATATAATCATCAATCCACTGTAATAGTGTTTCACCAAGCTTGATCATTTTTTCAAACATTTCTCTAGCTGCACTACTAACCTCTGTTGGATACCTACCATTTGGAAAGTACAAATGATAAAAATGTTTAATATCTTTTACAGTTTCACCCTTAGCAACTTCTGAGACATCTTTAGGGAAATAACCATCTTGATTCTCAACATCAAAGATATACTTATCAGCAGCTCCAGATTTTAAGAACTCTTGCCACTCTTTATAAACTTTTTGAATTAAGTTCCAATCAATAGGATGAGTTCTAAGTACTGCAAAACCAGTTTCTTTTAAAGATCTAGTAAACAATTCAGCTGCATCATCTGCATAATAATCAACACTAAGGATATTCATTACCACTCCATTATTTTCAATTTCCGAATATTATTATAACAACAATATGGTATTGTTGCATTAGCTAGATTCACTAATCATAGCTAGTTTATAAAGCAATAAAATACTTAAGAAAAAAGGTATATTACCCTCTTGGATGATGTTTTTGATAAATCTCTTGTAAGCGATTTTGAGATATATGTGTATAAATAGTTGTTGTTGAAACATTACTATGACCAAGCAATAACTGTACCGATCTCAAATCAGCACCATGATTGAGTAAATGAGTAGCAAATGCATGCCTTAGGGTATGAGGCGAAATATCGGTATTTATACCAGCAATAAGCGCATAGTTTTTGATACGATGCCAAAAGGACTGTCGCGTTATTCTTTTTGTATGCTTACTGATAAAAACTGCTTTCTCTTTAAAATTTTTAGATAAACTCATGCGAGCTTCAGCAAAATATTTTTGCAAATACTCCAGCGCATACTCACCTATTGGCACTATACGCTCTTTCGAGCCCTTACCCATTACTTGAATTACCCCAATATTGATATCGATATCATCGATATTAAGCCCTACCAATTCACTTACACGCAAACCAGTAGCATACATCAGTTCAAGCATTGCTTTATCGCGAATACCAACATCCTCTGTCATGTCAGGAGCATGAAGCAATCTCTCAACATCAGTTTCTGTCATATCTTTAGGTAACTTCTTGGCTAATTTTGGTAATGTCAGCTTAGCTGTAGGATTATTATTAGTTTGACCAGTTGAGATAAGCCAAGCATAGAATTTACGCAATGTCGATATCATTCGAGCATTAGAACGACTACTATAACCATTTTTTGAACGATATGAAATGAACGCATATAACTGCTCAAAATCTAAACTAATTAAATCAGTTTTTGCAAAATAATTTTCTAATAATTTAAGATCAGTACGATAAGATGAAATAGTATTTTGGCTTAATCCATGCTCAAGCCAGAGATTATCAAGAAAAGCATCAACAGCTGAAGACACTTTTTGATTTTCCTAGAGTTTTGAGACGATTGCAAGCTGAAATTAGATGGAATATAACAAGGCAAAAATATCCGAAAAAGCCGAGTTTACAAAACGTAAATGAGCATTGTGAGAATATTTTTAACGCCGTTAGAAACATATAATTTTAGTTTGCAAGAAATCTCATTATACTTTTTCTTTAATTCTAGCAGCCTTACCAGTAAGACCTCTCATATAGTAAAGCTTAGCTCTACGCACATCTGCTCTCTTCTCTACGATAATACTATCTATTAATGGTGAGTGTGTTTGGAAAGTTCTTTCAACACCCATCCCAGAAGACATCTTTCTTACTGTGAAAGCAGAATGAAGACCTCTATTTCTTTTTCTAAGAACGAAACCTTTGAAAGCCTGAATTCTTTGCTTATCGCCTTCTTTAATCCATAAATTAACAGTGATAGAATCACCTGGATTAAATTCTGGAAGATCAGTTCTTAATTGTGACTTTTCTACTAACTCAACAAATTTATTTTTCATTATTCTTCTCCTTTTGTGCTTACCTTATCTATTTTATAATTATCTAAAATTTGCTTATCTTGTGCAGATAGGCATAGGCACTCTATTAAATCTTTACGACGCTCATAAGTCCTTATCAACTTTTGTTTACGCCTCCATTTAGCTATTTCTTTATGATTACCAGATAACAAAACATCAGGTACTGCATTACCATTAGGTAAAACAGCTGGTTTTGTATAATGTGGATAGTCTAAAAGACCATCATAAAAAGAATCTTCTATTACAGATTCTTTATTACCTAACACTTCTGGTAATAGTCTAATTAGACTATCCATAACTAGCATAGCAGGGAGCTCACCACCACTTAACACAAAATCGCCAACTGAAATTTCTTCGTCAACATAATCTTGTATTAGGCGCTCATCAACCCCTTCATATCTACCACACAGCAGTATTAATGAATCATTTTGCAAAAGCTCTTGGGCTTTTTTATGATTAAATATACCACCCTGAGGTGACAAGTATACTACTTTTGTACCACAACCTAAAGCATTTTTTGCATCTTCAATAGCTTCTGACAAAGGTTGATACTTCATTACCATCCCTGCGCCACCACCAAAGCTAGTATCATCAACACTAGCATGCTTATCAGTTGTATAGTCTCGAGGATTAAAGTATTTTATAGACACCTTAGAGTCCTTTATAGCTCTTGCTGTAACTCCAAAATCATTTATTGCTCTAAACATTTCTGGAAATATTGATATTATTCCGAATTTCATCTTCTAACATTTAATCTTTTGCTAAACAATCTTAATTGTAGTTATTAGAGAAAGCAAATACAAATATTTGAGAGATAAAATACACTTTATAGCAACGAATGCACATTAGCGATTAGTATTTTATAAAATCAATAACTAGAAAATAGAACTGTTTGAGCAAAGCGAGTTTTCTATTTTTATTGATTTTAAAATACGATAGCGTAGTGCTAGACGGTTTTGCATACTTTTTCTGCCATGAAAAAAGTATGATACTTACGCAGTAAGTAGCGAAATATTATTAAGAAATAATTATTGACTAATAATCATATTCCCAATCAACAACTATTTTCTTTGAATCAAGATCTTCACTAATAATATACTGCTTAATATAAGGAATTAGATACTCAGAAGATTCTTTCTTACAAACTAGAACTTCATTAGCACCGGTTTCAATAATATCTACAATAACACCAAATGAATCATTGTTAATATTTTTGACACTACAACCAATTAAATCTTTAAAATATACTTCATCCTCTGCTAGCTGTGGCAATGCTTGCTTTGGCACGCCAATAAGTGCATTTACATATTTTTTAGCAGTCTCAGCATCGTTAATGTTAGCAAGTTTAATATAAACTTTATCAGCCCTCTTTAGTACACTTTCACCTTTGAGCTGTTGCCAAAGATTAGTCGCAGGCAATTGGATATACCAATCGCCATAACTTAAAAGTGTTTCTATTGAACTTGCTAAAGGATATAAATTAAGCTCGCCATCAATCTTATATGTAGCACCGACTTTAGCTATTTCCACAAAATTTTGTGACATAAAAAGAAAAATAATTTGATTCTATAGATACGAATTAAGCAACTTTCTTAGCTTCTTTGATTAGACTTGCTACTCTATCAGAAGGTTGCGCACCTTTTGCTAACCATGCTTCAGCTTTAGCAACATCAAGCTTTAATATCTCTTCACCACCTTTAGCTAAAGGATTAAAGAAGCCTAATTTCTCAATAAATCTACCATCTCTTGGACTTCTTTTATCAGCAACTACGATTCTATAGAAAGGACGCTTTTTAGCTCCACCACGAGCCATACGAATTACTACCATTTATTATTCTCCGGTTTTATATTTAATTTTTTAATTACTAATATTCATTAGCTAAGCTTAGCAGCCATCAACTTAGCAAAAATTATGCAAAAATTTAATAGCAATACTTTAAAGTCTCTTAACTAAAATGTCAATAGTTGACTTGATATAAACATAAATATATAATAGCGCAAGTCGCTGTATTTAACAAACAACTTGCTTGCGACATTAAATAATAAGCTAAAGCGTTTCTACCAAATTTTTACCTAAAAAAATTTTCTAGAAGCCTTTTAGCTAACTAAAAGGAGTATAAAATGTCTAAAAATTACTTATTTACTTCTGAATCTGTATCAGAAGGACATCCAGATAAACTAGCTGACCAAATATCAGACGCAATCCTAGATGAGATTTTAAAACAAGATAAAAATGCTCGTGTAGCATGTGAAACTTTAGTAAAAACTGGCATGGCTTTGGTTGCCGGGGAAATTACAACATCTGCTTGGGTAGATATTGAAGAGCTAGTAAGAAATGTTATTACAGAAACAGGCTATGATAATGCTAACAAAGGTATTGATGGTAGAACTTGCTCTGTAATTAATGCTATTGGCAAGCAATCTAGAGATATTGCTCAAGGCGTAGATCGTGGCTCTCTAGAAGATCTTGGTGCTGGTGACCAAGGATTAATGTTTGGCTTTGCCACAAATGAGACACCAACACTAATGCCATCAGCTATTTACTACTCTCACCTATTGATGAGAAAACAAGCAGAACTTAGAAAATCAGGGAAGCTTGCATGGTTAAGACCAGATGCGAAAGCTCAAGTTACATTAGCTTATGAAAATGACAAACCTAAATTTATTGATACTATAGTATTATCTACACAACATAATGAATCAATCTCTCAAAAAGAGTTACATGATGCTGTGATTGAAGAAATTGTTAAAAAGGTTATTCCTAACGAACTAATTACTAAAAATACTAAATATCATATTAACCCAACAGGTGTATTTTTAATTGGTGGTCCTCAAGGTGATTGTGGCCTTACAGGAAGAAAAATTATTGTTGATACTTATGGCGGTGCTGCTCATCATGGTGGTGGTGCTTTCTCTGGTAAAGACCCTTCTAAAGTTGATCGCTCAGGAGCATATATGGGTAGATATATAGCCAAAAACATTGTCGCTGCTGGTCTAGCTGATAAGTGTGAGGTACAAGTGGCATATGCAATTGGCGTAGCAAAACCAGTTTCACTTATGGTTAATACTTTTGGTACTGGAAAAATTACTGATAACCAAATAGAAAAGCTCGTAGCTGAAATTTTTGATCTCAGAGTTGGTAAAATTATCGAAAATCTTGACCTCCTTAGACCAATTTATCGCAAAACTTCTAACTATGGTCACTTTGGACGTGAATTACCAGAATTTACTTGGGAAAAAATCGATAAAGCCGATATTCTTAAGTCAGCAGCTAGAATATAATAATATTTTTCATTAAGTATTTCTCTCTATTATCTTGAAATATTTATTTTAAGCTCAAAGTAGAATCTAAATAAAGTCTTTTGTTGGAAAAACTATTTTTCAAATAGCATTGACGACAATATCTAAGGCAAAAATCTTGGTGATCCATTATTTAAGACCATAAATTTGGATATCGTTTCTTTATAAATTTTAACAGCTTCTGAGTGACTATTTTGCAAAGCCATATGTAATCCTGGTGTTCCATCCGGTATTTTAGCAGCTAATAGTTCTTGTTTATTAATTCCAGCAAGATTAAATATACCTTCTATATAAACTTTTACAGCTTCTGAGTGACCATCTTGCAAAGACATAAATAACCCTGGTGTCCCATTTGGTATTTTAGCAGCTAATAGTTGTTGTTTATTAATTCCAGCAAGGTTAGATATACTTTCTATATAAACTTTTATAGCTTCTGTGTGACCATCTTGCAAAGCTATACATAATAGTTTACATAAATCATCTTTATCTAAATTATTAGTAACATATTTAACGGAAATATTTCCTTCTTGGTAAGAGTGTGTCAAAATGCTCAAAGCTTCTTTCGAATAATTAAATGCACAAAGTACTTCACTATATAATGATCTACTACTTGTTATAAGTTTATGAATATCATGATTGATTAAATATATTGGCATATAATTAGAGCTTTTGCCTACTGAAATAATATGACCTGGCGCGCCTAATGAAAAAGCAATAGGTTCTTTACTGTTATCAATCTTATCAAAAATATCATTAATCAACTCTTTCGTTAACATATTTAATTCTTTAGCTATAACAAAGATTTTTCTATTTTTCTTTTTTCTTTTTGATTTGTATTAGCTGAGAAAAAGTTTGTTGCAATCTCATAATTTTGACCTCCAAATAATAGATTTTTGTAATTGTGGTATATTTGAACTCCATCAAGCCAATTTAATATATCTAATAATTTTATTTCTTCAGAATCTAGATTTTGCTTATTCTTCCTTTTTTCATATGCTACATTTATTTTTTCTACAATTTCATCAATCGCATCATCTTGATTATTGTTATGTTGTAATAATGTTTTTTCTAAGTATTTTATTCTGCTAATATATGTTTCTAAATCATCTCTTATAATAGCTTGTATAGCCATATAAGCAATTCCGTAACACATTCCTAGATTACTAACTTTATACCCTAGTTTTTCTTGTAGTTTTAATAGATCAATATCCATTAAAATTACTTATTGTTCTTATAACAATATTCTTATTCTATAATAAAAATTTCAAAACCTATCTCTTTTTATACAACAAGATACAGTTGAATGTGCTAATAAAAAATTTATCTAAAAATTTTAAAAGTATAGATAATCTAATATCTATATTAAAAAATGCTTAATCTTAAGTATATAAGTTTGACTTATACTAACAAAATAATAAAGTTAATAGCTTTAGTATCTATATTGTGTATCCTCATAAAATTGCTAAGTATAAAGAAAACAATTTCTAGGAAAAAATATTTAAGAACTCAGAACTCTTACTTTAGATATGGCTTTGGTATAATTTACAATATTATTCAAAAAATAGCTTTTTGAGCAAAGACTTCACCTCTGTACTTAAAAATATTTAATAAAAGAGGCACATTCTGTTATCCTAAACTCGTTTCAGATTTTCAATGAAATCAATACTTATAGCGAGATGCTGAAATACAATTCAGCATGATCTTTTTATCTGTGGCTAGCAATAGTAGCTCTATTTATAATCAAACCAATATAAAACTGCTAGTATCGATATAATTATGTCTCTAGCTAGTCAACTTTATAATTATTTTGGAGAGAAAAGATAAATAACTTAATTATGTTTTAGTTTACACTCTCAAAGAAATATAAGATGTTTTACAACTATGACAATACAAATTTCAATAGGATAGATAAGACAATAAGAGTATAAAATAGTGGTACTTAGGCAATAGTACTAGCTTTATTATATTTTTTCTTAGCTTGGATAAACTCAATTTTTAAATCTTTATATTTTGATTTAATTTCTTTAATATCAGCTTTAGACAATACATTATCTTTCTTAGCTTTCAAGTACTCTTGCTTAGCGTTATACATATTTTTAACATTTGCAACAAGCTTAGCATACTTCTCTTCAATACCTAGATGGAAAGTTTTATTTTTCTTAGTTAATGCTTCCTCTAATTTAACTTTTGCTTTAGCAATTTCAATTAAATGCTTAGGTGTTGTTTTAAGATCATAACACCAGCCAATCTTAGCTAAGCCAGCAATAAACCACTTAGATGGGTCTAAATCAAACCATCTAATACCATTTCTATAATCGCCAGCAAAAGCATGATGATAATTATGATAACCCTCACCGCCTGTTACTATAGCTGTTATCCAGCTATCCCTAGCAGTATTTTTTGTAGAATAAGGTCTTTTACCAATAGTATGTGCTAAAGAATTGATACAAAAAGTTGCATGATGAACCAATATAACTCTAAGTAGACCGCCTAATAGTAAAAAACCCAAAGCACTGTGCCAAGCAGCCGTAAGTGTATGACCGCTCAAGAATCCGAATATAAAACCTAGCAATGCAGGCAACCCAAAACACGATAATATCGCTAAAACAGTGTAATGATTATGCTGGAATACTAGTGCCTTATCTTTTAGAAGATCATTTACACCTCTGATCTCTTGAACATCAGGACTACTATGTCTTAGTAACCAACCAAAATGTGAAAACCAGAAACCACGTGTAGCAGCATATGGATCTTTGATAGGATCATCAACATCTTTATGGTGTTTTCTGTGATCTGAAGACCATTGAATTACACTATTTTGTAGCGCAGCTGTGCCAAATAATAAAAGAGCATAACTTACTATTTTGTTTGCCTTATATGTTTTGTGTGACCACAGTCTATGGTAACCCATTGTAATACCAACACCAGTAAGCATATAGAAGACTACTAAACATACATAGTCTGATGTTGAAAAGCCATAAGTCATAGCATACCAAGGAATAGCTATAAGCGCTACCAATGGTAGAAGTAGCAACCCAAAAACACTCTTCCAGACTATGCTACCTTGTTTTTCTATGGTTTGGTGTATCATTTCATTATTATTCATTTGGAACCTTTGTAACCCTTTTTAGATTGATCCACTTTGTGTGGATATTGAAACTTATTACAGCTTAATAATAGCATATCGATGATTTTTTTGATAGTAATTTGTGTAAATCCTAGATTGATGATCTCGCTTTGACATTAACCTCTAAATTAGAGTCTTTAAAACCATTTACATACCTATATGCTCCTGCTAAAGCAATCATTGCACCATTATCTGTACAATATTTCATTGGAGGGAAAAATATCTGATAGCCTTTATTTCTAGCCAATAAGTCTAACTGTTGACGCAATAATTTATTTGCACTAACTCCGCCTGAAATAACCAATCTTGTATTTTTAGTTTTTTGTAATGCTTTAGCACATTTAGAAACTAAGACATCTATAGCCGCTTCTTGGAATGCGTAGCATAGATTTGCCTTATTCTCTAATGACTGATCTTGTTCATCATACCATGTATTTAGCACAGCAGTTTTTAATCCACTAAAGCTAAAATCTAAATTAGGTTTATTTTTCATCGGCCTTGGTAGAATATACTTAGACTTATCATTAGCTTGATCAGCTAAATTTGCCACCTCAACTCCACCAGGATAACCCATGCCTAAAAGCTTAGCTGTTTTGTCAAATGCCTCACCTGCTGCATCATCAATTGATTCACCAAGTAGACTATACATACCAAACTCTTTTACCTCAAATAGTTGTGTATGTCCTCCAGAGACTAACAAAGCTATGAAAGGATATTCTATATTACTATTGTGATCCAATAATGGTGATAAAAGATGTCCCTCAAGATGATGAACTGCAATTGTATCAATATTATGGATTAAGCCTAGTGTTTTGGCAAATGTAGCTCCAACCATCAATGCCCCAACTAAACCAGGCATTGCGGTATATGCTATACAATTAATATCTTCAAAGCTAAGACCAGTTTCTTTGAATATTTTCTTAGCTAAAAGATTAAGCTTAGCGATATGCTCACGCGAAGCAAGCTCAGGAACAACACCACCATACTTCTTATGCAACTTGACTTGGCTGTATAATTCATCTACAATCAATTTCTTTTTTGAATAATCATATATCGCTAAACCTGTTTCATCACAGGAGCTCTCAATACCAAGTACTATCATTACTTTTTAGCGCTACCACTTGTTTTAGTTATCTGAATAAACTTAGTTATAAAAGAGCCAAGCAATAACCCTAAAACAAAAGCTATAGACATTAAGACGATTAATGGCAGTGTAGTAGTACCAAAAATATAGTCAAAGCTTACTTTATCAGTATTTAATATTGATAATATAACTATCACTATTATCAATATCCCAAAGAATATTTGCCAGAAGAGCTTTGCTAACATATCAAACATTTACCACAATTATTAATACTAGAATATGCTCTTTATTATAATTTAAAATATTTGAATAATAAAATCTTATTTGGATTGAAAAATTGAGAAAATAAATAAAGATTAGAAATCTAGTGACTCAAGAGCGTTTCTTAATGACTCTTCAATATCTTCATTAATATCTTTATCTTCTTTTTGAGATTGAATACTATCAAAAGAAACTTCTTCAGGACTAAAAGATGATAAATCAGTAAACACCATATTATCTTCAACCCCTAGTTCTTCTCGCATTTTTTCAATCTTATTTGATTCTTTTCTTACTGCTAGACCAGTACCTGTTGGTATTAATCTACCGATAAGAACATTTTCTTTAAGTCCTCTTAAATTATCAATTTGTGAATTTATCGAAGCCTCAGTAAGCACTCTTGTTGTTTCTTGGAAAGAAGCAGCTGATAAGAATGACTCCGTAGATAAAGAAGAACGTGTAATACCCATTAATACGAGCTCATACTCAACTTCTTTTTTACCTTGCTTACGCAGTTTATCATTTTCTTCAAGTATTCTTACTAACTCAATACTTTCATCTTTGACAAACTTACTATCACCTTCATCAAGGATTACAGCTTTTCTTAACATTTGTCTTACAATTGTCTCAATATGCTTATCATTGATTACAACACCTTGCATACGATATACAGACTGTGCTTCGATAAGGATATAATCAGCAAATTCTTCAAGACCTTTGTACTTAAGCAAATCATGTGGATCAGTAGGACCATCAGCTAAAACATCACCCCTAGAAACCTGTTCACCATCAAAAACTACTAGGTGACGAGACTTAGGTAATAATATCTCTTCAAGAATATGGCCATTTTTATCTATAATCTCAATACGCTGTTTCTCTTTAGTGTCTCTGTTACCAAGCCTAACCATACCATCACATGGAGAAAGTATTGCCGCATCTTTAGGACGTCTAGCTTCGAAAAGCTCAGCAACACGTGGAAGACCTCCAGTAATATCTTTGTTCTTAGACCCTTCTAGAGGAATCTTAGCTACGATATCACCAACCTCTAGTATAGAATCATCAGCAACATTTAGTACTGCTCCAACTGCTAGAGGTATTGACTTAAGCTCAGCACCTTTTTCATCAACAATCTTAACAACTGGTTTTAAGTTTTTAGATGTTGTTTTTTGAGATATTGAAGTTATCTCAATAGTTTGCTGACCAGTCAAATCATCATAGGTATGTTTAGACGTTATACCATCAATCACATCCTCAAGAATAACTTTACCAGCAACATCTGTAATTAATGGCTGAGCATGCGGATCCCACATAGCAATTACATCACCAATTTCTACAGCTTTACCACTAGCTAAAGGAAGGACTGCACCCATAGGGATCTTATGCTGTTCTCTCACTCTACCCATAGTATCAGAAACGATAATCTCACCTGCACGAGATATAACAATTTCTTGACCTTCTTTGTTAGTTACAGTTCTAATATTCTTAAACTTAATCTTACCAGCAGTTTTAACTTTAATGTCAGAAACTGTAATACCTAAAGACGCGGCACCACCAGTGTGGAATGTTCTCATTGTCAGCTGCGTACCTGGCTCACCAATTGATTGAGCAGCAATTACACCTACAGATTCACCAACATTAACTTGTCTTTCACGCGCTAGATCACGACCATAACACTTAGCACATAATCCTCTGCGTGTTTTACAAGTTATTGGTGATCTGACTTTGATCATATCAATACCATTATCATCAAGTAACTCAACAAGATTCTCATCTAATAAAGTACCTGCTTCAAGCAATACAACCCCCTTCTCAGTAACCACATCTGCCGCTAAAGTTCTTCCTAAAGCTCGCTCCACTAGAGGAACTTTGACTTCACCATCTTCAACAATAGCTGAGAACATCAAACCATCATCAGTACCACAATCTTCTTCAATAACAACTAAATCTTGAGCCACATCAACTAGTCTACGCGTCAGATAACCTGCGTTAGCTGTCTTAAGAGCTGTATCAGCTAGACCTTTACGCGCACCGTGAGTAGATGTAAAGTACTGCAATACTGACAGACCTTCTCTAAAGTTTGCTGTAATTGCAGTTTCAATCATCGTCCCATCTGGTTTTGCCATCAGACCACGCATACCTGCAAGCTGTCTCATTTGGTTGTAAGAACCTCTCGCACCTGATTTAGCCATCATATATACAGAGTTGAATGACTCAATTTCTTTTTTCTCACCGTTAATAGTAACAGTGTCTTTAGATATAGCATCCATCATCGAAGCTCCAACCTCATCTGAAGTCTTACTCCAAATATTGATAATATTGTTATATCTCTCATTTTCAGTAATTAATGAAGACTGATACTGTTCGGTAATTTGCTTAATTTCTTTTTCTGCTTCTTCAATTTTAGCTTCTTTGTTATCAGGAATAGTCATATCATCAACACCTACAGAAACACCTGACAATGTTGAATATTTGAAACCTGCATACATTAACTTATCTGCTAAAACTACCGTAGCTTTACCACCTAAGACTCTAAATGCCTGATTAATAATTTTAGAAATTTCTTTCTTAACTAGTACTTTGTTTAATAAGGAGAAAGATAAACCTTCAGGTAGTATATTTAATAAAAGTGCTCTACCAACAGTGGTATTAACTACACCTTTCTCATTGTATGTGTTACCTTTAGTATCAAATACTTGTCTATCTATTCTTAGTTTAATCTTAGCATGGATATCTATAGTACCTGAGTTGTAAGCTCTGCTTACATCTTCATAACTAGAGAATAACTTACCCTCGCCACGAGCACCCTCTTTTTCTCTAGTAATATAGTATAGACCTAATACAATATCCTGAGTAGGAGTAATAATAGGTTGACCAGATGCTGGTGATAAGATGTTGTTTGTTGACATCATTAATACTCTAGCTTCTAGTTGCGACTCAACTGTTAATGGTACGTGTACAGCCATTTGGTCACCATCAAAGTCAGCGTTAAACGCGGCACAAACTAATGGATGTAGCTGTATAGCCTTACCTTCAATAAGTCTAGGCTCAAACGCTTGAATACCTAGTCTATGTAATGTAGGAGCACGGTTTAGTAATACCGGATGCTCATTAATTACAGTTTCAAGAATATCCCATACCACAGCTTCCTCAAGCTCAACCATTCTCTTAGCCTGTTTGATAGTAGTTGCATGGCCGCCTAACCTTAGCTTAGAGTATACAAATGGTTTGAATAACTCTAGTGCCATCTTCTTAGGTAAACCACATTCATGAAGTCTAAGTGATGGACCTACTGTAATTACTGAACGACCAGAATAGTCAACACGCTTACCTAATAAGTTTTGACGGAAACGACCTTGTTTACCCTTAATCATATCTGCTAATGATTTAAGTGGTCTTTTGTTAGAGCCTGTTACTGCTCTACCACGTCTACCATTATCTAATAAAGCATCTACCGCTTCTTGTAACATTCTCTTTTCATTTCTGACGATAATATCAGGAGCATTTAAGTCTAATAGTTTTTTAAGTCTATTATTTCTATTAATTACCCTACGATATAAATCATTAAGATCAGAAGTCGCAAATCTACCTCCTTCGATTGGTACCAATGGTCTTAAATCCGGTGGTAATACAGGTAATACTGTCATTACCATCCACTCAGGTTTATTACCAGAAGCTTGGAAAGTTTCAAGAAGTCTTAATCTCTTAATAGCTTTTTCTTTCTTCGCGGTAGATTTACTCTCTTCATATTCAGCTTGAAGTAACTCGATCTCTGACTCGATATCAGTATCTGCTAATAAATCTCTTATTGCTTCAGCACCCATAGATGCTTCAAACTCATAACCATAATTTTCTAATGCTTCAGCATACTCTTCATCTGTAAGAAGTTGTTTTTTCTCTAATGGAGTCATACCTGGGTCAGTAACTATGTATGACTCAAAGTATAAAACTTTCTCAACATTCTTTAATGGCATATCCAAGAATAAACCAATTCTAGAAGGTAAAGACTTTAGATACCAAATATGCACTACAGGACATACTAAATCAATATGCCCCATTCTTTCTCTTCTTACTTTAGCTTGCTCAACCTCAACACCACAACGCTCACATACTACGCCACGGTGCTTAAGTCTTTTGTACTTACCGCATAAGCATTCATAGTCTTTTATCGGACCAAATATCTTAGCACAGAATAATCCGTCTCTTTCAGGCTTAAATGTTCTATAGTTTATAGTTTCTGGTTTTTTAACTTCACCATGAGACCACGAACGAATAACCTCAGGTGATGCTAAAGATATTTTAATAATATCAAACTTTTTACTATTGTAATTTTGATGTAGGATACCGTTATTCACTGGTAATTCTCCTATACTTTTATTTTAATAACAAAAAATAAGTAGCTTTAAATTAAGATGCTTATTCTTCCTCAGATGAGTAGTCAAAATCCATATCTATACCCAATGCTCTAACTTCATTTCTTAAAACATTGAATGACTCTGGAACATCTACATTCATAGTCAACTTACCATCAACTATATTCTTATACATTTTAGATCTACCCGCTATGTCATCTGACTTAACTGTTAGCATCTCTCTTAATGTATAAGCAGCACCATATGCTTGTAATGCCCAAACTTCCATCTCACCGAATCTTTGTCCACCAAACTGTGCTTTACCACCTAATGGTTGCTGTGTAACTAAACTATATGAACCAGTCGATCTTGCATGCATCTTATCATCTACTAAGTGATCTAGTTTTAGCATATACATATAACCAACTGTTACATGTCTGTCAAAAGGCTTACCAGTACGACCATCAAAAAGTTTCATCTGACCATTAGTTGCAAAACCACCTATTTTCAGTAGAGACTTGATGTCTTCTTCTTTAGCGCCATCAAATACTGGAGTAGCAATAGGCACACCATGTTTTAGGTTTTCACAAAGAGTTAGTATCTCTTCATCATTTAAAGCCTCAAGATTAACTTTCTTATCACCAACGCTATTATATACTTCTTCCAAAGTCTTTCTTAGTTCAGCTACTTTTCTAGTTTTCTCAAGAGCTTTTTCAATTCTCTTACCCAAACCATACGAAGCTAAACCTAAGTGTGCTTCTAAAATCTGCCCAATATTCATACGCGATGGGATACCTAAAGGATTTAGACAAACATCAACAGGAGTACCATCTTCCATATACGGCATATCTTCAACTGGTAATACACGTGAAACCACACCTTTGTTACCGTGACGACCAGCCATCTTATCACCTGGCTGAATACGTTTTTTAATCGCAACAAAAACTTTAACAGTTTTAAGTACACCAGGAGATAGCTCATTACTTTGAGTAATAGATTTTTTCTTAGCTTCAAATTTAGCATCTATAGCGATTTTAGCTTCTTCATAATACTCTCTAGCATTTTGAACTTTCTCTTCAAGCTTCTCATCCACAAAAGAAATTTCTAGCCATTTAGAGAAAGGTAGCGTTGCTAAAAATTCTTTTGTAAGAATAGCACCTTTTTTAAGTCCTTTTGCTTTTTGGATTTTTGCACCAATAACATCTTGTTCAATTGATGATTTAACTACAGATTCAATTACTGCAAATTCCTCATCAAAATCCTTACGTGCTTTATCGATCAATTCTTTTTCAATCTTAAGTGCTCGCTTACTTTTACCGCCTTTGTCATTCTCAAATACTTGTACATTAATAACCGTACCAGAAGTACCACTTGGCATTCTTAATGAACTATCAGCAACATTTGATGCTTTTTCATTAAAGATTGCCCTAAGTAGTCTTTCTTCAGGAGTTAGTTGCTGCTCAGCTTTTGGAGTAATCTTAGCTACCAAAATATCACCAGCTTCGACATTAGCTCCAATATGGACAATCCCTGATTCATCAAGTTTTGCCAAGCTAGACTCACTAACATTTGGGATATCTGCAGTTATTTCTTCAGGACCAAGCTTAGTATCACGAGCCACACATGTAAACTCTTCAATATGGATACTAGTATACTTATCATCTTTTACTATTCTTTCAGATAGTAAGATTGAATCCTCAAAGTTATAACCATTCCATGGCATAAAAGCAACCATCAAGTTATGTCCTAGAGACAACTCACCAAAATCAGTTGCAAAACCATCAGCTAAAATATCGCCGGCTTCTACTTTATCTCCAACATTTACTATTGGACGCTGATTGATACAAGTATTTTTGTTTGAGCGTTTAAATTTAGTTAGACTATAAATATCGACCAAATCACTAGTTTGTGATTTTTCAGTATCTACTTTAATAACGATTCTATTAGAATCAACTTCCGCCACTTCACCAGCATTTCTTGCAATAATACAGTTACCAGAATCTCTCGCAACAATCTTCTCCATACCTGTACCGACTAAAGGCTTCTCAGATTTAAGAGTTGGTACCGCTTGACGTTGCATGTTTGCACCCATTAATACCCTGTTAGCATCATCATGCTCAAGGAAAGGAATTAGTGCGGCAGCTGCTGAAACCATCTGTTTAGCAGAAACATCCATATACTGAACTCTACTTGACTCAGTAAATATTGCCTCACCACCAGAACGACATTGAATAAGATCTTCAACAAAATGGTTATTTTCATCAAGTTTAGTTGATGCTTGGGCAATTACATAATTATCTTCATCAATAGCAGATAAGTATTCAATTTCATCTGTAACCTTACCATCAACAACTTTTCTATATGGTGCTTCTAAGAAACCATAATCATTAACACGAGCATAACTTGCTAATGAGTTAATTAGACCAATATTTGGACCTTCCGGAGTCTCAATCGGACATAATCTACCATAGTGTGTTGCGTGAACGTCACGCACCTCAAAACCAGCTCTATCACGCGATAACCCACCTGGACCTAATGCTGAGATTCTTCTCTTGTGAGTTACTTCAGATAGAGGATTATCCTGATCCATAAACTGCGATAAAGCGCCCGATGTGAAAAATTCTTTAATTGCTGCTGTAATTGGCTTAGAGTTCACAATATCTTTAGGCATAAGCTTATCTTTATGTACTAACGACATACTCTCACGAATACCTTTCTCTACACGATAAAGCCCTATTCTAAATTGATTTTCAACCATTTCACCAACAGAACGCACACGTCTATTGCCTAAGTGGTCAATATCATCAACTTTACCTTTACCATCACGGATATTTATAAGCTCTTCAATTACGCCAACGATATCACTATTTTCTAAAGTATAGATATCTTTAGACACCTTATCTGAGCCTAATCTAGCATTTAGCTTCATTCTACCAATGTCAGAAAGGCTATATCTACTTTCAATAAAGAACAAACCTTCAAATAAAGCTTTAACTGAAGCTGCCGCAGGGAGGATCACCTGGTCTTAAAACTTTGTATATTTCAACAAGAGCCTCATCAGTATTTCTTGTAAGATCATACTTTAGAGTATCAGATATATATCTACCTCTTTCTGTAGTTATAAAATCAATAACCTCAAGCTCAAGCATGCCTATTTCTACGCATGCTTCTAATAAATTTTCTGTAACATCATCATTTGCATAAGCTATAACTTCACCAGTAGCCTCATTAATGATATCTTTTGCAACTCTAAGAGTGCTTACTAAATCAAAATCAATTGCAACAGAATCAACTCCAGCATCTTTGATTTTCTTAATATCTCTTGAAGTTAATTTCTTATTCTTTTTAGCAATAACATTATCTTGAGCATCAACGATGTCAAACTTAAGCACTTCACCTTTCATATTTGAAAGGTTATCAAGTCTAAGTGCAAAACCTTTGCTATTAAAAGTAATTGTCTTGCTCTCAGAGAAATTCTCTAATATTTGCTCTTGAGTATAACCAAGAGCCTTTAAAATAACTGTAGCACAGAATTTTCTTTTTCTGTCAATCCTAGCCCATATGATACCTTTTGAGTCAAATTCAAAATCAAGCCATGAACCCCTATATGGAATAATACGTGCTGAGAACGCTCCTTCTTCAGAGTCATCCTTACTAAAGAACACCCCTGGTGATCTATGTAACTGAGAAACTACTACCCTTTCTGTTCCATTAATGATAAAAGTACCGTTAGTTGTCATCAGCGGAATATCGCCCATGTACACATACTCTTCTCTAATGTCTTCGACAATTTTCTCATTTGGAAGCGCATCTTTATTATATACAACCAATCTTAACTTCACATTTAATGGTGCATCATAAGTGGCACCACGAACCTGGCATTCAGTTTCATCGAAAGTAGGCTCACCAATTTGATAATCAACATAGTGAAGTTCATATTGACCATTTTTACTCTCAACAGGGAAAGACTGTTTTAAAACCAATTCAAGACCAGAGTGCAATCTTCCTTTAGCTGCATCTGCAGTCAAAAATTTTCTGTATGACTCTGTTTGAATAGAAAGTAAATATGGCACATCTAAGATATGAGGAAGAACCCCAAACTCTTTACGAATTCTTTTTTTCTCAGCGTATGAGTAAGACATCAAAAACATCCCTAAGATTTTGTTTACACAAAATAAAAAGCAAATATGACTATATTTGCACCAATATCTATGTATCTTTCAATACTAGAAAGACTAGAGGCCAAAAATTGACCACTAGTCATAAATTTCTAAAAACTATAGTTTAGAATTTTATTATTTAAGCTCAACTTTAGCGCCAGCTTCTTCAAGTTGCTTTTTAAGAGCTTCAGCTTCTTCTTTAGAAGCAGCTTCTTTAACTGTGAAAGGAGTACCTTCTACAGCATCTTTAGCTTCTTTAAGACCTAGACCAGTTGCGCCTCTTACTGCTTTAATAGCAGCAATTTTATTTGATCCAGCATCAACTAAAACAACGTCAAACTCAGTTTTCTCTTCAGCAGCTTCAGCAGGACCAGCAACTGGACCAGCAGCTACAGCTACAGCTGCAGCAGCAGAAACACCAAACTTATCTTCCATCATTTTAACTAAATCACACACATCCATAACGCTCATTTCAGCAACAGCATTTAAGATATCTTCTTTTGTTATAGCCATTTTATAACTCCTATTTATTTAACAATTAATTCTTTTTTTAGCTTTCTAATAAGCCAGTGCAATTATTTACTATCTCCAACAGCAGCAAATACTCGTACCGCCTGAGACGGAATCTCATTAAGAGTACGAACAAACTTAGTAACTGGTGCTTGCATAACATTAAGTAATGTAGCAAGTGCCTCTTCCCTAGTAGGAAGCTTAGCAAAGTCATCTAACTTTTCAGGACCAAACAGTTCACCAGACATAGCCAAATTCTTAACTTCAAAAGCATTATGATCTTTTTGAAAGTTTTTGAATAGCTTAGCTGCTGCACCTGGCTCATCCTTAGAAAGAGCAAGAACAAGAGGACCTTTAAGAGCATCAGCAAGACACTCTAATTCAGTTCCTTTAATTGCTAAACGTGCTAAGTTGTTACGCACAACTCTTAAATAAACCCCAGACTCACGAGCTTGTTTTCTTAATGAAGTCATTTCATTAACAGTCAAACCACGGTAGTCTGCTACTGCTGCAGACAATGCTGAGGACACTTGTTCAGCAACTTCAGCAACAATTGCTTTTTTATCCTCTATTCTAAGTGCCATATCGACTCCTTATTTATTGTCCACACTTTTATTTAATTAACACGATATTTAGACCAAAAAGGTTGTCAACATCGTCTGCGTAGGATAAATATTAAGCCAAGCAAGCTTGACTCCTACGGTCTTTGATCGTTGCATTCACATACAACCCAAAGAAATTGCAAAGCAGTATTTTATATGCTCAAATCTGAAAAGTCAACATTTATTCCTGGACCCATTGTACTAGATACAGAAACTTTTTTCAGATAAACGCCTTTAGATACTGCTGGCTTAGCTTTTTTCAGATCAGTCAATAACTGCTCTAAGTTTTGCTTAAGCGCATCGCTAGTAAAGTTTACCTTACCAATAGTAGTATGAATTATACCAGCCTTGTCAACTCTATATCTAACTTGACCTGCTTTAGCATCTCTAACTGCTTTAGCAACATCCATAGTCACAGTACCAACTTTAGGGTTTGGCATAAGACCTTTAGGACCTAGGATTTGACCCAGTTGTCCAACCACTCTCATAGAATCTGGAGAAGCGATTACAACATCAAAATCCATATTACCTTTTTTAACTTCATCAGCTAAATCTTCCATACCAACAACATCAGCACCAGCTTCTTTAGCCGCATCAGCTGCAGGACCTTTTGCAAAAACTGCTACTCTAACAGTTTTACCAGTTCCATTAGGTAAAACTGAAGCTCCTCTTACAACTTGATCAGATTTACGCGGATCCACACCAAGAGCTACAGACACATCTACAGACTCAACAAACTTAACAGAAGAAACTTCTCTTAAAAGATCAAAAGCTTCTGATACTGGATATTTTTTCTCAGCATTAATTTTTGCTGAGATTTCTTTCATTCTTTTTGAAACTTTAGCCATCATTAAACCCCTTCTACTTTTACGCCCATACTACGAGCAGAACCAGCAATAATTCTTACAGCAGCATCTAAATCAGCAGCTGTTAGATCAGGATCTTTAACTTTTGCGATCTCTTCTAATTGCGCACGAGTTATAGTTCCAACAAACTCTTTAGAAGGCTTTGATGAACCTGATTTTACATTAATTGCTTTCTTAATTAAGTAAGAAGCAGGTGGCGTCTTCATTTCAAATGTAAAGCTACGATCACTATAAACAGATATTTCTACCGGTATTGGCATACCTGCCTCCATACCTTGCGTCTTAGCGTTAAATTCCTTACAGAATCCCATAATATTAACACCGTGTTGACCCAATGCAGGACCAATTGGCGGACTAGGATTCGCTTTCCCTGCTGCAACTTGCAACTTAATAATAGCTTCTATTTTTTTCTTAGCCATTTATTTTTCTCCAAATTTAGGTTGATAGCACTTATATAAAGATATAAGCTCCCCAATATCTTAGTTGAATACTAAGATTCTTTTTCAACTTGAGAAAACTCAAGCTCAACAGGAGTAGATCTACCAAAGATAGATACTGCCACTCTTAATCTTGACTTCTCATAGTTAACTTCTTCAATAACGCCAGTAAAGTCATTAAATGGTCCTTCCAGGACTCGAACAACTTCACCAACGTGATAAGATTTTCTTAATCTTGGCTCTACAGTAGATTTGCTTCCTTCAACAAAACCTAATATTCTTTCCACTTCCGCTTTACTCAAAGGTATTGGCTTACCCTTAGAACCAACAACAGTTAGCACTCGTGGAACCGATTTAACAAGGTTCCAAGCATCAGTTGATAAATCAGCCTCGATCAAAACATAGCCTGGAAAATATTTTCTTTCGCTCTTACGCTTTTGCCCACCTTTCATCTCAACCACATTTTCAGTAGGAACAAGAATTCTGCCAAAGTTATTTTTCAATCCAGCTATCTCAATATTTTCTTCAAGCTGAGCTTTCACTCTTTTTTCGTAACCTGAGTGCACCTGCACAACATACCAAAGCATACTTATATCCCTTTATTAACCCAGAAAATACTGAATAAAATTCCCAAATATAACACCAAATAAAGATATTATCAGCGCAAAAATTATTACCACAACTATCACCATTAGAGAAATAGTCATTGTCTCTTTACGTGTAGGCCACACAACTTTTGCCAATTCAAGCTTAGAAGCCTGGAAAAATGCCCAAAAACGACGTCCTTGATTTGTAAATCTAGCAACAACTACAGCAAGCAACACAACAATAACAGCCAAAGATGTATTATAAGTGCTATAGCTATCTCCCAAAATATCCGAATACATTGTGACAGCAACGCCTACAACAATAATTGCCACTACAGCCAACCATAGCATTAAATTATTAGTTTTAGAGATTTTTTTAACCTCAGTGGTCTTTGTTACACCACTTATCCATACTTTATTATTATTAAAACCTTGATTCTTTTTCACAAAACAATCCTTCAAAAATGTAATTTATACACAGGAAAATCATAAATGTAGCCTATAAAATAACATACAGAGAGTATAATATCAAGAAATAAAAAAGGCAGTGCTGCAAAAATCACAACACTGCCTTAATTATGTGGCAGGCCAGGAGGGACTCGAACCCCCAACTTGCGGTTTTGGAGACCGCTGCTCTACCAATTGAACTACTGACCTACAATATTAATTATCAATTACTCGATAATTTTAGCTACAACACCAGCACCTACTGTTCTACCACCCTCACGGATTGCAAAGCGTAAACCCTCATCCATCGCGATTGGGTTGATTAGTGTAATAGTCATCTTAACGTTATCGCCAGGCATAACCATTTCTACACCTTCCGGAAGCTCAACCGCTCCAGTAATATCTGTAGTACGGAAGTAGAATTGTGGTCTATATCCTTTGAAGAATGGAGTATGTCTACCACCTTCTTCTTTAGATAATACATAAACCTCAGCTTCAAACTTAGTATGTGGCTTAATTGAACCTGGCTTACATAATACTTGTCCACGCTCAACGTCATCTCTCTTAAGACCACGAACTAGGATACCAACGTTATCACCAGCTTCCCCTCTGTCTAGAAGCTTACGGAACATTTCAACACCAGTTACTGTAGTCTTCTGAGTTGGACGAATACCAACAACTTCAACTTCATCACCAACGTTAACAACGCCACGCTCAATACGCCCTGTTACAACTGTACCACGACCTGAAATTGAGAACACATCTTCAATTGGAAGAATAAATGGCTTCTCAGTATCACGCTCAGGAGCAGGTATATAGTCATCCATAGCTTGAACTAGCTCAACAATCTTCTCAACATATGCTTCATCACCTTCGATAGCTTTAAGAGCTGAACCCATAATAACTGGAGTGTCATCACCTGGGAACTCATACTGATCTAAAAGCTCACGAACTTCCATCTCAACTAACTCTAATAACTCTTCGTCATCAACCATGTCACACTTGTTTAAGAAAACAACGATCTTTGGTACACCAACCTGACGAGAAAGCAGAATGTGCTCACGAGTTTGTGGCATAGGACCATCTGCAGCAGAACATACTAGAATAGCGCCGTCCATCTGTGCAGCACCAGTAATCATGTTCTTAACATAGTCAGCGTGTCCTGGACAGTCTACGTGAGCATAGTGTCTATTAGGAGACTCATACTCAACGTGAGAAGTATTAATAGTAATACCACGCGCTTTTTCTTCTGGTGCACTATCAATCTCATCAAATTTACGCGCCATACCACCGTTCTTCTCAGCCATAACTTTTGTAATAGCTGCTGTAAGAGTAGTTTTACCGTGGTCAACGTGACCAATTGTACCTACGTTTACATGCGGCTTCGAACGCTCAAATTTTTCTTTAGCCATTTTTTACTCCATTTTTTTTCAACAAAAAACAATAACTTCAAATATGGTGCTCACAACCAGACTTGAACTGGTGACCTCTCCCTTACCAAGGGAGTGCTCTACCACCTGAGCCATGCGAGCTTGTATATTTTATTAAAACTATTTTAGGTGGAGCGGGTGATGGGAATCGAACCCACGCTATCGGCTTGGAAGGCCGAAGTTCTACCATTGAACTACACCCGCATGGTGGAGGGAGCAGGATTCGAACCTGCGAAGGCTGTGCCGTCAGATTTACAGTCTGATCCCTTTGGCCGCTCGGGAATCCCTCCCCTAAAACTTTTAGATAACTATAAAGTTTATTTGACTAAAAATCAAGCTTTTTTGTATTTATTGTTTACTTTTGAGTATATTAGTAATCTTTCACAAAAAAACTGCTATTATCTTACTATGCTTAACTATAAATGTAAAGTAATGCACTAACATTTTTATAAAACAATTGATAATTTTTTTGCTCTAGTCATTGCAACATAAAGAATCTGATTTCTCTCACTAATATTTGTATTTAGCTGAATATCTTTTAGTAACACAAACACTTTGCTATATGTTGAACCTTGTGCCTTATGTGCCGTAACTGCAAAACCATAATCGAGATCTTTTTTGATTAAATTGTTTTTAGATCTAGGCCTACCATCACGGTAGCTATTAATATCAATCAGCAACAGGTTATTTTTACGAAATTCATAATATGTATTCCATAATTTATCTGACCTGGCAATTTCCAATAAACTATCATGTATTTCTGCATAATCATATAAGTTATTTTCATCTTGAGAATCTATTACAAAAATATTCCTTTGCTCAAAACCTTTAAATATTTTTGCTTTCTCTAAAATATTTACTGTATAACCATATAATCCATTTACATTCTTTTGTCTTTTGGACACATCGAGAACTTTATAATCTATGCAATTATTTATCAGAAATGCTTCTTTTGAATTAGCTTTTATCGCTCGATAACCTGTTAACACATCTCCCTTCTCAACAAGTTTTACATCATCACCAAACACCAAATCCCTGATAATGCGATTTGATTGCATCACAGTTTTATTTCGCCAAGCTATTAACTTAGCATAATTTGGATCAGTTTTTGCATGAATAGAACCAAATACTTTGATTAATTGCTCACGAAATTCCTCATTTGAGTTTACAAAAAGTATTCCTTCTGCTGCTTCACTTAAAAGAGTTTGCTTTTTGATTAGAAAGTCTGGCAAATCGTTATTAACGTTGCGAAGTTGTTGACTTAGTGGCGCTAATGGATTATCACTTGCCTGACGCATCAACTCTGTCAACTGATAACTGTTTTCAAGTGCAAAGATTGGACTTAACTGGTCTCCAACTGGTGGTATTTGTGCTTGATCTCCCAAAAAGAGCACTTTTGTTTCTAATGATTTATTTATCTCATAGTCAATTAGCTCAAAGAGTGCTGTATTTATCATACTAGCCTCATCTATTATAATGAGATTATAGTTGCGAATAGTCGCTTTTTTAATCTGTCCAAACACCGGATCATTTGGATTAAAATCTTCTAGATTTATATCTGGTTGTAAACCTAACAACGAATGAATAGTATAACCTTGTGTAGCTGTTACTTGAGATATAACAGCATTAGCTTTACGGGTAGGCGCCGACACTATAGCCTTTTTAGGATATTCATCAAGAATTTTTTTCACGACAGTAGTCTTTCCAGTACCAGCAAAACCAGATAATAAAAAATAATAATCTTCACTTTTAAGAAATTTCTTGATTTGCTTTACTGCTTCTAATTGCTGTTGATTAAGAATTATTTTTTGACCATTAGGTAAATAGAGGATCCTCTCTGAAGAAAGAAAGTTTTTTTGCATTATTTATCTGTTTGAGTAAATCTAGTAATTACTTTAGACATGACAAGATTATTTGAGATTACAATTTGATTGCCATTCTCATCATCAAGCTTAGTATACAAAAAACCAATTGACTTAACTGTACCTTTGGTACCGCCAATATCAACAATTTCTCCAATCTCAAAAGGTTTACTAAATGCCAGCATAATACCAGAGGCAACGATATTATAAGATGTCTTTAGCGACATTGAGATACCAAAAACCACGCCAGTTAGAACCCCTGTAATAGGAGATATCGGCACCCCTATTTTTGCTAAAGCAATCACAACCACTAGCACTAAAAAAATTGTATAAACTAGACTAGCTAAAAATTGTGATACTGTTTTGTCGTACTCTTTCAACAAGCCATACACAAGAGACTTTATATGTTTAGATACCCAAAAACCGATAACTAAAATAACAACCGCAACCAAGAGATTAATGAGAAATGAACTACTATTACTTACCTGATCAAACATCCTTATTTTCCTTATATATTCTTTTTGCTCTATTAAGCATATATACCGATATAGTACTTAAGATTATTGATATAACTGCGAATAATAACTCTTCAAATACTATATCATATTGATGCTGAGCAGCTATAGCATGAACTATAAACAAAATATTTTCTATTATAAATAAAGCCATACTTACAGCAAAGGCAGATAAACATACAGCAAATCTATATAGAAAAGATGTGATAGCAAACAATAATAATAAAGGATAAATAACTATCTGTAATACATCTATAAAAAACTGATGCGGCTCTTCAACGCAGCTAAAATTATATCTTATTGTTAAAATATAAATTAAAGCAAAAACAAGGAAAGTTGCAAATAAAATAGCTGTATTTTTATTTATAAAAGTATCGACAAATTGAACATATCTTCTTCTTGAAAATAACAATCCACAAACCGTCATAAAAGCTGCCCCAGAAATAAAACCATCGTATGAAAAAGTATTTTCTAAATAGATATGATGAATAACATAGCCATAACCACCTAAACTAAATAAGAATATCGAAAAACAAATCCAAAAAGCAACATCCCAAGACTTTTGCTTAGCAAAAATATAACTTAGAATCACACAACATAAGAATAAAATAAAGGAAATAAGTAATCTCAAAACATCATCTGCTAGTAATGGTATTAAAGTTATTTCACACATTATCTAAAAAACTCCCTCTATCTTTAGCAATAGGTAAAAAGCTGAGGCAATTACACTTCCACAAATTGGACCAAGTATTGGTACCCAAGCATAACTCCATTGTGAAGAACCCTTTCCTTGTATTGGCATAATAGCATGAAATAGTCTTGGACCAAAATCCCTAGCTGGATTAATTGCATAGCCTGTAGTCCCGCCTAAGGACATTCCAATCACAACAACCACAAATGCTACTGGTATACCTCCTAGAGTGCCCATATCTACTGGATAAGTCGTTGTTATACTAGAATCTCCAATATGTAAGACAACACCATGCATAGTCAAAATAGCTAAAATTAAAACAAATGTCCCTATTACTTCACTAGCAAAATTTGCTGGTAAATGCTTAATTGCTGGTGATGTACAACAAGTCGCTAATTTTAACTCGGGATTATCAGTTGCTGAATAATGAGGATAATACATAATCCACACTAATAGTTGACCAAGCATCGCTCCTATAATCTGACTTATGATAAATGGTAATACCCAACCCCATGAAAACTTGCCCGCAAGAGCTAAAGCCAATGTCACAGCAGGGTTCAAGTGAGCGCCACTGATTGGTCCCGCCACTAACACACCAATAAAAACAGCAAGACCCCAAGCAAATGTAATAACTATCCAGCCACCATTATGTGCTTTTGTCTTATTTAAAACTACACCCGCAACAACACCATTACCCAAAAGGATAAGTAGCATTGTACCTATTAATTCTGCTATACATGCTGCTAACATAATTGCCCCAACTATTTACCGTTTTTTCTTACTGACTGTTTAATCAAACTCAAAATATACTCGAAATCATTATCAGAACTTATTTGAATCTCGTAATCCCCGTTTCCTAAATGCCCTGTATTTGACATATCTCTAGCAATTTCCTTAGGATCATCCAAACTCCCGATTGGCATATTTATCCATATCTTTAATGCTTTTTTCTGAACTTGCACATCAATAATATTTTTAGCTCCAACAAAAGCAATATAATGCTTAGTTGGTTTAATATCGATATCTCCAAAGTTTAGAACAGCAACCTTAAGTTGCATATAAAGCTCTTTTATTTCATCAGAAGCTTTAGATACAAGATCTTCTTCAGAGTAAACTTTGATTTCTTTACTAACACTATCTATAGCATTGTCCTTTTTAGAGATAGTTTTTATACTCTCTTGTGAATCTGCTTTACGAATCTGCTCATATGAAATGGTTTTGTTTTCATATCTTTTAACTTCCCATAGTTCTATAGGTAAGTCTTTAAAGTTTATAGCTTCTCTTTGATAGTTAGTAAAAGCTTGGGATATAAATATAACTCTTGATTGAGACCAATCAACATCTTTCCTATTTAACGACTGCTCCGAACCCTCATTATACTCTAAAATAAAATCTGCTTTATTATTCAACATTAAAGATAGATAAGCATAACCCTGATCAATAACACTAAAGTTCTTATCTCTCTTGTATTCAATAATTACAAAAGACTTTGTATCTCTATCAAATGCGAGAGAATCAATCCTAAAGTTATTAAGAGCAAACTCTGATTTAACAAGCTCCAAGCCAAATACAATTTGAATATTCTCTTCTGTTAATGCCTGAATCTCTTTCTCTAATCGAAAAGGCTTCTCTTTTATATACTCTAAAGATTTATCAATTTTAAACAGCGCCACGCCAAAAGTCCCTAAATATACAACTCTTCAACATTAAAGTTTTTAGAAAATTCTATGAAACTATCAATTTGCTGGTTTTGCCAAGCTTGATCTTTACCAAGCTCCTTTGCCATAAGCTCAGCTACTTTTGGTGCAGCATCAATACTTGCTTTGATATCCAAAAATGCTGCTCTAGTTCGACGCGCAAGAACATCCTCTATAGTTTTGGCTTTTTCATGTCGTACATGATATATAACCTCTGCCTGATAGTATGGTAGACTTCTAGATAAAAGTTCAAAATTATTAAGCTCATTTTGAATAACTTTGATATCTTCGGCATTTTTGCCATAAACTTTTAGTGGATAGCTTTCTTTAGGTTCGATAGCATCAATAAGCAATTCATCAGAAGTTTTAGATATTTTTTGTGCAATCTTTTTAGTTTCAATATAATCCAGAGTATCTTGCCCCATTCTTCTAAAGATTGTCCACTTACCTCCAACAACTGTAATTAAACCATCTTTTGACTCTACAATTTCATGCTTGCGTGATATTTTTGCGGAATTTTTAGCTTTTTTTGGAGTTACCAAAGGACGCTGACCACAGTAAACTGACTTAATATCTGCAATAGTTGCCTTGTCTTTTGCATATTGATTAAAAGTCTCTAAGATAAAATCAATCTCAGATTTATCAGCTCTCGGCTCAAGGCTCGGTGCTTCTTTTTTGATATCAGTAGTACCAACTATTAGATGATTGTGCCAAGGCAAGATAAATAACACCCTACCATCTTCTGTTTCTGGGATTAAGATTGCGTGCTCTGTTGGAAACCTCTCTCTATCAAAAACAATATGTGTTCCCTGCGCAACAGAGACATACTTATGCGTATCTTGCTGATTTGCTAAACTTATAGTTTTATCACTAAATGTACCTGTAGCATTAATTATGTGTTTAGCTGTAAATTCTTTGTGTTCGCTGTTTAGAACATCAATAACTTTAACAGTATCTAGTTTTGAATTAGTTGAACTATATATTTTTTCAACCTTATGGTAATTAAGTGCTTCGCCACCCTTTGCCTCAAAAGTTTTCATCAAAGAAATCAAAAGGCGAGTATCATCAAACTGACCATCATAATACACAAGACTTTTTTTAAGCTTTGATGCTTCTATATTTGGTAACTCTGCTAATGTTTGCTGTTTGTTAAGATTATAACTTTTGCCAATTTTGTATTTACCTGATAAAAACTCATAGAGCTTAACACCTATAGTATATTTGATAGTCTCAAAATAGCTACGTGTTGGAATAAGGTAAGATTGTTTATGTGTCAGATGTGGCGCATTATGTAAAAAAGAGAATCGCTCTTCTAGACCTTCTTTAACTAAGGCAAAGTCAAAATTCTCTAAGTACCTTAACCCGCCATGAATCAGTTTTGTTGACTTCGAAGAGGTTCCTTTACCAAAATCACTCGCTTCTAGAAGTAAAGTTTTGTAACCTCGAGAAACTGCTTCAATAGCACAACCAAAACCAGTTGCTCCACCACCAATTATTATTATATCGTATTCTTTTTTCATTTCTTTATAGTCTTCATTAAAAATTTAATCTAGATTAATAACCATTATTTTTCTCTCGTCAACCGCTTTCAACAATTCTCAAAGTAGTTGAGTTTATGTATTTCAGCATCTCAAAGGATAGTAGCCACTTATCACTCTGCCCAAGCCATACTTCTTTGAACCGCTTTTTTCCAGCCTTTATAATCATGTGCTACAGTTTGAGGATCTTTTTGCGGCTCAAAAGTTTTTTCTGTTGTAAGAATAGTCTTGAGCTCTTCCTTATCTTTCCAAAATCCTACAGCTAAACCTGCCAAGAATACCGCTCCTAAACCTGTAATCTCATTAATTTTAGGCTTAGAAATTTCTGACTGCAAAATATCTGATTGGAATTGCATCAAGAAATTATTTTGCACTGCACCGCCATCAACACGAAGACCCGCTAGATCAAGACCTGTATCTTCTTTCATACAGTCTAAAACATCCTTTGCTTGATAAGCTATAGCCTCAAGAGCCGCTCTAATAATATGCTCACGTTTAGTATCTCGAGTAATACCAACAATAGTCCCTCGAGCGTACATATCCCAATATGGCGTACCAAGTCCAACAAATGCCGGAACAAGATAAACCCCATCTGTAGAATTAATCTTAGTTGCATAGTACTCACTATCTTCAGCAGAACGTATAAGACCTAGTCCATCACGGATCCATTGAATTACAGCACCTGCAATAAACACACTTCCCTCTAAAGCATAAGTTGGTTTACCATTTTCTGCCCATGCAATAGTGGTCAATAAACCCTCATCTGAATAAACTGGCTTATCGCCAACATTCATTAACGCAAAACAGCCTGTACCATAAGTATTTTTTGCCATTCCTTTTTCAAAACAACAATGTCCAAACAGTGCTGACTGTTGATCACCAGCAACTCCAGCTATTGGAATTCTAGCACCTCCAAGTGTACTCTGATGAGTATGTCCAAAATCGCCACTCGAAGATCTAACCTCTGGCAACATAGATACTGGAATATCTAAATACTCTAGAATTTTTTTGTCCCATTCAAGTGTATTGATGTTGAACAACATTGTTCTTGAAGCATTTGAAAAGTCAGTAGCGTGAACTTCACCTTTAGTTAAATTCCAAATTAACCAAGTATCAATTGTTCCAAAAAGTAAATCACCTTTTTCTGCTTTTTCTCTAGCTCCGTCAACATTGTCTAAAATCCATTTGATTTTTGTAGCAGAGAAATATGCATCGACAATGAGCCCCGTATTTTTACGGATATATTTTTTAAGATCTTCGTTTTTATTAATTTCATCACAAATATACGATGTTCTACGACACTGCCATACTATAGCATTATATACTGGTTGACCTGTATTCTTATCCCAAACAACAGTTGTTTCTCTTTGATTAGTGATACCAATCGCTGCTATGTCTCTAGGAGAAACTCTAGCATACTCTAAAGCTTCTCTAACAATACTACTTTGTGATGCCCATATCTCCATTGGATCATGTTCTACCCAACCACTTTTTGGGTATATTTGAGTAAATTCTTTTTGCGCTATTTTCTTGATATTACCATTCCTATCAAAAATTATTGCTCGTGAACTAGTAGTACCCTGATCTATTGCTAATATAAACTGTTTTGACATAATAAGCCTCTTTCATAAGAAGTATTTGAATTGCTAAAGAGATATTTTAAGCTTTTTTCTCTTTAATAAAAAGAGATAGCAACACCGATAAAAACATTAATACAGGTAAAATAAATAATGCATATTTAAAAGCTTCTAATTGGCCAGCCCCATAATTTTCTATAGCTGAAAGCATATATCCAACTAATGGCTGGAGCACAGCGCCACTCAGAGGTATAAATAAATTCACTGCTGCAATACCTGTAGCTATATACATAGGACTAATATGTTGACGTAAAATTGTGAAATTAAGTACATGAACAGCCTGCATACCACCCCATAGCACACATAATATACACATTATTAATGGACTAACATGCAAATACACAACAGCTAAAACAATAAACAACCCAAAGATAGAAGCCCATGTAAGTAAGGCTTTTTGTTTGTTTAACAACGTTGCTATCACTCCCCATAAAGGGCTAAAAATTGCAATCCCAATAAATATCATTGATGAAGCTAGGCCCGCATAATGCACTGAGTAGCCATCTAAACTTAGAAATCTATAACTCCATAAATCAGCAAAAATAGCTGTTGTACCATAAATAGTAAAACAGAAAAAACCATTTAAGAGAATCTGTTTAATTTTAAATACGATTGGTATATCCTCTATCTTAGTATGCGTATCTGCTAACTCATCGGTATCTTTTTGATTATGCGGCTCAACAGTTGGAATAAAGAACACTACACTTAAGAATAGTAATATTGAAACAACCAATATCACTGACATAATAACTTGAATACTAAAATGATTTGCTAGTATAACTAATGGTAAACCCGTTAGAGTACCAGCACCATACATCAGCATTTGCGTAGCACCAGTGAATAATGGAAATGTTCTTTTTGGTAACCATATTGCAATAGATTTCAACGCCGATAGAAATGCAAAACCACCACCAACACCAGCTAAAACTCTATATAAAATTAGATACTCTTGTAATACCGCTCTAGTAGCAATAAAAAC
Source organism: Francisella hispaniensis FSC454 (assembly GCF_001885235.1). Taxonomy (NCBI): domain Bacteria; kingdom Pseudomonadati; phylum Pseudomonadota; class Gammaproteobacteria; order Thiotrichales; family Francisellaceae; genus Francisella; species Francisella hispaniensis. The sequence goes on from NZ_CP018093.1 coordinate 1,677,596, forward strand.
GCCTATAGAAAACAGTAAAGTACTTACTAACATAATCTTTTTGACACCAAATTTATCAATCAAGATCCCTGCAGGAAGTTGTGAAGCCACATAAGCCCAATAAAATGCTGAACTTAATACACTGATTTGCTCGGGACTAAGGTTATATGGGGCAATCGAGAAATCGTTATATAAAGAGTTTCCTGATGCTCTAATGATAAATTCTAGAGCATAAAAGAATGCGCATATAAACCAAATAATAAAACCAGCTTTAGTAACTTTTTGCATAGTATAACTGAAAATGTATTTTGATATCTCAAAATTATGCTCCAAAAGCCTTTATATGTAAATATAAATAATTTTTAGCTACCTATAAATTAATTGACTGTAGATATCCTGACCATTAATCAAGTATATAGACTTTACTAAAAGCCTATTTACCTATATCAGAAATTCCACTCAAAACCAGTTTTCACTAGAGTTGAATTACGATATTGTGCACCGCTAAACCCAGTAAACATATCAGTATTATCAGCCATTTCGCCTGTAAGATTATATTGCCCCTCAATCAATAAACCAAAATTACTCGAAACATTATATTTAGCACCTGTACGTCCACTTGCAAAAGCTGCTATTCTAGATCCCGTATCATAAGCTGAGTTAACATTATTTAATTCATAAGGATTAGCTCCTAGCACTGTACCACCATAAAGTTCAATCTTATCATTCCACAACTTTTTAACTAATTTTGTTTCTTGAGTATAAAACTTTGTATCTTTGAGATCGCCCATTGAACCTTGTGCTATCAGACTAGTTGAGCTTGTATATGCGTCAAAAACAAGTGAATCAGTAATATTAATTGCACTACCTGATATTCTATCTGAGAATTCTGAGGCATTTTCCCTATCAACAACCTCATTGCCTCTTTCGGTACTTGGACGATAAAAAAAATTATTAGCAGTAATGTAATACATACCTGTTTGAGGGTTGAGATTGTTATCTGCATATAGATTAGAGAAACCAACTAAAAAAACACAACCCCAAATAAATCTCATACACGCACCCTCTGAAGTTATTATTTAAGTGTATCATAAATAAATCTCGAGCATACCTTTTAATAAAGCCCTGAATACATAAAAACTTATGCTTTTAGTACATAAACTCATCATATATCTTAATAAAGATTATTAGTTATTTTTTGAAAAAAGAGTTTTCATTATAAAATTACTATTATCTTTATAATATAATGCTTGATAAATCGTCGATAAAACATTCCCATCTTTATCAGTACACATGTTAGGCCATTTTTCACCAGGAAAAGTATAACCTTGCTGATATTTTCCTCCAATTTCAGAACATGTTTTTTTTGAAATAGTTATATATACCGTAACTTTACCAATAGACTTTTCTTTTTGTATTGCTAAATATTTTTCATAAGCATCGAGTATCTTCGTATTTATAGGGTTTTTTTTCATATCATTACTATATCTGATAAGTTGTATCCCTTTAAATTCATCTTTTTTCACATACTCGCCATTAATATACATAACGCCTAGCTGTCCAATAGCATCAGCATTCCCTTTAATTGCAGATTTTTGAAAATACTCAAATGCTTCTTTTTCAGATTTTTGAACTCCCTGGCCATTAATATATAAAAGTGCTGTAAAAAATTCTCCAACGGAGTCGCCCTGGCTTGCTAAAGATAAACATTTCTGAAAGGCTTCTTGAAAATTTTGCTGTCTAATCTCCTTACGGCACTCTGCTTGTTCATATGTGTCTTTAATCGTAATAATATTAGAATACGTATATAGTGGTAATAAAAAGCTTAAGATTAAGGGTACTTTTTTCATAATAGTTAATTTTTAGAATATTAAAAATATATTATATTCAATCCATAAATTTTTACACTATTAAAAAAAGTTAATTAGACAATCTTTTTCTAAAAAGATAAATTAAGTCATATAAATTATTTACCTACACTTAAGATGCAAAAATTAAAACTTTCTTTGATTCTAGTTGTTGGTATTTGTTTTTACTGCTACGAATTCTTTCTAAGAATCCTTACTGGAGCATATCAAGAACAGATAGTTGAGCATTTTCATTTATCAACACATATAGGTTTTTCTTTTCTAGTATCAAGCTATAATATCACTTATCTTTTAATGCAAATCCCCGCTGGAGTGCTACTTGATAGATTTGGTAGTAAGAAAGTACTTATTAGTGCTACTTTATTGTGTGGTATTGGTAATATAATTTTTGTTTCTGGTGACTATGAATTAGCACTATTTGGTAGACTCCTAGTTGGTCTAGGTTCATCTTTTGCTTTTATTGGTGTACTAAAACTAACTTTAGAAAATTTTGAGTCAAAGTATTTCCCAATAATCACAAGTCTTGTTATATCTTTAGGTACTCTTGCAGCAGCATTTTCTCAGAATATAAGTGTCATTATCTCTCATTATGATACTTCTTGGATAAATATCTTTATCTATTCTGGTGTAATAGCTTTACCATTAGCTATATTTTTTCAGCTTATAATTCCACATGAAAAATATTCTTCAGCTCTTATGCCCAAATTTAGTGAAATACTAAAAAGAGGTAAGCAGCTGATAAAAAATAGTTTGATCTGGAAAAATGCAATATGGGCAGGACTACTATATACACCAACAGTGATTTTAACATCACAGTATGGAGTATTATATTTCAAGCAGTCTTATGGTTTTGATAGCATATATTCAACAACTATGATAACCGCCATTTTTGTTGGTTGGATTATCTTCTCCCCAATAATGACACATCTATGTAATAAGTTTAGTGGTAAAAAAATCATAACTATTTCAATAGTTGGGATTTTATTAGTATCTATCTTAATAAATGCTCAGCTATTAAAAAATTATGCTATTGGTATAGCATTCTTATTTGGAACTTTTTCCGCATCACAAGTTTTAGTATGGTACTACTTTAATAAAATATGTCCGCCAAGTTTTGCTGCGGTTGGAATTGCTATCACAAATATGCTTATAACGTTAGTAATAGAGATTGGACAACTTAGTGCTGGACTCACTATTGATAGTGGTGATCACTTTAATATAAATGCAAATACAAGTATAACGATTGCTTTTGGTATTGTTCTAGCTTTAGCATTCATTATCATGATAAATATGATCAAAAAAATCAAAAACGACTCTTAGAATTTAAATATTATGACAAGCTGTATAAACTTCATCCTTCATAAGTCTTAAATAAGGGCGCTCTTTCTTACAAATATCTGTAGCTATCTTGCATCTTGTATGAAATGCACAACCTTTAGGTGGATTAAGAGGAGATGGTAATTCTGATTTTTCTATTTCAATTGTTCGTTGCCTAGCTAGTTGTGGATCTGCAATTGGAATAGCATTTAAAAGGACTTTTGTATACGGGTGCGCCGGATTCTTGTAAATATTCTGCTTAGGAGATACTTCAACTAAACTACCAAGATACATCACAAACAATCTATCAGAAATATGCTTAACTATACTCAAGTCATGCGCAACAAACAATATCATAAGTTTGAAGTCTTTTTGTAGTTCTTTTAGAAGATTTACAACTTGTGCTTGTATTGATACATCTAATGCGCTAACTGGTTCATCACAGACAAGTAATTTTGGTTCACAAATCAATGCTCTCGCGATACCTATTCTTTGACATTGGCCACCTGAAAATTCATGCGGATAGCGATACATCTGAGATTCATTCAAACCAACTTTTTTCATCATTTTAAGAACTTTTTCATCAACTTCTTTTTTACTCAGATTCTTATTAAAGTTAATTAAAGGTTCTGCAATGATATTTCTAACCACCATTCTTGGGTTAAGACAAGCAAAAGGATCTTGGAAAATCATCTGAATATCCCTTCTTACACTTAACCACTGTTTATGTGATTTATACTTGTGTAGCGGATGCTCTCCTTTCCAAATGACCTCACCAGTAGTGATCTCGTTAAGCCCAATCAAGGCTCTTAGAAGTGATGACTTACCACATCCAGACTCTCCAACTATACCGATAATCTCGCCTTCCTTGACATTGAAACTGACATCCTTTACAGCTGTAACTTTTTGGGTGATTTTGCCGGTGATTGTTTTTTTTATAGGAAATTCTACGGTGAGATTTTTGACTTCTAGAACATTCATCTATTTATACTCCTTAACAAGGTGACACGCTGTACGCTGATCTGCATATGAAATCAATTCCGGCTTAATATCTCTGCATATATCTATAGCAAAATCACATCTTGTAACAAATGGACAACCTTTTGGCATATTATGAATATTTGGTGTTTCACCAGGGATAGTCTGTAATATATCTACATCCCTTGTAATACTAGGCATTGTATTTAGCAGACCTTTTGTATACGGGTGCTGTGCATTTGCAAAGATATTATCTACAGTACCTTGCTCCATAATATTACCACAATACATAACCATTACATCATGACAAATCTCAGCTACCACACCCAAATCATGAGTAATAAATAACATAGACATGTGAAACTCTTTTTGCAAATTAGATAATAACTGTAAGATTTGACCTTGTACCGTAACATCTAGAGCTGTTGTAGGCTCATCAGCAATTAGTATTTCAGGTGAGCAAAGTAGTGCCATAGCAATTACAACTCTTTGGCGCATACCTCCAGAAAACTCATGTGGATATAGCTTGAGCCTATTCTTTGCATCTGGAATTTGCACCGCATCTAACATCTCTAGGACTTTTTTAGTAGCATCTTTGTGAGACATACCCTTATGTATTGTTAAAGGCTCTAAAAGCTGCTTGTGAATAGTTAAGTACGGATTTAAAGAAGTCATTGGATCCTGAAAGATCATTGATATTTTATCACCACGAATTTTATTTAAATTCTTAACAGACATATTTATAAGATTTTGATCATGAAACAAAGCTTGTCCTGATACAACTGCGTTACCTGCCAGTAATCCCATAAGTGACAATACAGTTTGACTCTTACCAGAACCAGATTCTCCAACAATACCAAGAGTATGACCTTTTTTAAGATCAAAGCTAATATCTTTTACTGCAGAAAACATACCATCATCAGTCTTAAAACTCACATTTAAGTCTTTTATTTGAAGTGCTAAATCTTTCATCATCTACCTCTTACTCTTTGGATCTAGTGCTTTTCTCATTGCATTACCAACGAAATTTAGAGCTAGAAGGGTTATAGTTAAAAATGCGGCTGGATAGACTAGCAACCACCAGTAGCCCATGGTTATATATGATGCACCATCACTTATCATCTCACCCCAATCTGTCATTGGAGGCTGCACACCTAATCCCAAGAAGCTTAAAAAAGCTGATAGCATAAGCACCGTTGGGATCGTCAAAGTGATATATACAATAATAATTCCTATAAGATTTCTGATAATATGCTTAGTGACAATTTTACGATTAGTAAGACCACTAACTTTAGCTGCTTCAACAAACTCTTTGTGTCTAAGTGCAATAGTTTGTCCCCTAACAACCCTAGCCACATCAAGCCAAGATACCACACCGATTGCAACAAATATCAGTATAAAATTTCTACCAAACAATGTGACTAGCAATATTGCAAAAAATAAAAATGGTAATGCATACAAAGCATCTACAATTCTCATCATAAAGCCATCTATTTTACCACCAATGAAGCCTGCAAAAGCTCCCCATAGTGTACCAATCACGACTGATACAATAGTAGCAACTATCGCAACCTCAAAAGAAATTTGCCCACCAACAAGCACTCTAACAAACACATCTCTACCAATAGCATCAGTGCCAAAGAAATGCTCAAAAGATGGTGCCTGAGTTGTACTATACAAATCTATATGAGAAAAGTAATCATTAGGATAAAACCAAGGTACAACAAAACATGCAATCAGAATTGCTACTATCACAACTAATGAGAATACTGCCACTTTATCTTTTTTGAATCTTATAAACGCATCTTGAAAAAGACTCTGTTTTTTATTTGCCATTATTTGACCCTCGCTTTAGGATCTATAAATCCATATAAAATATCTACAATCAAATTAAAAACCACAACCAAAACACTATAGATAATAGTTAAAGCTAATACTATAGAATAATCTCTATTTGTCGCTGCATTTACCATCTGTGTACCCATACCTGGTAATGCAAATACTTTCTCAATAATAATAGTACCCGTCAAAATACCTGCTGCCGCTGGACCTAAAAATGAGATAGATGGCATCAAAGATGGTTTGATAGCATGCACTAGCACTATTCTAGTTTTTGATAGTCCTTTCGCATAAGCTGTACGAATAAATGGAGAGTTAAGCGTTTCTACAATACTATTTCGCTGAATTTGAGCTAGTATACAAATAAACGGTAAACTCAAAGCTATAACTGGTAGAACTAAATGTCTAAAATCCATACCCCACTGACCTGGTGGCAACCAGTGTAGCTCTACGGCAAATATAAGCACCAAAACTGGAGCTGTAATCACTGTTGGTATAGCAATAAAAGTAACAGAAAAAATACTTACAATCCTATCCAAGATACCATCTTGTTTGAGTCCAGCAATAGTACCTAAAGTTAAACCAAATATAGTAGTTACAATTAGAACTATAGTTCCAAATTTCACAGACAACCAAAAACCACTATCTCCATCTGCTGGAAATATCAGCTCATTAACAGATGCACCAATATTTTTATATGATAAGCCAAAGTCAAAATGAAATATTAAATTTTTCAGATAAGTTAAATACTGTTGCCATAAAGGTAAATCCATACCATACTGATGATGTAGTTTATCTAGGACTTGTTGACTAATTGCTCTATCCGAAGAGAATGGATCACCTGGTGTTAGATGCACCAACAAAAATGTAATTGTAATAACAAAGAATACTGTTGGAATTGCTCCTAATATTCTTTTAAGAATAAATTTCATCATAATATTTCTACCTTTTTAGAAAACTTATACTTCTGATTGCTTAATTGAAAGCTGCTTGGCTCTATATCTACCCATGACATTTTCTTTTGGTTTAAAGCCTTTTACATATGGTTGTACAAGCTGTATAGCAGGCTGAGTAAATAATGGTATAGTTGGATACTCTGCCGTTTGCTTAATGATCAACTCTCTCTGTAGCTTATAAAACTCATCCATAGAGTTAGTGGTTAGTGACTTATTATAAATTTCATCAGCTTCTTTATCACAATAATGTCCGTAATTATTATCACTATCACATGTATACATTTCAGTATAAGTATTCGGCTGATTAAAATCTGCAATCCAAGCCATTCTAGCAACATCAAAATTACCATTCTTTAAGCTATCAAGATACACTTTCCAATCTTCATTGAAGATACTAACTTTGACTGAATCTCCAAAAGCTTGTTGCCACGAGCCTTGTAGAATTTGCGCCATCAAACGATTAACATCAGAAGTATTGAAATTAACAGTAAACTCAAGTGGGTGTTTTTTTGAATAACCCGCTTCTTTAAGAAGTTCTCTTGCTTCTTTTATTCTTTGCTCTATAGGTTCATTTATCCAATCATAACCAGGAATATCTTTTGCTAGATCTTTGTATCTACCTCCAGCTATAGCCTCTGGTACAACCAAATAAGAAGGAGTAACCAAACCTTTTTTAACACCTTCAGCGATACCTTTTCTATCGATAACCATACTTAAAGCCTTACGTACCCTAATATCTTGGAATTTAGGATCTCTCATATTGAAGATAAAGTAAGCCTGCGCAAGCATTGGCGCTGGCTGAAATTGATTATTTGTAAAATGTTCTTTATACCACTCTGCTGTATTAGCAGGTAGATTATTATAGGTAAGACTCTCGCCTCCAGCTTTGTAATTCTCTAAATCACTAGAGACATCATTAATCATTAGATATTTTACAGAATCAATACTTACATTTTTAGCATCCCAGTAATTAGGAGACTTTTTAGCCAAAGCATAACCATTATGCACCCATTTTGTTAGCTTATATGCGCCATTACTTATGATTGTATCAGGTTTAGCAGCCCAAGAATCTCCGTACTTTTCTATCGCCTTTTTATTCACAGGAAAAAATGCGTAAATAGTTAAAGAATCCAAAAATGTTGGATTAGGTTCTGTAAGTTTAATCTGTAGAGTATATTTATCTAGAGCTTTTACTCCAAGTGTCTCTGGAGACTTTTTGCCAGCCTGAATAGCTACAGCATTTACAATCGGGTTAAAATATGAAGCATAAGCACGAGTTAAAGTCTCTGGCGTTACAGATCTTCTATATGAGTAGACATAATCATCTGCAGTAACAGGATCACCATTAGTCCATTTAGCATTTTTTCTTAGGTAAAATGTATAAGTCTTACCATCTTTAGATATCTTCCAACTAGATGCTCCCGTTGGAATAACCTCTGATTTTTGATTATAATCAACCAAACCTTCAAAGATATCCTCAATTACTCTACTTGAACTATTATCAGAAGATTGTTGTGGATCAATTGATGGCATATCAGAGCCTATATTTACAACAAGTTGGTTATTATTCTTTGTTAATTGTCCAGCATAAGTATCAATATTATTATCTGAATCATTAGAGCAACCAGTCAATATAAGTACACTAGCCAAAGATGAGAGTATTAATGTTTTTTTGAACATAATCTAATATAAAAAATGTTGATTATTTCAATCTAAACTATTAATTTTAAAAACTCAATAATTATACACACTAAGGTTATATATTTTAGACCTTAACAAGATTAGCAATATCTGCCAATAAAATCTTCTGGCCGACATCTAACCCAAAGTCTACAGTATAAAATTCTTTTGTTCCTTGTGCTTGTGCTTTGATAAATACTCCTTTACCAAAAACCTTGTGAAATACTTTATCACCTGGTTTAAAACTATTAGTAGTATTATTAGATTTAAGGAAGTCAAAAGGCGACATTCCAAAATTTGCTTTTTGTTTAGTTTTAGGTTTAGCTGCTGTAAACTCTAGTTTACCTTGATTCAAATGCTGAGAGTCTATCTCTGCAACAAAACGTGACTTAACTTGAAAACTACTACGACCAAAGATATTACGTACTTGTGCATAACTTATAGTTAAGGCTTTCATAGCTCTTGTTACTGCGACATAAAAAAGGCGACGCTCTTCAGCAAGCTTATCTTGCATTTTTTTAGAGTCTGTATTATCAAATACCTCTTCAGAGTTAACAATTGAACTTGGAGGGAAAACTCCTTCTTCTGCAGCAACTAAAAAGACGTAGCGAAACTCTAAACCTTTTGATGCATGTATTGTCATTAACTGAACACTATCTGTATTTTCATCAGCTTGCATCTCACCAGCTTCTAGAACAGCAAATGACAAGAAATCTTGTAGTATATCAGTATTATCATCAAGTAGCTCCATTTGCGGTTCAAAATCTTTAGCCGCACTTATCAACTCTTTTAAGTTATCAATTTTTTGACGATCTTTTTCAGTATCTTTTTCTTGATATGACGCCAATAAACCACTTTCGTTGATTACCATTTCAAGAAGCTTATCTAGACTTAAGTCATTTATTTGTGATGAAATAGTATTTATAAGTTCTATAAACTTTAACAGAAGAGATGCTGTCCTTTTTGTTACAATTTCTTTTTGGATAATATCTATAGTAGCTTGCCAATATGAGACATTATTGATCTGTGAGAAATTTCGAATTGTATCTAAGGTTTTGTTGCCAATTCCTCGTGTTGGTGTATTAATAATTCGCTCAAATGCTAAATTATCACTATTTGTAACAGCTAGCCTTAGGTATGCTAAAGCATCCTTAATCTCTGCTCGATCAAAGAAACGAAAACCTCCATAAATCCTATAAGGTATACTCGCATAAATACAGCTCTCCTCAAGGACACGCGACAAATAGTTTGAGCGATATAAAATTGCTATATCACTATACTTAATACCATCACTATGCAAGTTACGAATTTTATCTATGATATATTTTGCCTCATCACGCTCATTAACAGCACAATAAAGCTCTACTTTTTCACCATCTTCAGCTGCTGACCATAGCTCTTTTGACATCCTATTATCATTGTTTTTAATTACTGAATTAGCTACTTTAAGAATATTCTTCGTTGAGCGATAGTTTTGCTCTAGTTTTATAATCTCAACATTTTTGAGATCTTTTACATAGTTATGAATATTATCTACTATAGCACCACGCCAACCATATATTGACTGATCGTCATCGCCAACGGCCATCATATAGTTATTATCAGTTACAAGTAGCTTTAACCACATGTATTGAACATGGTTAGTATCCTGAAACTCATCAATCAAAATATATTTAAATTTGTTTTGATAATATTCTCTAAGCTGTTGATTAAGAGAAAAAAGCTCATAAAGATGTAAAAGCAAATCGGCAAAATCCAAAGCATTATCAAGCTGAAGTCTCTCTTCATAAGCTGTATAAATATGCGCATAATTAACATCATACTGCTTTGTCAATTTATTACTACGAATAGCTTTATCTTTTTGTTTATTGATAAAATTCTGCAGTAATTTAGGCGGATATTTTTTATCATCAAGATCTAGGTTATTAATTACTTTTTTAATCAATTGAGCTTGCTCATCTTGATCAAGTATCCTAAAGTTCTTATCCAAACCAAGTTCATGGGCATGCTTGCGTAATAACCTATGAGCTACACCATGAAAAGTACCTATCCACATACCAAAAGTAGAAATCCCAAGCATCTTTTCAACACGCTGCTGGATCTCTTTTGCTGCTTTATTGGTAAATGTTACAGCAAGAATATTTTCGACAGATATGCCTTTATCACGGCAAAGATAAGCTATACGTGATGTTAGAACTTTTGTTTTACCACTCCCAGCACCAGCGAGAATCAAAGCATTACGATCCTCTAGTAATGTAGCTTTTTGTTGCTCTGGATTTAATCCTAAAATAAAGTCATAATTAGACATTAGAAATTCATATTTTATTCAATATAGATAAACTGTATTTTAACAAAAAATATTAAGATAGTGCTAAGTTTCATAAATTAGTTTGTAGCGTTAGTCGTTAGAATTAAATAACGCTGTAGTGAAATCTCTAGCATTAAAGATTTGTAGATCATCAATTTTTTCACCCACACCTATAAATCTAAGTGGTAAACCAAGTTTTTTAGCAATTGAAAATACAATACCACCTTTTGCTGTCCCATCAAGCTTAGTAATTGTTATACCAGTTAAATTAACAATTTGGTTAAATGCCTCTGCTTGACTTAAAGCATTTCCTCCAGTTGTTGCATCGACAACAAGCATAATCTCATGCGGTGCTGTCCCGTCAGTTTTTTTGATAACTTTGACAACTTTTTTAAGCTCCTGCATAAGATTATCTTTGTTATGCAGTCTACCTGCTGTATCGGCAATCACAACATCGATTCCTTTTGATTTAGCTGAGCTTATAGCATCATAGATAACCGAAGCACTATCTGCTCCTTCATGCTGATAGACAACTTGTGTATTATTTCTATCACCCCACTCACGCAGCTGCTCAACTGCAGCAGCCCTAAAAGTATCACCAGCAGCTAGAATTACTGATTTACCCTGTGATTGTAGTTTCTTTGTGAGTTTACCTATAGTCGTAGTTTTACCAACACCATTAACTCCTACAACTAATATTACAAAAGGTGACTTTTGTATATCAATTTCTAATGGCTTTTCACAAGGTAAAATTATTTCTGTAAGTTTTTCTTTAATTATTTGATTAAGCTTATCAGCTGTTTGCAACTCATTTCTAGCAACCTGATCGCGCAAATACGTAACTATCTCATCAGTTGCTTCAACACCGACATCTGCTGTCAATAGTTGCATTTCAATATCTTCTAAAAGCTCTTCATCGACAACTTTTTGACCCATAAGTATGGTACTTAAGCCACTACCGAACTTATTTGCTGTTTTTGATAAACCTGCTTGGAGTCGAGAAAATAATCCTTTTTTATTGTCCTGCTCTTGCTCTCTTTCTATAGGTGATTCAATTTCTGTATTCTTTTTTTTCTTGAAAAACATCTTTCTCTCTAAAAATTTAGTTAAGTAAATAATTACTCAAAATATTTATCTCTAAGTTTAGCAATTTTTTGATGTAGTGGATCAAACATACTGACAATGTTTTTAGACTTAATAAAATGTACCTCTCCTTCAAAAGCTATTTCATCGCCTGCACAAGCATATACTTCTAAAAGCTTATAACGTAAATCAATATTATTTGGGTCTTTCTCTAATGAATCTTGGATTGTGATACTAGCCTCAACATACTTTTCACTATCTAAGAACTGTTCAATAAGTTCATTTATGTATTGTAATTCTTGCTCTGCTTGCTGTTGTGAATCTATCTCTTCAACTTTAGTATCATCATCTGTAGAGCTGATAAGGGAATCATCTGTATTGGTCTCAAAAACTACTCCCTTTTCAGTTTTAATAATAACATTTTTATCTCTAGCTTCAAATAAATCTTGCTCAGTTTGAGGAGACTGCTCAAAAACATCTTCAAATTCTTGATCTGGCTGAACTTGCTCACTAATAACAGTACTCTGTGGTCTAGATGTTTTTGTAGATCCAAAGAAATCAAATTCTTCTTGTGGACTATTATTAACCTTATCAGATCTATAGAACTCATTATCAGAAACAACAGGGGATATTCGCGACATCAGATGATCTCTTTTCTTTTTTGATATAAGCTCAAGTTCTTGCTCTTTTTTTGAGTTTCTAGTTTCCCAAAACCTTTTACCAACAACAACAACTACAGCTAATATTATGACATAAATAATAAACCTAAATAATGATCCCCAAGCACCTGAAGATTGTGTTGGCTGTTGCTCATAAGAAGCTGATTCTTGAATATTATCAGCGCCTATCTGAGTATCTAGGTTATTTTTATATGTTTCCGGAGCACTATTATCATCAGTAGGGATTAGTACTGGAATTTTGTCTTGGCTTACGACACTCGGAGTTGATGAATCATCAGCATCATCAGCAACTACTGTATTATCACCAAGATTAGCAGCAGGTGAGGTAGGTTGTTGCGATGCTGTATCACTACTAGGCTGTTGGTATGAGCTTTGGATTATCTGATTTCTCATCAGTGTTAAGCCATCCTCAACTTCAGCTTTAGTAGTTGGTATAGCAAGCTTATCTCCAATTTTTATTCTATTATCAATAATCCCAGGTATCTCAGATTTATTGACACCTTTAATGGCATCTGTTAACTCAGATATGCTTACTCCTGTTACTGCGTGATTTTTTGCTATTTTGTATAGATAATCATTTGACTTAACAGTATATATTTCCATCGAGAAAGCTGAACTTACCATCACCAATGCAAACCCAGCCACAAGAAGTTTATTGATACCTTTCAACATTTAGCACCCTAATAAATTATAAATAAAGACTAAAAAATTATAGCATATTTTTTCTAGTTAAAAAGTACATGATTCTAGTGCTCTCTTGTTGCACTAAATATGATATCTGGATTTTTTTCTTGTGCCAGTTGTAAATTAACCCCTGTTGGCGCAAGATATGTAAGGTACCCAGCCCCATCATAAGCTAAATTCACCTCATACTTTTTCTTAAAATCATTGAGTTTCTTCTCATCATTGCAAAAAATCCAACGTGCTAAGGTAACGTTAACTCCCTCATACGAACATTTGACATTGTACTCTGATGCCAAACGCTGAGCAACCACATCAAACTGCAAAACACCAACAGCACCAAGTACTAAATCATTTGATATAAAAGGTTTGAAAACTTGTGTAGCTCCCTCTTCTGATAGCTGCACCAAACCTTTTTTGTAATGCTTTCATTTTTTAGTGGATCATTTAGTTTAACTCTTTTGAAAATCTCAGGAGCAAAATTTGGTATGCCTTTGAATTTTAGTTTTTCTCCTTGAGTAAAACTATCGCCAATCTGGATACTACCATGGTTATGTAAACCAATAATATCACCAGCATAACCCTCCTCGACTTGCTCTCTTTCACCTGCCATAAAAGTTAGTGCCTTTGAGATTTGCATTAGCTTACCAGTTCTTTCATGAAAGATTTTCATCCCCTTTTCATACTTACCAGAACAAATTCTAAAAAATGCAATTCTATCGCGATGTTTTTCATCCATATTTGCTTGTATCTTAAATACAAAACCTGTCAACTTTTGCTCGTCTGCAGCAACAACTCTTTGATCAGCATCGCGATGCTGGGGTGCCGGGGCATATCTTGTAAAACCATCCATCATTTCTTTGACACCAAAATTACTTAGTGCCGTACCGAAATATACTGGAGTGAGATTGCCCTCTAAAAATTCCTGCTCATCAAACTCATGACTTGCGCCACGTACCAAATCAATTTCCATTTCAAGATCTTCATAAAGATCTATGCCTATAGCATCTTTAGCATTTACTAGACCTTTGATCTTTTTGTATGGATATATCTCATGACCATGACCTGTTTCAAACAGAGTAACTTCATCATTATACAAATCGTAAACTCCTTTGAAATATTTACCCATACCAATTGGCCAATTCATCGGAGCACATTTTATCTTAAGGATATTCTCAACTTCATCTAAAAGCTCAAGAGGATCACGAGTATCTCGATCAAACTTATTCATAAAAGTTACAATAGGAGTATCTCTTAAACGACAAACATTCATCAACTTAATAGTTCTATCCTCGACACCTTTAACTGCATCAACAACCATTAGCGCTGAATCTACCGCAGTAAGTGTTCTATAAGTATCCTCAGAGAAATCTTCATGTCCTGGAGTATCAAGTAGATTTATAATACGTCCATTATATGGAAATTGCATTACGGAAGTTGTGATTGAAATTCCTCTTTGTTTCTCCATTTCCATCCAATCAGATGTAGCATGTATACCGCTTTTTTTAGCTTTAACAGTACCTGCTGTCTTAATAGCGTTACCAAAAAGTAACATTTTTTCTGTAATCGTTGTCTTACCAGCATCTGGGTGAGAAATAATTGCAAAAGTCCTGCGCTTGGCAATTTGTTGTAGATATTCACTCATAATAATTCTTTCTAACTATTTGAAGATAATATTTAATGAAAAGAAGTTTACTAGAAATAGATTAATTTTGAAAATTAAAATGTTTATCTAATATCAGATATATTTGTTTTTCTACTTCTTGGATAGATAATGCAGCATCAATTTCAATAGCATTATCTGACTCTTTGACAAGATCTTTAAAAACTTTACGTGTTCTATTAAAAAATTCTAGCCCAGCTTTTTCAATCCTATCAGGGCTTCCAACTTTTTGGGCTCTTTGTAAACCCAACATCGGATCAATGTCAAGATAGATTACTAAATCCGGCTCACAACCATTAAGAAAATTATCATTTAATGCTCTGATCTTACTTAGCTCAACCCCACGACCACCACCTTGATAAGCCATGCTTGACCAGTAAAATCTATCTGAAACCACATTAATACCCTTTTCCAAAGCTGGTGCAATAAGGTTTCTATAATGCTGTACTCTTCCAGCATAAATCATCAATAGTTCACTATCCGAATGGATTTCTTCATCATACTTATTATGTAGAACTAAGTTTCTTAACTCTTCAGCTATTTTAGTCCCACCTGGTTCACGAGTATAAATTGCTGCTAAACTATTTTGTTCTAAGTATTTTCTGACAAAATTAATAGCTGTACTTTTACCAGCGCCATCAAGACCTTCTATTACAATAAATTTACTTTGCATTTTCTTGGCTTACTAAACAATAAATCCCACAACACATGCAGATAGTATACTAACTAAAACTGCACCATAGAGAATTTTTAAACTAAATCTTGCAACTTTAATTGACGCTTCTTTGTTTAAAGCTTGTACAGCTCCAACTATTATACCTATTGAGCTGAAATTGGCAAATGATACTAAAAATACTGAAACAACTGCCTTTGTATGCTCGGAAAGCTGAGGCGAATTTTTAGCTAGCTCTTGCATTGCAACAAATTCATTTGTAACAATTTTTGTACCCATTATTTGACTTGATAGAAATATCTCATTACCGTGGATATTTAAAACCCAGGCGATTGGATAAAAAATATAACCAAGAATTTGTCTAAAGGTAATCCCTAATACTTCTTGGAAAATACCATCAACAAGATTCAATAACGCAATAAAGCCTATAAGCATTGCACAAACTATTACTGCGATTTTAAAACCATCTAAAAGATATTCAGACAACATCTCAAAAAAGCTTTGTCTGCCTGTTTCATAATCAGCATGTAGAGTATCGTAGTTTAAGCTAGGATCTTTATCATATGGATTTATTATATGTAAAACAAAAAATGTACTTAGCATGTTTAATACAATAGCTGTACATACATATTTAGGTTCGATTATAGACATATACGAGCCTGCTATTGCTAATGATACTGTAGACATTGCTGTTGCAGCCATTGTATACAATACATTTGCAGGCAAATGACCAATTATTTTTTTATAAATAAGGAAATTTTCCTGTTGCCCAACTGTCAAAGAGCTTACAGCATTAAATGACTCAAGCTTGCCCATTCCTGTGATTTTACTTAAGATAAAACCAACTCCTCTAATAATAAGTGGTAGTATTCTAAAATATTGAAGTACGCCTATTATCCCAGATATAAGTACTATTGGCATTCCAACATTGAAAAAGAAAACAAAACCATTTTTGCTAGTATCGGCAAGGCTGCCAAAAACGAATGCTGTACCTTCATGAGCATGTTGTAATATCTTATCAAAACCAGTAGATATAAGAGCGACAAGCTTTATCCCTTCGCTAGATTGTAATATAAAAAAACAAATCAATAATTGAAAAAATAAAATAATAAATAAATACTTATATTTGATTTTTTTTCTATTACCACCTCAAATAAAAGCTAGTACAAAGACTGTTACTAAACCTAACAACAAATATAAAATCTTTACAAACACACCTACCTTCCCAAATACTTATAAAATAAAACCAACAATATTAGCGGATAAAAAGCTCACTAAAACTGCACCATAGAGAATCTTTAAACTAAACCTTGCAACTTTTACCGATGCTTCTCTACTCAAAGCTTGTATAGCTCCGATGATAATTCCTATTGATGAAAAATTTGCAAATGATACTAAAAATACTGAGACAACGGCTTTTGTATGCTGAGAAAGCTGCGTAGAATGGTTGGCTAGCTCCTGCATTGCAACAAATTCATTAGTAACGAGCTTTGTCCCCATTATTTGACTTGATAAAAATATTTCATTGCCATGAATATTTAAGATCCAAGCGATCGGGTAAAAAATATAACCAAGAATATCTCGCAATGATATCCCTACAATACTTGAGAAAACACCATCAGCTAAATTAAGAAAAGCAATATAGCCCATTATCATAACACATACTATAATAGCAACCTTAAATCCATCTAAAATATATTCAGATAACATTTCAAAAAATTTTTGCCTTTGGTAATCCTCTACTTGATCACTTAAAAACTCATACGAAACTTCTTTGGTTTTTTCATAAGGATTAATTATATTTAGTACAAAGAATGCACCAAACATATTCATAACAATAGCAACACAGACATATGTTGGATCTATAATTGTCATATATGCTGCCGCAGTACCTATTGAAACAGTAGACATAGCTGTTGCAGCCATAGTGTACAAGACATTTGAAGGTAAATACTTAATTATCTTTTTATAGTATAGAAAATTCTCAGACTGACCAACGCTTAATGAGCTTACAGCATTAAATGACTCTAATTTACCCATACCAGTTACTTTAGATAAGATACTTCCTATAGCAACAACAAGAAACTGTAGTATTCTAAAATATTGCAAAATCCCTATCACTGCCGACATTACTACAATAGGCATAGCCGCATTAAAGAAAAATATAAACTCTTTTGTGTTTGCTAAATTGCCAAAAACAAATTCAACACCAATATGTGTACTACCAAGTAATACCTCAAAGCATTTATTAACATAATTGATAATATTGATACCTACCGAAGTACTTAGCATAAATTTGGCTAAGATAAGCTGAACTATTAAAATTAATATAAGATTTTTATATCTGATATTTCTACGATCATTACTCCAAATATAGGCTAAAAAATAAATGACTATAAGACCAAGTATAAAATATAGCGATTTAATAACCATCTATCTGCTCTTGTTGCTCATTAAGCAAGTTATCTAAAAGACCACTTACACCAAACCTAAAGGTTTGCGGATTTACAAAATTATTAGAGAGTATATTAGCAGCTAATTCGATATATGCAACTGCTTGAGAATAATTTCTTATCCCGCCAGATGCTTTAAAGCCAATTGTTTTATCGCTATTCTTGATTGTTTCAAGTATTACCTGTGCAGCTGCTAACGTTGCACCCTCAGAGGTTTTACCTGTCGATGTTTTGATAAAATCTGCTTGGGCATCTATAACATCTTGACACACTTTTGCAATCAATTTTTGTGATTTAAGTACACCAGATTCAATTATTACTTTAAGAGTTTTATCTTTACAAAGGTTTTTGACTTCAACCATCATTTGACAAGACTTCTCAGAAAAACCTTGACTAAGATATTCTTTGTAGTCTATAACTAAATCTATCTCATCAGCACCTAAAGATAAAGCTTGCTTGACTTCTAAAATCACATCGTCAATAGTATTATCTCCATTTGGGAAATTAACTACAGTTGCAACTTTAAAGTTATTACCTAACTGTTTTTTTACTACAGGAATAAATTGTTTATAAACACAAAGTGCCGCAACTTCGCCAAGAGAATTTCTCGCTTTTTCACAAAGATTAATAATATCTACTTGTGTATCACTATCTCCAAGTTGTGTTAAATCTATCAAAGATACTATCTCTTGCTTAGTTATCATGACCAGCCCCAAAGATTGATTTACCATACTCAAGTGATTCAATACCCATAAAGTCAGCTATAGTTTGCCCAATATCTGCAAAAGTATCTCTTGCTCCGATAAATTCGGGCTTGATATTTTTACCCCAAAGTAAAAACGGCACACACTCTCTAGTATGATCTGAACCTGGGGCAGTTGGATCACAACCATGATCGGCTGCTAAAACAACTATAGTATCATCATCTAGTTTAGCATCTAAATCAGGTATTCTTGAATCTAGATATTCTAAAGCTTTGCCATAACCTTTTGGATCTCTACGATGACCAAAACTTGAGTCTAAATCAACAAAATTTGTAAATATCAATGTATTTCGTTTTGCTAAAGTATACTCATGTATCGTCTTATCAAATAGCTCTTCTAGCCCTGTTGCCTTAACTTTCCTAGTAATACCTTGATTTGCATAAATATCAGCAATCTTACCAATCGAGATAACCTCGCCACCTGCTTTAACCAACTTATCTAACAAGGTTGGTGCTGGAGGTAGGATTGAGAAATCTCTACGATTACCAGTACGCACATACTCATCGGCTGATTCACCAATAAATGGACGAGCGATAACTCTACCAACTTTCATACCCATTTCATCAAGGACTTCTCTAGCCACTTGGCAAATTTTCAAAAGTTTATCTAAACCATAATAATCCTCATGTGCAGCAACCTGAAAAACGCTATCAGCAGATGTGTAAATAATTGGTTTTTTGGTAACACAGCTTTCACAGCCATATTCTTTTAGAACCTCAGTTCCAGAAGCATGTCCCGCATCAATAAAACCATCGGTAATACTTGCTCTCTCAACCCACTTATCAATAAATTCTTTGTCAAAACAACTTTGATGTTGTTTTTCTGTAAAGTAATACCAATCAAACATAACTGGCACTCCAGCAAGCTCCCAATGACCACTTGGAGTGTCCTTACCTTTACTTACTTCGGCACAATAGCCATACTTTGCATTTTCAATCTGTTCTGATTGTGCGATATCTTGACTAAACTCTTTGCATCTATTATACTCTGCGGCTTTTTTAAGACCTTTTTTTGATAAGTTTGGTAGAGAAATACTCATGCCATTATTAGTAAAATAATCAACAATATGCCCTAAAGTATCAGCACCTTCATCACCAAAATCAGCTGCATCAGGAGCTTGACCAATACCAAATGAATCAAAAAGTAAAATAACAACTTTTTTATCTTTTAACATACCCCTACCCCTTTCTTACTATTTTCTAAAAATGCAATTCTAATTCCACGTAATATTAAATCAGGCGAAACCTCATCAAATATACCTTCTTCTTTAAATAGCCCAGCAAAGCCACCTGTAGCTATAGTATAAGCAGGACTGCCAAATTCTTCGATACTTCTTCTCTTTAATTCTTTTAATGCGCCTAAATGACCGTAGTATAGTCCTGAACGTATATTTGTTTTAGTATCATAGCCAATAGCAACCTCTGGTTTAACAATAGTTACCGATGATAATTGCGAAGCTCCTTGACACAAAGCATTTAAAGAGAGCTTGACTCCTGGCATAATCGAGCCACTCAAATATTTCTTATTTTTAGTTACTAAATCAAAAGTTGTTGCTGTACCTAAATCTATTATCAATAAATCTTTGTTAGGATGATCAGCTATCGCACTGATACAACTAGCTATCCTATCAGCACCAACCTGATGTGCTTCAACTGCTGACATATCCAAATCTGTAGTATCCATACTTATGAAAAATGGTTTAATATTAAAATATTTGATAACTGCTGAGCCAAGGGAATAATTTAAGTGTGGTACTACCGAAGATATACCACAACCATCAATTTTACTTAAATCAACCGAGTTTTCTCTTAATGCTTGTCGAAGAAATACACCCATCTGATCAGAAGTCGAGTCTACAGATGAAGTTGCATATCTAATTTGAGAAACTATTTTCTCACCTTCAAATACACCAATGTGTATATGAGAATTACCCACATCCATTACTAATAACATAAAAATATCCTATAAATTATTCAGTGCGCTTGATCCCAGCTCTCCCCTGCATCAACATTAACCTCTAAAGGTACACTAAGCTTTACAGCTGCTTCCATTATAGATTTTATCTTTGCAACTATCTCTTCAAGCTTAGTTTTTTTAACTTCAAAAACAAGCTCATCATGAACCTGCATTACCATCTTAACTTCGCTATTATACTCCTGTAAAATCATAGTGTTAACATCTATCATTGCTTTTTTGATAATATCAGCAGCTGTGCCCTGCATTGGTGCATTAATTGCTGCTCGCTCTGCTGCATTACGCTGCATAACATTTTTTGAGTTAATTTCTGGCAAGTATAATCTTCTTCCTAATATAGTTTCAACATAACCATTTTGCTTAGCGAACTCTTTTGCCGTAGTCATATACTCCTTGACACTTGGATAGCGATTAAAATATATATCAATATATTCTTGTGCTTCAGCTCGAGGTATTTCTAACTGTTTAGCTAGACCAAAAGCACTCATACCATATATAAGACCAAAGTTTATTGCTTTAGCTTTTCTTCTTTGCTCACTACTAACCTCATCGATACCAATACCTAAAACCTCAGCAGCTGTTGCACTATGGATATCTAAGCTTTGGTTAAAAGCTTTGAGAAGATTTTTATCTTTTGATAGGTGTGCCATGATTCTAAGCTCAATTTGTGAATAATCTGCAGCAACTATACAGTAACCATTCTCGGCTATAAATGCTTCTCTAATTTTTCGCCCTTCAGGACTTTTTATTGGGATATTTTGTAAATTAGGATCCGAAGAGGATAATCTACCTGTTACGGTACCAGTTTGATTATATGAGGTATGTACACGACTATTTACATCTAACATCTTAGGTAGCTTATCTGTATATGTATTTTTAAGTTTTGATAAATGGCGATATTTCATTATCAAAGCTGCGATTTCATAGTCTTCAGCTAATTGAACTAGCACCTCTTCAGAAGTCGATACTTGACCCTTTGCTGTTTTTTTAACTGGAGGAAGACCCAGCTTCTCAAAAAGAATTTCTCTTAACTGTACTGGTGAAGATAGATTAAATTCTTGTCCGGCAAGGTTATAACATTTGCTTTCAAGCTCTTTGATAGACGTTTCAAGACTAGCACTTTGCTGAATAAGCTTAGTAGCATCTATCTTAACACCTGTTTTCTCCATCTGATTAAGAATGATAGTCAAAGGCATCTCGATTTCACAGTAAAGCTTATAAAGAGTCTCATCTTGCTCCAATAAAGCTTTAAAATGATTAAAAAGTCTAAAAGTAATATCAGCATCTTCAGCAGCATACTTAGCAACAATTTCGATATCTATCTGATCCAAAGTTTGTTGGTGTTTACCAGTACCGGCTATTGCAGTATAAGCGATTGGTTCTATGCCAAGGTGTTCTTTAGAGAGACTATCCATATCATGCTTACCACTACTTTTTAGCACATACGCCATAATCATCGTATCATCGACTTTACCGTTTATCTCGATTGCATATTTTGATAGAACTTTTTCATCAAATTTAAAGTTGTGTGCAACTTTCGCTTTCTTGACATCCGCAAATAACCGTTTTAGCTTATCTAAGACAAATCCTAGTTCTAGTTGCTGTGGCACACCTAAGTATCTATGTTGTAATGGGATATAAAAAGCTCGTCCTTCTTTTGCACAAAAAGATAAGCCCACCAAATTTGCTTCATAAGTATTTAAAGAATCGGTTTCAGTGTCAAAAGCAAAGCTATCAGATTTCTCTAGTTCTGCAATCAGATCATCAAGCTGGCTTTGTGTGGTAATAGCAATATATTCAATAGCAATACTAGCAGCTTGTACTTGGCTAGATAGCATCTTAGTATTATCATTATCAAAGTCTTTTAGTAAAGACTTAAACTCATATCTTGTGTAAGCTTCTATAAGATATGCTTTATCAGCTGCCCTACATTTCAGATCCTCTACAGTCAAATCAAGCTCAAGATCACATTTAATTGTCGCCAATTGATAAGATAGCTTGAGTAAATCAATATTATTGCGCAGGTTTTCACCAACTTTACCTTTAATTTGCTGTTGGTTTGCGATTATACCATCAATATTTTGATAGTCTTGTAACCATTTAACTGCTGTTTTAGGACCAACCTTTGGAATACCTGGAATATTATCTGATGAATCACCCATTAAAGCTAAATAATCTATTATCTGTTGTGGACTAATTTGATATTTTTGCAGCACCCCCGCAACATCTGTGGTAACGTTTTTCATTGAGTCATATAAAACTATATTATCTGTAACTAACTGAGCCATATCTTTATCACCAGTAGAGATGATAATTTGATAACCTTGTTTTTGAAGATTTTGCGCTAAGGTACCTATTACATCATCCGCCTCGACACCATCTTCAATAATAACAGGAAAACCCATTTTCTTAATAATCTGATGTAATGGTTCAATTTGGACTCTTAGCTCATCATCCATATCTTTACGATGTGCTTTATATTCTGGATATAACTGATGACGAAAATTCTTACCCTTTACATCAAAAACAACCGCAACATACTCAGTATCATACATTGTTGGCAATTTCTTGAGCATATTGATAACACCAATGATTGCCCCAGTAGGTTCACCTTGACTATTAGTAAGATGCGGTAAAGCGTGATAAGCTCTAAAAAGGTATGAAGAGCCATCGACTAAAACAATTTTTTTCATAGATTTTATTGCAATTTTTTTATCATTCTAATAGTAATATATATGCTCTAGTATAGCAAATTCATTTGTTGTAACAGTGTTGTTTTATGAGATTTTTAAATATCAATATCTAAAGCTATATCTAGATACCACCAATTAGGTTTAGCAAAATTTTTGCATTTGATAGCATCTTTATATGTCATCACTACAGTTATAGTACTATCTATATCCTCAAAATCGCTCTGAGTAAACTTATGATGATCTTTAAAAACTTTTTTAGCGGTCATATTTATAGCATTATCTTCTAAAGTCTTAAAAAATTTTGTTGGATTACCAATCCCTGCTATAGCTATTACATTTTGATTCTTAAATTTAGTCTTAGCGACCTTTTCCATCGTTAGTAAATTAACAAACTCAGTAGCCACTATTTTTGCATAAGTTACATTTTTATAGTTTTTGAGTAACTCTCTATCTTGACCTGAACAGTTACCTATAACTATAATCTGATCTACTTTTTTAAGTCTCTCAATTGGCTCTCTGAGTGGACCAGCAGGCAAACATAACTTATTACCAAACATCCTAGTAGCATCTACAACTACTATTTCTTTATCTCGAGCTAATTTATAGTGTTGCAAACCATCATCAGATATGATTATATCAGTGTCAGGAAAATTCTTTTCAATGTATTTAACAGCTTCAACTCTCTCTGGAGCGATAACTATTGGTACCTTTGCTTGCAAAGCATCAAATAACATCGCAGGCTCATCGCCACATTGAGTTGCTAGAGTACTATTTGTTACTTCAAAAGGATAATTATCAGCCTTTGCACCATAACCACGACTAATTATAGTCGTTTTTTTATGTTGTGCTAAATACTGTTGAGCTAACATTCTAACAACCGGAGTTTTGCCAGTACCTCCAACAGAAATATTACCAACGACTATTATAGGAATTTTTGATTTATATTGCTTAAGCTGCTGTTTTATTTTACGTTTATTTGCAACTTTTGTAAAAACCAAAGATATTGGTTGTAGCAAACGACTAAGCAAACTTGGTTTTGATCTGTACCAAATCTTATCTAGCATAAATACTATTGCAGTCCCGATTGATAAAGCCTCGTATAAAGTCCACCTTGCTCTAGCAACTCTTGATGCTTACCACTTTCAACAACCTTACCACCATCCATCACGACAATTTTATCGGCATTTTCAACAGTACTAAGCCTATGAGCTATAACTATCGTAGTACATGATTTAGTCAAACTTTCAAGAGCTAGCTGTACTACTCTCTCAGACTCATTATCAAGAGCACTAGTTGCCTCATCAAATATCAGCACAGGAGCATTTTTTAATAAAGCTCTTGCTATTGATATTCTTTGACGCTGTCCTCCTGATAGCTTTGAACCATTATTACCTATATTTGTATGGATACCATCAGATAATTCTTGGACAAACTCATATGCATTAGCTCTTTTTAGTGCATCGATTACTTCCTCTTCGGAAACCTCTCTTGAAAGGCCAAAAGCTATATTATTATAAACTGTATCATCAAATAAATGAACATTCTGTGAAACTATAGACAAGTGCGACCTTAAATTCTCTAAAGTTAATTCTCTTGTATCAACTTCATCAAGAAGAATCTCACCTTTATGCTGAGTGTAAAATCTCGATATAATACTAGTTAAAGTAGTTTTACCACTTCCTGACTTACCAACAAATGCTACAGTCTGGCCTGCTTTGATATCGACACTTACGCCACTAAGTACTTTATGTTCACCAAAAGCAAAACTTAGATCTTTGATAGTTACATTACCATCAACTTTAGCTAATTCCTTACTACCAGTTTCTTTCTCTGCTGGATAATCAAGGATATAAAATATATCCTCAGTTGCTGCTACGGCTTTTTGAATAACAACATTTACTTTTGTAAGATTCTTAATCGGTTTTAGAATAGCTGCTGCAGCTGCAAAGAAAGAAGCAAAAGACCCTGCTGTTAACCAAGATGAACCACCTCCGTCATTAGTACCGAATATAGCAATTGTAAATAATGAGAAAGCTAAAACTAAAGAAGCAATAATTTGTATTACTGGCGATGTCAGTGCATCTAATGCTATCGTTCTAATTTGCTGTGAGTATGTATAATCAAGATTTTTAAAGAACTTATTTTGCTGTTTTTGTTGCGCACCAAAAATTCTTATTTCTTTGTAGTTTCTAATCGTCTCTTCAGCTGTGTGGGTAACATTACCCATTGATGATTGAGTATTCCTACTTAAATTCCTAAATTTTTTGTTAATGATCGATATAAATAATCCAAGGAATGGTCCAACAACTATCAAAAATAATGATAATTGCCAACTTGAGACAAACATTACAATAATTAGTCCAATAACAAAAGTTCCATCTTGGACAACTGTTATAATTGCAGTTGAGGTAGCCTCTGTAACTTGGTCAACATTGTATAATAATCTTGAGATAATCTGCCCTGTTGAATGCTTATCAAAGAAGCTAGCTGGTAGATCCATAAATCTTTTGTAGATGTCTTTTCTAAACTTATAGACAACTTTCTGTCCCAAAGAGCCTATAAAATACTGTGACACAAATGAGCCCACTGATCTTAGTGCTAGTAAACCAACCATACCAACACCCATAAGCATCAGTATAGTAGAGCTTTGTTTAGTAATCCCGCCACCAGGACCAAAACCATAATTCAAAATTGGATTAATAAGATATATCATTGAGGCATCAGCAGCTGAGAAGAATATACTGCCGATAGCAGCTAAAACTAAGAAGTGCCATAAATGTTTAACTTGAACTAACAACCTTTTATAAAGAGTACCTACTTTCTGCTTATTTGTCATTTCTCCACTTAGATTACTAGATCCCTGAGACTTAAGATCTATTTTATCAATCATATTAGCCATAAAAATTTATAAAGTTGTTAAAAAAGCGACACGAATAACAAATAATTATACACTTTTTTCTGCTAACATAAAGTAATCAAAGAGATGTTTAACTTATTTAAGCAATGAAATCTTACTTAGTTGGTGGTGCTGTTAGAGATATGTTATTAGGCATAACACCTAAAGATAAAGATTGGGTAGTTGTTGGTGCAACTGAAAACGAGATGCTAGCAAATGGATTTATAAAAATACCAGCCAACTTTCCAGTTTTTATCCACCCAGAAACCAAACAAGAGTATACTTTAGCAAGATCAGAAAAGAAAACTGCCAATGGCTATCATGGTTTTGAGGTTAATTTCTCAAAAAATATAAGTCTCGAGGAAGACCTTAAGCGTAGAGATCTTACAATTAACTCAATAGCCATCGATCAAAATAATAAAGTAATTGACCCTTTTAATGGCCAAGCCGATCTTCAAAATAGAATTTTACGCCATACTTCAATAGCTTTTATCGAAGACCCTCTGCGTGTAGTTAGGCTTGCTCGTTTCAAGGCTCAACTTAGTAACTTCAATTTCTCAATAGCTCAAGAAACACACACGCTTGTAAAAGAATTAGTCAAATCAGGTGAATTAAACCATTTAACGCGAGAAAGATTGCATATAGAGTTTATTAAAGCTCTAATTAACCCTAATATTTTCTTTATCACCTTAGATGAATTAGAAGCTTTAAAACCAATATTCCCAAACATCAATAGAGTTTTATCATTAGTGCCTGATAGATCTTTTTTTGAAAATTCCATCTATCAAAACTCCTCTGTCGATGAAAAAATAACTCTTTGTCTACTGAAGGTTCCACAAGGACAATTAGATCATCTTAGAAAGGAGCTCTTATTGACAAATAAACAGTACAAACTTTTAAAAGCAAGCATGACAATTAGTAAAATACTCAAAGATAAAACTATAACTGCTGAAGAAATATTTCAACTAATTAAAAGTGCAAATATTCTACGTGACAAAAACTTATATGAAAATAGTTTAAATATCTACAAAAAACACCTAAGCATACGTAGCTTTAAAACTCCACTTAGGGATTATCAGCTATTACAGGTTGCCATTAAAATTATAAATAGCATAAATATTGATAAGTTAATAGCAAAAACACCTAAAGATAAACTTAGAGCTGAGCTAAACCAGCTATATATAGATATTATAAAAAAGCAACTAAAATTATGATACAATTAGAAAATTATTTTTGCGTATTGAACATATAATGAAAAAACTAGGTAACTATATATTTATATTTAATACCTTAGCTTGCTTTGTAGCCTTAGGCGGAATCATTTTCACTATTATTGTTTTAGATTGGAAACCATGCCCGATGTGCCTACTTCAGCAATTATGTGTATTATGTATTATGCTAGTTAGCTTATCAGTGTTGGCGGTAAAAAAATTTAAAAGCTTTTCTACGCTTTTACAATTTATAACTATCATAGTCATCGCAATAGGTGCTTATATCGCCGCAGATCAAGCTTACTTGCAATATTTCGTGACAGATACTGGTGTTGACAATGCTGCTACCTGTGGAGCTATTAACAATAAATTTTTACTTGATGCTACCAGATCAATCACTGGAACAATCAATAGTTGTACTGATATTTCTGAAAAAATATCTGGTATTAGTTTAGCCATATATAGTTTTATATTTTTTATATCATTATTGATCATAAATTGTATAAATTTTTTAGTTAGAATATTAAAAAAATAATGGGATAAAACAGTGGATTTTAAAAAGTCTTTTTCAGATATTAAACAAAAAATAAATTCAAGCAAAAGAAACTATGCTATTTTTGTTATAGCAACTGTAATTCTAGCTTGGCTTGTGCTTGGAAAACTTGGAATATCATTAGCAATTGTATATTTTATCTTCCAAATTAACTATATCAAGAATAAGCTCCATAAACTTAAAGATAAAAAAACCGCATCGATTGCTATTGTGGTTGCAACCCTAATGCTTTTTGGTGGAATTTTTGGTTTTGCTGAGTTTATTCAAAGCATGATCAAAAAAGGTATGGCAGCATATGTGCCTCAGCCTGTTGCAGTAACGTCATCAGTAGTTGAAAAAACTGATTGGAAACAAGTTATTAACACAATCGGTGAGGCTCAAGCAGTTCAAACTACAGAGATATCTTCTCAATCTGGAGGAATTGTTAGTGAAATTAATTTTAAGAGTGGTCAAGAGGTTAAGAAAGGCGATCTACTCTTCAAGCTAGATACTAGTCAACTCAAAGCTAACCTTGAAGAAGCATTATCAAATCTTAAATTAGCTAAAATAACTAAAGATCGTTATAACAAGCTCGTTGAGCAAAAAGCCACCTCAAAAGAATCTGCTGATAAGGCTAATGCTGACTATCTATCTGCACTAGCTCAAGTACAAAATATAGAATCACAAATTGGTTTCAAAGAAGTTAGAGCACCTTTTGATGGTAAGATTGGTATTAGAAATATTAGTTTGGGGCAATATTTTAACAATGGCGATAATGCTGCGACCCTTACTACAATTGACCCTATATTCATTACATTCCCTGTACCTCAAAATAAAGTAAGTATGATAAGTGTTGGTCAAGAGATAAACTTCTACTCTGATTCATATCCTGGTGAAACCTTTACTGGAAAAATAACAGCAATTAACTCTTTTATTAATGACTCTAATAGATCAATTACTGTTCAAGCAACCTATGCAAATCCTCACCATAAGATTGTTGCGGGAATGTTTTTAACAGTTCATGTTAGTTTACCAGTTAGAAAGAACTCTATTGTAATACCTCGTAATGCCATCTCATATAGTCTCTATGGTCAATCGGTATTTACCTTAGAACCAGAAATGAAAGATGGTAAACCTGTAAAAGCATCTTATACATCTACTGCTGATGGCGGCATGAAAACCATCAACACCGATAAAACACTATACAAAGTAGGCCAAGCGAACATCGAAGTGCTTGAAACAAGAAATAATCTCGCTTTAGTCACAGGTTTAGAACCAGGAACGACAATCATTACATCTGGTCAAAATAAAGTCCATAAAGGTATGAATGCTATCATAAACAATAGTGTAGAAATTAACAACAACATATACAAGCAAGGAATTCAGTAATGCGTCTTATTGATCTTTTTATCAGAAGGCCAGTATTATCCCTTTCAATAAGCTTTATGATTATTGTTGTTGGGGTAGGTTCATTTTTTAAACTTCAGGTTAGACAATATCCGTACATAGATAGCGCGACAATTACAGTCACAACATCATATCCAGGAGCAAATCCAGCTACTATTCAAGCATTTGTCACTAGACCTTTAGAAGCTGCAGTTGGCTCATCAAAAGGTATTGATTATATGACTTCTGAATCAGCACTAGGAACTAGTACAATCACTGTATATGTAAAGCTTGGATATAATACAAATGATGTACTCTCAGAAGTAGTACAAAATGTTAACTCTGTGCTTAATCAGTTACCACAAGATGCGTACTCTCCAGCTATCAAACTTAATCCTGCTGATAACTTCCCCTCTTTGATTTTAGCTTTTACTAGTAAAACAATGAATACTTCAGAGATATCAGCATATATAAACTCTGAGCTGACTCCAAAACTACTTGCTGAGGGCGGGTTATCAGAAATTAATGTCTGGGGTAATATGCCATATGCAATGCGTATTTATCCAAATAAAACTCGCATGGCTGAGTATGGTATAACACCGACCGAACTAGCAACAGCAATAGGCTCTAATAGTTTAGTTTCAGCAGGTGGCCAAATCCAAGGTCCGTACCTAAACTATACGCTTAATCCTGAAACCAGCATGTCTACAGCTCAAGAATATAGAAATCTGATTATCAAGAAAAGTGATAATCAAATAGTTCGCCTTAGTGATGTAGCTAGAGTAGAGCTAGGTGCACAAAACTATAACTCCTCAGTATATTTTGATGGTAAAAATGCCGTGCTTGCAGGTGCTGTTGTATCACCTGAAGAGAATCCTCTTGATGTTGTCCACCGATTAGTCAAACAGCTTCCAAATATCAAAGCTTCTCTACCTAATGGCTTAAATGTTGATGTTGCTTATAATAGTACCTTGTATATAGAGAGTTCTATTGATGAAGTATTACATACTTTACTAGAAGCTGTAATTATCGTATCTATAGTAATGTTCCTATTCTTAGGCTCATTACGAGCTATTATTATACCAATAATTGCTATCCCATTATCGATTATAGGATCATTTTTCCTTATGAGTATTATGGGATTCTCGATTAATCTACTCACATTACTAGCAATGATTTTAGCTATAGGATTAGTAGTTGATGATGCAATCGTTGTCCTAGAGAATATTTATCGTCATATTGAAGAAGGTATGGAGCCTTTCGCTGCTGCGATCAAAGGTGCTCGAGAAATTGCTAATCCCGTAATACTAATGACTCTAACGCTTATAGTTGTTTATGCTCCTATCGGTATGATGGGTGGATTTACTGGACAACTTTTCACAGAGTTTGCATACTCACTTGCCGGCGCTGTGCTTATCTCCGGTGTGGTTGCGTATACTCTCTCCCCAATGATGTGCTCAAAGGTTCTTAACCGTGAAATGATGAGCTCAAAGCTAGTCAAATTTATTGATAATGTTTTTAGTAAACTAGCAGCAAAATACAAAGCCTTACTAATGTTCGTTTTAGATATCAAACCTGCTATAGCAATTGTTGGAATTATAGTTTTAGCAAGCTGTTTTATCATGGGGAGAGGTATTAAATCTGAATTAGCTCCAAATGAAGATATGGGCTTTTTAGGAGTTATGGGACAAGCTCCTTCATCAGCAAACATTAACTACTTAGAAACTTTTGGCAAAAAGTTAGCTAGTACACTTAATGAAATTCCAGGTAAACAAAATGTCTTTATTCTGAATGGTGTAATGAGCTCTAATGTGATTTTTGGAGGTTTCATTATGAAGCCTTGGGATGAACGAAAAGTATCACAACAACAGGCTGCAAATATTGCTCAAGCTAAAGTCACTGAATTACCTGGTATTCAAACATATACCTACCAAACACCTGCTTTACCAGGGATTCCACGCGGAGCCCCACTATCATTAGTTATTCAAAGTGTCAATGACTATGAAGCTATCGATGAGATCACTAATAAAATCATTCAAAAAATGATGACAAGTGGATTATTTGTGTTTGCACAAAGTGACCTTAAGTTTGATAACCCTATTGTTGATATTAATATTGATCGTGATAAGGCTGGGATTTTAGGTATTACAATGTCTGATATTGCCAAAACTCTAGGTTATTCATACGCTGGAGGTTATATTAATTATTTCTTTTTAAAAGGTTATAGTTTCCAAGTTATTCCACAGTTAGCTAGAAATGAGATGCTTACTCAGGAACAACTTGGCAATATTTATATTCGTTCTGATGAAATAAATAATCTATTTAACTCTGAGGTGCCATTGTCAGCTTTAGTAACATTCAAAACAGAGGGACAACCTCTTACGCTAAATACTTTCCAACAGTTAAATGCATCGACAATTTCAGCTGTTATGGCGCCAGGGATAACTCAAGGACAAGCTATAGAATATGTCCAAAGTGTTGTCAAAAGCATGCTTCCTGAAGGCTTTTCATACAACTTCTCAGGTTCAGCGCGTCAATATATTGAAAATGGTAACACGATGATGGTTGCATTTGCATTTGCAATTGTTCTAATATTCTTGGCACTTTCAGCACAGTTTGAGAGTTTTAGAGACTCATTAGTAATCTTAGTCACCATACCTATGGCAATCTCTGGAGCATTAATCCCGCTTTATGTTGGACAATATTTAGGCGCTAGCTGGGCATCTTTAAATATTTATACTCAGCTAGGACTAGTTACTTTGATAGGTTTGATATCAAAACAAGGTATTATGGTCGTTGAATTTGCTAACCACTTACAAAAACATAATGGCATGAACAAATATGATGCTATTGTTACATCATCTTCTCAAAGACTAAGACCAATATTAATGACTGTATCAGCAATGGTAGTTGGTGTAATACCTCTTGTTACTTCATCTGGAGCTGGGGCAATTAGTAGAAACTGTATTGGTGTAGTTATATCAAGTGGTCTAGTTATTGGTGCAATATTTTCGCTATTTGTATTACCAGTCGTATATATGTATATAGCTAGTGACAAATCTAAATCAGTCAAAACTGATGCTGAACAACAACAAATAATAGATCAAATAAAATAATTCAATTATCAAAATAGATTTATTTTCAATAAAAATACTTGCATAAAACAAAAAGGAAATTATCTTACTACTTGGATAATTAATAACTCTTTGATATGCTAATATTTTAAGATAGTAATCTAGATCAATTTATGGATAAGTCACATTTACCAAATACAAAAATCTTAGTCATTTTAGCTTGGATAATATGCTTAATTGCAACGTTAAATTATAGTTATGATTTTTTTATTCGTGCCGCACCAAGTGTCATGGGTAGTAATTTGATTCTTGATTTTGGCATTAGTCACACAGAATTAGGTATGCTTTCATCTGCATACTTTGTATCATATACAATTATGCAAATACCCGCGGGAATTATACTCGATAAATATAATCGCAAAATAGTAATCAGTATTGCTACTGCCTTTTGTGTTTTAGGAAACTACTTGTTCTCAGCTACCAACTATTATGAAGTAGCATATATTGGTAGAATATTTATGGGTATTGGTTCTGCATTTGGCTTTATAGGTGCCGCAAAAAATGGCTGGGATGTGGCTTCCAGAGAAGCTTTTTTCAACTTTCATAGGTTTTGCAACAGTCGTTGGGATTCTAGGTGGTTTAGTTACTGATACATTACTCTCAAGCTTAGTTTCTGACCTTGGTTGGAGAGACGGTAATGCAGTATTTACATACATAGGTGTTGGTATTCTACTACTTATCCTAATATTTATTCGTGATAATCCTAAGCATGTTGCGAAATTCACCCACTTAAGTGAAGCTAATTTTAAAGAAACTATAATAAAAGTATTAAAAATATTCTGTAACCTAAAGTTTTGGGCTGCAAGTATTATAGGTGCTGTACTGTTTATCCCAATTAATGTTTTAGGTTCTCTTTGGGGTGTGGGGCTAATTCAAGCTAAATTTGGTTTAACCCAAGAAGTTGCTTCACATTTAAATGGCGCGCTATTCATTGGTGCTGCTGTTGGCTTTACAATTGCTGCGATTATTGCTTCACTAACAAATAGATATCGTCTAATGCTTATTTTAAGTATAGTTTCGCTTGCTATTATTCTAGCTATTATACTTTATGTACCAATGAGTTTATCGGTATTTACGGTATTGTATTTCTTACTTGGAGCCGCAGCTGGTCCTCAAGCTGTAACTTTTGGAATAGCGAAAATAATCTCACCAAAAGGAACTACAGGCTCAGCAACAGCAGGTGTAAATATGATAAATAACTTCGTACCGATTATTTTACTACCACTTGTTGGTTACATCCTTACACACTTTGGTACATTTATAGCAAACTCAAAGACTATATATACTATTGTAAGTTATCAAAATGCTCTTGATATGGTAATAATATTCTTATTAGTTTGCCTACCAATTGCTATGCTTATACCTAAGCAAATACAACCAGATCTTAATCACTAATAAATATTTTAATTAATAATCTTTTGCTTACTCTTTTTAAAACATTTTGAACATATAACCCAATAGGCATAAAAATATTACATTTTGCCATCCTAAATACTTATAGTGAGATGCTGAAATAAATTCAGCATGGCCTTTTTATCTATAGTTTTGTTTTGTTAGAATATCTCTGCTACTAATAGTCTTCGAGACCATACTAGCAAATATTTTTTAACTTTATCTATTATGAATACAAAAAAATATTTGTACATATATAAGACAAACAACCCTATAGTCAAAATAATCAACATAAAGCCAAGCAATATCATGGTCTATAACAATTACCACGATTGTAGCAAACATTATTACCAATTGATCAACTTAGTTATACCTATAGATATTTTATCCAAAAAAAATACAACTGGATTACAGATCATAAACACAGATAAAGAATTTATTTAAAAGATGTCGCAATGTTAAGAATTTCATCCAGTCGCTCATCAGTATCAGCAATAACTAGAATCATAACCTTATTATTCAAATCAAGATTACCAATACAGGTAATAATGACTCCCTCACTATCACCATAATTATAGTCGACACCATTTATTTTAAGATATTGATGATAATCATCTATAGTTGAACCTTTAGGCACTACGACATTATTATGCCCTACCCAAGGCTTATGCTTACCATCACGTAACTCATAAGCTAAGAATCCAGCATATATTGCCCCTGTTTGTCTTGCATTTACTTCAAGCACATAAGGAACTATTTGACCATTGATTTCGCGTATAAGAAGATCAACTCCAACTATACCTCTGACTCCCATATCACGCAATATCTCTGTCATCCGTGCACATAACTCAATCACAGCAGGTTCTTCACTAAATTTAGATTTGTATTTATTACCTAAATGAGTCTGACCAGCAAGCATCTGATCACTCAGACCCAAGCAGATATCATCCTCTTTGCTATCAGCGATGCTTACTTGAAAAGCTGGTGAACCAAGATTATCAAGCCAAGGATCTATCATAAATACTTCGACTCGATGCATAAGTTTTAAAATATCTCTTAGTTCTTTTTCACTCTCAAATCTATGGATTCCATAGCCAGAACATGCTCTTGGCATAATTACCGCACACTCATAGATTCCGTTATTTTCATATTCACGATAAATTTCTAGAGCTTTTTTCACATAATCATCATCACTAATTGTCGAGACTATATTAACACTAGGGACTAGTATTCCCTTAACATGCAACATCTGTCTAAGAAAAGACTTATCATTCAAAAACTGTGATAATGCTTCAGGCAAGCCATAGTTTTTATTATATTTTATGCCAAGTAATTCTACAGCTGTAGCTGCTGTAAATGGAACTAAATGTGTATATTCAGGATCACTAAACTCTTGAATTTGATCCGCATAATTCATAACTATAGTCGATAATCTATAATGCTCCATTAACTTATCCAAAAAGATAAAGTTATCCATAGTTATATAACTAAGACCAATTTGATTAAAATAACTAATAATTTTTTCAACCTCAGGCTGTGTTTTTTTAGGTAATATTATTTTATGATCTTTCGCTAAAAGACATAATGTACGCGTAACATACTTATTTACAAATGAGCTTACAAGATCAGCACCATATATATCAGTAGTATTTGGTATATGGATAGCTTTTTTACCCCAAATTCTCTCAGAAATAGTATTTGTTGTCTTTTTCGTCATGTGTCATGCACCCTCTTCTAATTGTTTTTGTTTTTGCGTACTTACAATAGCTTTAGCAAAAGCTTTCGCGATGAGATTTAACTTAGTATGATCTATTTCTAAACTAGCTATATCATAGTCCTCATCATCTGTTGTGGTTTTAGATAAAAGATCCTTAGGAATATCAATACATACTGTCTCTAATTCACAAACAAGATAATGTGCCACTAAATGCTCGGCAAGGATATAAGGTTTATCATACTCGACCTCAACCCCAATTTGTTGGAGCTCATAGGATAAAGACTCTAGCAAGATTTTGGATGCAAATATACCATTACGTGCATCTCCAGTAAAAAGCTCTATGGCTCTTTTTTCACCTTCTTTATGAGCATTCTTATATAACTGTATATACTCATTTAGTGTGTCTGGAGTTTCTATTACAGCTTCGGAGTATCTCTCTTGTACTATATTTGGAGAATAGCTAGACATTGTATGCAAATCTATTGAAATAGCATTGTAACTTTTTGCCACAGCAACAATATGGCATAATTTTTGCATATATTGATCATATAAATTGATAAGGGCTTGTTTTAATTGTGGATGCTGATCATAATCGATAATATTTCTTAAACAATTAGGATATAGTCTTCCAGCATCTAGTATTGAGCGTGGGAAAGACGGCTCAGCAACTAAAGTATATAAACCATATTCTGCATAGAGTTTTTGAGCTATAGCATGGCTAAGTGAGTGAGTACCAAAATCATACTCTATTGCTAAGAAATCATTGAAATCGTCTCTACTGAGTTTGACCAACTGTCTAATAGCAGGGAAATCAAACTCAACAAAACTTTTACCAAGCTCAGCATGAGGACATGTGATAACCACATCAAATCTTAGATTTTCTTGAGTATAGAAATACAAAACTACAGATTCATAATATTTTGTATAGAATGGTTGAGTTATATTATTCACACTATTTAACAAAACTATACTTCTTATAATTTATAATAATATGTTTGATTATAACAATTATAAAACTAATAATAAAATTCAAAATTGATTATAATTAAGCTAAATAAAATTATTTTAGTTAAAATATGCTTTTAAAAAGTAAAAAAGAAAGCTCGATACTAAGTTTTCTTGTCGTTTCTTTCGCAAGCTTTTTTGCAGTGTTTATGCTGGTTATATCAATTTTTAGCTTCTATCAAGTTAAACATCAAAATGATTCGCTCTTTGATTATCAGCTTAAAACTGCTGCGGAAGTTATCGAGACTGTACTGAAAATTTATCCTTTAGAAGATGATGAAAATACTACTCATATGATAATGAATAGAATCTCGAATTCTTTTTTAAATATAAAAAACTACAATAAAAGTATCGGCTTTATCGTATACGATCGAAAGCACAAAAAGCTCTTATTAAAGACATCTAATTTACCAAACTTTCACAAAAACTATGATGGTATAACATCTACAACAGGATTTGAATGGGTATACACCGATGAAGAGGATGGTCAGAAAAACTGGTATACCTATACTCTAAAAACTGATAATGGTAACCTTATCACAGTTTTTGCTAACGATACTATTAAAGACAAAATATCTCGCCAAATAATATTTAAATTTGCGCTACTTTTAGCATCTACATATATTGTACTCATTGGATTTATCTACTATATTTTAAGAACCGCACTTCATCCACTAGAGCGTATAAACAAACGCGTTGCTAAAATAAATCCACGTAAAAATGAAAAACTCAATGAAGATATTATACCCTATGAAATAAAATCTATTGTTGATCAAATTAATTTACTTATTGAAAAGTTCCACGAAACCCTCGAAAGAGAAAAGCGTTTCTCTGGGGATGCAGCCCATGAACTTAAAACCCCAATAGCTGGAGTTAAAACACTTGTAGAAATAGCTCTGGCATCTGATGATATAAATGAAATCAAACAAAAACTTGAACGGATCAAAAACTCAACAAATAGATATTCTCATATCATTGATCAACTATTGATATTAAGTAGAATTCAACCTAATGAACAGGTTACATTTGGTAAAAAACTTATGATAAATAAGACTCTTGAGTCATTTATTGCCGAGAATGCTATCAAGGCTATAGAGAAGGATATTGAAATAGTTTTTTATCCATCACAACAAGAATTATATTGCTATAGCAATGACTACCTGCTTGGGATACTATTTAAAAATCTAATCTCAAATGCTATAAAATATACTCCAAATGGCGGCCTCGTTGAGATTAGCTCATTCCAAGAAGAAAATAATATAGTCGTTGAGATAAAAGATAATGGTATTGGCGTACCCCAAGAAAATATTGAGCGCATTTTTGATAGATTTTATCGTGAAACAGGTACTGGTGAAGAAGGTAGTGGACTAGGTTTGGCAATCGTCGCAGAAATCGTTAGGCTTCATAATGGTAAGATCTTCGCTCAGAACAACACTGATCAAAAAGGTTTGACTATTACTGTCAAAATCCCTATGGATCATAGACAGGAGGAAGACTAAATATACCTTTCTAAAGCTTGCTGCATCTGCGGATCTTCAAAAATAAATCCCAAAGATTGTAATTTTGTCGGTTTAATATTTTGACTTGAAAGAAGTAATTCCTCGCCCATTTGACCAAACATAAGCCTTACTGCTGTTGCAGGTATTTTGATAATACGCTTTTTAGCTAGATACTTTCTTAGAAGCTCAACTAAAATCTTATGCTGACAAGCAGTTGGCGCAGTTAGATTAAATATCTCTTTAGTGTCTAGTTTGTTATTTATGACAAATTCAATAGCTCTTGATAAATCATGAGCACTTATCCAGCTCATATAGTTATGACCGTCTCCAAACATAGTTAAAAAACCAAATTTAGCTGGGATTGCCATTTTCTCAAGTACACCGCCTTTACCAATAACAACCCCAAAGCGTAGAATAGTATATCGCTGTAATTGAGAGTTAACTATACACTTTTCCCACTGATCAACAACTTTTTGTCCAAAAGTAAGCTTATCATAACTTCTATCATGATTATCTTCATCTTGTGGTAGCTTAGAAAAGTTATAATAGCCAATCGCACTAGCATTTATTAGCCAAATATTTCTATTACCTATTAGCTTTATAAGCTTATTCGTTGGCTCAATGCGACTTGATAATATTTTATTTTTAACTGCTGTTGTCCAACGTTTTTGCCCAATGTTATAACCACATAAATTTATTACAATATCATATTTAACAATATTGTCTTCTGTCAACTGCTCCCATGTTATGAAATCTTTATAGTTACCTAAACTTTGTTTTGCTACTCTAGTCAGAAGAGTTAAATGATGATTAGTACTTAAGTATTTAGATAGTTCTCTACCAACAAAACCCGAGCCTCCTGCTACTAATATTCTCATATCACCTCTCCTAGACTTTTATCAATTATCTATATTATATTGTTAAAAACAGTACAAATAACATTACATTTTATTAATATTGCTACGCTAAACTTGAGAATCTTTCTAAGATATGACAATCTTTACACAAAAAAGATTATTCAAGAATATACTCCCAACTAAAGCAAACCTACAATAAATCTTGAATAACCATAAATACTGATAATATTAATTAACGAGGTCTATTATGTACTGGGTCGAGGTTCTATCAAGAATTCAATTTGCATTCACTGTAAGTTTTCACATTTTGTTTCCAGCCTTTAGTATCGGATTATCAACATTCTTGATGATTTTTGAAGCTCTTTGGCTAATTACAAAAAACGATAAATACTTAGCTATTGTTAAATTCTGGACTAAAGTATTTGCTTTAACGTTTGGTATGGGAGTTGTCTCTGGGATTGTAATGGAATTTCAGTTTGGTGCCAACTGGGCAGGGTTTGCTGAAAAAGTAGGTCCTGTGCTTGGCTCATTATTTACCTATGAAGTACTAACAGCGTTCTTTATTGAGGCTGGTGCTTTAGGGATAATGATTTTTGGTTGGGGAAGAATAAACAAATACGTTCACTTCTTAGCAAACTTTACTATATTTGCTGGTGTTACGCTCTCAGCTTTCTGGATACTATCAGCAAACTCATGGATGCAAACCCCAGATGGTGTCAACTATATAAATGGCAATTTTGAAGTTTACAGTTGGTATCATGTTATATTTAATCCTTCAGTGATTCCTAGATATATACATATGCTTATGGCAGCATATTTAAGTACCTTAATGGTGATCTTAGGAGTTAGTGCATACTACCTTGTTAAAGATAAATATCATGGTTTTGCTAAGACTTGTATTAAATTCTCGGTAATTTCGATTTTGATATTAAGTATAAGCCAACTTGTAATTGGTGATGATGTTGGCAGAGAGGTTCATAAGAATCAACCGCTAAAAACAGCAGCAATAGAAGGCGTTTGGGATACTCAAAAAGGTGCCCCTCTAGTACTATTTGCTTATCCAAGTGAAGCACAAGAGAAGAACTTATTTGCTATAGAAATCCCTAAATTAGCATCTTTGATTAACACTCATGAGCTTAACGGTGAGCTTATCGGTTTAAAATCTGTACCTGAGAAAGATAGACCTGTCGTAGCTGTAGTGTTTTATAGCTTTAGAATAATGGTTGGTATAGGCACATTAATGATTCTAATAGGCTTAGTTGGAACCTTGTTATTAGCTAGAAAAAAAATAGAGTCGTCGAAATGGTTCTTAAAACTTTGTACTTTAACTACTCCTTTAGGGTTTGTCGCAATTATTACCGGCTGGTTCACTGCTGAATTTGGTAGACAACCTTGGGTTGTATACAATATTCTTAGAACAGATTATTCAGTTAGTGATCTTAGTTTTTGGCAAGTTTTTAGTTCGCTTGCTTCAATAATTGTTGTTTACTTTATTATATTTGGGTATTTCTACTTCAAGTATTTATTTAAAATCATTAGTAGTGGACCAAGCACTGATGGAGAAGAAAGAATGCCTTATTCATATTTCCAATCAGTAGAAAAGAATGCAGGTGAAGAGGAGTAGATTATGGATTTAGGATTAATTTGGCTAGTAATAATTGCTTTTGCGCTACTACTATACGTAATCTTGGATGGTTTTGCATTAGGAATGGGAATATTATTCCCCCTCTTAGATGACCACCAAAAAGATATAGCAACAAGTATCTTATTACCAACATGGGATGGTAACCAAACATGGCTTGTTTTTGCACTAGCATGTTTCTATGGAATGTTCCCAATAGCTTTTGCTTATATATTTCCTAAAATATATTTATCCGCAATTTTATTAGTAGTAATGATATTACTAAGAGGAATATGCTTTGAATTTAGATTAAAATCTTCACAAAAAGGCATAAAAAATTGGGATAAATTATTCTTTATATCATCTTTTGTAGCGACATTTCTACAGGGCTATATAGTTGGCGAATTAATTGTTGGCTTCCCTCATAATAGTTTTTATAACTTTGGCTTTTCTGCTGTCACAGGTATTACATTAATATTCGGTTATAGTTTACTTGGAGCAACACGCTTGATTTTAAAGACTGAGGGAGAATTATTCACTAAAGCTAAACAGCTTGCTAAGATCTGCTGTATTATTTTAGCTGTACTGATGCTAGTAATCGGTGCAATGACTCCTTTATATGTTAAGCTACCTTTAAATAACCTTTATAAAATGGCTATATTGATAGAATTATTTGTACTAACTATAATAAGTTTTTTAGTTCTTATCAAAGTTATCGAAGCAAAAAATCATGCTCTACCTTACTGGTTAGCAGTAGCAATATTTATACTAACCTATGTAAGTATGTTAACACTAATATTCCCATATATTATCCCTTATCAAATAACATATATAAATGCTAAAGCTAGCGATACAACATTACTATTTACTTTAATACCGGCAATTATAATGATTCCTTTACTATTGCTATATACTAGCTATGCGTATTATATTTTCAGAGGAAAAACTAAAGAAAAATTAAGTTACTAGGAGTATAAGTTTGAAGAATCAAAAGAGCATAGATATTTATCTAGCATATTCTGGTTTAATACCTTTCTTATTCTTTACAATCTGCTTACTATTTAATTATAAATACACTTTAATATTCGGTAATACTATACAAGCATTATCTACTTATGGATTAATAATAGCGAGCTTTTTAGCAGGTACTCACTGGGGAAAGCAAATTAATATTGAACCATCAATAACGAAGTCATTCTTACAAATCTCAAGTAATATCAATGTAATAGCCATCTGGTTTGCATATCTCAACCTAAATTCAAAATACTTTATTTTACTATTGATAATAGAATTTCTAGTATTACTTAAAATTGATCATTACATTTACATACTAAAAATAATCTCTAGTAGATATTTCTTGTATATTAGATTGCCTATAACTGTTGCTGTAGTTATATTATTACTAATATCTTGGAGTCTGATATGACAAAAATTGCTATAATTGGTGGAGGTCTTGCGGGGCTAACCGCTGCTAATATTCTTAAAGACCATGCACAAGTAACAGTTTTTGAGAAATCTCGAGGAGTAAGTGGGAGAATGTCGACTAGATATGCCGATCCTTACTATTTTGATCATGGTACACAATATTTTACGGCTAAA
This sequence comes from Francisella hispaniensis FSC454, assembly GCF_001885235.1. NCBI lineage: Bacteria > Pseudomonadati > Pseudomonadota > Gammaproteobacteria > Thiotrichales > Francisellaceae > Francisella > Francisella hispaniensis. The sequence goes on from NZ_CP018093.1 coordinate 1,720,034, forward strand.
TCTGAACAGTTTAAAGAGTTTCTTAAGCCAATGATTGATAATGGTATAGTCAAAAACTGGCAAGCTAATTTTGTTGAGATCAAAGATTATAAAATAATAAATCAGAAACTATGGGATAATCAATTCGAACACTACGTAGGCACACCAAAAATGAATGCTGTAGCTCAGTATTTAGCTCAAGATTTACAAGTACATTTAAACACTCGTATTGGTTCAGTTACAAGCTTAGATAACCAATGGCTTGTAAATGATGAAAATCACAATCCTCTAGGAAAATATGATTGGATAATATTTGCTATACCTTCTGATCAATTATCTGAATTATTACCACAAAATATCTCTTTCTATGATCAAATCAGTTCAATAAAAATGAATGGTTGCTTTTCATTAATGCTTGGTTATGATAAAAGTATTAATCTTGGATTTGATGCTGCCTTAGTTCATGATGATATAATTAGCTGGGTATCGCTAAATAGCTCAAAGCCAGAGCGTAATACTCCTAGCTGCTTACTTATACATTCATCAAATCAGTGGGCTGATAACCATATAAACAATAATCGTGAAGAAATCCTCGAGATAATTTTTGAAAGAGCTAAAAAAATACTAAATATTGACTTAGATAATCCTCAATATAAAGCCTTACATACTTGGCGCTATGCCAACATACAAAAACAAAACATTCCTAATTACTTTATCGATATAAATCAAAACATATCCGCATGTGGCGATTGGTGCATTAAGGGTCGTGTTGAGTCAGCGTTTACAAGTGCTTTTATGTTAGCTAATAAAATAACAAATGGGCTTTAATAAGAAACTAAACTTATAAATAATCACAGCAAAATCTGCTATTTTTCACATAGTAGTATTAATAAATAACAGAATTTTAAATGATTACCTTACTACAATGTATTTAGCGGCTTCTTCTGGTGTAATTGTTCCAGCCTTAAGCAGATTCTCAATGCTCTGTTCCATTGTCGCCATTCCCTTAGATGTTCCAGTTTGTAGTGCGGTATAAATTTGCGAAAGTTTATTTTCTTTAATCATATTTCTAATACCAGTATTTGAAATAAGAACTTCATATGCTGCAACACGCCCACCACCCTTACGTTTAAGTAAACGTTGTGATATAACAATTTGTAATGACTCTGCTAGCATATTACGCACAAGCTCCTGCTCAGCAGGTGGAAATACAGATATTACCCTATCAACAGTTTTTATAGCTGACATTGTATGTAATGTCCCTAAAACCAAATGTCCAGTTTCAGCTGCCTCTAGAGCTAATCTAATAGTTTCTAAATCACGCATCTCTCCAACAAGGATACAATCAGGATCCTCCCTTAGTGCTGATTTAAGCGCAGCATTAAAGCTTTTTGTATCTCTTTTAACCTCACGCTGGTTAACTAGTGATCTTTGACTTGTATGGACAAATTCTACTGGATCTTCAATAGTTAGAATATGCGAATCTTCCTTATGATTTATCTCATTGACTAATGCTGCTAATGTACTACTCTTACCTGAGCCTGTAGGTCCTGTTACTAAGATTAAGCCACCCTTTTTAGCTTGAACTTCTTTGAGAATTCTTGGCGCCCCAAATTGGTCTAAAGTTGGAATAGTATTCTCTAAACGACGAAATACTGCACCGTAGCCACGGTTATGGAAAAAAGCATTTACCCTAAATCTTGCATCATTATCTCTATCATCTATAGAAAAATCACATTCGTAGGTTTCTATCAGCTCATCTTTTTGATCATCTGTCATGATTTCCAAAAGCATCTGAGAAATCATCTTATCATTTAATACAGGCGAAGATTCAATGTCGATCAAATCTCCATCTATCCTATATTTAGCTTTACAGCCAGAGGATAGATGTAAATCAGAGGCTTTTTTTTGCACACAAAGAGTTAGTAATTTTCTTATCATATCAAGAATAGAACTTAAATTTAATAATTGTATTAGAACTTTATCACTATTAAAGAATAAAAAAAATAGTCAATTAAAGAATTTTTCAGATTGATTACTTAAATAGTTTCTTGAAGAAATTAGCAATCTTTGCAAATGGACAAGATGTCTCAGAAGAAGTATCTACACTACCACAACCTTTATTAGTAGTTGATTGCGTAGACTTAGATTCTTTTCTATCGCCCATAATGTCTTTAAGAACAGTTTGTAAGATACCACCATTCTTCAAGTAATCAACATCAACATCAGCATCTAAACGAGCTAATGCTTCAAATGTTGTAGTATGTGCAGTCTTAGGGTGAACTGCCTCTACAATAACTATTTGACGCGGTTTAATATTGTTTAGGTTCTTAATATTGAACATTTCAGTACCATCTAAACCAAGAGTCTTAGCATTCTGTCCATTTACATATTCAAGTGGTAACACACCCATACCAACTAAGTTAGATCTATGAATTCTTTCATAACTCTCTGCAATAACTACTTTAACCCCTAATAAGAATGTACCTTTTGCAGCCCAGTCACGTGAAGAACCAGTACCATACTCTTTACCTGCTAATATAACTAATGGAATACCCTTTTCTTTGTATTTCATAGCAGCGTCAAATACATACTGTTGAGAACCATCAAGATGATACTTAGTAAAACCACCTTCAACATTATCTAAAAGTAAGTTACGGATACGGATATTAGCAAAAGTACCTCTCATCATAACTTCATGGTTACCACGACGAGAACCATAAGAGTTAAAATCTTTCTTCTCAACTCCATGAGACTTCAGATACTGTCCAGCAGGGTACTCTTCTGGAATAGCACCAGCAGGTGAAATATGGTCTGTAGTTACAGAATCACCTAGCATTAGAAGAGTTCTAGCACCTTTGATATCTAAATCATCATTACCCTCAGCAAACTTCTCAAAGAAGTTAGGACATTGGATATAAGTAGAAGAACTATCAAACTCATAAAGCTTACCCTCTGGAGCTTTAAGTTTTTGCCAATCCTCAGTGCCATCAAGTACTGTTGCATAAGCTTTTTTGAACATGTCTGACTTAATAACATCAGCTTGTATAGTAGCAATCTCTTCTGTAGTTGGCCAAATATCAGCAAGGTAAACATCATTACCCTCTACATCTTTACCAATAGCATCTTCAACTGGATCAAAATCAACAGTTCCAGCTAATGCATAAGCAACCACATGAATTGGTGATGCAAGGTAATTCGCTTTAACATGAGGATTAATACGTCCTTCAAAGTTACGGTTACCAGAACTTACAGAAGCAACTACAAGATCAGCCTCATTAATAGCCTCTACTACAGGCTCATCAAGAGGACCAGAGTTACCAATACAAGTAGTACAACCATAACCAACTAGATTAAAACCTAAGTTCTCAAGCTCTGGTAATAAATTAGCTTTCTCAAGGTATTGAGTTACAACCTGAGATCCTGGTGCTAATGATGTTTTAACAAAAGGCTTAACTTTCAAACCTTTCTCATTTGCCTTCTTAGCTAATAAACCCGCACCTAAAAGTAGTGATGGGTTAGAAGTATTTGTACATGAGGTAATTGCAGCAATAGCAACTGAACCATGAGTAATTCTTTCATTAAGACCTTTTACTTCAGCTGATTTTTGTAATTGCTCTTCAGTTAAGCCAAAACCATGTAATCCTTGCTCATGTACCAAAGCCTCTGCAAAAGCTTTTTTCATATCATGGAATGCTACTCTATCTTGTGGACGCTTAGGACCTGCAAGGTTAGATTCAACTTCTGATAGATCTATTTCTACTATACTAGAATATTCTGGTTCTTCAGCGGGATTCTCTCTAAATAGCAATTGTTCTTTATACATTTCACGCGCGGCATCGACCAGCTCGCTACGGTTTGTATTATTGAAGAAATCTAATGTTACTTCATCTACCGGGAAGAAACCAATTGTTGCACCATATTCTGGAGCCATGTTTGCGATAGTTGCTCTATCTGGTAAAGATAAGCTTTCTAAACCTTCACCATAATATTCAACAAACTTACCAACAACACCGTGCTTTCTAAGTACTTCTGTAACCTTAAGTACAAGGTCAGTAGCTGTTACACCAGTTTTTAGCTTACCAGTTAATTTCACACCAACAACATCAGGTAAAACCATATAGTATGGTTGACCAAGCATTACAGCTTCAGCCTCAATACCACCGACACCCCAACCTACTACACCAACACCATTGATCATAGTAGTATGTGAATCTGTACCTACCAGAGTATCTGGATAAATCACATCTTCACCATTAATATTCTTAACTAAAGCGCCTTTTGCAAGGTACTCTAAATTAACCTGGTGGATAATACCCATCCCAGGTGGCACAACTATGAAATCATCAAATGCTTTTTGTGCCCACTTAAGTAAGCTGTATCTCTCACCATTTCTTTCAAATTCTTTAGCTACGTTTTGCGCTAAAGCAGTTTTTGTCCCATAGAAATCGACCTGTACTGAGTGATCAATTACCATAGCTGTATCTACAAGAGGATTAATTTTATCTGCGTCACCCCCAGCATCTTTGATCGCCTTTCTCATCGCAGCTAAATCTACTACTGCTGGCACACCTGTAAAATCCTGCATCACAACCCTAGCAGGCATATGTGGAATCTCAGGTCTTGAACTAGCTTTAGCGTCCCAATCTAAAACCTTATGCATATCATCTTCTTTTACTTTATAACCATCAATATTTCTAAGTTGGTTTTCAAGTAATACTCTGATTGAATAAGGAAGACGCGTAACATCTTTACCAAGCTCTTGAGAAAGTTTCTTTAAGCTATATAGAGAATATTTCTTTCCTTTATCCTCTATTTGCAGCTTAGTGATATTTTTAATATCAGACATGCTTTAACCTCCGTAGATACTAATTAATTTTTGCAAAACACGCATATATTTTAACCTGTTAATGGCTATTTGTATATAAAATAAAGAGTTTGAAGTAGTTTGTTCTAATTTAGTAAAGAAATATCAAGTTTGCCTTTCTTAAAAGGCGGACACCATAAATAACTAGTTTCAATAATCTTAGAAAACTTAAAAACACCATCAATGATACCATCACTGCCACCAAGTATATTACCCATTTGTAAATTAAAAGACCTAAAAGATGGTGCAAATCCAGAAAACATAAAACCTCCATTTAGTTGATCATCTGACCATGGCATCGATTTTCTTAAAATTTGTGCTTCTGGATCAAAATTTTCTTTTGCTGATCTTTTTACATGAGCAAAATCTTTTAAATTTTCAAATTGATGTGAATCATCCAAAGATCTACCTATACACTCTTCTTTTGCTGATTGACTAGCATTATTAAGCCAATCAAAGTCATGAAGCCACTGCTGTAACACCCAAAAGCTAGAACCTTCTAATTCACCTTCAGGGATTATTGCTGCTGGTACGACTTCTAGACCTTGAGGGTTCTCAATACCGTCCTCAAAACCGGATAAATCATACTTCCCACGATAGGTATAGCTTGAAATAATTTTTTCAATATCAAAATAATCTGCTAAAGCTTTTTTAATGGCTATTGCCTTATGAAATAATTCTCCCCTATCATTATCTCTTAACCAAAGCACTAAATCATAACCATCACTATCAGACATTCTTGGATTATTAAACTTAGTTCTTTTAAAGTTTTCATTCTCAGGTATTTTAAACATTTTTAGCAGATTATTACCAAAGCCTGCAACTACACTTTTACCATCAACAAATCTTTGTAAAATTTTTAAACCAAAGCTAACATCACTATTTTTCTTGATATTAAACATCATATATAGAGCCGATGATGGTAAGTTTTCAACTATTCCTAATTGATATTTAATTATTTCCACTTAACTTTTCCTTATAAAACTCTCTTTAATAGTTATAATATAAACAACTACAAAAAAACTCCATAAATAATGCTAAAAAAACAACTTTCTTTATTTATTATTGTCGGCATATTAGCTTCTATAACTAACTTTATTATCGTATGGATACTTGTTGAACTAAATATTTTTAGACCTTTAGTTGCGAACTTTTTTGCTTTTTTAATTGCATTTAATGTTAGCTATTTTGGTCATCGATTTCTGACATTTTCAACAACCACTCAGTCTCATAAAAAAGCCGCAACACAGTTTTTCATAAACGTTATGATAGGTCTTGTTCTTAATGAATCAATTTATTATCTATTACTACATATATTAAAAATACAATATCTACTAGCTTTATTCATAACTATGGGATTAGTAGCGATATATACTTTTGTTGTAAGTAAATTTTTAATCTTTAAGGCATAAAATGTTTGAAATCGACAAACAAATTGGAATTTATATCCATTTTCCTTGGTGCGTGCGTAAGTGCCCATACTGTGACTTTAACTCTCATCCAATAAAAGATGATAGCTATCTTTCACAACAATATTATCAAAAACTTATAGCCGACTTTGATACTCATCTTGATGATTTACAAGATAGAGAAGTTATAAGTATTTTCATTGGGGGCGGCACTCCTTCACTTTTTAAAGCTGAGTATCTTGATAAGGTTTTACAACATATCGCTAAAAATGCCAAAATTAGCGCTAACTGCGAGATAACTTTAGAAATGAATCCCGGGACTGTAGAGAGAGGTACAATACTAAGTTATCAAAATATTGGTATTAATAGAATATCGCTTGGGGTACAAAGCTTTCAAGATGATAAACTAAAAATCTTAGGAAGAATTCATAATTGCGAAAATGTTTATACTACTATTGATGAAATCAAAAACTCAAAAATCTCAAATTTTAATATTGATATAATGCACGGACTTCCAAATCAGAGCTTTGATGATGGTATTTTTGATATAACTCAAGCTATAGCAATGCAACCAACGCATATTTCTTGGTATCAACTTACTATTGAGCCTAATACCTTATTTGCAGCAAAACCACCAAAACTTCCTGATGAAGAAATTCTCGAGAGTATCGAAATAGCTGGTAAACAGGCTCTAGCACAGGCAGGTTTTAAACAATACGAAGTTTCTGCTTTTGCCAAAAATACCTTAAGATCTATCCATAATTCTAATTACTGGATGTTTGGTGACTATGTAGGTATCGGTGCTGGAGCACATAGTAAGATTACTAATCTTAAAACTAAACAAATCAAAAGAGTTTGGAAACATAAACACCCTAAGATATATACTCAAACTGATAAATTTATCAAAGACTCAAACATAGTTAGTCAAGATGAGGTTATATATGAGTTTATGCTTAATGCTCTAAGATTAAAAAATGGTTTCAAACTTAGTGAGTTTGAACAACAAACTTTTTTACCAAGGAGTACTATAAATCAACAGTTAAAAGTAGGTATTAATAAGGGTCTCTTAGAACTAAATGATAATCAAATCCAACCGACAGCTAAAGGTTATCTATTTTTAAATGATTGTATCAATCTCTTTAGCTAATCATCGTAACTTATCTGTGAAATTTTAGCACTAACTGCATCAACCAAAACTTCAACTTGGTAATTATTACTATCTAGGCATTCTACTTTATATGCACCATTATAATACTCTACACTTGTAATAACCTTACATCTATCTTGAGGAATAGCTGCTATAGCCTGACTCATATTAATCTCTTTAGTACTTTGTTTTGGTACAGGCACTGCAGCTGTAGCAGGATCAATATAAAGATATTGCTCTTGACCATCTTTATTAATAACTATTACCTTATATACACCATCATCATACTCAATTTTGTTGATACCACTATAACCTTGAGAGTAAATATTACTAACAACTTTAGCCAGTGGTAACGCTGTTGAATTTGGTATATCTTCAGCAAATCCATTAGATGATAGCGTAGTTATCATTAATACAAGTGTAGGAATTAACCCGAGTATCTTATTCATATATAATCTCCAAAATATAATTGTATTGTAATATTAATCAACTAAAATCCAACTGTAACTAATCTATAAGTTTTTAGTAATCCACCCTAGCTATTTACCTACAACAGTATTTATATATTCTGCTGCTTGCTCACGGAAAAACTTTACTAATTTAGTTTTATTTTCTAAATGTTTTGAAACTATAACTGTGCGCTCCTGAACCAGAGTTTCAGTAGTAATGCCTTCTATAGGTATAATATTTAAATTTAATAGATGCTCATATTTATTAACCAAACATCCAGCACCTAAACCTTTCTCAATAAGCTTAGCCTTATGGATATCATCTTCAACGATGTATCTTATATGCTTTAATGAAGGAGTTAATTGTTTGCCATCAATATTAATAGTCAGATTATAATCACTGCTGTCTCTACGAATTATAAAAGGAACATTAAATATATTGTTTGGTTCATTTTCTAGGTTATACTCAATATAAACATCTCGATTAACATAAATCCTTGAAGGTATTTTTGTTCCATCAATATTTGCAGCAATAATCCAGCGATCTTGATCTATTTTTTCCAAGTCTTTAGAAGTTATTATTGCAACATCATAATTACTTAGTTGATAAAAATAATTATTTGCTTGATATAGAAAGTAACTATCAAATGTAAAAGTATATTTGCCACTTTCATCAACCTGATGTATCTTTGGAGAAATAAAGTCAATAAAAGCTCGTGTTCCAAATATTCTAATATACTTAAGATTGTCTATACCTTTATATTTGCTACTTAAAATACTATTCTCTAAATCTGTATATAGCCTATGACAAGATGCGTAATATTTCTTGCCATCTCTAGTTATTTCTATTTTATTACTATTTGGCTGTACTAGCTTGACACCCAAATATTTCTCTAATAATTCCAACTTACTTCTGACTGTATTAATCTCGACAGAGTAAAGGTTCTTAACTGCAGTATATGAACCTAATTCAACCAAAGTTATAAAATATCTAGTTCCTTCAATTACATTTTTATCAACTACTTCTTTAATAATTTTACTCATAATATTAGATAAAAAACTTATATATTATATCTAATGATATCAGCAAACATATGTATTTGGAACTTTATAAAAATTTGGTGCACTGAGCGAGACTCGAACTCGCACATCCTATGGACACCACCCCCTCAAGATGGCGTGTCTACCAATTCCACCATCAGTGCAATAGAACTTACTTAGAAGCTGCTTTAGAAATATCTGTTGTAGTAGCTTGAGAAACTTCTTTTTGGTACTGGTCATACTGACTAGCAATTGAGCTATCAGTATTAGCCGCACTTACATTCGTCGTTGTCACACTACTTTTGCCTAAGTATCCTAGAGTAAGACAAGATACAAAAAATACTGCGGTAAAAAATACTGTCATCTTAAATAAGAATGATGCAGCTCCTTTACTCCCAAAAACAGTATTTGATGCACCTGCTCCAAAAGAAACGCCCATATTAGCGCCCTTACCTTGCTGCAGCAACACTAGTACCACAATCGCAATAGCTGCGATAATATCAATAGTTAAAATTATTCCGTACATATCTTGTTTGCTTGATTTATTATTTCGTTAAACTCAGTAGCTTTCAAAGATGCGCCACCAATTAAACCACCGTCAACATCTGGTAAGCTTAATATATCTTTAGCATTCTCAGCTTTTAGGCTACCACCATACACTATTTTTATACTTTTAGCAAGTCTTTCATCAACTTTAGCTAACAATGAACGAATAAATTGATGTGTTTCTTGAATTTGCTCTAGTGAAGCCACAACTCCTGTACCTATTGCCCAAACAGGTTCATATGCAATTACTACTTTTGCTAACTGTTCAACAGTCAAATTTTCCAAGATTAAGCTTAGCTGTGTTGCTAAAACTTCTTTGAGCTTACCACTTTGCCTATCATCTAGTGATTCGCCAATACACACTATAGGCGTTATAGTAGTATCTATCACCTTGTTAAGCTTTTTAAAAACATCTTCATCAGACTCAGCAAATAGAGATCTTCTCTCAGAATGACCAATTAGTAAGTAGTCACAACCAATATCTTCTAACATCCTAGCAGATATCTCGCCAGTATAAGCACCATCATCATAAAAAGTAATATTCTGCAGGCCAACACCTACTTTCTCTGGCAACTGTGAGATTACTTCTTTAACATAAACACTTGATGGAAAAACAGCAACAGCTACTCTTGAAGTATCATATTGCACTTGTGATATACCACTACAGAGCTCTTTTATACTTGTAGAGTTACCATTCATTTTCCAGTTACCCATTATTAATTTTTGCATATCTATACCAATTTTTGTTTTACTTTTTCAACCAAATACTCAGCCTCGTTTGTAGCGAGACTCTTGTCATCTGCTTCAACCATAACTCTTAAAACAGGTTCTGTTCCTGATGGTCTTAATAAGACTCTTCCTCTATTGCCTAAACGCTTCTCAACATCATCAACATCATCAGCAACCTTTTGTAAATCTTCACTTGTCACTTTCTTAGTCAATGGCACATTAATTAATGTTTGCTGCATTAAATCGCCCTGTAATTTAAATTCAGATACAGGCTTATTAGCTTGAGAGAAAATAGCTAAGAGTTGTATTGCTGTAAACAAACCATCTCCGGTCGTACCAAAGTTTAGGTTAATCACATGTCCAGATGATTCGCCACCGATTTTATAACCATACTTGACTAAATCTTCTAAAACATATCTATCACCAACTTTTGAACGGATAAATGGAATTTTGTTAGCCTTATAATGATTCTCATAACTCATATTTGTCATTTGTGTCCCAACAATACCACTAGTACCACCACAAATATCCGTATACTGAGCAAGAATATTTAATATTCCATCACCATCAATTTCTTGACCATTTTCATCGACAATAATTATTCTATCTGCATCACCATCTAGAGAAATACCTAAGTCAGCATTATGCTCTTTAACAGCTTTTTTGATATTTGAAATACAAGTAGCACCACATTCAACATTTATGTTTAAACCATCAGGGTTAGAAGCTATAGAAATATAATCTATTCCAAATTTATCAAGTAAAGCCTCAAAATTATGTGATGCTGCTCCATGAGCACAATCAATCACAACCTTACCTTTATAATTAACAAAATTAGCAAAACGACTATAAACACTCTCAATATACTCGCTTATAGCATCTGCTAATACCTTATAGCTACCAAACTTAAATTGTGGCTGATATATAAAATCACTATCAATCTTAGCTTCAACCTCTTCCTCTAAAGCATCATCTAGCTTAAAACCATTAGAGGAAAATAATTTAATACCGTTATCAGTAAATTTATTGTGTGACGCTGTAATTACAAACCCTGCCGCAGCTTGATACTTAACAGTCATAAAAGCCACCACAGGAGTTGGTACAACTCCTAAGTCTAGTACATCAATTCCCGCAGCATTTAAACCAGAAACTAAGGCAAATTTTAAGAATCCTCCCGAGCTACGTGTATCTTGTCCAACAATCACAAGTTTTGGATAATCCTTTTGGTTTATCAATGAACCAACTGCATTACCTAATTTTTGTGTAAACTCTGCTGTTATTGTTGAATTAGCGACTTCACCACGGATACCATCTGTTCCAAAATACTTTGGCATAATTTATCCCCTAGAATTTTATTAATGCTGAAACATTATATCCAGCAAGTACTTCTCTACCACCTAAACCATCAAGCTCCATCACAAATATAAGCCCTGCAACTTTTGCTTGTGTTTTTTCTATAAGATCTACTGTTGCTTTTGCCGTACCACCAGTTGCCAATAAATCATCAACTACCAGTACATCATCTGTAGACTTAAAAGCATCTTGATGTATTTCTAGACTATCACTACCATATTCTAAGTCATACTTAACGCTATAAGTTGCTCTTGGTAGCTTGCCAGGTTTTCTGACAGGCACAAACCCTAGACCTAACACTTCTGCAAGAGCAACACCAAAAATAAAACCTCTACTTTCTGTTCCTGCAACAACAGTTGGGGTGATACCTTTGTTTTTTAACTCTTGTGCCATTGCCTCAGCAGTTTTTCTTAAACCTTGTGGATCTGCAAGCAAAGGAGTAATATCTCGAAACATAATACCTGGTTTTGGAAAATCAGGCACAGCAGCAATCTTACTCTTAATAAAATCTAAGTTCATAAAAAAGTACCTTTAGGATAATTTACAAAAGAATAATAACTAGACTTGTAGAAGAATTCTATTTGGATCTTCAATTAGCTCTTTGATCATCTTCAAAAATCTTACAGATGTACCACCATCAATGATTCTATGGTCGTAAGATAACGCTAAATACATAATTGGACGGATTTTAATCTCGCCTTTAACTACTACAGGACGCTCAACAATATTATGCATACCTAAAATAGCACTTTGTGGCGAATTAATAATAGGCGTAGATAACATTGAACCATAAGTTCCACCATTTGTAATCGTAAATGTACCACCTTGCATATCTTCAAGGCTTAGTTTACCATCGCGACCTTTAATCGCTTTGTCTAAAACATCAGCTTCTAGTTCTGCCAGAGATTTATTATCTGTATCTCTCAAAACAGGCACTACTAATCCTCTATCAGTGCCTACAGCAATACCGATGTCAAAGTAATTATGATAAACAATCTCATCACCATCAATAGAAGCATTTACATCAGGGAATTTCTTAAGTGCTTCGGTTGCCGCTTTGATAAAGAAAGACATAAAACCAAGCTTAGTATCATGTTCTTTAACAAACATATCCTTATATTTGTTTCTAAGCTCCATGACAGCACTCATATCTACTTCGTTAAAGGTAGTTAGGATTGCATTAGTATGTTGAACTTCAACTAATCTGTTTGCTATAGTCTGGCGCAGACGTGTCATCTTGACTCTTTTTTCGTATCTAGCACCTTGGTTTACAACAGCTGTGTATTGTTGAGATTTATTTACTGAAGCAACTGCTTTTTTGACATCTTCAGAAGTTATACGTCCTTTTTTACCTGTTCCTTCAATATTAGCAGCAGAATCTAAGCCACTTGCATTAAAAGCTTTGCGTGCTGAAGGTACTAGATGTGGATCATTATTTGCCTGAGAAACTTCTACTGTAGCTTCTGGCTTTGTAGCAGAAGCAGATACTCCTGATGTAACCTTAGCAATAATCTCTGCAGATAGTACAGTCTCTCCAGCTGACTTTAGTATTTTCGTTAAAACTCCATTTGATGTTGCTGGAACCTCTAAAACAACTTTATCAGTCTCAATCTCTGCTAAGATATCACCCTCAGAAACAGCCTCACCCTCTTTCTTATGCCATTCAGAAATAGTGCCATCTGCTACAGACTCTGGGAATACAGGAGCTTTGACATCCATTTCTTGACCAGTAGCAGTTGTTTGAGAAGCATTTTCTTGATTAGTAGTTTGTTGCTTAGATTCAGATGTAGAAGCAGCTGTATCAATAATCGCTAATGACTCTTCTGAAAGTACTGTATCACCAGCCAGTTTTTTTATCCCTTTTAAAACACCACTAGCTGTTGCAGGCACTTCTAAAACAACTTTATCAGTCTCAATCTCTGCTAAGATATCACCTTCGTTTACAAAGTCACCTTCATTTTTATTCCATTGAGCTAATGTGCCATCTGCTACAGACTCTGGGAACATAGGTACTTTTAATTCAACCATCTTTTACTCCTAGTAATAATTTAATTTTATATTTCTAAAGCTCTATTAATAATTTCTTCTTGTTGTTTTACATATAAAGCATGGTATCCAACAGCAGGTGTAGATGACCTTTCTCGTGCCACACATAGCAATTCTTGATTTTTATCTACTAACCTTTCTATGAAATGCCTAATATTATACCAAGCACCTTTGTTTTCAGGCTCTTCTTGTAACCATACTACTTTATTTGCATTGTTATATTTAGCAAATATTTGCCCAAGTTGTCGTTGTGGGAAAGGATACAACTCCTCTAACCTTACAACAGCTATGTCTTCATGAGCATCTTGCTTCTTAGCCATAAGATCATAATATACCTTACCATTACATAGTATAAGTTTCTTAACTTTATTTTCTTTGGCTTTTACATCATCAATTATTGCCTCAAATTTACCTTGAGAGAGCTCTTGTAACGAAGACACTGCCATAGGATTTCTCAACAAACTCTTTGGAGTCATTACAATCAAAGGCTTCCTAAGTGGTCGTATAACTTGACGTCTTAGCAGATGATAAATTTGCGCAGGTGTTGTCGGTGTGCATACCTGCATATTATCATTAGCGCAAGAGTTTAAAAATCTTTCTAATCTAGCAGATGAGTGTTCTGCTCCAGCGCCTTCTTGGCCATGAGGTAAGAATAAAGTTAAACCTGATAAAATACCCCATTTTTCTTCTGCTGCAACAAGGAACTGATCAATTACAACTTGTGCTGTATTGACAAAATCTCCAAATTGAGCCTCCCATACTACTAGAGCATCTGGACTATAACAGCTATAACCATATTCAAAGCCTAGTACACCATATTCTGAAAGAGTCGAATCAATAACATCAAATCTCGCTTTTTCATTGATATGTTCTAATGGTATATACTCTTCTAGCTGCGATTTAGTATTCATATTTTTGATAACAGCATGGCGATGTGAAAAAGTTCCGCGGCCACTATCTTCACCAGAAATTCTCACCGGATAGCCATCACTAAGTAGTGTTGCATATGCAAGTGATTCAGCAAAGCCCCAATTTAGAGGAAGTTCTCCATTAGCCATTTTAATTCTATCAGTAACGGCTTTCTTAACTTGCATTTGCATTTCTATCTCAGCAGGAACTTCACTCATCTTTAGAGCTAATTCTCTTAGAGCTTTTTCTGATATAGGCATATAGTTATAATCTGATTCTTGCTTGCCAAGATAAGGGAGCCAATCACAGACATTTAACTTATCCTTGACAGTCTTTCTATCAAGAACATCAACTGTAACTTTACCATTATCTAGTTTGCTACGATAACTAGCATTCATACGCGCAAAGTGATCGCTATCAACTACGCCTTCTTTTATCAACTTGTCACTATATAGTTTTAATGTTGAAGGAAGTTTCTTAATAACTTCGTACATCTGTGGCTGTGTTCCTGATGGCTCATCAGTTTCATTATGCCCATTTCTACGATAACAAACTAAATCAATAACAACATCCTTGTTGAATTTCATCCGATACTCTAGAGCAATATCTGTAACTTTAAGCACAGCTTCTGGATCATCACAATTTACATGAAATATTGGTGCATCAACCATTTTAGCAACATCAGTAGAATATTTACTACTTCTATTTATACCAAAAGCACTACCGGTAGTGAAACCAACTTGGTTGTTCACAACAAGATGAATTGTTCCGCCTGTACCATATGCTTCTGTAAGTGAGAAGCCAAAGGTCTCCATTACTACACCTTGACCACAAAAAGCTGAATCACCATGTATTAATATTGGTAGAACCTTGCTGAAAACATCTCCATCTAGTTTGTCTTGAATTGCCTTAGCAGCACCTTCAACAACTGGGTCAACAGCCTCTAAATGTGATGGATTAAAAGCCAAAGCAATCTTAGCTTCTTTACCATCGATACTTCTGTAATTAGAATATCCCATATGGTACTTCACATCACCAGATAAGCTTTTTTCGCTTTGTTTACCCTCAAACTCTTCAAATAAGTCCTTAGGGTTTTTACCCATTACATTAACTAAAACATTCAGACGCCCTCTATGTGCCATACCCAACTGGATAAAACGAGTTGAATGTCTAGAAACAGATTTTTCAATTATATGCTGTAAAGATGGAATCAATGATTCACCACCTTCCAAGCCAAATCTTTTTTGACCCACATATCTTAGCGCAAGGTATTTCTCTAGTCCTTCAGCAGCGACTAATTGTTGTAAAATCCATTTTTTGCTGTCATTAGAGATAGCAGTAGTGTCTTCTATTCTATCTTGAAGCCAAAGTTTTTCCTCTTTGTTACCTATGTATCTATACTCATAGCCAATATTAGACTCATAAATTGCCTTAGCTTTGTTAATAATCTGCTGTAAAGAAATAGCTTTATTATCAGTAAAGCTTCCTAGATTAACCAATTCATTGAGATCTTTTTCAGATAACTCATGCGCTGCTAATTCCAAATCTGAATCCCTTTCAAACTTTGTCAGCCCTAATGGATCAATATTAGCTGATTTGTAGCCATAAGAACGATATGCTTTGACTAGAGCTTTAGCTTTTAGAGTAACATCGCTTTGATCACCTATAGCTACTGTTGTATTAACTGCTTTGACTTTATTTTTAGCCAAATACTTAAACTCATCAACTAAGTCGCGATGAATGGTATCTGTTGAGCTTGCTATAGAATCAAAAAAGGACAACCACTTAGGATCTATGCCTTCATGGTTGCCTGATATATAATCATCATATATTGACTCAAGATATTCTAGATTACCTCCAAAAAACTGAGTAGTACCCAGCCATTGACTAAAATCTGGTTGTTTTTTTTTCATATAAATACCCAAGTATCAGGTTTTAATTTTTACACACTCTTCTTTAATAATGCTGATCTAATTTTGCCTATTGCTTCTGTAGGATTAAGACCTTTAGGACACACTGAAACACAATTCATAATAGTTCTACATCTGAAAAGACTAAATGGATCCTTTAAATCTTCAAGCCTTTGCTCTGTGGCAGTATCTCTTGAGTCTGCGATAAACCTATAAGCTTGTAACAATCCAGAAGGACCTATAAACTTGTCTGGGTTCCACCAAAACGAAGGACACGATGTAGTACAACAAGCACATAAAATACACTCATACAAACCATCAAGTTTAGCTCTATCCTCTGGTGATTGGAGTCTTTCTTTGACAGGTGGCTCGTCATCATTGATAAGATACGGCTTAACTTTCTCGTAATTCTTATAAAACTGTTTCATATCAACGATTAAATCTCTAATCACTGGCAATCCTGGTAAAGGATTAACTTTAATAGGCTGCTTTAGCTCACCAACAGAAGTGATACAAGCTAAACGATTCTTACCATTGATATTCATGCCATCAGAACCACAAACACCTTCACGGCAAGATCTTCTTAAAGCTAGAGTAGGATCCTGCTCTTTAATTAATTCTAGAGCTGTTAAAACCTTAACGCCTTCATTTTCTACTTCAACCGTATACTCATCGTAATAAGGTTTTTTATCAACTTCTGGATTATATCTATAAATTTTAAATCTTACTTCCATTATATTAAATCCTTGTATTAGTACTTACGTTCTGCTGGTTGAAAAGCCTTTACTTTAGTAGGAGACATATTCACATCACGCAGAGATGTTCTATCACCTTCTAAGAAGTATAGCGTATGCTTCATCCAATTTTTATCATCTCTTTCAGGATAGTCTACCCTTGAATGAGCACCTCTTGATTCCTTTCTTTCGAGTGCTAATTTTGCAGTAGCTATAGCAGTTAATACTAGATTATCTAACTCTAATGCTTCTATTCTCATCATATTGAAAATTCTAGAGTTATCTTCCAAAACAGCATTATCCAGCCTTTCTCTGATATTAAATAGCTTATCAAGCCCTTCTTTCATTGTACTTTCTTGCCTAAATACAGAGAAGTATTGCTGCATTACGCGTTGCAATTCTTTTCTTAACTCAGAAATTTTTTCTTTACAGCCTCTTTGTTCTGAAGTATCCCACTTAGTAATTCTAGCAGTAGCTTTCTCAATATTCTCTTGAGAAACCTCTTTCATAGGCATACCTTCTTTTAGACTTTGTTCTGCATGCATACCAGCAGCTCGACCAAACACAACTAAGTCTAATAACGAGTTACTACCAAGTCTATTTGCACCATGCACAGAAACAGATGCGCATTCACCAACGGCATATAACCCTCCAATAACTTTGTCTTGCCCATTCTCTTGTGTAATTACTTGACCAAATTTATTAGTTGGTATTCCACCCATTTGATAATGACAAGTAGGTACAACCGGTATTGGTTTTTCAACCGGGTCAATCCCAGCAAAAGTTCTGCCCAATTCTCTAACAGTAGGCAATCTCTCATTAATAACATCTTCACCCAAGTGCGTCAAATCCAACCACACACAGCTTGTCCCAGAGAAAGTATCACCACGACCTTCCATAATTTCTTGTTGTGAGGCACGCGATACAACATCACGACAAGCAAGATCTTTAGCATTAGGAGCATATCGCTCCATAAATCTTTCGCCATCTTTATTACGTAGCACACCACCTTCACCACGGCAACCTTCTGTAACTAACACCCCAGCACCAGCTATACCAGTTGGATGAAATTGCCAAAACTCCATATCTTGTAACGGCAGGCCAGCCCTTAGTGCAAGACCCATGCCATCGCCAGTATTGATATATGCATTAGTACTAGATTCATATATACGTCCTGCACCACCTGTTGCAAGTATTGTAATCTTCGATTTCAAGAAAACAGTCTCGCCAGTTTCTATACAAAGAGCTATAACACCAGCAATACTACCATCGTCTGCCTTAACTAAATCAACAGCAAACCATTCTGTATAGAAATCAGTTTTGTGTGCTAAATTACCCTGATACAGCGTATGTAAAAGAGCATGTCCAGTTCTATCAGCTGCTGCACAAGTTCTTTCTGCTTGATTAGCAGGATCATAGTTTCTTGACATCCCACCAAACGCTCGTTGATATATTTTACCATTTTTAAGCCTTGAGAAAGGCATACCCATATGCTCCAACTCGATAATTGATTGTGGTGCATGCTCACACATGTACTCAATAGCATCCTGATCACCAATATAATCAGAACCCTTGACAGTATCATACATATGCCACTTCCAGTCATCTGATGGTAACCCATCATCAAACTCGATATTACCTAAAGCAGCTGCAATACCACCTTGAGCTGCAACCGTATGTGATCTTGTTGGAAAAACTTTAGAAACAACAGCAGTTTTAAAACCCGACTGTGACAACTGGAAAGAAGCTCTTAAACCCGCACCACCAGCACCGATAACAATAGCATCAAATTCTTGCGTAGCTATACTCATAAAAACAACCTCTTAGTAGAAAAATAAAACTGCAAACAACCAAAAAAAGCAGAATACATAAACTAAAACAAAGCTCAACATCACAAGCGCAGAAGCCCAAGCAAATTTAATATAATCACCACATATAATCCAAATACCCACCCAAGCATGAAAAAACATTGCCAAGTAAGCCATTAATGTAGCAACTCTAAAAAACATCCCATCAGTAAACAAGCCTCTCCAACTATCGTAGTTAAGAGCACCTATATGTGACAAATACAAAGCTTCAACAATAAGATAACCAAAATATACAGCAATAATTACAGCTGTAACCCTTTGTACAAAAAAGTCTTTGATTCCAGAAGAAGTTAATGAAATTACAGCCATAAGTAGCACCCCCATAAAACAGCTGATAAAACACCTAAAACGATAACTAGTAACGATGTAAGTTTGGCAACTTTCATACTCTCACCAAAGCCCATATCCATAATCATATGTCTGATACCAGCGTAGACATGATATGTTATCGATGATAAGAAAAGCCAAAAAAATACACTGAACCAACTTTTAGTTAATACAGCAACAGTTTGCTGATAACCATCAGGTCCTGCAAGAGCATAGTTCATCGCAACCACACAAAGTGGTATAGCAATTATCAACACTACTCCTGATATGCGATGCATAATAGAACTAATGGCTGTGATTGGGAAGTTATATGATTTTATTGACATTAAGTCAATGTTAGTAATTTTTTTCATGCTCGACATTCCTCCGAAGCAATTTTGTAGAGAAGTAGATCGGATGTGACCAATGTTATACAAACAACTCTTAATGATATATTTTTACTCAAACAAATTCAAACACTTAAGTGATTTTTTGACTTTAAATTATAGTAAAAATATACGCAATAACTTAATCAATCACCAACGATTATAACTTAAGGTATATATATTATGAATTTTTTTATTTGCAAAACAGTATTCTTTAGCTTATTATTGCCCTGTAATGATACCTTGTAAATATTTTCTTTTTTGACAAAAGGTATCTTTTTACTGCAAAACTTTGCATTATATTTTGATCAACTCTCTACTTGGAGGTCATGTTAATGAGTAAATACGCAATTCTTAAGTATGCAGACAAGAATATTGAGATAGAGTTACCAGTATATTCTCCCAGCCTAGGTAATGACTGCATAGATGTTTCATCATTAGTAAAACATGGAGTTTTTACTTATGATCCTGGATTTATGTCTACAGCTGCTTGTGAATCTAAAATAACATATATTGATGGTGGTAAAGGTATACTCTTACACAGAGGTTACCCAATCGAAGAATGGACTCAAAAGTCAAACTACAGAACTCTTTGCTATGCATTGATTTATGGAGAGCTACCAACTGATGAGCAAGTTAAAAGCTTTAGACAAGAAATTATCACTAAAATGCCAGTATGTGAGCATGTCAAAGCTGCAATAGCTGCATTGCCTCAGCATACACATCCAATGTCAGGTTTAATAGCTGGAATTAATGTCTTAGCTGCAGAGCATATCCACAATGGTCAGAAAGAAGCTCAAGATGAAGTTGCAAAAAATATTGTAGCGAAAATCGCAACTATAGCAGCTATGGCTTACAGACATAATCACGGCAAGAAATTCTTAGAACCTAAAATGGAATATGGTTATGCTGAGAATTTCTTGTATATGATGTTTGCTGAAGATGAAAGCTACAGGCCAGATGAGTTACATATCAAAGCAATGGATACAATATTTATGCTTCATGCTGATCATGAGCAAAATGCTTCAACATCAACTGTAAGACTATCAGGATCAACTGGCAACTCTCCTTATGCTGCTATTATCGCGGGTATTACCGCATTATGGGGACCTGCTCATGGTGGAGCCAATGAAGCTGTGCTTAAAATGTTATCTGAAATTGGTAGCATTGAAAATATTGATAAATATATTGCTAAAGCCAAAGATAAGGATGATCCATTCAGACTAATGGGCTTTGGACATAGGGTATACAAAAATACTGATCCAAGAGCTACTGCAATGAAAAAGAACTGTGAAGAAATTCTTGATAAACTTGGTCATAGCGATAACCCTCTTCTCACAGTAGCTAAAAAACTAGAAGAAATTGCTTTACAAGATGAGTTCTTCATTGAGAGAAAGCTTTTCCCTAATGTTGATTTTTACTCAGGCATCATTTTAAAAGCCATGAATATTCCAGAAGATATGTTTACAGCTATATTTGCTTTAGCAAGAACATCAGGGTGGATATCTCAGTGGATAGAGATGGTTAATGATCCTGCGCAAAAGATTGGACGCCCAAGACAATTATATACAGGTGCGACAAGTAGAAATTTCTAATTTTATTTGCTTTGCTTTATTCTTTATTTACTTTTTTAGTTATTTCAACTAGCATTCTACTTACATAAAAATATGTCTATATAAAAAATGGCTAGTTCTCCATCACTTATAGAGAAACTTAAGGCTCCTTTTAAAGAAGCTAAAATGTTTACCATGTTGATATTAGGCTATGCATCAGGGTTTCCTCTTATGCTTACAGCCTCCTCATTATTTTTATGGTACAAAGATAACGGCATAGAAACTAAAGATATTGGTTTTTTGACTCTTATAGCAATCCCTTATACTTTTAAGTATTTGTGGGCTCCTTTTTTAGATAAAATAAAAATACCTATATTAGGACGCCGAAAAGGCTGGATACTAATAACTCAAGTACTTCTAGTTATACTAATTGCTGTTATGAGTCGATTCTCCCCAGCAAACTCACCCATTATAATTGCTTTTATTGGCTTTCTAATATGTTTTGTATCAGCAACACAAGATATTGCTATAAATGCCTATCAAACAGAAGTTCTCCTTGAGCACGAAAGAGCACTTGGAAATGCTATAGCAGTCATGGGTTATCGTATCGGTATGCTAGTAACAGGATCATTAGTTTTAATTATTGTAGATAGACTAAACAATAATTGGAATCTTGCTTGGCTCATGATTATCCCGTTTTTTATCATCTGTCCACTTTACACTCTGTTGATCAAAGAAAGTCAGTATCAAGATGCTCCTAAAAACTTTAAAGATGCTTTTGTACTACCCTTTGTTGAGTTTTTTAAGCGGCAGGGATTATATACGGCGATAATCATAATAATTATTCTTATAAGTTATAAACTTGCTGATGCAATAGCATTTTCACTGAACTCGATCTTTTTTATCGATCTTGGATTTAGTAAAACAACTATTGCTGTTTCATACAAGACCTTATCTTTATTTGCTTCATTAGCAGGCTTAGTTGCTGGCGGTCTGATTGCAAAACAAATTGGCGTTTATAAAAGCTTCTTATACTTCAGTATTATTATGGCTTGTGCAAATTTAACTTATGTATTATTAGCAATAGTCGGTAAAAACTATTATCTAATGCTAATTTCTGTAAGTGTAGAATATTTTTGTGGTGCAATGGGTACAGCAATGTTAGTAGCAATGATAATGAGCCTTGTTAATGTAAAATTTTCAGCTACTCAATTCGCAATTTTAAGCTCTATAGATTCTTTAGCAAGAGTATTTGTAGGACCTTTAGCTGGATATATTCAAGCACACTACAGATGGGAAGGATTGTTTATCTTCAGTTTTATAGTTGGAATGTTTATATCACTACTAATATTTATTTTTAGAACCAGGATAAAATTAATGGCGAATTTACAATAAATTATTATTTATTATTCTTTGCCGGAAAATAAAAGCGATAGCATAAATACTATCCATGGCAATAACAGAATTATCAACACAATATTTCTAAATATAGTTGATAGTTGTAAACCTGGAAATAACATAACTATCAAGATCACAACAACTATTGATAAAACCCCTATTACGAAAGAGAATAAGGAAATATTATTTTTTGCCACTAAAACAAAACCTAATCAGCGAATTGCTCAGAAACAAATTGCCAGTTTACGATATCCCACAGCGCCTCAATATATTTAGGTCTAGCATTGCGATAATCAATATAATATGCATGCTCCCAGACATCAAATGTTAGTAATGGTTTTTTATTGTCTGTTAGCGGACAACCTGCATTACTTGTAGTAACTATTTCAAGCTTACCTTCAGTATTTTTTACTAACCAAGCCCAACCAGAACCAAATGTTGCAATAGCTGCCTTTGAGAATTGTTCTTTAAAGTTTTCTACAGAACCAAATGTCTCAATTAATGCTGCTTTTAAAAGACTAGAAACTTCAGTTTTGTTAGGAGTCAAACAATTCCAATAAAAAGTATGATTAAAAACCTGTGCAGCATTATTAAATATTCCACCAGTAGAAGTTTTTATAATTTCTTCTAAGTTTCTACCAGCATGCTCTGTACCTTCAACTAAGTTATTTAGATTAGTTACGTACGTCTGATGATGCTTGCCATAGTGATATTCTATAGTTTCTTTTGATATTGTTGGCTCTAATGCATCAATATCATAAGGTAGTTTTGGTAATTCAAATTTCATTTGCTTACTCTCCTTGAATTAGTTGTATTAACTTTATAGTATCTTCTTACTATACCCATATAGTATAATATGCTATCATCTTTTAGGTGAAATTTCTAAACTTACTTGTTTAATTAAAATAAAAAAGGAAGCAAAAATGTATACTCCAGAAGAACAAAAAGTAGTTGATAGAATTGAAAAACAATTAAAGGAAAATGATATTATCTTATACATGAAAGGTTCTCCAAACCTTCCACAGTGCGGTTTTTCTGCACATGCAGCAACAGCAATTAGATCATGCGGTAAGCCATTTGCTTTTGTAAATATACTTGAAAATCCTGATATAAGAGCTATCTTACCAAAATATGCTGACTGGCCTACGTTTCCTCAACTTTGGGTAAAAGGAGAGCTAATAGGTGGCTGCGATATAATTATGGAAATGAATGAATCTGGCGAACTAAAAGAGCTTATTGATTCTGTAAAATAAAATATATATCTTCACTTACCATCTATTTTTGTCCAAGCATCTGTACCATATTTACCCGCTGGATTATATGCTTCACTAGTACATAAGCTAGATTCAGGACCAAGATTACAACGATATAACCCTTGACCAACAGCAACTATAGTACCTGCCTTATAATCCTCAATACCATATGGATAAATATACTCGGCACCTTGTGGTCTGGGTTGTTTAGCTTCAGTTACTAAATGAGCAACGTCATCCGTTATATCACTCCACGCAAGATAGCCACTTTTACCCATAGGTCGGTATGATTTATCATTACATAACTGTTGCCTTTGACATTCAAATTTTCTATCTCCAGCAATAACAATTTGTCCAACATTATAATTTCCAATAAATTTTGGATATTTGACTATTTCACCAGCAGTAAGCTTACGTTGCTTACGTTTTACTTTAGTTTGGTTAGTTGTATTAATCTCATCCCAAGCAAGATAACCATATAGTCCATTTGGAATATATCCTTTATCATTACAAAGTTTAACTTCTAAATTAGATTTACACTTATATTTTTTACCTTGGAAATTTATGATAGTATCAGCATTATAAGAGCCAATTCTATCAGGATAATTTATAATCCCAGTATCTATATTTTGTTGTTGGCCTCGTATTGATGGAATAATTTTAGCTTGTGATTTTATCTGATCTTTTAGTTGTGACACCATAGGTGGTAAACTAATATCTGAAATTGCCGCTGTTGTACTCCAAGGCTTATGGTTATAGTCATTACCCAAATCACCGTTGTTAATATTAGTTGCATCAAAATCAATGCTCCAAACTGCAAAACCTGCAAAAGAAGCCTCATTTTCTTTCATCAATGAGACTGCTTCTTTAATATCTTTTTCTGTTAATACATACATCATGCCACCATGAGTAGTACCCTTGGTAGCAGGAATCATTAGGACCAGCTTATTAGCAGGAATATCCAAAGGTTTATCAATTTCATCATATTTTGGCATATTTGCATCATAACCGGCCTGTGTTGTCAAAGCCCATGCAAGTGATGCCAGAAACTTAGCATAACCATCAGCAGGAGTAATCTTTATGTGCTCACCATTCTTATCTTTATAAAAACTCAAGATTCCATCAGAAGGCTTATCCGCAAATGTATTAAGCCAAATATAATTTATTTTATTTATACCAACACTATCTAATAACTCAATATAGTTGTGGTTAACATAAATATTATCCTTATCATTTTTGGCTAACGGCGCAACTATATAATCCCACTCAGGAGAGAAAGTTAGCCAAAAACTACTGTTACCTTGTCTTAATGTTGCAATTAATTTATTTATTTTATCAGCCGCTACTTTTACTATCTTCTCATTATTAGGGATATCAGAACTACTTAAGTCAAAATTTATGCCATTAAAACCAAATTCTTGAACGATCTTGATAAGATCATCAAAATTTATTGTCTCCCAATCAATATGAGAATACCTACCACCAATAGAAATAATTGTGTGTTTCCCTTTAGAATTCATATAAGCTATGAAAGCTTTTAACTCTTTTTGAGAATAAACTTTCTTAGAGCCACCATTCTCCTCATTAAAAGATAGTTCAAAACCTTTACTGTTAGTATAGGTTAGATATGCCGCTATAATCACATTATAATTACACATATTTGGATTATAATCACAATATTCCTTATCTTTGGGCATGGATATATTTATTGGAGTAGTATTTATCTGCTGACCAGAAATATTATAAGAGCTACTTTTACCCCATAATGGTAAAACTCCAGCAATGACTGGTCCATGTATTTGATTATCTATGTCAGCACAAGTATTTTTATAAATACATGCACTAAGCCCTTTTGCAAAAGCTCCGGGATTATGTGAAGAATCTCCATATAGATCAGCAGCATAATCCGTATTCAATGACCAACCAGCAATACCAGCAAACCTTGGTTTAAACTTCAGCTTCTCAAATTGTGGTAGCATTAATTTTATTGCCTGCTCGGTCGATAACGATTCTGTAGCATTTCCTTGTGGGTGATATATAGTATTTGTTCCGCCAGAAACAGCATTTGTTGGTTCTTCTATCAAAATTTTTGTTTTAATAGGAATATTTATGCTTTCAATAATCTTTGGATAACTCTCAGAAATAAAATCTGGATCATACTCTGGGTATGTATTATACTCCTGTATAAAAAGATAATCTATACTACCATCTTCAATTGCTTTATCATAATCATTACTTAAACCTGTTGTTACTAATTTATAATTATTTACTTCTGGTTCAGCAGCAATTATTACTTTTGTATTAATTTTTTTTATATCCGCAGAAAGTTTTGCAATAAAGTCAGGCGATGTAAATTTTTTAATACAGAATAAGATTCCATCAATATCATTTTTATTTAAGAAGCTAACTATATTATTAGCTAATGACTTTATTTCTGTATCAGTTAGATCATTACCAAAAATTTTTGGATCGGTAGCGCCTTGTTTGACCCCAGGATGAAAAGTATTAGGACTTCCCCCAACAGCTAACAGTACTTTCATACCAGCTTTTTTAGCGTCACGAATTTTGTCTATTACAGTCTGTGTAGAAGTCACAGAAGTAGTATAAAAACCTATATCATTTCCATAAATTTCTCCATAGGCAACTATCATGACATTATAGCCATCAGCTTTAGCTTTTTGTATATCAACCCTTGTTGTCGAGCTAGGAGTACGAATATCAATGAATCCAGCGATTACTCTATTTGGTAGCAGCGATTCAGAAATATCATCATCTGATATACCAGCGAAAGATATTATATAAATTAGCAACAAAAATAATATGATTAGAACATTCTTTTTAAAAAACATTTTTATTTATTCTTAGTAAGAAATAATATTATATAAATTATAAATAATTTCACTGAGATATGATAATTAAGATTGCACTTTTAAACAATTTTGTCTATACACGATAATTTTTCATAATTTCAAATATAGTATAAGGCTAGAAAAAAACTAGCTTATACTTTTTTTATCAACCTAAAAAATTATTTTTTTACAAGCATATAAAAATTAATCAATTTCCTTAATATGAAATTTATTTGTGTTTACATCAATCATATCAAACCATACAAAATATTTCTTGCCATCACTTACGTTCAGGTTAAACTGAGCGTTATTAGGAAAAAAATCTTGTGAAGCATTATGGTGAATAGGATGTATTCGAAAATCAGCAGTATTAGCAAAAGGCTCTCCATTAGCCAATCCATTAATATCTTCAAGCTTATAAACATTACCTTTACCATCTTTCCAAGAAATGTTCGTAATGTTTTTTATATTAAGATTTGGATTAATTTTTAATACAACACGTAAAGCTCCTATTTCTCCACCGTCATTTATAACATATTTTACAGATAGATCTAGATCTTTAGATTTATCATCATCTGGAGTATCTCCTTTTGCATAAGAAAGATTTATCCCTTTAATATTAACTTGGTTATTTGAATCAATACTAAGTCCTTCTGGCATAACAAAGCTATTATTCTCTTTTTTTAGATAACTTATCAAATCAGCTATATCATCGAATTTCATCAAATATCCTGTACTACCTGTTTGATCAATATAGTGATTACGATCATTATGATCCCCTCTCACAGGTGGATTTTTAGGATTAACTCTGTCATATTCAATAATAATAGGACCCTTAACTAAAGTAAGGTAATCTTGTTTTGATTTTAGTATATAATCAAGATTGCTATCATAAATTCTCGCATCAACGATATCCCAACCATTTGGTTTAGTCTTATCAAAATCAGTCATAAGCTCATCTAACACATCTGAGAAAGATTTCTTCTCATTATCGCTATCACTTAAATAATTTAGGTTTGGATCACTTACTCTATAAGTACCAGTTACTTTGTGATAAATATTATTTATATTCTCTTCGGACAATTCAGGATTTTTTTGTTGTTCAATTAAGAAATTTAATTTACCATCATTAGAATCTGAATAATCTTCAACAGTATTTGAAGTATATTCGTTTGAATCACTCAAAGAATTAGCTTTTATTAATTTTTCAGCACCAACTGGACTCTTTATTGAATCTTTATAATCTGCAGTTGAATAGCCACTTGATAACTTAAAAGAACAAGGGCTTGATTTTTTAGGGACTATAACTAAATCACTATTATTAACTAAATATAACACTGGACTATCGCCTTGGCCAAGCTTACAATATCTATCACTAACTCCTTTAAATTGATTATCAGATTTTTCACTGAAGCTTATGAATTCATATATATCATCAGCGGTAAAAATATCATATTCTATTTTTTCTGAGTGTTCTTTAGGCATTATTAAAGTACTTTTATGAATATTACGAGTATTTGCCTTACCTAAATAGATAGTATCCATTATCAGTGACCATGGATTAAGTGCATTTGCAAGGTGTTTTTTTGATCCAATAACTAGCGAGTAATCAATAGGGTTTGAAGTATCATTGTAAAAATACACATCAACAGGATATTTCACCTCAGCATAACTCATCGTACTACCAATTAACATAGAACCTAAAACAACTATTTTATTAGATAATTTTTTCATAAATATTTACCTCTCTTATATTATCTATCTTACTATTTTTACTACAAACTTAGTTAAGAGCTCTTGGAGGATCCCAAGTCACACACGGTCCACCATCAACTGCTTCATGATCTCTTATAAGGATATTAGTCATAAGACCATCTCTATCTAACATCATCTCAACAAAACCTGTCTGACTATAGAAATTGTTAGATATTTTAAAACCATAAATTACATATGTATTTGGAATTGGCATAAATATGCCCGAAGCATATACTTTGATAGTCTCATAATCATCATAACTTGTTTTAGAAGTCTCAGCACCAGCTAAACTCGTAGAATGATAAAGAAATACAGAAAGATCAGTATAATCTATATTCATAGTATTATTTGGATGAATAAGATCCAAATATATGTTATCAGTAAATACTTTTCTCATCTTAGCATGAACATTTGTAAGATCTTTAAGCGAAACATTTGATTCTGGATACTGCTGAGAACCAACTTGCAATTCATACTCTCGCACATTATCATCAGTTAAATTTATTTTTATTTTGTGCATAGCTTTTTTATCAATTTTGACTTTTAATTCTCTAGGATTATGTTTATCAAGATATCTCATATTGTTATCTAAAACAATATCTCCTCTTCTTTTATTATCAATAGAAGGATTCAAGTCAATATCAGAAGTTATAGTAAACACTGTACCATCTTCTTGTGGCTCACTAATTTTTATATCAGCATCAACGTTAATAGCCGGAATTTGAACAGGTTGTATATCAAATCGTTTACTTTTATTTACTTGCCAGTTTGTTTTAGCTATTATGTATCCTTTCCAAACACTTCCCTCTATTGCATTATTGGGGATTTTATACTTATATACTTGATTTTTATTGATAAACAACTCTTCTGATGATTCTCCATTTCCATAAAATATTTGATATGTGATAAAGTGGTACTTATCTGTATCCAAATTATCATTAATTGAATAATTTATAAAGTTTTCACCATCCTTCGAAGTAACTATTGTAGCACTTATTGGGTAAGCTTCAGAATAATTAACTTCAGAACTAACACTTTTTTGATTACTATTTGAATATCCTATTAAAATTAAAGAGCACAAAACAGTTGTTAATAAAATTTTTATATTCATTCCCATTTGATTTTAGTTAATTAAATATTAAATACAATTATACCATAAACTAAGTACATGTAAATTTTTTCTTGAATTTACTCTCTAGATTATAAAAACTATTTTGAAATCCACAATGTTTCGTAAATAAACAAAGGATTTAATGTATTGATCTATTATCCTTGTCAGAATCTAAAGTTTTTGACTTATTTTACTCACCTTACGCAAAAGATTGTAAGTTTTAAAAAGATATTTAGAATAATAGTTATACAAAGGTTTTGTATTTTCTAAGAAATGGACAAGGATTTACTAGATATATACACAGACTATCTTATAAGCCAAACTAAGTATGCTACGGCCACAAAATTATCAGATATATTAGATCAAGAAGTATCACATGACAAAATAACAAGGTTTTTAAGCAAGTCAGATTTAACAAGCTTAGAATTCTGGAAGTATATAAAGCCTTTAGTTAGAAAATATAATAGCAAATACGATGTTCTTTGTTTGGATGATACAATTAGTGAAAAGCCAAGTACAGATGAAAATGATATAGTCTGTTGGCATCACTCTCATGCTAAAGGTGTTCATGTAAAAGGAATTAATATAGTCTCATGTATGCTTAGCACATCAAATTTATCTATTCCAATAGACTATGAAATAGTGAAAAAGGATGAGCGATATTATGATGAGAAAGATAAGCGGTATAAAAGAAGATCTAAAGTTACTAAAAACCAAATGTTTCAAAACATGATAAATCGAGCAGTTATTAATCATGTTAAGTTTAAATATATTTTGGCAGATAGCTGGTTTTGCTCTAAAGATAATATGAATTTCATACATCACTCACTATCAAAGAAATTTATACTTGGTATGAAGTCAAATAGAGTTATTGCCTTGAGTGATTATGCTAGAAGAAGTAAGGATTTTATTAAGCTCTCTGAACTTGATATTGCTGATGGAGAATCTTTAAAGATATGGCTTAAAGATATGAATTTCCCTGTACTTTTAACAAAAAAGATTTTCATAAACGAAAACGGTCAAAAGGAATTTTATATCTTGTAACAAATGATTTAGAAATAGATCCTAATCAGTTATATCATGACTATCAAAAAAGATGGCAAATAGAGGTTTATCACAAATCAATTAAGCAAAATACTTCTTTATCAGCATCACCAACTAAAGTTGAGAAAACTCAAAGAAATCATATTTTTTGCTCATTATTGGCTTTTTGTAAACTAGAAATGCTCAAGATAAAAACTTCACTAAACCACTTCGCCCTGAAATATAAGCTCCTAGTTAGATCTAACGCTATTGCTCTTAAGTAACTATATGAAATTAGAAATTCATAAATCAAATGCGTAAGGTGAGTAATTTTATTTTTAACTCCAAACTTAGGTTTATAAATTTTTAAATATTTAACTTTTATTTTATTAAACTTAAATATATATTGATATTTAGATATATTTAATTTATACTATCATTTCGAAATTAAATCACTTTATCAAATATAGGGGAATAAATGAAAACTAAAATATTACTAGCGAGCATATTAGGCTGTTCATCAATTTTAACGGGATATGCTAAAGAGAATGTTAATAATAACTCACATATAGTTGCTGGTACAAACTATGCCGGTCAGTTTAAAGCAACTGTAGGTACAGATAAAATTACTGGTGAAAGAATTGTAACATATACTCTTCCATCTGGATTACTTTCAGAACCTGAAAAATATGCTTCATACGAGATTACATTTGGTAATAGCCACAATGGAATGAAATCTGAAAAATCTGAAGAAATACCAATTAATGAGAATACTCTTACTTATGTGTATAGAGTCTCTGATGAGGTTGCTGAAGGGACTGTATGGGAAGGATATATATCAACTTATGACAAGCAACATGGATCCCTTAGTAGCGTATTCTCACTAAACCCAGTAACCATACCTGCTATTGATGAGAAAGTACTAATTAGTGAACCACAAGAAGATGGTACAGTGTTTACGATAACCTATGACGATCCTAGCGTTACTTTGAATCCGAGTTTGTCTAACACAAAGCAAGGTGATGTTGTTTTGGATGATGGCATGGAGGTTATTGATGATGGTTCTACAAATCCTGATCAGATTAAAGTTAAAATTAATAAAAAAGCCATTCATACGATAAAAGTAAATGTAAGTGATAAAAAAGTTAAACAATATAAGCTACAAGTTGGCCCTCAACAGTATCCGCAGAATATTAAAGATAACGATATTATAAAAATTAATGCTGTAGCAGCACCTCTTGGTAATCTTTATGCTTATATATATTTCAGTAGAGCTGATACAGAAGGGATTAACTCGATTAATATCCGTTCTCAAGATACTACAGTTCGTGGATATAAAAGTGGTCGATGGTTTCCAATTTACTCAAGTACTACTCCAATTGATAGAAACGGACGGATGGCTTCCGACTATCAAATATCCTTTAAAACAACTGAATCGTGGGAAGAATATATGATTAATACTAGTTTTAGTCAGTCAACTAAATACTACACTCAAGTAGGAAAACTAGAAACGATTGTAAGGGATTTTTCAAATTATACAGGAAAATATGAATATCGAGTAATAAATTGGGATGATCCAACACCTATTTAGGTATTGATTTATCGATTAATCCTCAATATGAGATTAAGGAAATTACTACTACGTGGTCTGATGAAAATCATAATGAGTATCATAGTGTTTTAGAGCCGCATGCTTCTGGTGCTAATATTTTGTTTGAGCCTATCAATCCGAGAAAGACCCAAGGGTTGTTTAAGTATGCAGAAATGGAGATTCAACTCAAGGATGGTCGATTTTTTGACCTTTCATTTGATTGGACTAATTTATCTAGTCCAATTAGATATAATGTAAGATAATAGATATAATGAGATAACTTACAACTGGAGCTTAAGTAACACAATGAAACGATTAAAACTAATAAATAAACTTTTATGGATAGGTGCTGGGCTGTATACTAGTATTGGTTATGCAGGAGAGTATTACTATGATGTTAAGCTTCATAATAAGACAGGAAAATATATTGATTATTCACTATCTACGCATTCTGAACATGCGAGTGACTATATTTCAGAGAAATTTGTATTAGGCAAGGCTAGTAAAAAATATATTTCTAATTCTCTCAAACCTAAATATTTTGAACCTGATGAAATCTCAAGAATAATTAAAGTTAAAACCCTAGATGGCGCTAAAGACTATTGGTCTTTCAGTATGAATATAGAGGGTCATCAAAGAGGTCAAGCAAACAAATTTTTGGGGTCCGATCGCTATTGTAGTATTTATCGCGAAGATGCTATCGCTCCAGTTGTGGTTGACATATATGAAGGTGGGATATGGATAGTTCCTTACAACAGTAGTCCTTGCTCATGGAGTATAAATAATGGTTATTCGCATTCAACTTTGGATGACAATATCCCAGAGCCAAAATTAATTTATCCAACTGGACTGTTTTCA
This sequence comes from Francisella hispaniensis FSC454, assembly GCF_001885235.1. NCBI lineage: Bacteria > Pseudomonadati > Pseudomonadota > Gammaproteobacteria > Thiotrichales > Francisellaceae > Francisella > Francisella hispaniensis. The sequence goes on from NZ_CP018093.1 coordinate 1,753,104, forward strand.
CAGTCAAATAATGATATCAAAACATTGAATCAACTTATTAGTACTCAAATTGATACTGCTGTGGAATCTTCTGTTGGTGATATTGAAGATGATGGTAGATTTAATTATACTCTTCAGGTAAATAATAATTCTCAGCTAGAGCAAGAGCTTAATGAAGAATACTATAAAGTAACAGGTATCCGTAGAGCTTCTGACCCAAAAGCAAGATTATTGCAAGCAGACAATAACCTATCGCAAGATTCACAAGGAAAAACTTGGAATGATTTAAAAGATATTCTTCTAGATAAATTGGCGGCTACAAATCCAAACGATATGATAGTAACCAACTTGAGAGTGTATGACAAGGATATCAATTATAAGGAAGATTTAGACTTTTTGGGATATAGAGATTATGATAATCCCAAACCACATGTATTACAAACTGTAGGTACTTATGTTGACAATAATTCTGACGTGCGACAGGATATTAATACAGATACAGTTTCATATACTTATACTAATGGAGTTTCATTTACTAAAGCAACCGGTTGGAAAGTTGCACTTAGTCAAACTTTCAAGTTTAGCATATTTGCAGGAGGAGAAACTACTATAACAGGAGAGTATAATGGTTCAAACTCTGAGACTCAAAACCAAACTAAGAGTGTTACTTATAATATCTCAAGCAAGACGGTGAAAGTTGAGCCTCATTCGAGAAAGTTGGTTTGCTCAAGTTTATTAGGCTATAGTGGAGAAGGAAATATACGAGCAGGTCAGAAAATTAGTGGTCCAATAGACATATATATAGAAGAAGGTCTTGTATCTTCCGATGGTACTGATCTTATTATTTTGCCAGCAAGAGGAAAGGATTTTAGTGGAGGATATCTAATGCATTTTGATGACATTATAGATCTTGCTGAGTATATTAAAGATCATGGTCAAACACTTCCAGATTGGATTGAAATAGTTACTCATGATGATGGTACTAAGTCTCTTTATGCTGATATTATAGTTGATGCAAATTATCTAAATATAGGAGTTGATGCAATAACTAGGTTATATGATGTTAGTATTGATGAGAAAAGATCAGCAAAAGATATGTGTAATGTTTTAGCAACTGCTGCTACCTTAAGTTAAGAATATATTATATGATTCGGATTTTTTGTTTGCTATGTGTTTTTACAATATTTATTGAATTTTCGCATGCGTCTAATATTTTGCAAGTGAAATCTGAACCAATTTCTACAAGCTTCTCTCCTAAAAATGATATTGCATATATTGTATCAACTTTACAAAGTGTAGTGGTTGCATATAAGTATGATCCTAAAAACGGTAAGCTTGAAGAGATAGAAGGCATGACTTTCAATACCGGGGGAGAAGCCCCAAGACCCCCTGTCTTTTCTCGTGATGGTAGATTTATATATATTGTGAATACCTTATCAAACTCGATTGTGGTTATGTCTGTAGCTGATGATGGTAAGCTAAATATTATTCAAAAAATTCACGAGGGTGCCCCTCTCAAGAGATCCTCCTTTTCTCCTGATGGTAACTATTTCTATGTATTATCACCAGAGTCTTATATTATTTTGATGTATAATGTTGATAAACATTCTGGGAAATTATCTAAAGCAATGACAAATTTATACCCAGCTGGTAATATAGAATCAAAATATTCGCCATCGACGTTATCTTTCTCACAGAATGGTAAATACGCATACTTAACTAATGGATTATCAAGCAGTATAAATACATATGATTATAATCCTAACACAGGAGATCTTATACTTAATCCTGAAAGAACTATATTCACGCCAACTAGTGGCGATGATTTATTTATATCCCGAGATAAAGATTCAAAAAATCTTTATGTGCCTATAAATTTGGGAAATATGATAAAACACTACTATCTTGAAAATGAGTTGATTATTGAAAGTGCGCTAAAAGGGGTTGATGGAGTAATTGCTCCAGTACAAGTTGAGATTTATAATGGTTATGCATATATAAACTCTGAATTGGAAAATAAAATTTATGTATATATTCAACAACCTGATGGTTCTCTTATCCCCAAAACAGATGCAGAACAAAAACCTTACTATATTGATACGGTTGTTAACCCTGTTATCCAGATAATAGCTAGAGATGAAAATGTGTTTCTTTTGGCAACAAGCCCTGAGCAAAATAGTATAGCATCATATAGGATATTAGATAATGGTGACTTAATTCCTAATGATGTTTATTGAGTGAATTTTCAGATTTGGATATGGCTGGTAGATGGGTAGACTTTAACTTAGAAATAGATAATAGGTATTTTAAATTGAATAAATGTTTAACGATATTGTTATTAATTACATTGATAGGTAATGTATATTCAAAAGAGAAGCAAATTACTTTTGTATGTACTGGTAATACAGGTAGAAGTGTTATGGCAGAATATTTGTCTAATTACAAATATGCTTTTCCAACACATGAGTATTTAGCAATATCACGAGGAGTTAGTATTAATAAAATCGAATTAGCTCCTGAGCCAAATGCAGTAGTTGTAATGGACAAAGAATATATAGATATTTCTAAGCACCAAGCAAAGCAAATATCACAAAGAGATATAAATAACTCTTTTTTGGTGCTAACCATGACAGTATCACATAGAGACCAAATACAAAAACAGTTTCTTAATACTAGTAACGTTCATACTTTATCAGAATGTGCTATAGGCAAAGATCAAGATATAATAGATGCTTATGGTAAAGATCTAAAAGTTTATTTGCAAACGCGCAAACAGATTCAGAGCTACATAGAAAATATAGTTAACAATGATTTTAGATGTGTTAGATAGTTTAAATTAAATGCAGTGCCTCAAACTCAATAGCTAAATAAACCATAGCTCATTCCACCCTATCTGAGAGAAATCAAATTAGCCTGCACTTTTATTTGGTTTATTTCTAAACACAGAACTTTTTATAACTTTATTCTTTATAAAGCTTTCAACATATTTAACTTTTATTTTATTAACTTTTTATATATTGATATTTATTTATATTTAATTTAGACTATCATTTCAAAATTAAAATCACTTTACAAATATAGGGAATTAAATGAAAACTAAAATATTACTAGCGAGCATATTAGGCTGTTCATCAATTTTAACGGGATACGCCAAAGAGAATATTAATAATAATTCGCATATGGTTGCTGGTACAAACTATGCCGGTCAGTTTAAAGCAATTGCAGGTACAGATAAAATTACTGGTGAAAGAATTGTAACATATGCTCTTCCATCTGGATTACTTTCAGAACCTGAAAAATATGCTTCATACGAGATTACATTTGGTAATAGCCACAATGGAATGAAATCTGAAAAATCTGAAGAAATACCAATTAATGAGAATACTCTTACTTATGTGTATAGAGTCTCTGATAAGGTTGCTGAAGGTACTGTATGGGAAGGATATATATTAACTTATGACAAGCAACATGAGACTCATGATGTATTCTCACTAAATCCAGTAACCATACCTGCTATTGATGAGAAAGTATTAATTAGTGAACCACAGGAAGATGGTACAGTCTTTACAATAACTTATGATGATCCTAGTGTTACTTTGAATCCGAGTTTGTCTAACACAAAAAAAGGTGATGTTGTTTTGGATGATGGTATGGAGGTTATTAATGATAGCTCTACAAGCCCTAATCAGCTTAAAGTTAAAATTAATGAAAAAGCCATTCATACGATAAAAGTAAATGTAAGTGATAAACAAGTTAAACAATATAAACTGCAAGTTGGTCCTCAACAGTATCCGCAGAATATTATAGGTAATAATCTTTTTGACATTAATATGATGACGTTGCCAACCTCACCTGGTTATATTGGTTATATGAACATCGCTGGAAATTGTCATTCAGACGGGATTGTTACAAATGATCTTATAAGTTTGAATGGTTCTCGGATTGATCCTTATAAAATTACTCTTAGTTCTGGTAGAGGATTAGATAGAGCAGTACACAAAGCCTTTCCTGTTAGATACTGGATTAATCCAAAAAAGGATTACTATATCATTGATATTTATCTTTATGATGACCACAATAAGCTATTCTTATATGATTTCAGTATGGAACTTGAGTTTAATCCGTCAAGTAAATACTATAAGCAGCTAGCCTCAGAAGAATTGGTCGTACATTATAATGGGAAGGTGATAGAAACTGAGTCAGAAATACATTGGAGTAATCCAGTAGCTGTAAAATAACCTCAGTTTGACGACTGTTTTATATCTATACACTTATAATTATTATTTTTATTGACGAAAGCTCAACAGCTATAAGGTGTGCGTAAAAGCATTATTAATTCATCCATAACTTGTATAAGTCTAAGTTTAGATTATTTTTGAGATAATCAAATACTCTCAGCTAACACAACTTCTTTAAAACTAGTTCTAGGAGCATTTTTCATATTTTTCTTTACATATCAGCATATCCAGTAGTGATCAAATTAACCTGCTCTTTTATTTGGTTTATTTCTAAGCACAGAACTTTTTATAACTTTATTCTTTATAAAGCTTTCAACATATTTAACTTTTATTTTATTAACTTTTTTATATATTGATATTTATTTATATTTAATTTAAAATATAATTTCGAAATTAAAATCACTTTACCAAATATAGGGGAATAAATGAAAATGAAAACTAAAATATTACTAGCAAGCATATTAGGCTGTTCATCAATTTTAACGGGATACGCCAAAGAGAATATTAATAATAATTCGCATATGGTTGCTGGTACAAACTATGCCGGTCAGTTTAAAGCAATTGCAGGTACAGATAAAATTACTGGTGAAAGAATTGTAACATATACTCTTCCATCTGGATTACTTTCAGAACCTGAAAAATATGCTTCATACGAGATTACATTTGGTAATAGCCACAATGGAATGAAATCTGAAAAATCTGAAGAAATACCAATTAATGAGAATACTCTTACTTATGTGTATAGAGTCTCTGATGAGGTTGCTGAAGGGACTGTATGGGAAGGATATATATCAACTTATGACAAGCAACATGGATCCCTTAGTAGCGTATTCTCACTAAACCCAGTAACCATACCTGCTATTGATGAGAAAGTACTAATTAGTGAACCACAAGAAGATGGTACAGTGTTTACGATAACCTATGACGATCCTAGCGTTACTTTGAATCCGAGTTTGTCTAACACAAAGCAAGGTGAGGTTGTTTTGGATGATGGCATGGAGGTTATTGATGATGGTTCTACAAATCCTGATCAGATTAAAGTTAAAATTAATAAAAAAGCCATTCATACGATAAAAGTAAATGTAAGTGATAAAAAAGTTAAACAATATAAGCTACAAGTTGGTCCTCAACAGTATCCGCAGAATATCATAAAAAACAAACAAATAGTTACTGTCGATAATATTAAAAAGCAGAATTGGATTAGTGATAATGTGTATGCTGATATACAACCTTTGATTTATGAGGGTTTACTTAAATCATCCATTTTGGGACTCGTTACTCCAACAGGTGAACTTGGGGCTATTACTTATCAACAAAAAAAATATGTTATAATGGGTGGTGTTAATGTTTCAACTCAAACCATACCAACAAAAGACTCAGATCAACGTATACGAGTCAAATTCGATACTGAATGGCGTACTCCTGATTTTAATTTTATTTCAGCTAGATTTAGGTTCAAGCAATCAACAAGGTTTTATGAACAAGAAGGTATACTCAAATTAGTTATAGATAATTATGACGGTCACGTAATTAAATCTCCAATGGAAATTATTGATGATGCTGAGATAAAAGCTCCAATAACTTGGGATAATCCAAAACCCATTGGTAGTTAAATAAATGTCGGGGAGTGTGAACTAAGAATGTTAAGTCAATACAACTTTTTTATTAGAACTTTCGCACAACCCATTTAGAACAATTTAAAAAATTAAATAGTAATAAATTATGACAGCAGCAAAAACTGAACAATTATCACAAGAAGATCTTCAATTTTTCTATGAGAACGGCTACATTGGTCCTTTTGATGCAATTATTGAAGATGAAGAGTTAGACAATATTTATAAAAAAATATTAGAGCACTCAAGAAATAAAAATGATATCCATCCAGTATATGGGCGTTACTCTAATAGAGATTGGTATCTAGTATATCCTGAGCTTTTAAAATTTGCTTACCATCCACAAGTTCTAAATCAGTTAAAATCTATAATGGGTGAAAATTTAATTTTGTGGCGTAGTAATGTTTTTTATAAACCTCCTGGCACAGGTCCTATTGGATGGCATCAAGAATTTGGAACATTTAGTGGAGAGGATATAGGTAACAATAAACCTAGCTTATTACCTGCTCGTGAAAATGTGAATATCAAAGATCTTGAAAATTCTTTATTGTATTCTCTTGATATGTCAATACCAGAATCAAGACCTTCTGCAAATAATGATTTTTGGGATATAACATTATGGGTAGCGTTAAATGATATAAGTGAAGATATGGGACCTTTGCGAATTCTACCAGGCTCACATAAAAAAAGATACCCAATCAGAATGAAACGACTAGTAGATTCTGATTTTTGGCAAAATCCTTTTGTTGATATTAAAAATAAAACAGAATTGGTTGAAGCATGTAATAACTCTAATTTAGTTCTTGACGTAGACACCTCTAATTTTCTAGAAAAAATTAATATTGATACATATTCTTTTGAAGAACTAAAAAAATTGATCTTAGATCAGTTAGAATCTATTAAAGGAAGTACTACAGTTATCGATGATATAGATGAAACTCAAATAGTTACTTTTCCAATGAAGAAAGGGAGCTATATTATATTTTCAGAAGCTGTAATGCATGGCTCATCTGCAAACACTTCAACTAAAGATAGATTAGCAATAAATTTTAGAATTACACCATCTAGTACGTTAGTATATCCTTCAAGGTTACAAGGAGACTATGTTGATGGGTTTAATATAAATCTTACCAATCATAAAAGTATACTTCTTTCAGGGAAAAATATGAATCCAAACAATGCTATTAGTGATGTTGATATTCATAAACTAAATTCTTAGTTTTTTAAAAGGATGAAGTACTATGGTAATAATTGGAAATTTAAAATTATTTTTATAAACTTTTTAAATTTATCTATATAATCCATATAGTTTCAAGAATAAATATTGAAATGATACAAATAATATAAGCTCTAATTTCATGATTAAGTTAGCTCGTGTTAAAAGCCTATTTACTAATGTAAATACTAAAAAGGAATAAGATTATGGAGAAAAATATACTTCTCTTATACCCAATGAATAACTCTAATCTAGAAAGCTTTATGGAATATGATTTTATAAAGTTATATTGCGTTGTTGATATAAATGATACATGTATTTTGCAACATAAAAAGTTGATTTATCTAAAAATAGATAAGAGTAAAGGTATAGAGCATGCTGTTACAGAAATTAAAAAAGAATATGTTTTTTTTGAATCTGCTCTTTGTAATGACGAGTGGCACTATGAATTTGCTGCTAAAATTTTAGATAGGATAAGAAGTATAGTCAGAGTTAGACTCAACGATATAAATAAAATCTTTTATTCTAAAAGTGACATGAATAATTTCCTGAATAAAAAAATGAAAATCATTAAAAAGGATATGCCATTAGAACTAAAATCACAATTTTTGTCTGATATGTTTAATATAAACGGAACAATTATTACAAAACCTTTAGATCCTAAATTATCAGGAGGAAGTTTCGGCGTTGAGGTATTTAAGTCTTATCCGAAAGCAGTGGATTATGTAAATAATTTAAATTTTGATGTAATTGTGGAACAGTGCTATAAAGGTAAAGAGTATTTTATAGATATGACAACTCTAAATGGAGAACATCACTTTATTGGAGCTTATGAATATATTCAAAATAAAGATATTAAATCTACATTTATAGGGTTAAAAAATGTTAGTGATGTGTACATCATATCAAAATTAAAAAGATATGTGGAAAATATACTCACTAGAATTAATTATATAAATGGTTTTTCTCATATAGAATTAATGATGCATGACGATACTATTAATATGATAGAGTTTAATCCTAGAACATCTGGAGTAGCAGGTATGGCGAATAAAATATCTCAAAAAGTTAATGGTATTACACAGATTAAAAAATATGTATCTATGTTATTTAATAATAAATCAGAAAAAAATTTAAACCAATTTAACTTCGGATATTTATTTTTCATAAAAAAAAATATTCTAGAAACTATTAAAAGTAAATATGATTTCTTTAAGATACCATCAAATAACACTAATATTCCCTTGTACAAGGATATTATAGGGCTTGTTAATATTTATTGTCAAAATGGTTATGAACATATTTTTATAGAAGATATAAAAAACATAATGAAAATTAATTATAATACTGATGATATATCATTTGTTGTAGGCAATGATTTTAAGGAATTGCTTACATAAATATTTTAAACTGTTCCTAGAATTAAATAATTTTAACAATAAAACTTGTTATCAGAAATAATACTTGATGAAATATAGACTTTTAGATGTAAAAATAAAACCGCATGGCGTGCTATTAAGCCAATAAAATTAATCTTCTTTTGAATAATATAATCCATTTGAAGAATTAAGAGCTTTGAGACGAGCATCAGCTTCTTTCAATCTTTTATTAGCTGCTTCAATATCAAGTTTTGAAGCATCTGGATTTTTTAGAACTTCTTTAGCTCTTGCTCTTGCCTTCTCTGCTTCAGCTTGATTAAGGTTTTCAGCTCTCTCCATATCATCAACCATAATAGTTACACGAGTTGGAGTAACTTCTACAATACCACCTGAAACGTATAGCACATCAGTATGCTGATCTTTTCTGACATTTACTACACCAGCTGGTAAAGTAGATAATAGCTCAGTATGACCGTATGCTATCCCCATTTCGCCAGCAGAGCCGCGTAGACTCACCATATCAGCTTCACCTTTGAAAACTGAACCTAGAGGACTAACAACATCAACTTTTAGATATTTTTTTGTCATATAAATAACCTACTATAGAGTTTTTGCTTTCTCAATTGCTTCTTGTATAGAACCAACCATATAGAAAGCTTGCTCTGGTAAATGATCATATTCACCGTTAACTATAGCTTTGAAGCTTGCTACAGTATCCTTAAGTGATACGAACTTACCAGGGTTACCAGTAAACACCTCTGCAACATGGAATGGCTGTGATAAGAATCTCTGAATCTTACGAGCTCTATCTACAATTTTCTTATCTTCATCAGATAACTCATCCATACCAAGAATAGCGATAATATCTTTTAATTCCTTGTATCTTTGAAGCACCTTCTGCACTGCACGAGCTGTTTCATAGTGATCTTGACCTACAACTAATGGATCTAACTGTCTAGAAGTTGAATCTAGAGGATCAACAGCTGGATAAATACCAAGTTCAGCAATTTGACGAGATAGTACAATCGTTGCGTCTAAATGCGAGAAAGTCGTAGCTGGTGAAGGGTCCGTTAAGTCATCTGCCGGTACATATACAGCCTGAACAGAAGTAATAGATCCCGTCTTAGTAGATGTAATACGCTCTTGTAAAGCACCCATCTCAGCAGCAAGCGTTGGCTGATAACCTACAGCAGATGGCATACGACCAAGTAGTGCTGATACTTCTGTACCTGCTAATGTATAACGATAGATGTTATCGATAAACATCAAAACATCACGTTTTTCATCACGGAATCCTTCAGCAATAGTTAGACCACTAAGCGCTACTCTTAATCTATTTCCAGGTGGCTCATTCATCTGACCATATACTAATGATACTTTATCCAATACATTAGAATCTTTCATTTCATAGTAAAAATCATTACCTTCACGAGTTCTTTCACCAACACCAGCAAATACAGAATAACCACTATGTTCTTTGGCAATATTATTGATAAGCTCCATCATTGTTACAGTCTTACCAACACCTGCACCACCAAATAAACCAACTTTACCACCCTTAGCAAATGGACAAATAAGGTCAACTACTTTGATCCCTGTTTCTAATATTTCTGTACTTAATGCTAATTCATCGTACGCTGGTGGAGCTTGATGGATAGATCTTTTCTCAGTATATTCAATTGGTCCAGCCTCATCTATTGGTTCGCCCAATACATTCATGATACGTCCAAGTGTACCATGACCAACTGGAACAGAAATAGGCGCATTTGTGTTCTTAACTTCCATACCTCGTCTAAGACCATCACTAGATCCCATAGCAATTGTACGAACTACACCATCACCAATTTGTTGCTGAACCTCTAATACTAAACCAGCTTCTACTACATTTAAAGCATCATATACTTTAGGCGTGTTATCTCGAGCAAATTCCACATCAATAACAGCACCAATTACTTGAATAATTTTACCTGTACTCATTTACCTCTCCTAAACTGCTGCCGCACCCGAACAAATTTCTGCAAGTTCTTGCGTAATCATAGCCTGTCTTACTTTGTTGTAATCTAATTTTAACTGATCAATTATATCACTAGCATTATCAGTTGCATTTTTCATTGCCATCATACGAGCAGCTTGCTCACATGCTGCATTTTCTAATATCGCGCCTCTGACTTGAGCCTCAATATATCTGATACATAAAGCATTTAGTACTTCTTCTATATCTCTCTCATAGATATAGTCCCAATGCCCTTTAGTTGCTTTTTCTTTATTTGCTTTTATCTCTTCTGCTGAGAAAATATCTTGAATTGGTAGTAATGTTTGTAATCTAGGTTTTTGTTTAATTGTGCTTACAAACTGGTTACTGCTCATATACAGTCTATCAATCTCACCAGCAGTAAACTTATCTAACATTACTTTAACTGCACCACCAATAGCTCTGATACTTCCCTCTTTGTCTTTATCGTTATAATGAGCTGTTGCTATAACGTTAACATCTTTTAATTTTGCAAAGAAATTTTCAGCTTTTGAACCAATCACACATACATCGACGCCTATTCTATCTTCGATATTATTCTTTATATTCTTTAGAACATGTTTAAATAGATTGATATTAAGACCACCACAGAGACCTCTGTCGGTAGATGTGACTATATAGCCAACTCTTTTTACCTCTCTATCGAATAAATAAGGATTAGGATAATCAATACTTGCAGCTGTGACATTTTTGATAATAGTGTTTGCGCTTTCAACATAAGGACGCACATTATTCATCTTAACAATCGCGCCTCTCATCTTACTAGCAGCAACTAATTCCATTGCACCTGTAATTTTTTGGGTGTTCTTAACACTCTGTACTTTGGAACGTATTTCTCTAGCATTAGACATTGTCTATACTCCTATTACCAAGCTTGATTTGCTTTACAGTCTTCAACTATAGCTTTTAATTTATCAGCAATATCAGCATCATACTTACCAGTTTCATTAATTTCTGCAATTACATCGGCATATTTAGTTTCTGCTAATGCATGTAATGCTGATTCAAAAGGTATAACCTCTGAAACTTCTAAACTGTCTAAATAACCATTATCAGCAGCATAAAGTGACAACGCCATTAAAGCCACAGATAGAGTTGAGAATTGCTTCTGTTTTAGTAATTCTGTTACTCTTTGGCCTCTATTTAATTGTGCACGAGTTGCTTCATCTAAGTCTGATGCAAATTGTGAAAACGCTTCTAGTTCTCTATATTGTGCAAGTGCCAAACGGATACCACCACCTAACTTCTTGATAATCTTAGTCTGAGCAGCACCACCAACACGTGATACAGAGTTACCAGGGTTGATAGCTGGTCTTAGACCCGAGTTAAATAAATCAGTCTCTAAAAATATCTGACCATCAGTAATTGAAATCACGTTTGTTGGTACAAATGCAGAAATATCACCTGCCTGTGTTTCAATGATTGGCAATGCTGTTAGTGAACCAGTTTTACCCTTGACTTCACCATTAGTAAATTTCTCGACATATTCTTCATTTACTCTAGCAGCTCTCTCTAACAGTCTTGAGTGAAGATAAAATACATCACCAGGATAAGCTTCACGTCCAGGCGGTCTTCTTAATAGAAGTGAAATCTGTCTATAAGCCCATGCTTGCTTAGTCAAATCATCATATACTATAAGCGCATCTTGACCACGATCTCTAAAGTATTCACCCATAGAGCATCCAGCATATGGCGCAATATATTGTAGTGCTGCAGAATCAGAAGCTGTAGCTGCAACAACAATTGTATGCTCCATTGCACCATGCTCTTCAAGCTGTCTTACAATATTTGCAATTGTAGATGCCTTTTGACCAATAGCAACATAGATACACTTAACACCTGTACCTTTCTGGTTAATAATTGTATCAACAGCAATTGCAGTTTTACCGATTTGTCTATCACCAATAATAAGTTCTCTTTGCCCTCTCCCAATTGGTACCATTGAGTCAATTGACTTAATTCCTGTTTGTAATGCTTGATCTACGGATTTTCTCCAAATAACGCCAGGAGCAATTTTTTCAATAGGTGAAGTTAAATCAGTTGTCACCTCACCTTTACCATCTATAGGATTACCTAAAGCATCGACAACCCTACCTAAAAGAGCCTCTCCAACTGGGACTTCTAATATTCTACCAGTACAGTATGCTTTATCTCCTTCTTTGATGTGCTCATAGTCACCTAAAACTACAGCTCCAACCGAGTCTGTGTTTAAGTTCAGAGCTAAACCATAAACATCACCTGGCAATTTAATCATTTCACCAGCGGCAACATCATTTAATCCATAAATAGTAACAATACCATCAGCTACGCTAACGATTGTACCTTCTGATTTTAGTTCAACAGAATTGTCAAACTTCTCGATTCTTTGTTTTATTAAACCACTTATTTCTGATGGACTTAATTGCATAAGCTCACTTCCTATAATTTATGATAACAAAATATTTTTTAATTTCTCTAAATGGCCAGATACTGAATTATCAATAACTGTATCCCCAACCTTGACCACTGCTCCACCAATTATCGTTGGATCGATATTTATATGCATATCAATTGTGCAGCCAAACTTTTTCTCCAAACTATTTTTCAGACTATCTAAGATATTTTTATCTGTAGTATAAGCTAAAGTAACATCAGCGATTCTAATGTTGTTATGGATATTTTTTATAGACTCGAATTGATTTGCTATCTCTGGCATTATCAACATTTTTTTATTTTCAGCAATCAACGCAAGAAAATTAAAAAAGTTTTCATCTAATTGTTTTTTTAGAGCATCTACAACCTCAGATTGAGATATAGTTGGACTAGATATAATTGCAGATACAGATTTATCTTTGATTAACTCAGAAAATGTTTGAAGCAACTTAGACCATTGTTGTAGTAGGTTACGTTCATTTGCAAACTCAAATGCTGCTTTAGCATACGGCTTCGCAATCACACTTATATTTGTCATGTGTTTACCTTATTAAAAGTTATACTTTTTCTACAAAGTCTTCTAAAACTTTTTTACTAGCTTTTTCATCAACACTTGCCGCTATGATTTTGCTAGCTGCCGCCATAGCCAGACTAACAAGCTCTTGCTTAAGTTGTTCTTTCGCTTTAATCTTTTCTTGCTCTATTTCGGCAATAGCCATACTTTTAATCTTATCAGCAGCGGAAATAGCTTCTTCTTTTGCTTGCTCATCAACCTTATGGGCTCTTACATAAGCATTTTCAACTATTTCAGTCGCTTTAGCTTTAGCCTCACGCAAAATCTCTGCAGACTGTCTCTTAGCAACCTCTAGTTCTCTAGATGCTCTATCAGCAGATGCTAGACCTTCAGCAATCTTTTCTCTACGCTCTTCTAAAGCTTTACGTAGCGGAGGCCATACAAACTTCATTGTGAATCCAACAAAGATTGCAAATGTTATCATTTGCCCTATTAGAGTTATATTAATATCCATCTACTTATCCTTTAGATAATGAAACTTATGATTTTATTGTTTAATTATGCACCAATCACTTTCTGAGCTGCTTCAGCTAAGCCTGGAATTGCTAGAGGGTTTGCATAAAGAACTAAGAAACCAATCGCTATTGATATAGCAGCGAACGCATCAACGAAAGCAGCAACGATAAACATACGACCTAATAACATTCCTCCTAGCTCAGGTTGACGTGCAACCCCTTCAAGGTATTTACCACCTAGAACACCAAAACCTATCGCTGTTCCTAAAGCTGGTAAAGATATAAGCAAAGCTACTGCAACTGCTGTCAGACCATTTAAGTTCCCTAAAACTTGTAAAGACATATCCATTTTTTATTTCTCCTGTTTTATTAAAGATTTATTTTTAGGTTAGTTTAAACTTAGTGAGCTTCCTGCGCCATATTTAAATAAACAACAGTCAGCATCATAAATACAAAAGCCTGTATTAAAACAATTAGGATATGGAATATTGCCCATATACCACCAAGAGTCCACTGAAACCACCATGGTAACAATGCGATAAGAATAAATATAAGCTCTCCCGCAAAAATATTACCAAACAAACGCAGTGACAGTGAAACTGGCTTAACTATTTCATCAACCAGTCTAAAAAAGATATTTAAAGGAAATAACCAAATACCAAAAGGCGCGCTTAATACTTCTTTAACCAATCCGAAACCTTTTGCTTTGAGGTTATAAAAAATCACTAAAAAGAAAACAGCTATTGACATAGCAAAAGTAACATTAGGATCAGCAGTAGGAACAACCCTAAAATAAGCCTCGTGACTTGTAGTAAAGAAACTGATTATCCAACCAAAAAGATCAACAGGAAGTAAGTCCATGAAATTCATCAACACTACCCAAACGAAAATAGTAAGCGCTAATGGTGTAACAAAATCTCTTTTCTGATGGTAGTTTTCAGCAACCATACCATCCATCCACTCCCAAACAGCTTCAACCATATTTTGAAATTTGCCCGGAACTCCGGAATTAGCTTTTCTCGCCACTAAAAACATAGCTGATATAAACACAACTCCTAATATGACACTCACTAATAGTGAATCAACATTAAGCTGCCAAAAAGAACCTTGACCTAAGCTTACTTGCCAGTGATGCAAGTGGTGCTGCACATATTCAGTAGCTACTTGAGAGCCTGCTTCTGTATTTGCCATTATTATATTCCACCAGTATGTATATTATATATTATCTACTTTTTATATAGCCACTTAAGTAAACCTATCTAACCCTTCTGAACAAGATAGGAACAAAACACATTGCTAATTGTAACAAAACTAAACCAAAAATGTAAGAAAATAATTTTGGTTTTACATAAATCGCTAACAATATCGTCAACACCGCTACAACGCTTAGTTTCAAAAGCTCGCTAAGATAAAATATTGCTATTTCAACCCCGGGACTAAACTGTTTATTTACAAATAATCTGAAAAAAAACACAAAATTAGCTAAAAACATTGTTACAGAACCTATTAAAAATGAATTAGCATAAACATAATTATAAAATACCAAAGTGACAAAATAGCCAACTAATGTTAAGATCAGCTGGAGTAAGATAAATTTTTTGGCATCAATTCTAATATTTGCTAACATTAGTCAAATCTCTTTTATTCAAGACATTTTCTTATCATATCAAAAAAGCCTTTATTAGCAAAGAAAAAGCTTTAAAGCTTGATTTATATAACTTTGGAACATAAAATTAAACCTCACACCACCTTAACTAATGGCATATGGAACAAAGGATTTATAATATACGTGGCTACGCATGGATAATAATCATACTTAGCTCATTTTTGTTATTTGACAAATATGTAATGCAAGTATTTCCAAGTCTAATTACTGATGATATGATGTCTAATTTTGGTACTAATGCTACACAAACCGGAGCGTTAGGTTCAGCATTTTTCTGGTCTATCATTATCTGTCAACTTTTTTTAGCTGGACCAATTATCGATAAATTTGGTTTTAGACTAATTAGTCCAATTTCAATTACCATTTCTGCTACAGGCGTTATATTATTTGTTGTCGCAGCTAATTTAGGTAGTCTTAGCATGGCATACATCGCGAGGATAACTACTGGTTTAGGCGTATCTTTTGCGACAATATCTTATCTTAAGGCTGTCTCAGTATGGTTTGAGCCACGTAAATTTGCCTTTGCCGCAAGTTTTCTTGCTACAGCAGCAATGATTGGTGCATTATGTGCCCAAGCACCTTTAGCTTATTTAATAACACTTTGTGGTGATTGGAAGATGGCTATGCTACTTTTCTCTGTAGCTAGCTTATTGATTGCTGTAGTTTATTACATTGTTGTGCGCGATTTCAATCCTAAGCAACCTGAAGCGAGCTCGCCTAACAACCAGCTAAAAACTCTTGATGCTCTCAAAGAAGTTATCAAGAATAAAAACAACTGGCTCTTAACGTTTTATGTTGGATTAAGTTTCACGGCTGTCGATGCTTTTGCTGGATTCTGGGGCAATGCTTATTTTAGAGAAGCATATCATATATCAAGAGAAGAAGCTGCAAGTATAATCTCAATGATTTTTATCGGTATGGCGATTGGCTCACCAATTATTGGCAAATTATCTGAAATTCTTGATAGCAGAAAGGGAGTAATGATATTTTTCCACATAATTGGTACGATTTCACTTAGCTTTGTTTTATTAACAAAAACAACTGCTACGATGTCAGCAATACTATTGTTTATCTTTGGCCTATGTTTAGGGATCTATATGCTTTCATTTGCAATAGGGAATCGTATAAATCCTATAATTATAACTGCAACTGTAGCTGCTTTCATCAATACAGGTGAGCCAATTTTAGGGGCAATATTTGACCCTCTTATAGGATATTTCCTAGATTGGTCATGGACTGGTAAGTATATAAACAAAGCTGGAGAAGTTGTTTCTCAATACACGAGTTCTAGCGATATTAAGTACTTTGAATTAGAGTCATACCATTTTGCATTTACGACTTTAGTTGCAAGTATGATTGCTTCACTTGTAATATTAGTTATGATAAAAGATAAAAAAGACTAATTCTAGTCTTAAATAAATTTCTCGAATCTAGAGTCTAAAGCTGCGGTTACCGATATTTGCTTGTTTTGCTTTTCATCATAGAATTCTAACTTGCCAGCATGTAATAATAACTTATCAACCCCCTTCTCTAGTAATGATTGATCTTTAGTATTAAAGCCATATTTCTTATCTGCGACAATAGGATGACCCATCGCTTTTGTATGTACTCTAATTTGATGAGTTCTACCAGTTTCTAGCTTTATCTCAAGTAGACTAAAACCTCCTTGTAAATGTCTCACAGATATAATCCTAGTCAAAGCTCGTTTTCCATCCTTACTATCAACTTTAACAACACGTTGACCATCTTTAGTTTCAGTTCTTTTTAAAGGCAAATCTATTGTAATGATTTTTTTATCCCAATGACCATGAACTATTGCATAATAAATTTTATCAACCTTACGTTGCTTGAAAATATCAAAAAAATATACCAATGAACTATGTTTCTTTGCCAAAATTACACAGCCTGATGTTTCTTTATCAAGCCTATGCACTAAATCCAAACGTCTCACTTTAGGGCGTAATTGCCTTAGACGCTCAACTAATCCTGAATTGATCCCAGAGCCACCATGGACTCCCATACCTGATGGTTTATCAACTATTATATAATCATCATTCTCATATAGGATACGCTGCTCTAAAAAGTCCAAGTGTGACTGTGAAATTTTTATAGGTTTAGAATCTTCTTCTAAACTAAATGGAGGCACTCTGACAATATCTCCCGCACTTATACGTGATGTCTGCTTCACTCTTTTTTTATTTACACGTAACTCACCTTTACGGATCCAGCGATAAATTAAAGATTTAGGCAAGCATGAAAATCTACTTAACAAAAAGTTATCAATTCGCTGATCTATGACATCATCTGGGACCTCAATAAGTTCAACCTTATTCATCTAAAGCTCCAAACTTTGAGTTTTGCATATCGTTTAACCGACTTATAGTCCGTTGAAACTCAAATTTGAGTCTTTCCCCATTATATAAATCCTTAAAATCACAATTAGCAAGAATTACAACCTTTTTATTCTGATCATAAAACTCATCTATTAAAGCAATAAAGCGCCTAGCCATATCTTCATTATGATGATTAAATCCAACTAGATTATAGATAAAAAGCTGTTCATATGTATCACAGATTTCTATATAATCATGAGCACTTCTACCATCGCCACAAATAACTTTAAAGTCAAAACAAACATCTTTATGACTTAGCAATATTGTCGGAATATCCCTAGCTAAGACTCGTATACTAAGATCTTTATCAAAATGACTATTTCTTAGGAAGAATTTATCAAAGAAATTTTTACGATTATTCTCATTATACGGATAGAGATAATTTAGATACTCAGTAGGCAAACGAAATCTATAATCAACACCAGAATCTAAATTTAGTACATCTACATTTTTAAGTAAAATATTGATAGCAGGTAAGAACAATTCACGTTGTAAACCATTCTTATAAAGCTTTTTCGGCTCTATATTTGAAGTTGCCACTAATACTACACCAAACTTAAATAACTCAGTAAAAATACTCCCTAAGATCATAGCATCAGCAATATCTTCAACGAAGAACTCATCAAAACATATAATTTGTGTTTGCTTTGCCATATCATACGCAACTTTTGATATTGGGTTTTTTTCACCCTGATATTTTCTCAATTGCGTATGAATATTTTTCATAAAATGTGAGAAATGCTGTCTTTTTTTATTCTTTATTGTGAGGTTATTATAAAAGATATCCATTATAAAGGTCTTACCACGACCTACTCCACCCCACATATATAACCCTTTTATAGAAGGATAAAAAGATTTCTTAAATAATCTCAGCTTAGATTTTTTTTTTGAGTCAAGTTGATTCAGTATTTCTTGTAACCGTCTAATAGCTTCAAGTTGTAAAGAATCAACTCTTAAGTCAAGTTCACGAATTTTTTGAAGATAAATATTCTCAAGTTTCATTTTCATTTAACTTCTTTATCTTTTACCAAAACTAGCAAAAAAAATGATACAACCATGCTAAGTACAAGGATTAAAAAAGCATGATGATACGCATTTATATGGAAATATCTGTGCGCCCCCTCTGAAGCTATAGCACTAATATGATTTTGTGCATCTATATATTGACCTGTCCATGTCAAATCTAACAAATGGCCTATTAATGGATCAAATAAAGCCCCTAATAATGGCTCACCAGTATTTATTAAGGCTGCAACTGTTGCAGCGACCACAACTGGATTTATACGATTTCCTATAGCAAAAGCTAGCATATAAACTCCTAAGCAGAAGCCAAAAATAAATAGTAAAACTCCAGATATTGTTGGTGTAAGCTTGAATTGTAGAACTATCGCTAAAGAAATTGTTGCAATAATATGAAAGACAACCATAATGCCAACTCTATTATCAAATTTTTCTGAGAGCTTACCAATTATAGGTGAGCCAATCGCAAGTCCCAAAAACATCATCGAAACAATATAGGAGGCATCTTTTGCCGGTATACTATATAACTCTCTAAAATAGTTATTACCCCAAATTCCGCCAAAAACATCTATAGTAGTAAAAGTAAGACCGGTATATAATGTAAGATACCAATTATTTTTATTTAAAAGAACTTTTTTTATTCCAGCAAGTGTCCCTGTATTACCTTTTGTTTGATTTGCATATGAAGCATCAGGATTGTAATCTCTAACTAACGCTAAGTATAAAAGTGCTATAACAATACTAAAGCAAGCATAACTGATTAATGCTCTATGCCACGACCCTGTAAGCTCAATTAAATAAACTAGCGGTACTTGACCTAACAAAGCGCCAGTCATTGCTGCTGTCATCAAAAAGCTACATACAAAAGCAAACTTACGTGGATCAAACCATACTGCAGCAGCTTTTATATAGCCGACTGTTGCAAATGAAGCTCCAATACCTATCATTAGTCTTGAAACACAGCCTAGTGCAAAACTATGAATATCTGCAGATAATACAAATAACAATAATCCAATTGCAGATAATATTAATGAGAAAAAACTTACTTTTCTAAACCCTAATTTATCAATGATAGGTCCAGCAACAAAAAATTGACAAAACACTACGGACCATAAAAATAACGAAACCATCGCACTCATTTCAGTAGCATTTATTGAAAAGCTACTCATAAGCTCATTAGCAATTAAGCTAGGAGAAACATTCATTATATATTTATCGATTAGTAGGAATGAGCTTAACCCCACTACAATCCAAGCATAGCCCTTTATATTATGTAATTTCATAAACCTCTATCTTTCTAAAAAATTTATTAACTCATCAAAAGCAACTTGTTGTTGTTCTCCATTTTGTTGAAGAAATTTTATACCAGCAAAGCCATTATCTAACTCATCTTGACCAATTATTATAGCAACTTTAGCTCCAGATTTATCTGCTTTCTTAAATTGTGATTTAAAACTACCAAATTTTAGATCCATATCTATTTTAAGCTGGGGAAGCTCTTGGCGAATATTCTCTACTATAGCTAGAGATTGATACAGCTGGGCACTATCTAATACAAAAAACACATCACAAGCATTATCTTGATTAGGCAATTTGCCTAAATCTTCTAATAATATTAACAAACGTTCCATACCTATAGCAAATCCTATTGCTGCTGTTTTCTGACCGCCAAGATTCTCTATAAGGCTATCATAACGACCACCTGCACAGATTGCGCTCTGTGAACCAAGTTTATCAGTAGTCCATTCAAAAACTAAACCAGTATAATAATCCAAACCTCTAACAAGATTTTGGTTTATTTTATACACAACACCTAAAGCATCTAAATATTGACAAGTTTGTTTAAATCTCAAGCGTAAATCTTCATCTATAAAATCAATAAGCTTAGGCGCGTTTGCTAAGATTTTTTGTGTTTTTTCTATCTTAGAATCTAATATTCTTAGAGGATTTTTATCCAACCTCTTGATAGAATCTTCATCAAGCTCAGCATGATATGGTTTTAGGTATTCTAATAGTGCTTGAGTATACTCTTGTCTGTTAAGGCTTGAACCAAGACTATTTAATTCTAGAGTCACATACTCAGAAATTCCAAGCTCTTTAAAAAGACTCCATGTAATAGCAAGAATCTCTAAATCAATAGCTATACCATCAAAGCCATAAGCTTCGACCCCAAGCTGATAAAATTGCCTATAGCGACCTTTTTGTGGTCGTTCATAGCGAAACATCGGGCCACAGTACCATAGTTTCTGCACCTGACCCCGAGTGGCTAAATTATTTTCAATAACCATTCTAACACAACCAGCTGTCCCCTCTGGACGCAGCGTAAGACTATCTCCATTACGATCCTGAAAGTCATAAGTCTCTTTTGAAACTATATCGGATGTCTCACCTACGCTTCTATGAAACAGTTCACTCTTCTCAACAACAGGCAATCTAGTTTCACTGTAATTATATCTATTAAGTATGAGTTTTATTTTTGATTCCAAGAATTGCCATTTATAACTGTCTAGTGGCAATATATCATTAAATCCACGAACAATAGTAAGCTTACTCATAAGCTACCTACCTTAACTTCTCAGCTTTAGTTTCTTTATCGTTTTGCTTATAATTTTCTTGTAAAGATTTATCATCTTGCTTGATAATTTTTGAGTCAGCTTCAAGTGCTTGCTGAATTTTTTCTTCCATCTGCATGCCATAATCAAGCGAAGTGTCATATATAAACTTAAGATTTGGAACAATTCGTAGACTTAATGACTTAGCTATAGATGATCTAAAGAAACCTTTTGATTTTTCAAATGCTTTGTCAATATATTCAGCATCCTCAACAGCTAAGCAAGTATAATATATTTTTGCATAAGATAGATCCTTAGAAAGATCTACTTCTGTAATAGTTGCACTAGCTAGCTTAGCATCTTTTATTCTAGTACGTAATAATAAAGATATAACTTTCTGAAGCTCACTTGCTACTCTTTGTACTCTACCCTCTGCAGCCATAATTACAACTCCTTAGCAACCTCAATAACCTCAAATACCTCTATTTGGTCACCCTCACGGACATCATTATAGTTTTTGACACCAATACCGCACTCTAAGCCTTTTTTAACTTCACTAGCATCATCTTTGAATCTCTTAAGCGACTCTAGTGTACCTTCGTAAATAACAACATTATTACGTAAGACACGAATAGGATTGGTACGTTTAACTACCCCCTCAATAACCATACATCCAGCAATTGAACCGAATTTAGATGAACGATAAACCTCTCTAACCTCAGCAATACCAATAATCTGCTCTTTCATTTCAGGAGAAAGTAAACCAGACATCGCTTTTTTAACATCATCTATTAAATCATAAATAATATTATAATAACGAAACTCTACGCCATCAGTTTCTGCAAGTTTTTTCGCAGCACTATCAGCACGGACGTTAAAACCTATAACAACCGCTGTTGATGCTACAGCTAAAGTCACATCTGAAGATGTAATCGCTCCTATACCACTTGCAATTATATCAACCTTAACTTCATCTGTTGAAAGCTTAAGCAGCGACTCTCTAATTGCCTCGACAGAACCTTGCACATCGCCCTTAAGGATAATTTTAAGTACTTGCTGTTCACCTTCTTTACCCATGTTATTGAACATGTTTGATAGCTTAAGTGATTGTTCTTGGGCAATTTTAGCTTCTTTCTGTTTCTGAGAACGCTGTGCCGCAAGCTCTTTTGCTTTCTTCTCATTTTCAATCACAACCATCTCATCACCAGCTGCTGGCACACCCGATAAACCAAGTATTTCAACAGGTGTAGCTGGACCAGCTGCTTTTATCTTTTTCCCAAGATCATTATGCATAGCCCTTACCCTACCGTACTCCGTACCACACAAGATATTATCACCCTGTTTAAGGTTACCATTTTGTACAAGTACAGTTGCGACTGGACCACGACCCTTTTCTAGACGTGATTCAATTACGACACCCTCAGCCAAGCCCTCAGCAAATGCCTCTAGTTCTAAAACTTCTGATTGTAAAAGTACCGCCTCTAATAGATCAGCAACACCTTCACCAGTCTTAGCAGAAACATTTACAAACATCACATCACCACCCCATGATTCTGGGATTACGTTTCTTTGTGCAAGTTCACTAATCACTTTATCAGGATCAGCCTCTGGCTTATCAATTTTATTTACTGCAACAACAATTGGTACTCTTGCTGCTTTAGCATGCTGAATTGCTTCTTCAGTTTGAGGCATAACACCATCATCAGCAGCAACAACTAAAATTACAATATCTGTACTCTTAGCTCCACGCGCACGCATAGAAGTAAAAGCTTCATGTCCTGGAGTATCCAAGAATGTAATAGAGCCTTTATCAGTCTTAACAGAATATGCGCCAATATGCTGTGTTATACCACCAGCCTCACCAGCAACCACCCGTGTTTGACGGATATAGTCTAGCAATGATGTTTTACCATGATCAACGTGTCCCATTATAGTTACAACTGGAGCACGAGAAATCTTCTTATATAAGCTTCTATCAACTGTTGTTACCGCCTCTTCAAGAGCATTCTCATTATGTAGCGTATATTTATGTCCCATCTCTTCAACAATCAAAATTGCAGTATCTTGATCTAGAGATTGGTTAATTGTCGCCATTACACCCATATTAAATAGTACTTTAACAATTTCAGCACCTTTGACAGCCATTTTTTGTGCTAATTCGCTTACAGTAATACCTTCATGAATTTCAACAGTTCTAACCGTATTTTCAACTGGCTTTGTAAATTCTTGCTTCTTAACTTTTGGCGCTTTTAGTTTACCCTTTTTAGCACCAAACTCATCAAATGACTCTAAATCACCAGCAAGTTGTGAAAGCTGCCTTGGATTAGCTTTTTTAAAGCCTTTACCTCCAGCTTTTTTTGCTTTAGATTTTTTCTCCTCTTCTTCACGCTTATACTTTGTATTAGTATTTGTTGTTTCAGAGAATACTTTCTTCGCAGTTTTTTTCTTAGCTTGTCTATCATTACCAGCTAGCTCTTCATCATCCTCAGCAATAATTTCCTCAACCTTAACTTCTGGCATTGCTGTTATCTTGAAACCGCTATCTTTTATTACTGGCTTCTTTATTTCATCTTGGTGCTGCTGTTGTACCTGCTCAACCTTTTGGTTTTCAACTGTTTGCTCAATATTATCTTGCGCTTTCACAGTATCTATTTGTTGAGAATCTTGAACTAAATTTTCAAGCTCTAGTGGCTGCTCTGGTATAACAGATTCTTGCTCTTCTACTCTCTTAGCAATTCGCCTTTTTCTTTTAACTGAAACATTAATCTTATGTTTACCATCAAGCTTCACTGAAGTTACTTTTTTCCTAGTTGCAGTATTTTTCGCACTATTAATCTTCTCTAGCAAAGTTTTCATCTCCGCAGGAGTTAATGTATCTTTCTCACTAGATTTTTCAATACCAAAAGATTTAAGCTGTTTTAGTAGTGCATCTACTTCTTTATTTGTTTGCTGTGCTAACTGCCCAACTGTAATCTCTGCCATTTCCCTCTCCTTTGTACTATTTCTGATATGTACTTTTCTTATTCAAACCAAGGAGCTCTTGCTTGCATAATTAAATTAGTCGCTTGCTCTTCATCCATATCTACAATATCAAGCAACTCATCTATAGACAGCTCTGCTAGATCTTCCATAGTAACTATATCATTTTGCGCTAGCTGCTCAGACAAATCCAAACTCATACCTTGCATATCCAGCAAATCTTGAGCTGGTTTTTTACCTCCCAAAGCTTGAGATAAAATAACAGCCTTTGCCCTCTCTTGAAGCTCATCAACAATCTCTTCATCAAATCCTTCAATTTCTAAAAGCTCTGCTCTGTCTAAATATGCTAAATCTTCAAGAGTCTCTATACCCTCTTCAATCAATACAAGTGCAAAATCGTGATCTATGTCCAAAGCTTCAACAAATTTTTCTACTATAGACATTTGTTTTTCTTCTTGTTCAGCATCTGATAGAACATTAATTTTCCAGCCGATTAGTGTACTTGCTAATCTTACATTCACACCGTTTTTGCCGATTGCTTTAGATAAGCTTTCTTGCTTAACAACAATATCCATAGAATTAGTTTCTTCATCAACATTTACTTCTAAGATATCTGCTGCATCAACTGGTGATAATGAATTAATAGCATACTGAACCATATCTTCATTCCAAAGTATAACATCAACCTTCTCACCATTTAACTCACTCATTATAGAATGTATTCTAGAACCTCTTACACCAACACATGCGCCACAAGGATCTATTCTTTGATCATTGCTTTTAACAGTCACTTTAGACCTAAAACCAGGTTCACGAACTACATTCACTATATTAATAAGCTCTTCTTCAACCTCTGGCACCTCAAGCTTAAATAAAGCTTTAAGCATAGTATTGCTTGAACGACTTAACATAACCGTATTCGGCTTACCAGAGTCATCACATTCAACACTCTCAACACAAGCCCTTATTTTATCACCGACACGATATCTTTCTCTAGCTATAAGGTCTTTTTTAGGTAGAATCCCCTCAGCATTATTACCCAAATCAACAATCAAGATTTCATAAGTAGCACGCTTTATCTCACCGTAAACAATATCGCCTATTTTATTTTGATAGAATCTAGCTGTCTTTTCTCTTTCAAAATTTTTGATTTTCTTCATTAAAATTTGCTTAGCCATTGTTGCAGCTATACGTCCGTACTCTTTGACCTCTACAGGTTCGCGTATAACATCACCAGCTTTTACATTATAACCTTTTTCTTGAGCAACATCCTCATAAAGCTCTTTTGAATAATCAATTAAATCTTCATTTTCAGAAACAATATGCCAGACTCTATCAGCTTTGAAGTCACCAGTAACTCTATCGATTTTAACCTCGATATTCATATGCTCATCAAGTTCTTTCTTAGTTATAATAGCTAAAGCTTCTTCCATAGCCTCAAATAAAAGATCTTTTGAAATATCTTTTTCATTTGCTACAGTTTCTAATACTAACAATAATTCTTTGCTCATACCTTAAATTCCTCTATCTAACTAAAATCAGGTGATACTCTTAGTTTCTTAAGCTCGTCAAAATCAAAACTTATTTCTTTACCATCTTCGAGCTTTAGAATAACATTATTTCCTTCGACTCTCTCCAGAACTCCCTTAAACTTTGTTTGTGACTCAACTGGTGATAAAGTAACTGCCTTTACATTAAATCCTACCAAAGCTTGCGCCTGAATTATATTAAAAATTTGGCGATTCATGCCCGGTGAAGAAACTTCAAGTATATATTTACCCGAAATTGGATCCTCAACATCAAAGATTGCGCTTACTTCTTTACTGACTATTTGGCAATCATCGACTGAAACACCATTTTCATGATCAATAAAAATGCGTATAGTAAGTTTACCACTTCCTACAACCTCAATTCCCCATAAAATATAGCCTAGATCAGCTGTGATGGGCTCTACTATCTCATATAAATCATCTAGCAACATTTTTACCCCTTAGATTTTGCATATCCTGCAGATAGCAAAAAGGCCCTTAAAGGGCCTTTATAAAAAAATTCCTGTTGGTAGCGGGGGCAGGATTTGAACCTACGACCTTCGGGTTATGAGCCCGACGAGCTACCAAGCTGCTCCACCCCGCGTCTATGAAAGTATATGATAACAACATTTTTATTTATGTCAAGACTTTTATTCGATACTCATTTTTAAAAATTAGGCACTAAACTCCCTAATTGCATCAACCATAACCTTAACATTATCAGGATCTATATCAGGATAAATGCCATGACCTAAGTTGACAATATAGTTATTTAGCTTATCAGACTGGATAAACTCAATATTGGCTTTAACAGTCTTCCTAATACTTTCTTTAGTTCCATATAAAAATGCTGGATCAAAATTCCCTTGTAAAACTTTACCAACCCCTATCCTATGTCGCGCCTGTTTTAATGTAACACTCCAATCAACTCCAGCTCCATCACAAGATTTATCTTTTAATTCTTCAAAAAAGTTTGAACCTCCCTTAGTGAAGAAAACAATTGGTACATTAATTTTTTGCTTAACATTTTTAGCAATATACTCCATATATTTAAGAGAGAAATCTTTATAATGCTGTAAAGGTAGTATTCCTCCCCAGGTATCAAATATCATTAAAGAACTTGCTCCGGCTTTAACCTGCTCAAGTAAATAAATAACTGTTATATCTGCAAGGCGTTGCAACAGACTATGCATTAATTGTGGATTTGCATACATCATTTTACGTAATTTATTGAACTGCTTAGAACCTGAACCTTCAATCATATATGCAGCTAAAGTCCAAGGACTTCCAGTAAAACCGATTAAAGGGACTCTTATTGCTGAGCTAGTTGTTTTGACAGCATTATAGACATACTCCAAAGAATCTATACTATCCTCAACAGACTTTAGTTTATCTAGATCTTTCTGTGATTGTATTGGCGCAGAAAATACCGGTCCTGTACCTTTGATAAATTTAAGATCCATGCCCATAGCTTCTGGAATTGTCAGAATATCTGAAAAAACAATTGCTGCATCAAGATCATATCTTTGAAGTGGATGAAGCGCAACTTCACAACAAGCATCAGCATTGCGACACATATCCATAAAATTATCAAATTTTGCTCTAACTGCTCGATACTCTGGTAGGTATCTACCCGCTTGACGCATTATCCACACTGGCGGTTTCTCTAATTTCTTTTCACCAAATGAATCCAAAAATAATTTTCTCATATAAAACCTTTTCTAAATTGATAAATAATAATTAATCGTTAAATCTACTTTATCTCACTTGATAAACTTATCCATTTTTCTATAACTAATAGCTTCTTGAATAGCTACTTTATCAATATTTTTAGTACTATTAAGATCTGCTATGGTTCTAGCAACTTTGAGTATTTTATAATACCCTCTTGCTGATAGTCCAAGCTTTTCTATAGCTAGCGTAAGCATTTTTTTTGTTTCATCATTAAGATTACAAACCTTATCAAGCTCTTTACTAGATAGCATTGCATTAATCTTACCCTGTCGAGAGACTTGTCTATCTCGAGCTCTTTTAACTCGTTCTCTAACTATGCTGCTTTTCTCGCCTCTTAGCTGCTGATTTGTTAGATCCTCTTTTGCAAGCTCAAGAACTTCAACATGAAGATCTATCCTATCTAGAAGTGGCCCAGATAACTTACTTTGATATCTTCTAATCGCTTGGATTGAGTCAGTACACTCTTTAAATTGTGAGCCTAAATATCCACATGGACATGGATTCATTGCTGCTATTAACTGAAAGTTAGCTGGATATTCAACTTGACACCTAGCTCTAGAAATATTGACACTTCCTGTCTCTAAAGGCTCACGCAATACTTCTAAAACCTTACGATCAAATTCTGGTAACTCATCAAGAAAAAGCACACCATTATGTGCTAAAGAAATCTCACCAGGCATTGGATTACTACCACCACCAACCAAGGACACCCCTGATGAGGTATGATGTGGATGACGAAATGGCCTTTTATAAAAGCTTTCAGCTATTCCCGATTCTCCTTTGATTGATGCAATCATTGCTGATGAGAGCGCTTCTTTCTTATCTAACGTTGGTAAAATTGAATTTAGTCTACTTGCCAACATTGTCTTGCCGGTACCAGGAGGACCTACTAAAAGGATATTGTGACCACCAGCCGCAGCAATCTCTAATGCTCTTTTGGCTTGATATTGTCCTTTGACATCTTCTAAATCTTGGTATAGCTTACTAAAGTCAACCTCTATATTTGGCTTTATTGGCTCTTTTTCAGTTCCTGATAAAAACTCTATAACGCTATTTAAGCTATCAAAGCTATAGGCTTGAACTGACTCAACTAAACCAATCTCTTTATCATTTTGTATTGGCACAATAAGTTTTTTATTTTCCTCGACACACTTAATAGCCATTGGTATAGCACTAGATATTTTCCTCAACTCACCACTCAAAGATAACTCACCAGCAAACTCATACTCATCGATATCTTTGATAATATTTACTTGTCCAGAAGCATATAAGATACCTAATGCTATCGGCAAATCAAATCTACCGCTACTTTTGGGTAAATCAGCTGGTGCAAGGTTGATTGTTATACGCTTATTAGGAAAGCTAAAGCCTGAATTAATGATCGCACTTCTTACACGATCTTTACTCTCTTTAACAGCTGCCTCTGGCAGACCAACTATAGATAGTCCTGGCAAACCATTTGAAAGATGAACTTCAATAGAAACTAAAGGAGCCTCTATACCAAGTTGGGCTCGACTCTTTAAAACAGCTAAAGACATATTACTTTTTCTCTGCTAAAAGCTTGTCTAACTTTGCTTCTATTGATTCAAGTTTTTGGCGAGTTTTTAGTAGAATTCTCTTCTGCACTTCAAACTCCTCTCTGCTTACTACATCAAGTTTTTTCAAACTTTTATTAACAATACTTTCTCTTGAATTCTTAATTACATCATTAAGAGGTCCTAAAATTTCTTTCATTAGCTAATAAAATTTAGTTCATTCTGGATAAAAGTATAAAAGTAATAGTAATAATAGGCAACAAAGTATTAGTTATTATTTATATAACATTAGTA
Source organism: Francisella hispaniensis FSC454 (assembly GCF_001885235.1). Classification (NCBI taxonomy): domain Bacteria; kingdom Pseudomonadati; phylum Pseudomonadota; class Gammaproteobacteria; order Thiotrichales; family Francisellaceae; genus Francisella; species Francisella hispaniensis. Next base: position 1,782,704 of record NZ_CP018093.1, read on the forward strand.
ACCTGAGTAAGAACACCCAAAAGAAGCATAGGCATTATCCCTAAAAATAAAAGTACCAAACCGTTAACACTTAATGCTATTAAAGATGTCAATGGCGGCTTAACTGTTTCATCATTATCAGGATCATCAAAGTACATCGTTTTAATCACACGCACATAGTAGAATGATGCTATTACTGCCATAAATAGTACGAAACACGCCAATAAGTAATTACCATCGTTAATTAATCCCATCACCACAAATAACTTAGCAATAAAACCACCAAATGGAGGTATACCAGCCATTGAGAATAGTACAATCAGCAAGATAAATGCTAACCATGAATCTTTTGTATTAAAGCCTTTTAGGTCATTAAGATCTTGAACCTCATAACCTCCAACAGAAATAGTTGTAAGCACACCAAATACCGCTAAAGTTGTAAATACATATACTATCACATAGAAACTCGCAGCAGTTAGTGCATACCCTTGTGGGTTTAATGTTGTTGCTAATAATACAAAACCTATTTGTGAAACTGTTGAATAGCCTAAAAGTCGCTTAACATTAGTCTGTGACAATGCTACCAAGCTTCCGAAGAATATTGATAATATACCTATAATTCTAAATAGATATATCCAAGAATCTTTTAATGATGGAAAGCCGACGAATAAAATATTCACAAGCATTGCGAAAGCGGCAACTTTTGGGATAGTTGCAACAATATTTGCAACAGCATTTGGAGCTCCTTGATAAACATCTGGCAACCACATATGAAAAGGGAAAGCACCAAGTTTAAACAAAAATGTAGCTATCATCATTACTAAACATACAAGTAAAAACTGCTGCTGCAAGCCTGCAAAGTCACCCTGTGCTAATGCATTAGCTATTTCTGTAATATCAAGTTTGCCTGTCATACCATAGACAAATGACATTCCAAATAATAGTAGCGCCGAAGCAATAGCTCCTAAAACAAAATATTTGATTGCAGCCTCAAGACCTTTACCTGAATCTCTATAGATTGCGATCAATGCATACATTGGTAATGATAATAACTCTAGACCAACATATATTGTAACTAAACTATGTGCTGCTGTTAAAACCATTGCGCCAAGCACACATAGCATTAACAATGTATAAAAATCACCATCTGATATTTTTCTATCTTTGACATAATCTCTCGAATATAGCGCAACAAAGACTGCTAAGACAAGTATTACTAGTTGTAATGTATATGCAAAGCCACTAAATACAACCTGACCCTCAAACACTGAGCCAGTAGTCTGTATCAGATACTCTTTAGCAAAAGTTGCTATCAAAGCAAGTAGTGTAAATACTTGGAAAAAAATATAGTTAATGTTTCTAATCTTACCATGTAGAAAAAGTCCAGAAAACATTACAACTATGACGCCTAGTGCTAGTAGTATTTCTGGCAAAATATAAAGGATTGATAAACTCATAATCAAAACACCACCTTATAGAGATAAACCAACAATATGTGCCGATGCTGCTGCTGATAGCTGCAAAATTGGCTCTGGATAGAAACCAAATAATAAAGTCGGTACCGCTAATAATATAAATACAAATAGCTCCATTCTATTTAAATCAGTCAGACTTGCTACATGTGTAGATACAACCTCACCGAAGAAAACTCGCTTATACATCCAAAGAGTATAAATTGGGGCAATCACAAGAGTTAATCCTGCAATTAATGCTATTAATGGAGAGTATTGAAATACTGCCAATAAGATCATAAACTCACCAACAAATCCACTTGTACCAGGTAAACCAACATTCGCCATACAGAAAAGCAAAAAGAATGTTGCAAATATTGGCATAGTTTTAGCTACTCCAGAGAAATCTGATATTTCTCTAGTATGCATTCTTAAATACAAATAACCAATACCAATAAACATACCACCAGACGAAAATGCATGAGCAATCATCTGAAACACAGCGCCTTGTAAAGCTAATTGCGCATGAGTTGTTCCTAATACTGGATCAGCATTTTTTAATATAAATATTGAGAATAATCCAAGAGTAACTAGTCCCATATGTGAAATTGATGAATATGCAATTAGTCTTTTAACATCAGTTTGTGCAACCGCAACAACTCCAACATAAACGATAGCTATCAAAGACATTATAATCAATACATACTCAAGTGAAGCAGTTACCTCTGGTAGCATCGGAATGGCAAATCTTAAGAAACCATATGCTCCTAATTTGAGCATAAGAGCCGCAAGGATAACAGAACCCCCAGCAGGTGCCTCTGAGTGAGCATCTGGTAACCATGAGTGAAATGGCCACATTGGAATCTTGACAGCAAATGCTAAGAAAAATGCTCCAAACACTAACCATTGCGCTGTCAGAGTAAACTTAACTGAATCTATAAAGCCTTGTGACTGAGTTGCCCAAGCAATAAAGTTCTGAATAGAGTATGTATCTTGGTTTACTAAGAAGTGCGCTGGTGATGCAGCAACTCGTGTTTGAATATATAGAATAGCTGCTAATAAAAACACCGAACCAAAAAATGTGTACATAAAATATTTAACAGCAGCGTATGCTTTATGCTTACCGCCCCAAATACCAATACCAAGACAAGTTGGAATTAGTAATGCCTCCCAAAAAACATAATAAAGTATAGAATCAGTTGCACAGAAAACACCATTAGTTAAACCACATGTAATCAAAAATATTGCCATGTATTGTCTAACTTTAGTTTTGATAGATGTCCAAGCTGCTAAAACTATTACTAGTGTAGCAAAGGACGTCAAAACTATAAATAAAACAGAGAATCCATCCACTCCTAAACTATAATAAATATCATGCATGCCAAAAACCTTGAACCATTTTACTGATTCTTGGAACTGCATCGCTGAGCTACTATAGTCAAAAGCTGTAACCAAAGGTACGCAGAGAGCTAGAGTTAAACAACTAAAAACTAACGCTACCCAACGAGCCGCATCACCATGTAATTCTTTGGTTCTTGTCGCCAAAACAACAAAACCTCCAACTATTGGGAGCCAGATTATTAAACTTAATAAATAATTACCTAGATTCATAATATAAATTTATCCTCTAACTTGCCTAAACAGAAATTAGCAAAATCATAAACAATAATACACCAACCATCATTACAAAGGCATAGTCAAACAAATATCCTCTTTGAATCTTCCTAAAACTATCACCCGTATGATATATCAGGTTAGATGTACCATTTACAACTGTCTTATCGATAATAAAGATATCAACAACTCTCCACAAGAAATTACTAACTGCCAAGAAAATATTAACAAATATCACATCATACAAAGCATCAATAAAATACTTCTTAACTAAAATATGATAGATTATTCCAAATCCTGATTTTGTATTTGCAAGTAGTCTCGGAATTACAGGTAACCACACATATAATAGATACGCTAATACTAAAGCACTAAAAGCTAACCAAAATGGTAACGTTGTTACAGAATGCTTGATAAATGCCATTGAACTTACTGCGGCAGGCTCACTAGCTAAATGAGCAGTTACTGATTGCCAGCCCAGACCAGCCTGTATAAATGGACTTATAGTGTTACCGAATAAGCCGTGATCTTGAGATAAAATACTACTAAAGAAATACTCGCCAACAAACACTGAAGGTATAGCCAATAATATCAAAGGTATCAATATACTAAATGGTGATTCTTTAAGATGTGATCTTTCTTCATCTGACATTCTTTCTTTACCATGGAATACCAAGAAAAACATTCTAAAGATATAAAACGATGTAACAAACGCACATGCTAATACCATATAGTAAGCAAACTTATGTCCGTATACTGTAGTAGCTTGAGCTGCTTCAATAATTAAATCTTTTGAGAAAAAACCTGAGAATGGCGGTAAAGCCGCAAGCGCCCAAGCACCTATTAGCATACACAAATATGTAACAGGCATATACTTCCTAAGACCACCCATTCTACGAATATCTTGCTCATGGTGCATAGCGACAATAACAGAACCTGCCGCCAAGAATAATAATGCTTTAAACATAGCATGTGTCATAAGGTGGAACATTCCTATTGAGAATGCGCCAGCACCCTGAGCTACCATCATATAACCTAACTGCGATAGCGTACAATATGCTATAACTCTTTTAATATCAGTTTGGACAATTGCAATCAATCCCATAAACAAGCATGTTATAGCACCAACAATTAATACAAAACTTAGAGCTGCTGGAGAAAGTACAAACATTGGAGATAGTCTTGCAACCATAAACACACCGGCTGTAACCATTGTTGCTGCATGGATTAGTGCTGAAATCGGTGTAGGACCCTCCATTGAGCCCTCTAACCATGAATGTAAAGGAAACTGAGCTGACTTACCCATTGCTCCGATAAATAATAGTGAACACATTAGCGTAACTGGACTAAAGCTCATACCTAAGAAGTGTATAACTTGAGTATTATCAATATCTGGTAAAGCAGCAAAAACAGTTGTATAGTCAACCGATTTTGTATATAGAATAACTGCACCAATACCTAACAAAAACCCTAAATCACCAATTCTATTTACAATGAAAGCTCTTAAGCTCGCAACATTTGCCTTATCTCTATTGAAATAAAAACCAATTAGTAAGTATGAGAATAAACCTACCCCTTCCCAACCAAAGAATAATAGTAAGAAATTATTTCCCATTACTAGGCAAAGCATCGCAAATGTAAAACCTGAAATATACGCAAAGAACCTCGCATAGCCTTCTTCACCTTTCATATACCCAATAGAGTAAATATGTACTAGTGTTGATACAAATGTTACTATCAACATCATGTACACAGTGATCTTATTTACAGTAAAGCCAACATCAAAGGCAAACATATTTGAGATAGGAGCCCACTGATAAAAGCTAACAGAATAAACTTCAGCACCGCTAAAGACACCATAAGCTAAAATTACACTAAGGACAAAAGACAGGCCACATAGAGAAATTGTGAAAAAGTTAACACCAGCATTTTTTATAGATTTACCACCAAATCCGGCAATCAATGCACCTAATAGAGGCGCTAGAACTATAACTGCGATTAGTACAGCTGCTACTTGAGTGTTTATTATCATAGTTTACTCTTAACCTCTTAGTGTATTAAGTTTACTTAAATCAATAGTTTTGCGTTTTCTAAATATTGCCACAACAATTGCTAAACCAATTGCTGTCTCAGCAGCAGCTACTGCCATTATAAAGAATACAAAAACTCCACCCATTGCCTGATGATGCATATTAGCAAATATCAAAAAATTAGTGTTGACTGCCAAAAGCATTAATTCTATCGACATCAATAATATAAGAATATTTCTTCTGTTTATAATTATACCAGCAACACTTATCACAAACAGAAGTGTACTAAAAATCAGCCCGTGTGTGACTGAAACTGAAATACTATTCATCTTTAGTGCCCTCATTATTACTTGGCATTTTCACCATAGTTAGACGATCTTTTGCTCTAACTTTAACTTGCTGAGCTGGATTAACAGTTTTGTTTCCTTTACGCTTAGCTCTTAATGTTAGTGTTATTGCTGCAGTCATTGCTGCCAATAAGATAAAGTCAACCAACTCAAATACATACAAGTTAGCATTATTAAACATAGTTAGACCAATAATCTTAAGACCACCAACTCCACCTTGCATCATAGCTCCGGCAAAAACATTGGTTGCAGCATAACTTATAACTGTAGCAAATATAGCACAAACAACGACAGCAGCTAGAGCATAGAAAAATCTACCAACACGGCCCTGTTCTTCAACATGCAGATCTAACATAAAGACCACAAATAAAAACATGACTAACACTGCACCGACATAAACCACAATAAGTAATAATGCTAGATATACTTGTTGTAAGATTATCCATACTGCCGCTGTAAATATGAATGTAAAAATCATTGCTATTACAGAATTTACTGGATTATTTGCCAAAACCAGTACTAAAGCAGAAATGATAGCAAGTGATGCAAATGTATAAAATAAAATATTTGTTACAACCATTTTTCTACCTAAAGTCCTTATCTTGCAATCTATCAGCAGCTATTTGTGCTTCATATTTATCACCTATAGCAAGAAGTTTAGCTTTTGTCATAATATTCTCACCACGTTCTTCAAAGTGGTATTCTAAAATATTTGTCTCAACAATAGAATCAACTGGACATGACTCTTCACAATAACCACAGAAAATACACTTAAATAAATCTATCTCGTAGCTTGAAGTTCTTCTGGTGCCATCCTCTCTTTCTGTTGAGTTGATTGTAATTGCTAATGCTGGACAAACAACCTCACATAATTTACATGCAATACATCTCTCCTCGCCATTCTCATAGCGTCTTAAGGCATGTAGACCTCTAAATCTATTAGAAATAGGAGTTTTTTCATCTGGATACTGTACTGTAACTTTACGTGTAAAAAAATGCTTACCTGTTACTTTTAATCCTTTTAGGAGCTCCCAAAGCAGAAAAGTCTTTAAAAAATTTGTTATATTTCTCATGATACTATCCTTTTTACCACCAAGGTCCTACACCAAGTCTAACCATGCAAGCAACAATAACAACCCATACAAACGTTAGTGGTATAAATATCTTCCAACCTAAGCGCATAATTTGATCATACCTATAACGAGGGTATGTAGCTCTGACCCATAAGAACATAAACATGAATATACCAGTCTTAGCAAACAACCATACCACACCTGGTACAAAACCAAATATAGATTCTAATGCAGTAGCTTGGAACGGCGAATTCCAACCACCTAAAAACATAATTGATGTTAGGATACTAATTAAAATCATATTTGCATATTCAGCTAAGAAAAATAGCGCAAACCTAGACCCAGTATATTCTATATGATGTCCAGCTACAATCTCAGACTCGCCCTCAACAACATCAAAAGGAGCCCTATTTGTCTCTGCTATGCCAGCAATAAAATACACAACAAACAAAGGGAATAGGGGAATAAAATACCAGTGCCAAATACCACCGCTTTGAGCTTCAATAATTCCTGTTATGCCCATAGAGCCTGCTGCTATAACAACTCCAACGATAGCAAAACCCATCGCCAACTCATAGGAAATAACCTGAGCTCCAGCTCTTAACGCACCAAATAGTGAGTATTTACTATTCGACGCCCAACCAGCAATTACTACCCCATATATAGAAAATGAAGTCATTGCTAATATGTACAGCAACCCTAAATTCATGTCAGAGAGAACAACTCCTTTGGAGAAAGGAATAACCGCCCAAGCGGCATATGCTGGCGCAAAAGCTAAAATTGGTGCGATGAAGAACAAATATCTATTTGAATTTGTTGGCACGATAATTTCTTTAAGAAAAAGTTTAAGTGCATCAAAAATAGGCTGTAACAAGCCAAAAGAACCCACTCTATTTGGTCCAATTCTATCTTGCATGTAGCCAATAACTTTACGTTCTGCATATGTATAGTATGCAACAACTAGTATTAAAGGAATGACTATCAATAATACATAAAGTGATGTCCATAAAATATACCCTAGCATATTATCTCTCCTCCTCTACCAGCTTAATACTAATATTATCACCACTCAAAAAGTCCTTAAACAGTGCTCTTGGTAGCATAATATTCTTAGCCTGCAAGCTTGGATCAACAATTACTTCAGGATTTATCTCATTGTCGATATTATAAATTTTGATAACCCCTGACTGACTTTTTAAGCCCACCTCATCTGCCAATTCTTGCGATATTCTCACACCAGCGAAACGTTTTGCATCGCCAGTTTTTTGCAAAGGCTCTGCTCTTCTAAGCAAACTAGTTGTGTTGTACATTGAATTTGAGGCTACAAACGCTACTTCTTTTTGATAATCAAGATTAGCATTGAGAATCTGTGTGACATGATTAACGCCAACTCTAGCTCGTGTAGCATAAGCATCATTAGTAACCTCTGAAATAGAATTATAATCAAAACCTTCTAGCTCTAACAGATTACCTAGAACTCTTAGGACTCTCCATAACTCCCTATTACCAGCATATGGTTTAACTACTTGTTTAAACTCTTTTTTATTACCAAATAAATCAACAAAGCTTCCACTAGTTTCATAGTGAGTTGCTATTGGTAAAATAATATCTGCGGTATCTTTGGTAAACTTATCAGCAAATGCTGTAAAGCTGACAACAATATCAATATTATCTAACGCATTTCTGAGCTTTTGCTCACCATACAAGCTATCTTTAACCAACTCAGTATGTGCTGTAAAAAGTAGCTTAGTATTTGTTTGACCATTTAAACACTTATATGTGCTAAATTTAGCCTTCGAAGAACTAAATATTCTATCAGCAGCAACAGAGTTAACATTAGTCGCTAAGATACCACCTCTTACACTAGTAACTTTTTCTAATACATCTAAAATACTAAAAACCGTTTCAAAACCACTTGTATTGACAATATCTTGACCAATAATTATCTTTGGAGCTTTTGCTGCAACTATTCTATCAGCAACATCTCTAACCTCTGCAGCTGGATCAACCTTTCTTAGGATTTCATCAAGGTCGCCATAAGGTAAATTTGCTCTAACAAAAATAGCCTTAAGTAAAGAAAGTGCAATATATTGAATGTTATCAGCAGCTAACCTTACCTGCTTAATATCATAATTGAAGCTATAATCACAAACGTTCCAAGCAACAGCCTTTGCAGCATTCTTTTCAACAGCGTCTTTGATAGCAATATTTACTAGTGGATATTCTTTTCTTATATTAGAACCAAAAACAAGGATAAAATCACTTTTACGAATATCCTCTAATGAACAACTCAGACCTTTACCTGCACTAATTCCTGGAATATCAGCATATTGTCTAATACGCGCATCTATATTAACTGAACCCACAGCAGCTAATAGCTTTTTGATCAGGTACATTTCTTCTGAAGTTGCAGTCTCTGAAACGATAGCAGAGATTGCATCAGCACCATCTTTTTCTTTAGTTTTTTGTATAGCTACTTTAACAAAATCTAATGCCTCTTCCCAAGATACTTCAACCCAACCACCAGATTTTTTAATCATTGGCTGTTGAATCCTGTCTTGACTATACAAACCAGTATATTCAAATCTATCTCTATCAGCTATCCAAGTACCAGTAATATCACTCTCTCTTGGCACCACTCTGACAAGTTTATTTTGATAAACATGTGCATTAATCTCAGTCGCTAAAGCATCGCCAGCTGAAAGCGTTGGGAACTGTTTTAACTCCCATGATCTAGCTTTAAATCTAAATGGTTTTGATGTCAAAGCTCCAACAGGACAAAGATCTATAATATTAGCAGAGACTTCAGAGTCAACCATTTCACCAGAAATATAAGTACTAATAGCAGAGTGATCTCCTCTACCCATAACCCCAAGCTCTTTAACACCAGCAACTTCTTCACCAAAACGTACACAACGTGTACATAAAATACACCTTGTCATATCAGTAGCCACCAAAGGACCTAACTCAGGATCCTCTACTGTTCTCTTAGACTCAAGATACTCTGAAGTTGTATTACCATATCCCATTGCAATATCTTGCAGCTCACACTCACCGCCTTGATCACATATAGGACAATCTAGAGGATGGTTTATAAGCAAAAACTCCATAACGTCTTTTTGCATTTGCAATGCTTTCTCCGAACGAGTCTTAACTTTCATTCCATCCATAACTGGTGTGGCACATGCTGGTGAAGCACGTCTTGCCCCCTCAACATCCACTAAACACATTCTACAGTTTGCAGCTACAGATAATTTTTTATGGTAGCAAAATCTCGGAATGTATATACCGTTTGCATCTGCCACTTCAATTATCGATTGATTTGGTAAGGCTTGATAACTCTTTCCATCAATCTCTATATTTATTTTTTTGGATTCTTTATTGTCTGACACAGAACTACTCCAATCAACTATTGATCCACTATACTTCTACCATTATTCTCGATCATATAAATAAATTCATCCCTAAATTTATCTATATAACTCTGGACTGGCCATGCAGCTGCATCACCTAAACCACAAATAGTATTACCCTCTATATTTGTTGCTACTCTGACTAAAGTATCTATATCTTCTGGTCTTCCTTCACCAGCAACAATCCTATGTAAAGTTCGTGCCAACCAACCAGTACCCTCTCTACAAGGTGTACACTGACCACAAGATTCTTCATAATAAAAGTCCGCAAGTCTTGCTAATGTTCTAACGATACAAGTAGTTTCATCCAGCACCACAACCGCACCTGAACCAAGCATTGAACCTGCCGCTGCTATTGACTCATAATCCATAGTAACAGCCATCATTTCATCGGCTGTCAAGATCTTAGATGAGCTTCCACCAGGGATTACGGCTTTAAGCTTATTACCATTGCGAATGCCTCCACACATGTCTAGAAGTTCTTTAAATGGCATGCCCAAACCTATTTCAACAACTCGTTGTTGCTGCACATGTCCAGAGACACAGAATAACTTAGTACCACCACTTTTCTCAGTACCTAGTTTCTTAAACCACTCCCCGCCATACTGCAATATTGCCGGCACTGATGCATATGTTTCTGTATTATTTATGTTTGTTGGCTTATCATAAAGACCCTTAAATGCCGGAAACGGTGGCTTAAATCTTGGACGCCCTTTTTTGCCCTCAAGTGAATTAAGCAATGCTGTCTCCTCACCACAGATATAAGCGCCAGCTCCAATAGCTGAATATAAATCAAAAGAGATTCCAGATGATTTGATATTTGTCCCCAATAAACCTGCTTGATATGCCTCGATAAGTGCATCTTCAAACCTAGCTATTGGCTCATAAAACTCGCCTCTAGTATAATTATAACCTGCAGTAGCCCCAACAACATATCCAGCAATAGCCATACCTTCAATTAATTGATGAGGATTATTCCTGAGAATTTCTCTATCCTTACATGTACCAGGCTCACCTTCATCAGAGTTACATACAACATATTTCTGCCCCGGAGCATTGCGTGGCATAAAGCTCCATTTTAACCCCGTAGGGAAACCAGCACCACCACGACCTCTAAGTCCAGATATTTTGAGCTCTTCAATAATTTGCTCAGGTGGAATCTTTTCTGTCAATATTTTATTCCAGTATGAATAACCGCCTACAGATAAATAAGACTCCAAACTATATGGCTTATCTAAATGCAGGGTACGAAAACAAACTTCATTTGCCATTTATAACTACTCCAAAGAATCAATTATTTGATTCACTTTTTCTATAGTTAGATTTTCATAAAAAACTTTATCCACCTCAAGCATAGGTGAACCACAGCATGCACCTTGGCATTCAACTTCTTTTAGAGTTATACGACCATCTTTAGTGGTCTGACCAGGCTTAATAGCAAGTTTTTTCTCTATATGTGCCAAAATTTCATAAGCACCATTCAACATACACGAAACATTTGTACATACATTCAATTTATGTCTTCCAACCGGTTTTAGGTCATACATACAATAAAATGTAGCAACCTCGTAAACATCAACCTTGCTAACCTGTAAGTACTCTGCTAGGGCCGTTTGCAAATCATCGGTTAAGTAGCCACCATTTTGATCTTGCAAAATATGTAAACCCTCCAATATTGCTGATCTACGTTGATCAACAGGAAACTTACTTAAAACTCTGTCAATATCTTCTCTCGCTTGTGGCGATATTAAATCTACTAAAGACATCTTTTTCCTCTATCTATCTACATCACCAAATACGACATCTATTGTTGAGATAATCGCTGGAGTATCTGCTAACATATGCCCAGATAATAATTCATCCATTGCACTAATATGTGCAAATCCTGGCGCTCTCATCTTTAATCTATACGGTTTATTTGCACCATCTGATTTGATATACACACCAAACTCACCTTTTGGATGCTCAGTACCAACATAAACCTCTCCTTCAGGAGTACAATAGCCTTCTGAGAAAAGTTTAAAGTGATGTATAAGCTCTTCCATATTATTTTTCATCGCATTTCTCTTAGGAGGCGCAACCTTATGATTATCTGACAATACAGGTCCTGGATTAGCTCTAAGCCAATCAACGCATTGTTTGATAAGTTTATTTGACTCACGCATCTCAGCCATTCTGACAAGATACCTATCATAACAGTCACCGTTTGCACCAATTGGAATATCAAACTCCAACTTATCATATACCTCATAAGGCTGAGTTTTTCTAAGATCCCATGCAACACCACTCCCTCTTAGCATTGGACCTGTAAAACCGAGCTCTTTAGCTCTCTTGGCACTTACTACACCTATATCGACAGTCCTTTGCTTCCACAATCTATTATCAGTCAAAAGAGTATCAATCTCATCTAAAGATTTTTCAAAATCAACAACAAAATGATCCAAGAAATCAAGCATACTCCCTTGTCTTGGCTCATTTAACTTCTTTGCTTTTCTCTTACTAGTAAATCTAGTCTTTTGGTATTGTGGCATTTGCGTTGGTAAATCCCTAGCAACACCACCAGGTCTAAAATATGCCGCATGCATACGCGCACCCGATACCGCCTCATAGCAGTCAAATAAATCTTCTCTGACTCTAAAAGCATATAAAAAAACTGTCATAGCACCAAGATCAATACCACACGCAGCAACCCATAACAGATGATTTAAAATTCTAGTCATCTCAGCAAACATTACGCGAATATATTTAGCTCTCTCTGGGACTTCTAACTGCAGAAGTTTCTCGATCGCCATCACATAAGCATGCTCATTACACATCATTGAGACATAATCAAGCCTATCCATATAACCAATACTTTGATTATATGGTTTAAATTCAGCAAGTTTTTCTGTACCCCTATGCAATAATCCAACGTGTGGATCAGCTCGCACAACATTTTCACCATCAAGTTCTAAAATAAGCCTAAGAACACCATGCGCCGCAGGATGAACCGGTCCAAAATTTAGTGTATAGTTTTTATACTCTGCCATTATATAAACCCATAGTTATATTTAGTTACGAATCACTCTTGGTGTATTGACTCTATCATTAATCTCTACCGGCTCATACACAACTCGACCAAGATTCTCATCATAACGCATCTCAACATAGCCTGTTTGCGGGAAATCTTTCCTCAAAGGATGGCCAACAAAGCCATAATCTGTAAGCACCCTTCTTAAATCAGGATGATTGTTAAAGTAAATCCCAAACATATCGTAAACTTCTCTTTCAGCCCAATTCGCTGATGCCCATAAGTCACTAACAGAATCAACCAAAATGATCTGCGCATCTTTTAATTTACACTTTACTCTAACTCTGACATTATTTGCCATACTTAGCAGCTGATAAATAATTTCAAATCTATTGTTCACATCTGCAGTTTTGAAATCTTGTTGACGCCCTCTAGAAAAACCAGTCTGTGAAACAACCTTACCGACTTGCCAATCTGATTGACCATAAGTTAAATAATCTACAGCCGTAACATCTGTAAGCTGTTCAAAAAGATACTCTTTTTTAAGTTTTTTTAAAATCAAATGGATATCGCGTTGGTCCTTGATAATAACATTTATCTCATCATAAGCCACACAAACTTCAACACCAAAGCCACTCAAAATCTTTGTTATGTTATTAAAATGATCTTGTAATCTAAGACTCACGATTACTTCCTCGCTATAGTATCTTTTCTAATAATCTTATTCTGCAGCTGTATAATACCGTAAACCAAAGCCTCAGCAGTTGGTGGACAGCCAGGGACATATATATCAACTGGCACGATTCTATCACAACCTCTAACCACCGAATATGAGTAATGATAATAACCACCACCATTTGCGCAAGAACCCATAGAAATCACCCATTTAGGGTCAGGCATTTGATCATATACTTGGCGCAATGCCGGAGCCATTTTATTACAAAGAGTCCCAGCAACAATGAGCACGTCAGATTGTCTTGGAGAAGGCCTAAAGACTATACCAAACCTATCCAAATCATATCTAGCAGCGCCTGCATGCATCATTTCTACAGCACAACAAGCCAACCCAGTTGTTACTGGCCATAAAGATCCTGTGCGCACCCAGTTTATAAGTGCATCTGCACTTGCGGTTATAAAACCTTTATTTTCGTTACCTATTCCCACTCTAAAGCTCCTTTCTTCCAGGCATATATTAAGCCTAAGAATAGTACCACTAAAAATATAATCATCGCAAAAAACGCATGATCTGAAATAGCTGGCATCCCTGCACTAGCTCGTAGATTTATTCCCCACGGGATAATAAATGCCAACTCCAAGTCAAAAACCAAGAACAGTACTGCAATTAGATAAAAACGCACATCCAGCTTTTCTCTTGCATCACCAAAAGTTGGGAAACCACATTCAAATGTTTCTCCTTTAGTTTTATTTGGATTATTTGCACCCACTATTACCGATAAAACTTTACCAATAATTGCAAAAGCAGCACCCAAACCAAAAGCTATGATTAAAAATATCAATATAGGGGCAAATTGTTCATAAACACTTGTACTCATAGAAAAAAAGATGAAAAAACAACTAGTGCGGTAATAATAGCACAATTACCCCCTAATTACAAAAGTCTAAAATACTGCAGCAGCATGGATTAGCTATGAAAATTAGAGTTAAAATCATAATATGAGCGATATTGATAATTATTATTGTTTAGTGTAATATTCTTAGACCTTGTCTCACATAGAGTCGAGTCATTATTCCACGAATAAATTTAGTAGCTAAAGGGGTAAAAATGTTAAGGAAATCCTCATCGATATTATTTCTTAGCATAATCAGCTGTAATCTTTATTCAGAAACGTTACCTGAATCTACTTCACATAAAAAAAATATACACAGCTCAGGTAATGAAAAACAAAATGATAATCAAGATAATATTTCTGAGCAAGAAAAAATGATCCTAGAGCTGCAAAAACAAATTCAACAACTTAATTCAGAAGTAAATAGTATAATAGTTAGTCAGGGTTATAAAAATATCCCCAACCCAACTGACTTTAAGAATTATTCTTCAATACTTGGTGGATCTACTCAAGCATCGGAGCAACTAGATAATGTATCAGTTTCTGATATTGATAATAATATAAATATAGAAACTGGACAAATAATACTAGGTAGCAACCCTGATAAAATAATTTATAAAAATGGTGGTATCGATGTTGGCTCAGCTCCAGCAATTACAACCGGTGGTAAAACAGCTTACTTAGGGGCCTACTCTGGTAATAATACCGTTCCGATTGGACAAATTCCTGATAACCTATTTGCATCAACGATAATTGGTCAGAGAGAATATTTTAGTGATTATTCGGTATTTTTTGGTGGATTCATTGAAATTGATCCCCAAGTTTACTTTGGCAATAGTAAAGTAAAAGGTGTTAATGGAAACACGTTACCACAGAATGGTCAAAATATATACCTAACTACAGCTAACTTATATTTCTTATCTAACCTTGGTCACTATGTAACCGCACAGTTTGATTTTGACACAGATGAGTCTAATTCTTTTAGTTTAGGCAATGCTTTTGTCATTTTTGGCAATTTAGATACATCACCGTTTTTTATAACTGCTGGTAAAAGCTACTTATCAGTTGGCACATATGGAGGTGGCGGTACTATAACAAATGGTATAACAGATAATTTTTTTGAACCAGGTCAAGTAACAAACATATCTCTCAACTATAAAGATAACGTATGGAATGCAAATATTGCGGTCTCAAGTTCAAATGATAAAAAAGCTAATTTCTCTACAGGTGTCTTTTATGCTGATAGCTGGACAGACAACTTAGCTGCAGGATTTAATATAGGTTATATTTATAATCTCGCTGGCTCATCTGACTCAGGATCTTTTGAACAGTTTCTTGAGCAAAACAATCGCCAAGGGGACACTATAGGTTCCTTTAATGTTGATGGCAACTTAACATACAACCTATGGGAAGGTTTTCTAAACTTGGCTGCAGGTTGGGCAACTACAACCAATCGTGAAGACTTTAATGGCAATGGTAATAACGTGCTTGCTGGAGGTTGGTATACCGCTGCAAACTACTCTTTAACGCTAGCTGGGAAAGACACCAACTTTGGTGTATCTTATGGACAAACATACAATGCCATGTTAATACCTATGGCTCTAGCCAGCTCACCTACGAGCTTCGGGATGTCACAGTCCGGGATTAAAAGCCAACTTATTTTTTCTGCTCAGCGCTCATATTTCGATAATAACGTATTATTTGGTCCAGAGTATGTATACCAAAAGCTCTACAATAACAATAGTACGAACACTATCACATTTGACATATCAGTCTACATATAAGATCTACACAGCAATTAAGATTTGCAATAATAGCCATATTTATGTCAAAATCTAATAAGTAATATGATTATTTAATATATCCATATGTCGGAAAATAACTTTGATCTAAAAGAGCTTGGCTTTAAAGTCACACAACCTCGAGTTGAGATACTTAAATTATTTGAAAAACACAAAGATAAACATCTCAGCCCTGATGAGGTTTTTTCTAAACTTAAAGCACAGGGAAGTACAACAGGAATTGCTACAGTTTACAGAGTACTTAATCAGTTTGAGTCAGCAGGAATAATAAATCGCTTAAAACTTGATAATGAACAAGTGATGTATGAGTTAAACCAGGGGGAACATCATGATCATATAATCTGTATTAAATGCAATATGATACAAGAGTTTTATAGTCCAGGAATTGAAGCTCTGCAAAAGCAAATTGTTGAATCATTTGGTGCTGAAATGATTGACCATAGTCTTAATATATATGTTAAATGCAAATCCTGTCGTGAAAAAGAATAGATCTATCATTAAATCAATACACACAAAATAGTCCAAAGCACATCTTACAACATCTATAAAACTTCTATGTTTTGTCATTTGTTTTTTGAAACCTAAAAATACGATTTTCCCTAGCTTTTAACTATATATAACTATTTTCCTTTTTTATCATTTTTTTGCAATAAATGATTGTATTTCATTTTTTTATAAATGATAATGATATTCGTTATCATTAAATGAGGTATGAAATGTACATTGAACAACTACAAAAAAACAACTCCCCTATCAACATAGAATCACTTGAATTAATTGGACTTATAACAACTGACCTAAGTCCAACTATCACCAATATTAAAGCCTCAACTCTTGAAAACCAATTTAAAAGAGTTGTATTAAGCTTTTATCGTGAGGAGCTTCTTGGAAAAGCTACGAAAATTAACAATGACTTACTTTTTTACAATAAAAAGAACAATAAAATATTGAAAATAAACAGTCCTACTCTTAAAAGTCTCAATAGAATAGATTTATCAAATAATCTAACTATACGAGATTGTCTAACTAAAAAAGAAACATCTCTTGAAAGTATTGAGGAGCTTATCAGCTGGGCAAAAGATAATAATCCACAAATTAATCACGATGACTGGCAACAGTTTGAGTATGAACTACACAACTCTTTTGAAAATGAGTTGTCAATGAATATCTATAGAAGTTTAAGACAAAAACAACTTGCAAATACCATAAAAACTGCAAACTACTCAAACCTTTGGCAGTGGCTAAATAAGACAATGTCTAAAAATGAACAACTTGCCTTTCTAGAGCAATGGGGAGCAGTTGGTCATAAATATCATCCTGGATCAAAAACTAAAATTGGACTAAGTAAGTTTGAGAACATTCTCTACTCTCCTGAGTTTGAAAATGAAGTTAATATAATTTTTGGAGCTATACATAAAAATATTGCACATATTGAGATAATTGATAATCGTATTGATAACTATCAAGACTGGATGATCACTAATTATCCAGAGCAGTATAAAATTTGGTATCACGAACTAGATAATAGAGGACTTGATAGTAACAACTATCTAATGATACCGATTCATCCATGGCAGGCTGAACATATTCTCCCTATTAAGCATAAATGTTTAATAGATTGCCAACAACTAATTATTATCAATGATTGTAAATATACTACTAAACCAAGTATGTCTTTTAGAACAATGCTACCAATGATTAATAAAGACAAAACACTAATGCCGCATATAAAACTACCTGTAGCAATTCATGCCACAAGTGTAACAAGGACAGTATCACCAGAATCTGTCAAAACAGGACCTCGAATCAGCAAAATTTTATTAGAGATACTTGCTAAAGAGCAACACATAGCTGAAAACATGGACATATTAGTTGACATTGCCGGTATCCATACCACCAAAGCTTGTAGAAAAGATGATATCCGCCAACTTGCAGCAATTTTTAGGGCAAATCCTGAAGCGTCATTACAGCCAGATGAAATGGCTTGCCCACTTGCGAGCTTATTTGTCAAAACACCAGAAAACCAAGCGCTTATATGTGATATTTTGGAGATATTAGATTATGATCAACCTAATCAAATTTTAGCATATTTTAGAAAGTATACTCAGATAACATTGACTGCTTGTCTAGATTTATATCTACTCTATGGTATAGCTCTAGAAGCCCATCAGCAAAACACACTTGTTATTTTCAAACAAAACATCCCGCAAAGATTACTAATCCGCGATCTAGGAGGAATGAGACTACACTTACCAAGCTTTGAAGCAAGTGGATTTCATCTTCCTAAAGATACATTCTCTCTGACATTTACTAATTCTCAAACAATTACTAGACGTAAGTTTATACATGCTTGCTTACAGAGTAATATTGGAGAGCTAATACTACAGCTAAATAACCATTATAAAATTGCTGAGGAGCATTTCTGGACTATCGTAAAAGATGAAATACACCAAAGATTTGAGTATTTAAAACCACGAATTAGTGCGGATAAATATAAACAAGAATATACTCAAATATTAGAAAAACCTTGGTCAATCAAAGCACTTACTAGAATGCGTTTAAATGACAAACTAGAGTGTGATAAAGATGACATGCAAGGAGATATATACGTTAAACTCAAAAATCCATTAGCCTAAAAAATCATGAATAATCATATAAAAGCACAAATACTGCTATTATGTTGTTGTCAGCTTATAATCATAGCTGCTATGGAGATGAGTAATCCTTTTTTACCAATTTACTTACAATCCCTTAGTGATTTTGATCTACTACCAGTAAATACCTGGAATGTCTTAGCTTATGCAATGCCTTTAATATCAGCAATGCTTTTCTCTCCTTTTTGGGGCAAATATGCCGATAGATTTGGCTATAAAACAATGATCCTTAGAGCTGCCTTAGCTTTAGCTATTATACAATTACTGATATATCTAACAAATAGTGCTTTGCTGTTTATAATCCTAAGATTTATCCAAGGAGCTATAGCTGGCTTTTTATTAGCAGCTCAAAGCTATGCTGTAGTTATTGTTTCAAAAGAATTTAGAAGTCGTATACTTGCCTGGTTACAATCATCTACAGCAATCGGTATCGCTATAGGTCCTTTGATAGGTGGAGTTTTAGCCACCTTACTTAGTTATAACCAAATATTTTTGATTTGTGCTGTTGTAGCTTGCTGTATCTTTATCGTATTACTGATTAAATTAGAAAGTATCTCAAAACCTTCTTTATTATTAAAACAAGATAATAATAAAAATTGCTATCATAAAAATACTTCTAATAACTATTTAATATATGTTTATTTCTCGGTAATTTTCTTAGCTATTTTATTATCTCAAACAGCAAAATTTTTGCCACAATCATTTTTTGCTATTTATGCTAAAGAGTTTTTTAGCTCAGACCCAATAATCATAGCTGTTATTTACGCAGCACCTGCATTTAGTCTACTGCTATTTTCAGCACCGATAGGTTATTTATTTGATAAGCTCCTTAACAAACAAGTTAATAATCAATATTTCTTTGCCAGTAGCTATTTTATAATTTTGTTTGCAATATCCACTGTAGCAATTTATGTTCATGGATTTACACACAACATTTACCTTATATTAGCAGCTAGATTCATACTTGGAGTTACCTTTGCCGGCACACTACCATGCTTATTTAGCTTAGCTTGTAGAACTAAAGATAATAATTTTGGTTTTCTAATTGGCTACTGTAATACATTCTCTAAATTTGGAAATCTCTGCGGTATTTTCTTAGGCGGATTTATATTCCAAATATCAACAATGCAAACTGTTTTCTATATTACCGCTGTTATTTATATGTTTTTAGTAGTGATGTATATATGTCTACTTTATCTTTTTGAGCTTAAATCATCCAATTTTAAAAATAAGGATTTAGTAAATGTCTAAACTAAGTAATTCTAAAAGTGTCTTTAATAAACTTTCAGAGAATCAAATTGAAACAATTATACAAAGATATGCTTCGCCATGTTTTATCATTGATGAAAATGCTTTACTAGAGCGTGCCAATTTTTTTCAACAAACTATTTTGAAACAATATAAAAATAGTATTGCTGCATACTCAGTAAAAACTCAATCTCTAAGCACTATTATCCAAAAATTTTATCAAGTAGGATTTATCCCTGAAGTTGTCTCAAGCGATGAATTCCAGCTGATAGAAAAACTGCAGCTCTGGGATAAAGGTATAATCTTTAATGGCCCATATAAAAACGATGCAAGCTTAATCAAAGCGTTACGTTTAAATGCTATAATAAACTGCGATCACTTTGATGAGATATTGCGTATTGCAAAGATTGCAAAAGAGCTAAATATAACTGCAAAAATTGGCTTAAGAGTAGCAGATAATAAAACTCCTCAAAATTGGTCTAGATTTGGATTTGCATTATCTAATCAACAAAATAATGATGATATATTTGCCGTCATCGACAAAATACAACAAATACAGAATATTCAATTAGCTGGGTTACATTGTCACATTGGCACAAATATTAGAGATATCTCGAGATTTGCAGCAATGGCAAAAAATATTGCCGGATTGGCTGAGACAATTCTAACAAAGTATAAACTTACTTTAGATTGGATAGACTTAGGCGGTGGTTTAGCAGGAATAAGTCCTACTCTAAAAGATAAACAATTACACCCATACAGACCCTTTGATTTAGAATTATATAGCACGACAATAATAGCTCCCTTAAAAGAGTATTTAAACAAAACTAATAATAAGACTAAACTAATTTTTGAGCTAGGACGTAGTTTGGTTGATTACTCAATAGCACTACTAACAACCATAGTCGGTACCAGAGAGCAAAATGAAGATTTTCAGAGCTTAATAACAGATGCAGGAATACACACCATACCAACCACATCTACATATAGACATCCAATCTATCACCTAAAAACTGATGACGACTATAAGAAAACCATACTATTGGGTCCTAGTTGTATGCAGCATGATTTTTTAGATGATAATGTGTTTTTACCTAAGCTTCGATATGGAGATAAATTACTGATAGATGGGGTTGGGGCTTATAACATATCAAGAAATAATGAGTTTATTCATCTAAAGCCAAGTGTAATCCTAATTGACAAAAATCAGCAATATCAAGTCCTCAGAGTCAAACAAACACATTAATTAAATAGGTAATAAAATGCAGATTGATACTAAAAGTTTAAAATATATTCCTTTACTTGTTCTTTTAACATGGTTTTTAGGTAATATGGGCGTACATTTTTTACTCCCATTACTGCCAATACTTTCTAAAAATCTCGATGCTTCCGTAAAGCTTACTCAATACGTAATAGCTTTCTTCTTAGCTGGTAAAGCTCTAGGAATGATAGTTTATGGACCACTGTCTGAAATCTATGGTCGCCGCAAATTTATGCTTCTTGGACTAATATTATATATGTCAAGTAGTCTGTTATGTATGCTAACAACAGATATATACTGGTTAATTTTTTGGCGTTTTGTTCAAGGACTCGGTGTAAGTGGTACTATACTTATGGGTAGAGTTATTATTAATGACTCATATCCAAATGATAAAGCTGCTAATATATTCGGCTACTTATTTGCTCTAGCCGCGGTAATTATTGCTTGTTTACCTACTTTAGGAGGAATAATAGCCATATTCAAAAATTGGCAGTTAGCTTTTGCTACGATGCTAGTCTATAGCAGTTTGATATTTATAATAATGCTAAAATATTTACCCGAGACCCAATCTGAGAAACTCCAAAAACCATTTTCTTTATTAGGAGTCCTTAAGGATTATTCTAGTATCTTGCGTAATCGCGTATTCTTTGGTTATCTAATGTGTACAAGCCTAATGGTAGCTGGTGAGTCAGCATTTAATACAAATGCTGCTTTCTTAATGATAAAAACTTATGCAGTTTCACCAAAAACTTTTGGGATGATGATGTCTAGTTTGTTAATAGCTCACCTACTTGGAGCCGCTATCTGTGGTCGTTATGTACTAAAAAGAGGTATTTCAAATTTAACTGGAGTTGGAGCATTGATCTTAGTATTAGCAGCTGTATTCCTATCAGCAACATCTATACTTAAATTTGATGGTCCATATCTTACTATTACAGCGATGTTCATTTATTTCTTAGGAACGGGTTTTATCATGACAACAGCGGCAGTTGGCGTAGTATCACCATTTCCTAAAATGATTGGTACAGCCATGGCTTTTGCACTATCATTGGAATTTTTATTATCTGCATTAAGTAGTTTTATTACTAGTCACTTGTCAATTTCTTCTTTATTTCCTATCACTGTACTTATAACTTTGCTAAGTCTAAGCTCTTTTGCAATGTGGTTTTTCTATATTAGGAGAGATAAATAAAACTTTTAGATTAATAATATTGATTATCATTATCATTTAATTTAATATCTAAAAATTAATTTATTTTCTTTGTTTCTTTATTAATATGCTAACTAAAATTAACATAGCATCTATATGCTTTTTAGTATTATCAATTACGCCCTTTATGGGATTTTCTAACAGTTTTGAAAATTCTAATGAACAGTCGCAAAAATCAGACTCAATTGATAAACAAGGCATAGTCGAACTACAATCACAAATAGCAAATATTCAAGCTGAAATAAATCATTTAACCCAAATAAAAAACTCAAATGATTCAGTATTATTTGCTACATACAGTTCAAAAGTCGAAAACATTGGTCTACCTAG
Source organism: Francisella hispaniensis FSC454 (assembly GCF_001885235.1). Lineage (NCBI taxonomy): Bacteria > Pseudomonadati > Pseudomonadota > Gammaproteobacteria > Thiotrichales > Francisellaceae > Francisella > Francisella hispaniensis. The sequence continues at coordinate 1,805,694 of NZ_CP018093.1, forward strand.
CTTACCTGATAATAACAAATTAGCTCTCGATATAATGACAAACGTAGGTACTGATAGTTCTATCATAAATCTAAGCGACTACCCTATTGGCGGTATCTTTGATAAAGACGGTGGTATAAATGTTGGTGGTGCGCCTGCTATTACAACTCGAGGTGAAGTTACATTTTTAGGTGCATACTCTGGTAACAACACTGTACCTATAGGAATGATATCAAGTAATCTATTTGCCTCAACACTAATGGGCTTAAGGAATAAGTTTGATAGTTATTCGATATTCTTTGGTGGTAAAATTGAAGCTGATGCACAGCTCTGGTTTGGTAGTACAAATATAGCAAATAATGCTACTAAATTAAGTAGTAATGGTCAAAACATAGCACTAACTGCAGCAAACTTATACTTTTTATCAAATATCGGACATTATGTAACCACTGAAATAGAATTTAACACTACTGAACTTAATAATTTCTCTTTAGGTAATGCCTTTGTCATCTTTGGTAACCTTGATACTTCTCCTTTTTTCTTAACTGCTGGAAGAAACAAACTCTCAGTAGGTGCGTTTGGTGGAGGTGGTCCATGGACAGGTGGAATAACAAAAAACTTCCTCTCTCCTGGTAAAGTGACAAATGTTTCACTAAACTATAAAAGTGATATATTGAATGCTAATGTCGCTGTTTTTGGCTCTAATGATAACCAGTTTAATTTTTCAACTGGACTATTTTATGCACAAAAATGGACCCAAGATATAGCTGTCGGTTTTAATACTGGTTATGTTTATAATATGGCAGGAGCAGGTAATCCCTCTTTAAGTAAGTTCTTACAGAGTCAAGGACAACCAAACGATACTATTGGTAGTTTTAATATCAATACAAATATTACTTATGCTATTGCTGGTGGTTTCTTAAATTTAGGTGCTGGTTGGGCAACAACAACTAATAAAAAAGACTTTACAGGCTCTGGTAAAGATGTTTTAGCTGGAGGATGGTATGCTGCTGCCAACTATTCACTTATTTTTAGAGGTAGAAAAACCAACTTTGGAATGTCATATGGTGAATCTTATAATTCAACAAATATCCCGATGACTTTAACCGCCTCACCACTTAACTTTGGAAGATCATCATCAGGGATAAAAAAACAGCTTATAGTTTCCTCACAACGCGCATATTTTGATAATAATGTACTTTTTGGACCAGAGTACTCATACCAACAACTATATAATGGTAAACATATGAATACTATTACCGTAGATATGGCTGTATATCTTTAAGTATTATTATTTATTTCTGTATATCTAACAATAATATAGAGGTTTAAATGGAAAATAGTTTATTAATCAGTAACTTTAGCAATGGTTATTTTTAATCTTGTTATCGAGTATCTCTATAAATAGTATTTGCTACAGTAATGCTAGATCTGAAATTATTATAGAAAATAACTGCTCAGTACCAATATTTTTAAATGTTGCACCTGGTAATAGTACTGGTAAAAAAATAGACAATCAGAAGTTACTTGCTAATGAATATATTAATCTCGGTCAGTATACAAATGATAAAATCTTTAATAGTACATCGATAATAAATATCAATTATTATTCGGAAAATTTACACAATAATGGTTCGATACAATTCAGTTTAAAAAATGGCTGGAAATCAAATAAAGCTTACTTTAACAATTTAGTTGGTGATATTGCTATAGAGCATCAAAAAGGTGATTATAAATATAAATGGCATAGTTATACTACAACATTAAAATATCGAATACCAATATTTACAATTTCCGCATGTCCAAAATATGCAAACATAGATGATAGTAAATTAAAAAATATCGAAAGAATACTTATCTTTGGGGATAGTTTAAGTGATACTGGCAACTTATATAAGTACACTAATGGAATTATCCCAAGATCCATCCCTTATTATCGAGGAATGTTCTCAAATGGTTCTATTTGGATAACTATGCTCAATGGACTTCTAGAAAATAAAATTCCAATTAGCAATTATGCTGTTGGAGGTGCTACTGCAGTTTTTGAGCCATCATGGACAGATTTAGGATTACCTTATACATTAGGTACAGAATTAAGAGCATATGCAATAGATAATGGCGCTCATGATACAGATAAAAATCTAGCCATATTCTTTATTGGAGCAAATGACTATTTAACAATTGATGCGGATCAAGATCCAACCTCTCTTCATATTATTGCCTCAGAAGTAACTGATAAAATCATAGCAGCAGTTAACAAAGTAAATGCTCAAATGACATTAATCATTGGACTACCTAATTTAGGCTTAACCCCTGAATCAAAAGAGATTGGAAATCAAAATCTTCTCAGAGAAGTATCTTTGTTACATAACGAGCTCTTAAAACAGTTTGCAGAAAATCAAACAAATATCGAGTTTGTTGATATAAATCGAATCTTTGAAATACTAATTAATGATACAGATAACTTTAACAAAGAATTCCAAACTTCGATAGATCCAAACAAAACCACAGAAAGCTGTTGGAGAGGTGGATATTTTGCTTACGAGCATACAAATCAGTCTAAGCACTTCTATAAGGGTCTGTTAACCTCAAACCCTAAACTAAAGGTATTACAAAACTTTAACAATATTACTTCTAGGAAAATAGATATGGGTAAGATACCTCTAACTCCTGATATTACTACCTCAATATTAGCTGCTGAAACTGTAACTCTGTGTAAAAATCCTCAAGAATTTGTATTTTGGGATGGAGTTCATCCAACTTATCAAATTCATAAAGCACTTTTTAAATATATTGCTAAAGAATATTTAGGAATAAAGTTATAAGAAAATCAAGAGTAATTAATCTAAATATCCACCGGCTTCAAAGCGATCGATAAAATGTTGGCTAAAATGAATTTTATTTAGCCTAATATTTTCTAAAAGTTTCTTATATTGCCCAGCTCTAAAAATATAATTTAACACATAATAAACATTACCTTTGCCAACAACTTTTTCGACTTTTGCTTCAAAATTACTAAAGTCTGCTCTCTCATCAACATAATCATCTAGTAGAGAGCATAATTTATCGATAGTTTTTTCATCAGCTCTATCAAAGTACTTTGCAACCTCATAATGAAACTCATATTTGCTATCATGAAAGAAAGGATAGACATTTCCCTGCCACGCTGCTTTATAGCTATCATCAACATAACTACTACTTAAAACATTTAGCTTCATAAGTTCATAGTAAAATTTATTTGTATTCATTATATTTTCCTATTTTATTTATTTAGCTCTTCTTGAACTATTTGATTAACTTGCTTAGGATTTGCTTTACCTTTACTTGCTTTCATAGCTTGACCGACAAAAAAACTCATAAGCTTTGTTTTTCCAGCTTTAAAGTCAGCTGCTTGTTGAGGGTTAGCTGCTATTATACCTTGAACTAATTCGCGAATCATACCCTCATCTGATACTTGTTTTAGTCCAAGCTTTTCAATAATAGCCTCAATTTCACTAGGAGTATCTATATACTCTGCTATCACTTTCTTAGCATTAGCTTGAGATATTAGATCTTTTTGGACATTAGCAATAATTTCTAATAGAATCTCAGTAGGAACAATATCACTAGAAAATTCTTTTTCAGCTCTATTAAGAGTAGATATTAGATCGACTGTTATCCAGTTATACGCTGGCTTGTATCCTATCACAGCTGCTACTTGATCATAATAATCTGCTATCTCAAGATTCGATAATAAAAATTCAACCTCTTGATCAGCCAAATGTTCACGATATACTGCTTCACGCTCTTCTGGTTTCAGTGGCATTTGCTTTTTGATACTCTCAATATACTCATCAGTTATCACCAACGGTAATAAATCTGGATCTGGAAAATAGCGATAATCAAAAGCATCCTCTTTTGCACGCATCGAGCGCGTCTCATTAGCATCAGCATCATAAAGGCGAGTTTCTTGAACAACCTTGCCTCCTGATTCTAACACTATAACTTGACGAGCATATTCATATTCGATAGCCTTATCAATAAACTTAAATGAGTTTATATTTTTAAGCTCAGCACGCGTACCAAATTCAGACTGCCCATGTGGTCTGATAGATAAATTAACATCACATCTAAATGAGCCTTCTTGCATGTTTCCATCGCAAATACCTAGATGCTTAACTAACTGATGAAGTTTTTTAAGATAAGCAACGACCTCTTCTGCTGACCTAAAATCAGGATATGTAACAATCTCTAGAAGTGGTGTGCCTGCACGATTATAATCTAAGCCTGTTTCACCAGCAACATAACCATGAACAGATTTACCTGCATCTTCTTCTAAATGTGCGCGCTCAATTCTGATAGTTTTCATCCCCTTTGAAGTTTCAATCTCTAGCTTACCTTCTTGAACTATCGGATTAGTCGATTGGCTAATCTGATAACCTTTTGGTAAATCTGGATAAAAATAATTTTTTCGCGCAAAGAAACTATCTTTTGAAATCTTAGCATCTACAGCTAAGCCAAATATTACTGCTTTACGAATAGCTTCTTTATTTACAACTGGCAAAGTTCCAGGCAAACCTAAATCTAAAAATGCTGCTTGGGTATTTTGATGTTGCCCATACTTTGTTGCAGAAGTCGAAAACAGCTTAGATTTAGTACTTAATTGAATATGGACTTCTAGCCCTATCACCATTTCCCAATTCACTATTAAATCCTCGCTTGTTCTAAAATAAATTCTTCAATACCGTAGTGCTTTTGATACTGTACGACCATCTGAGTCAAGATATTATCATTAAATGCTTTAGCCATAAGCTGTCCGCCAACTGGTAAAGCATTAGCAAAACCAATAGGAAAAGCTATAGCTGGTAAACCAGATATATTAGCAGGAATAGTGTAGATATCTGATAAATATGCCGAAACTGGATCTAGCTTATCACCTTTTTTAAATGCCTCGCTTGGAGATGCTGGCATAAAGATAGCATCAACTTGGGTAAAGATTTCATTAATTTGATCAGTCATTACTTTACGTAGCTGCTGAGCCTTATTGTAATAAGAATCATACTGGCTCGATGCTAAAACATAGTTACCAATCATAATTCTACGCTTAACCTCTGTACCAAAACCATCTGTACGAGATTTTCTATATAATTCATCTAAGTCTCTAGCTTCTGGATTACGATAACCGTATCGAACACCATCATATCTAGCTAAGTTAGCAGCTGCTTCTGCTGGTGTTATGATATAGTAAGTTGATAAAGCTTCTTTTAAATCTGGAACTTTTACTGATTTTATCTTAGCGCCTAGCTTCTCAAAGTTTTTAAGCGTTGTTGCTACTGCCTGTTGGATTTGCTCTGGTAGGTCCTTGATTAGACTCTCATCAATTCCGATTACTTTACCAGAGATATCTTTTTCTATATCTTGAGTGAAATGATTTTGTTTAACACCAACACAAGTAGAATCAAACTCACACTCGCCAGCGACTGCATCTAACATGATCGCGACATCTTCAGCATAGTGTCCAAAAATACCTGCTTGATCAAAAGATGATGCAAACGCCACCATGCCAAACCTTGAAGTACTTCCATAACTAGGCTTCATAGCTGTTAGACCACAAAAGCTAGCAGGCTGTCTTACAGATCCACCAGTATCTGAACCTGTACTTACAGGGGCAAAACCTGCAGCAACTGCTGCAGCTGAGCCACCGGAAGATCCTCCCGGTACTCTCTCTAAGTCCCAAGGATTACTAACAGCACCATAGTAACTATGTTCATTAGTTGAGCCCATAGCAAACTCATCCATATTAAGTTTGCCTAGAGTGACCATCCCTTGATCCTTACAGTTTTTTGTCACTGTTGAGTCGTATGGTGCTACAAAATTATCCAACATCTTAGAGGCAGCCGTAGTTCTTATACCTTTAGTACAAAAAAGATCCTTATGCAGAATAGGAATACCTGTCAACAATCCTTGTTTTCCTTGAGATATTATACTATCTGCTGCTGCTGCTTCTTTTAGTGCTTCTGCTTCACATAGTGTAATTACAGAGTTTATATTTTTATCTTGTTCTTTTATTTTTGCTAGATATTGTTTAGTTAGTTCAACCGCTGTGACTTCGCGACTATCTAATCTAGCTCTTAATTTCTTAATATATGACATTGCTCACCCTATTTAACAACCTGTGGCACCATAAAATAATCATCAACTACTTCACAAGCAAATTTATCAAAACTTGCACGATTATCTTGATCTTGAGGTATATCTTCACGAAATTTAAAATCAACACTAATCGGAGATATCATTGGTTTGACTCCTTGAGCATCGAATTTTTTGACTGTATCTAGAATCTTACAGATATTGGTAAGATCTTTGGTATACTGCTCTAACTGCTCTTCAGTCAAATCAAAACAAGATAGTTTAGCAATATGTTTTACTAATTTTTTATCCATTTAAACACCTAAATAAATCGTTCAAAGTAAATACCCATTAGATTATAGAATACTCATTAGGATAAAGAAAGATTTACAATCGCTATTTTATATTTGAGGGTTGATTTTGTACTTGCTCTTTTATGGTCGCTGGTTTTTCAACCTCTTGGCTCTTTTTAATACCTATACGTAACTGACTACTATTTAGATTGATTGGGAAACCATTATATCTACGCCATAACTCGTAGCCTAAGCTAACATCATTAAGTAATACCCAACCATGTACTTTGGTACCTAGTCTTAATACATCTGGGGGTGGCCAATCTCTCTTACCACTTTGTTTAACAAAAATTTTAAACTGTCCTTGAGCATTATTTTGTGGTGATATAAATATAACTTCTCCCTCAAAAGTACCTATAGCAACTTGCGGCCAACCACTAAACTGTACCGCTGGCCATCCTTCAAATTGTAACATCACTTTATCACCGATTTTGACAAGTGGTACATCCATACTATTTACCCATAATTCAACAATACGTGATTTACTATCAGGGACAATTGTTGCTAATACATCTGTATCTTTGACAATCACACCTCCTAAACCATGGATACGATCAACTATAACACCATCTGCAGGAGCCTTGACTAATCGGCTTTGCTGACGCGCAATTTGTACCTTGACTTTAGCTAAATCAACATTCAACTTAGCTAGCTCCTGTGTATAGTTAACCATCTCCATCTGTGCCTGTTCGTATATCCTTTGGGTACTAGCTCCCTTATCAACAAGATACTTATGTCTTTCAATATTATTTTTTGTATTTTTTATCGCTAATTTGACAGAGTTGATACCTAGTTCAATTGCTGATTTTTCTTCTTCCAATCTTGAGACAACTTCTGGGTCCAAATCTAGAACCTCAACAATCGGATCACCTTTTTTGACTGCATCACCCTCAAAGACATACCACTTACCTAGCCTACCACCAATTGGTGCAGAGATATTCTGTTGACGTTCAGATGGTGAAAGAGTTGTAACATCACCATAGCCATCGATTGTCTGTTGCCATGGGATCATTGCTAAGATAATACCTACTACAATAATGCTTAGTAGCACTAGCAAAATTATTTTCTTAAAACTAGGATCCTTCTTAAGCATCTCATACGATTTTAACTGCATCAAAAGCCTCTTACTGAATAGATATAATTAATGTTGGTACTGCTATTTTCTGCAATATCTGCGTAATTGTCATATTACTTCTATTAGTTAAGCCATATGAATCAATTAGTATTAGCAACTTAGGCTGTTTTAAAATAGCTCTTATCAAGTTCATCTTAAGTACAACCATAGTATCAAATTCTAGATTATATTTGATAGTCTGTGAATCAATCTTCTTCTCAAAATATTTCTCAAGAAAACTAACACCAAAAGCATCTAATAACTCGCTTAGATACTTTAATTTTTCTTGAGAAAAATCATTTTCACATAAATTATCTAATACAGTACCTGCGACAACTTCTATACCGCTAGCTATATGAATCTTATTACAAATCTCTTCTTTACTATAATTACTCAAACAAACATTATTTATCTTAATAATCTCTTCTGAATTATCATCAAAAAAAGCATTTAATAATTTTTGTGCCTGCTGTCTTGTCAGGCAAAGATTATTAAAATGGTTTTGAATATAATCAAAACGCGCTTTTTGATAATCTGGCAATGTTATCTCTAAAGAAGTTACTTCAGTTTCTAATTTAGCATTTTTATGCTCAGATGTTGGGCTATCCTTTTTGGAAATCTCTAAAAGATCTAAGATTTTGCGAATTGCTACCATAAAACCATAACAATCATAAAGATATTGACTAAATTTCAATAATCCTAACAATACAATATTTACAAGTATTTCTGCAGCAATAAGTTGACCAATCGATAGCTGACCATTAATTATTAAATAACTCCCAATACCCAAAAGCAATATATTTATAAAGATATATGTCAAACCAATATATACATGTTGTCTTAATACTACACTAAAAAAGTTAGCTCTGGCATCTAAGTAGTTACATAATTTAGCATCTACTTTTTTTACAGAGCTTTCTTCTGGGCGCTGTCTGAATGATAAAAACTCAGCGGTTCTCTCTTCAAACCAGTAAACAATATCATAAATATTGCTTGATTCTTTTAAACCCGCCTCATAACCAGCTCTCATTGGGATAAAAATAACTAGTACAATACATGTAATTAATAATATATCAAAGACTAAAAACATCGGATGATAGAATGCTAGAATAATTACACAGAAAAGCGTCTGTAGGAATATATCAAGTAGAATTATAAATATCACAGAAACTGACTTTTGTAAGAACTTTAGCTCAAAAGCCCTATTGATTTTTTCTCTAACGTTAATTCTTATCAAATCATTAAAATCTACTCTATAAATAGCTGATATTATCCTAAGTACAGTTTCGACAAAAACCTTCCTTTGAATATCCTCGACAAGCTTTAGTTGAAAAATCCTAACAAAGAAAGCCGCTGTTAAAAAGATAAATAAAATAGTTATTAGCGATATAACAGGTCTTATTGACAGACTTACACCAACAAGATTTACTAGTGTCTGTACTGAAACAGGGATAGTAAGAGATAAAAACCCTAACAGAATACTATATATAATTAGTGAATATACAGTGTGTTTAGGAATTTTTAAAACTGTTTTTATTTGTCTATATAACATTATAAAATACAAGGTCTTTAAATTTATACCTTCTTAGTATAATCAAGATTTTTATAATGTCTACTTCTGATATGTTTTTAAACTATTAAGGTTTTGTAAATTTACAAAACTATAATTCTGCTCAGATAAATTATAATCGATAATTAATATACTCTAAGCTTTAATAGATCGCTCAAAAACATGATCTATTTCTTTTAAGTAAGTTTTTTTGATACCCTCAAAATCCATCTCTGGAATATCTAAAATAATATTACGTTCATCTTGCATAACTTTTTGTAATTTCTTCGAGAAAGATTCTCCTTGTTTAAGATCAAAAGCAACTTGCTGAACGATCTTGTAACAATCCTCTCGCATAAATGGTGTATTTGCTACCAAGAAATGTAAGTAAAAACTTGATAAATAAGCACTAGTACTTCTAACCCTATCTTCGATAATATCTCTTTGCACAACAAGGTTATCGATAGTATTTTTCATTCTACGCAGAGCATAGACCATAATACCAAAGTTATCTGGCAGATAAAAACGCTCTGCTGAAGAGTGAGAAATATCTCGCTCATGCCATAGCACACAGTTTTCTAGTGCTATAGATACATGAGATCTTAGCATTCTTGCCATGCCTGTTAGATTTTCTGTAGAAATTGGATTTTTCTTATGCGGCATAGTTGATGAGCCTTTTTGACCTTTAGAGAAACCTTCGTATACTTCAAAAACATCACTACGATGTAAATGTCTAATCTCTACCGCCAATCTCTCTATAGCAGAAGCAATAAGTCCGTGGATAGATATCAGCTTAGCAATTCTATCTCTTGGGATAACCTGAGTTGATACTTCTTCAACTGGCAAACCTAAAATATCAGCTGCTTTTTTCTCATCTTCTGTAGTTAAAATACAGTAGTTACCTACTGCACCTGAGAACTGCACAGTCAAGCCATCTTTTTGGAATTCTTTAAGATCTTTCAACCTACGCTTAAACTCAACATAAGCACCAAGAAACTTCTGACCAAAACTCATTGGCTCAGCAAACATACCATGACTTCTTCCCATAGTAATAATTTCTTTTGTTTCTTCTGCCTTAGCAAGTAGCGAATCACAAAGCGCCTCTAAATCTTTGATAACATAGCTCATGGAATCACGGATTTGTAGGCTAAGAGCAGAGTCGATAATATCTGAAGATGTAACACCAAAATGAAAAAACTTACCAGTTTCAGCAGTAAATTGCTCCGCGATAGAAGTACAAAATGCGATGATATCATGCTTGGTAACTTTCTCAATCTCATCAACTCTCTCTGGCCTAATTTGTGCTTTAGCACGAATCTCTGCAGTGGTACCTTTAGGTACCATTCTATCTTCAAGCGCCTCTAAAATGGCAAGCTCAACCTCTAACATTTTTGCATATTTGTTTTCATCTGCCCAAATCTTTGAGATTTCTGCTACATCATATCTTTTTATCATTTTACTACCCTATTCAATAAGACATCTGTAAACACACTCAAATACATATAATTAGCTATGACACAAGCGTGACAATACATGATGAAGTATTTGATTCAACTTAAATATAGTTTAATTTTCTCAAATAGAGTCATATTGTCAACATATTTATAAATAATACTCCATCATGGTTTTACTAATTAGCTGAAGTTATTTGCTATAATATTATTTGCTTGATAAGTTCTAAACCTAAATCATAATAATTTAACTAAAAATACATATTTTATTATAGTTGTGATAAAGTTAATTTAGGTAATTTGTAAAAGGAGATAATATGAAAAAGCTTATAGTCACATCTACATTTATAACTGCTTTAGTATCTGTGAGCTATGCCACTGAGCTAAAAGGTAGCGACTATATTTCAACTGAGGTTGGCTCAACATATAACTACCAACGGGTAAATGCTGATGATAAAGATAAATTCACAATCCAGACTACTATTAAAAGTTGTAATAATACTAAAACTTCATGTGAATATGTTAGCCAAATCAAAGACCCTAATGGTGAAGCCAATCTTAGTTCAAAATACAAGTATAGCTATGTTGTTAGTGCTGATGGCGCTGTTTATATAACCTATCCAAACTCAAAACAACAAACACTATTATTACCAGCTAAAATTGAGTTTAACAAAATCAGAAATGATAATGGTTCAAATGTCGATACTAAGTTTACAAATACTTATGAGTTTAAGAAACAAATTCCTAAAATAACTATTAATGGCAATAAATATAATGATTGTATTGAGCTTGAGACTAATTCAACAATTCAATCTAATAACAAAGTACAAAAAACCCAAAGCCAAGAAATATATTGTAAAGGGATTGGATTAGTTAAAGAAAATCTCAAGGAAACTAATAACTCAAGTAAACCTATAACTTATAAAAATATACTTATCTCAATTACAAAATAGTCTTTATATTATGAAAAAGATACTTTTTTCTTTAATTTCAATAGCATTATTATCAAGCTGTTCTACTACTATAATCAACGGCAGTGATTATATATCTATGCAACCTGATACTCAGTACCGCTATAAAAGAACCGCGCTAAAAGCAAATAAGTCTATTTTTATTGATATAGCTATTGAGTCTTGTAATAATGACAACACAAAATGTCAGTACTTTGTAACTGTAAAAAACACTAAAGATAAAATATTAGAACAATATTATGAGACATATTATGTAAATTACTTTGGTGACGTGTATTTAACCGATAAGGTATATCCTAACAGCACCCTACTTTTACCTGCTAGAATCACACTAGGTCAAGAGATGCTTTTAGATAATGGTGATAGATATGGTGCTGTTAATGAAAAACTACTTGCTTATAAAATTATTCCTGAAATTGAAGTAAATAACCACAAATATAAAAACTGTGTAAATATCTTATTTGAAACAACAACTCCAGCAGAGTCTGTAGATCTAAAGCTAGTAACTGATGAGATAACTTGTAAAGGTATTGGCTCTGTCCAAAAAGAAATGCAGATGTCATATAAACCTAAACATGCTAATACTAGTGCAGAAGAGATAAGTAATAGTGTTATGAAATTTGCAGCTACAAAATCTATAGGAAAAGATATGGCTCCTGTAGGTTTTCTTAAGCCTTTTGGACAAAAAACCATAAACCCCGATAGTAATGATTTTATTCTTATAGATACCTACTTAGATATTTTGCAAGCCATTACACAAAAATAAGCGACTTTTTGTAATAAAATTAATAACCAAACTCTATAGCATATGAGCGAGAAAAAGCCTGTTGTGGTTGTATATCAACATTACCAATACGATACTCAATATCAACATCCATACCTAGTGTATCACTTCTGCCACACCATGGTTCGATACATACATACGGAGCATTTGCTTTAGGTTTTGACCATAAACCAAGATATTCAAAACCATCAAAAGTCACTTCAATATATCTATTAGAGCCTTTCTCAGCTAGCCTAACCCTCTTATCTGTGAAACCACTATATACCAAAGCATCATTATCAAAAGTATTATTATCTAGCTCAATCTTAGATAATTTGAAATGCTTGGTTTCTCCAGTATAAAAAGCCTCTGGTGTAATAGGATGAAAATCTAATTTTTGCTCAGAGAATGTAATCTCATAATCATTTATCTGATGTTTATCATCAAACGGACAAGCAAATGCTGGATGAGCTCCAAAACCACATGATGCAATATTATCATCTAAGTTTATGATATTGTATTCTGTGATAAGTTTATTAGCTTCAAGAGTGTATGTGACTCCAAACCTTAGTCTAAATGGATAGTTTTCTTTGGTAGTCTCCATAGCTAAGATGACACTATTTTCACTATGTAAAACAATATCAAATACAGTATGGCGAGCAAGACCATGATTACCCATAGGATATTCTTTACCTTGGTATTTGATCTTATTATCGTGAGATTTACCCACTACCGGAAATAGTACCGGAGACACTCCAGCCCATACGCGACCATCACCAGACCACATATACTCATGCTCTGTTACTGTATTGATAACAGCGCGAACTTCAGCACCTAGCTCACTAATCTCTACTAATAAATTAGCATTTTTGATTGTAATCATAACAATACCCCATCGCTATTAGTGAAGAGGGGATTTATGTCAAAAGTGGTAGTCATTCCATTCCCTCTCGAGAGGGGTGCCAATTTATTGGCGGGGTGTGGTGGCTTGACCGCGGAATCTAGGAAATAGGTTTTTAAAATCTATTTCTACAAATACCACTTACCAAACAATACCCTCTTCAGGGTTAACTTCAATATCTTCACTAAAAAATGAGTAATTTAAAATCCAGGATTTAAAATACTCTACTAGTATTTTATCACAATATAAATGAATAGATTAAATAGTAAATCTTTATTTTAACTACAGTAATTCCCCTTGATTTATGAAGGGGAATTAACTTTTTTTAGCTTTGATTTATATCTTGATGCTTTAATAACACAAAATACTGCAGGTATCATTGTTAATAAGATCGTAACTATTAGCACAGGAACAAAATTATCTGCAAAAAATGGAATAGCTATAAAACCAACATATGGATATATATTTTTGCATATCGGCATAGCTAAATCTCTTCCCTGTGAACAAGGAGATAAAAAATAGTTTGTGACAATGTATAGCTAACTATTAATAAAAGTAGTATACTATTTTTTATTTAAGCTATGGCCTATTCACATCACTTTATAAAGAAGGTATTAAAGTTAAAATCAGAGGGTATGAGTTTTCTAATCTTGGCTGATAAATTTAATATAAGTGTTAGAAGTATCCAACAATGGTTAAAAGGGAATCTTCCTAAAGGCACTAGAAATAAACCTAATACAAAACTTGATATGAATAAGCTAAAACAAGACGTTATAGATTATCCTGATAGTTATTTACAAGAAAGAGCTACTAGGTTGGTCGTAAGTGAGTTTTGTATAAGCTATAACCTTAAAAAGTTAAATATTACATATAAAAAAACTCTAATTCACCCCAAAGTAGACGAAGAGAGGCGAGAATTATTCAGGAATAAGATTCAATCTTATAAAGATCAAGGGTTACCTATATGTTATCTTGATGAATCTGGTCATGCCTTAGATATGCCCCGAACTCATGGTTACTCTACACAAGGGCAAAGATGTTATGGGGTATGCAACTGGGGAGCTAGAGGTCGAACCAATGTCATAGGTGCTTTGATTGGCAAGGTATTATTTGCTGTTGGACTATTTACAAGCAATATTGATACGACTGTGTTTACAACTTGGGTAAAACATTTCTTATTACCTATCTTAAAAACTACAACTGTTATAGTAATGGATAATGCTACATTCCATAAAAATATAGATATGTTAAAAATGATTCGTGATGCAGGGCATATTATAGAGTTTTTACCTCCATACTCACCAGATTTAAATCCAATAGAGAGTAAATGGTCTGAGAAAAAAGCATATATCAGAAAACATAATTGCTCCGTGGAACAGTGTTATGCATATTAGTTTTATACATAGTTATCTATATAACACAGGAATCTCACATATCCACGATAAAATTGTCCATTTCCAATAACTTTTTTTTTATCTTTAATTTCCACACAATTCTCTCAATAGTTTTAAAAATTAAATTCCCCTTCATTTATGAAGGGGTGGCAGTCGCAGACTGACGGGGTAGTTTTACTTAATCTACCCAACCCACTTCCTAGCATTTCTAAACATTCTCATCCATACAGAATATTCATCATACTCTGCTGGGATATACGAGTTTGTAATCGCTCTATAGACACGCTCAGGATGTGGCATCATTGCAAGGACACGACCATCTAGAGCTGTGACAGCTGTTAGACCATTTACAGCACCATTTGGATTATATGGATATATTTCTGTTGCTTGACCTTGCCCATCGATATATTTAAGAGCTACTTGTGAGCTTGCTAGCATAGCTTGTTGCTGGCTGTCATTTTCAAATAATGGACGACCCTCACCATGAGCTACTGCAATTGGTGCTTTTGTGCCTGCCATATCAGCAAACCAAATAGAGTCAGACTCTTGAATCTCAACCATAGAAACTCTAGCCTCAAATTGCTCTGATTTATTCTTGATAAATATCGGCCAGTTTTCAGCTCCTTTGATTAATGATTTAAGTTGTGCCAGCATTTGACAACCATTACACACACCCAGTGCTAGAGTATCATCACGACCAAAGAATCTACTAAACTCATCTCTTAGCTTCTCTGTAAATAAGATGTTTTTAGCCCAGCCGCCGCCAGCACCCAAAACATCACCATACGAGAAACCACCACAAGCTACTAACACTTTAAAATCTGCCAAAGTTACACGCCCAGCATGTAAATCTGACATATGGACATCATGAGCCTCAAAACCAGCTGTAGTAAATGCTGCTGCCATCTCAACTTGACCGTTGACACCTTGCTCTCTTAGGATTGCTACTTTTGGCTTCTCAATATTGACAAACTTAGCTGTAATATCCTCTTCAAGATCAAATGTCGCCTCAACATGGATACCCTTATCATTAGTATTTAAGATACTATCAAACTCTTGTTTAGCACATTCACTATTATCACGAATTGATTGGATTTGATAAGAAGTCTCAGCCCACCATCTTTGTAAATTCACGCGTGTATTTGAGTATACTTTCTCGCCATTTACAAAGATATTTAGCTCCTCATTAGAGTTTAGCTTAGCTATTGCACACAGGTGAATTTGAATATCTTTGAACATCTCTTCAACTAGTGCTACATCGCTATTTTTAACTTGGATAACAACCCCGACTTCTTCAGCGAAGAGTTTCGCCAGCACATCTTGGGTTTGTAGTTTAATATCTAGACCTTTACGCCCAGCAAACGACATTTCCACTAGAGTTGCAAATACACCACCATCAGATACATCATGATATGCTAAGATTTTATTTTCAGCTTTTAGCTTTGTGATATTTTCAAATAGCACTTTCAACTTACTTGCTTCAACATCCGGTGCAACATTACCAACTTGGTTATAAGCTTGAGCTAAACATGAAGCTCCAAGTCTACCAGCACCATTTGATAGATCAATATGTAATAAAGTTGTATCATTATCATCTACTAAAACTGGTGTAAGAGTCTTACGTGCATTAGTAACTGGAGAGAAACCAGAAATCACTAATGATAATGGCGATGTTACTGATTTAGCTTGACCATTATCAGACCACTTAGTTTTCATTGACATTGAATCTTTACCAACTGGTATTGCAATACCTAACTCTGGTGCAAATTCCATACCAACAGCTTTGACAGTCTCGTATAACTTTTGGTTTTCATCACCTTGATTTGCAGCAACCATCCAGTTCGCCGATAGACGAATATTACTTAGTTTCTCAATATCTGCAGCTAATAAATTTGTTACAGCCTCAGCAATTGCTAATCTACCAGAGGCAGCCGCATTAATAGTTGCAACAGGAGTTCTCTCACCCATTGCCATTGCTTCACCAGCTTGGCTATCTACAGTTGCAGTTGTTACAGCACAATCAGCCACTGGGACTTGCCATGGACCTACCATCTGATCACGAGCAACCATACCTGTAATACTTCTATCACCAATTGTGATTAGAAAAGATTTAGAAGCTACAGCTGGTACTTTTAGTACACGCTCAATCGCCTCATCTAACTTAATAGCACTTGTATCAAAAACATCCTGATGAACTTTAACTGTTTTCACATCAATATGCATTTGTGGAGTATTACCAAATAATAATCCCATTGGTAAATCAACCGGCTTATTATCAAAATACTCATCATTAAGAGTAATATGTTTCTCAGAAATTGCCTCACCTACTACTGCAAATGGACATCTTTCTCTATTACATAACTGCTCAAAAAGTTCTAGCGATTCGGGATCTACAGATAATACATATCTTTCTTGTGACTCGTTTGACCATATTTCTAGTGGAGAAAGCCCTTCTTCGCCAACATTTACTTTCCTAAGCTCAAAATATCCACCAACGCCACCATCTTTGACAAGCTCTGGAAACGCATTTGAAATACCGCCAGCACCAACATCATGGATAAATGTGATTGGGTTATGCTCGCCCATCTGCCAACATCTATCGATAACTTCTTGGCAACGACGCTCCATCTCAGCATTATCACGCTGAACTGATGCAAAATCCAACTCTGAATTTGCTTCTGATGAAACTACAGATGACGCTGCACCACCACCAAGACCAATACGCATAGCAGGTCCACCAAGACAAATTAGCTTAGCTCCTACTTTGATATCACCTTTCTCAACGTGCATTCTTTTGATATTACCCATACCACCAGCAATCATAATCGGCTTGTGATAACCGAACATTTCTTTACCTGTAGATGTATTAACCTCTTGCTCATAGGTACGGAAATAACCATTTAAATTTGGACGACCAAATTCATTTGAGTAATGAGCACCACCTATAGGCGCTTCTAACATTATTTGTAAAGGTGTTACAATATGGTTAGGCTTACCATATTTACTAGTCTCCCAAGCCTGTTCAAAACCTGGGATATTTAGATTTGAAACTGTAAAACCGGTCAAACCAGCTTTTGGTTTTGCTCCAAGACCTGTTGCACCTTCATCACGAATCTCACCACCAACACCAGTTGCCGAACCACTAAATGGCGCAATCGCAGTTGGGTGATTATGAGTCTCAACTTTTATCAATATATCTACTTCCTCCTGATGAAAGTTATAAATACCTGTTTGAGTACTTGAATAAAATCTCTGCGCTGTTGTACCCTCTATCACAGCGGCATTGTCTTTATATGCAGAAAGTACTCCTTTGGGAGATTTCTCAGTAGTATTTCTAATCATCTTAAATAATGATTTATCTTGCTCCTGACCATCGATAGTCCATTTGGCATTAAAGATCTTATGGCGACAATGCTCTGAATTTGCTTGAGCAAACATATATAGCTCAGTATCTGTTGGATTTCTACCAAGCTTGGTATACTCATCAGTCAAGTATGCTATTTCTTGCTCACTGAGCGCTAGACCAAGCTTTTTATCAGCAGCTTTGATTGCTTGCTGGCCATTTTCTAAAACGTTGATAAATTCTAAAGCTTTAGGAGTTCTAGCTTCAAATAGGTGTTGTAAATCCTCTTTTGATGAGAAAATCTCTTCGACCATACGATCATGAACGATATCTTGAATTTCTTTTAGCTCACTAGTAGTAACTTGCCCCTCAATACCAAATAAAATTGCTCGCTCAACTCTCTTGACAGTATTAATACCAGTATTACGGATAATATCAGTAGCTTTAGAAGACCACGGCGAAATAGTACCAACTCTAGGTGCTGTAATAAAAGTATGACCTTTTGGATTAGCTGAACCATACTCTTTATTGTAATTAAGTAGAGATTTAATAATCTGTTCTTGTTTACTATTAAGCCCTTGATCAATTTCAACAACATGGATATATTGCGCTGATATTAACTCAACCTTGCTAGATATTTTTTTAGCAGCTACTAAAATTTTCTCTCGTTTAAAAGGAGACAGTGCACTTAAACCTTCAAAAATCCTAATCATTAGTTATCAAATCCTTTGTATTTTTTTTCTAATTCTTTTAACTCTTTACGATGTTTCTCTAACGCATCTAGATAAGCATCGTCAACATCACCTGTAATGTAATTACCAGAGAAAACACTATCCTCAAACTCTCTAATCTTAGGATTTTGCCTTTGAATAATCTCTTTTAGATCTTCTAATGGTAAGTATATCAGCCCATCTACACCAATCCATTGGCGAATCTCTTCTATAGTCTTTCCATGAGCAATTAAATCTGACTTAACCGGCATATCAATACCATAAACATTTGGATAACGAACGGCTGGAGATACTGAAGCAAGATAAACAGATTTAGCACCTAAATCTCTAATCATTTCAATAATACGCTTTGATGTTGTACCACGGACAATAGAGTCATCAACAAGTAGAACATTTTTATCCCTAAATTCTGCTGGAATAGGGTTTAGTTTTCTTCTGACAAAATTCTTTCTATCAACATTCTCTGGCATGATAAAGGTTCTACCAACATAACGGTTTTTGACAAAACCCTCACGATACTCTACCCCTAATGCTGTTGCAATCTCTTGAGCAGAAGCTCTACCTGTTTCAGGCACAGGGATAACGATATCTATATCCTTATCTTTCCATGCTTCTTTGATTCTCTTGCTTAAAATTTTGCCAGCATCTACTCGCGCTTGATAAACACTCACACCATTCATAATACTATCAGGACGTGCAAAATAGACATATTCAAATAGACAAGGTGCTAATACTGGATTCTTTGCACAGATTTTAGAGTGAACCTTTCTATCTTCTGTAATTATTATCACCTCACCAGGTTCAACATCACGCAATACTTTAAATCCGGAAATATCTAAAGCAACACTTTCACTAGCGACCATATAGGCTTTTTCACCATTATCATACTCTTTAAAACCAAGTACAAGTGGACGAATACCATAAGGATCTCTAAAGGTAATTAAACCAAAATTTGCTATCATCGCAGTACAAGCATAGCCACCCTTAACATGCTCAAAAACAAATTTACATGCTTTATAAACAGCCTCTGGAGTCGCAGATCCTTTTGATTTATTCATACCACAAGCAAAGAAATTAAGTAATAATTCTGAATCCGAACTTGTATTAAGATGACGCCTTTCGATATCATGGAGCATTTGCGCAAGCTCTGGCACATTAGTCAGATTACCATTATGAGCAAAAACTATACCATGAGGATTATTTACATAAAAAGGTTGGCTATCTGCTGCACCCAAACTACCTGCTGTAGGATATCTTACATGACCTATACCCATATTGCCTTTTGACTTTTCTAGTTTTTCATCTGTAAATACATCACTGACTAGGCCTGTATTTTTACGGATAAAAAAGTGTCCTTGATCCATAGTTGCGATCCCTGCAGCATCTTGACCTCTATGTTGCAAAAGACTTAAACCATAAAATAACGCATAACTAACCTGATCTGGTCCAGCGACTCCAATTACTCCACACATAAACTTCCGACTACTCTTAGTATAAATTAATTATTAACAAACATATTATAACAATATTTAACACAATAAATTAATCAAAATTGTCTAAAACACTAATGCGCAAAACTACTCCTTTTCAATACTTTTAACTTTCCCTCTAATGAATCAATTACCGCAACTAAATCTCTAATCATCAACTGTGCTAAGTCATAGCTAAAGCCTCTTCTAACTAATACACGCATAACCACTAAATCTTCACGATTGTTTGGCATTGTGTAAGCTGCTATTTGCCAAACTTATGTCCTGATGCTCCATCAACATGAACCGGAATATCTATACCAGTTTGTTTTTCAAAACCATCAAGTGCTTTACATACTTCTTCTACCGGCTCATATTGCCCTGTAAAAGTTACACCAAGCGTTGGTACTACACCAATTGTGTTTTCATCACATCTTTCTAGCACCGCCTCTGGAGTCATTATCAGGCTGTCTTGAGACATAGGTATTTCTCTAAGCTCTATATCCCAATATCTAGCAAATTTATGCCAACATACTTGAACTGGACCTGTAACTAAATTTGGTTTTGAATAATCTCTATCTTGAGCTTTCATTTTATCGCGCCAGCGCCATTTCATCGCCATACCGCCAAGCATAGCAGCCTCTGATGAACCTGTAGTCGAACACCCCACCGCGTTCTCAGAGGATGAGTTCCACAAATTTGCTAAAATATTTACACAGCGTGATTCTATTTCAGCAGTCTGTGGATATTCATCTTTATCAATCATATTTTTATCGATACAATCGTTCATAATCCTATGAATAAAATCATCAACTTGTGTTTGACAAAATGTCGCTAGATTCTGCTTTGAATTACCATCCAACATTAACTCATCTTTGATCTCTTGATATACTTGTAGTGGATCTTGTGAATTCTGTGGAATTTTAAACTTTGGTAAAGATTGTTCGAAAAAATCCAAGTTATCGATAGCATTATTTTTACCGTGTAGTGCCATAATCCTCTCTCTAAAGCTGTATCTGTTTAAATTTAAAATCTACTATCTCGAATAGGTTAATTTTCTGAGCAAAAATATTTTTACAACATATTGAAAATATTGAATCATCATATGAAAATGTCACAAAATCTCTTGGATAATTATTACTAAGCCATAAGTTATTGATTTTGCTAAAATCAGCACTACTCAAGCCTTTTGCTATACCAAGTGAGTCTCTTTTTACCTGTGCTTCTTTGAGTGTCCACAAAGCATAAAAATCCTTAGCAAGGTTATTACTAATAGCTAACTCATGGCTTTCTAACTCGCTAAAGTAACGTTGTGCGATCCTAATAATATTTCGTCTAGCTGATAGTTTTTCAATATCTACACCAATCTCTTGATCACCAACAGCGATTATAATCTTTGTCTGTGTATGACTAATATTAAAAAAAACAGCGTTATCTTTTAGATAAGGTTTACCACACTGATTTAAAAAAATTGGTGAAGAAATATGATAAAACTCTTCTAAGACAAAATAGCGAATAAACTGTGAAAATATTTTTTGCTTATTATTAAACCTTGCTGAATCAATATTTCTGCAACAAAGATAGTCTTTAAGATCCTCAGCTTTGTATTTCTCAAAATCCAAAATAAAAGCTGAGACTTGCGGCATCAAACTAATTACTCCGTTGCGATCTGTGATATTATATCTGTAGTGCCTAAAATAGTATTAACGTACTCAATATCTTTGTAAGTCAAGCTTCCTTGTAATTGCTTTAAGCGCACATAATCTTCAACATAGTTAAATATAGCATCTGCAAATGATAACTGTGCTTGAACAAGGATTGCCTGACGGTTAAGCAAGTCAACAATTGTCTGTGTCCCTGCTTCAAAACCTTCTAATATAGCTTTTACAGAAGCTATACCTGAATACACAGACTTCCTAAACGCCTCGATTCTAACTGCATCAAGGACAACTGTTTGATATGCCTCTACTGTACTAGCGTAGACTTCCCTCTTGGTTTGTAGCAAGGCATAGTTTGCTGCTTGATTATCATAACTAGCTTGCTTAAGTTGAGCATAGTCAGAACCACCTCTTAATAAATTCCAGCTAACTTGACCGCCAATATTAGCAACATCATATTTGGTTGGGATTTCGGCTATTTGTGCTGGTGACCCAGAGAGAGCATTACGCGACATCATTATGCCACCGGTTAAATTAGCTTGAGGGAAAAATTTACCCCATTGAATTCCAACACCTTCTTGTGCTGCTTCATATTCAAATTTTTTCTGCGCTATATCAAGATTATATTTCTCAGCCGTATTTAACCAATAGTTAATGTCATCTGGAACAGGATTACCAAATTCAGTATCTTTTGATATATATAAAATTGAACTTATACGCTTACCGATAAGTTTAGCCATCACAGCTTTGGCATTGATGAAATTTCTTTGTGCATTAACCCTATCAGCGATTGCTTGACGATATTGAGCATCTGTAGTTTTAAAATCCGCATATGAAACCATACCCGAGTTATACTGATATTTCTGAGTCAGATATAACTTTTTGTTCCAAGCCTCGTTTGCAAACTGAAACTGTAGCGCCTGCTCTGCTCTTAGTAGCTCAAAATATGCAGTAACAGTATCAGTTATAAGTGTCTGTTCAGCTTTAGCATAAATCATCGCATATGACTTTTGCAAATAAGTTGCTTGTGTATATGTTTTCCACTTACTCCAATCAAAGAGAACCTGAGAACCATTAAAATTTACAACATTTGAAGTGTCATTGACTCTACCACCAAACTGATTATACAAATCTCTTCTAAGATTATAACTAAAATCAATCTGTGGTAATAACGCACCTAAAGCAGTCGGCACAGTTTCAACATTTGCCGCAAAAGTCGATCTTGCCGCCTGATAATCAGCATTATGTTCAGCAGCTAGCTTATAGATATCAACCAAGCTATAATATTTGTCCTCAGTATCACCAACCATCGCGACTTCATCAGCCTTTTTAAGATTATAGAATTTATTGTCTACCTTAATCTGGTCTGCTTTGGCATATTGTTTTTCGACACTATATGGATTTTCAGCAACATCAGTACCAATAGGTCTTCCTGCATACTTATATTCAGGGACAGGTGTATCTTCATTAGCTAAAGCTAGGCAGAATCCCAAAAAACCTAAAAGATATAATGTTAACTTCTTCATAGTACTCTTTACTTATTATATGTATTAAAAAGAAAACTCTTTTGGTAGGTTTGCTTTGGAGTTTTTGTTATTAAGTACGCTTTATCACATATAGCTGTTCTAACGACAAATATTAGCCTACCACCAGTTTCAAGAAGCCCTAATAGCGACTCATCGATCTCATCTTCTGTAACAACATTTGAGATGTATATGCAATTATATTTTTTACCATTTTTTTTAATATTAGTCATATGCTCAGCACTATTAAACTCAACATTATATATACCAATATTTGCCAGCTGACGTCTTGATAAAGCTAGTCCCAGATCATCATAGTCAACAAGATCAACACTTTTACATAGCTTAGCTATTAAGGCTACTGGATAACCACTTTCTAGCCCAAGTTTTAAGATATTATCACTAGCTTTGATAGCTAATGCTTCTACAAGCTTAGCTGTAAACATTGGACTTCTTAATTCTTTTTCACCTATAAATAAATTTGTGTCACAATAAGCTAAACTTTGAATCTCTCTCGGTAAAAAAATCTCTCTAGGAATATCTGCCATAATTTTAGCAACACCATCTAAAGAAAGCCCTTCAGTAAGAACCTGTTGCTTTACCATATTTTCTCTAGCAAGCTCAAAATTCATATTAGATCCTATTAAATAATTGAGAAGTAAATTTCATCTACTATTCAGACAAAAGATAATAACATAATACCACAGCAAAAGAAACCTTACTACTTTTTGCTTTAAGTTATTTATTTTATAGAAATATTCTAACAAGAAATAAACAAAAGTATATGGATTGTATTAGCAAGATACTTAATATTATCTATATACTTTTATCAAAAAATAAATCTTTATAGACAAACAATAAAAAGTTAAAATATTTAAAGCAAATTATTCACTTTCTAAAAAATTAAATTAACAAATACTAAATCAAAGGATATAAGTTATAGATGAAAAGACCCGAACTACTATCTCCTGCAGGCACACTACAGGCGATGCGTTACGCTTTTGCATATGGCGCAGATGCTGTATATATTGGTCAGCCTAGATATAGCCTAAGAGCAAGAAATAATGAGTTTTCAAAGCTAGAAACTCTAGAAACAGCTATTACTGAAGCTCATGCTCAAGGCAAAAAAATAATGCTTGCAAATAATATCGCGCCTCATAATGCAAAAATCAAAACTTACATAAAAGATATAACTCCAGTAATCGCTCTTAAACCTGATGCAATGATTATGTCTGATCCAGGGATGATAATGCTTGTTAGAGAGCATTTCCCAGATCAAGAAATACATCTATCAGTACAAGCCAATGCTGTGAATTATGAAACTGTTAGATTCTGGCAAAAGTTTGGGATTAAGCGCGTTGTATTATCAAGAGAATTATCACTAAAAGAAATCGCAGAAATCAAAGAGCATGTTCCAGATATGGAAATTGAAACATTTGTCCATGGCTCTTTATGTATGGCTTATTCAGGTAGATGTCTACTATCAGGATACTACAGTCATAGAGATCCTAACCAAGGTGTCTGTAATAATGCTTGTCGCAATAACTATAAAGTTGCTGAGGCAAAACAAAATGAATGGGGTGATTTTGAACCGATACAGTCACAATCCACTTTAGGTATAGGTACACCATCTGACAAAGTTGTCTTAATAGAAAATGATAAAGAGCCTGGTCAATATAATCCAATGTTTGAGGATGAACATGGCACTTATATTATGAACTCAAAGGACCTCCGTGCAATACAACATGTAGAGACTATGATGAAAATGGGAGTTGATTGTTTTAAAATTGAGGGGAGAACTAAATCATTCTTTTATGCTGCAAGAACAGCGCAACTTTATGACCAAGCAATCAAGGATGCTCTAGCTGGCAGACCTTTTGATATGACACTAATGGATAAGCTTGAAGGCCTTGCACACAGAGGTTATACAGAAGGCTTCTATCGTCGCCATGTCCACGATGAATATCAAAAATATGATAATTCTGATTCACGCAGCACCACACAGCAATTTGTCGGA
Source organism: Francisella hispaniensis FSC454 (assembly GCF_001885235.1). Classification (NCBI taxonomy): domain Bacteria; kingdom Pseudomonadati; phylum Pseudomonadota; class Gammaproteobacteria; order Thiotrichales; family Francisellaceae; genus Francisella; species Francisella hispaniensis. Next base: position 1,831,018 of record NZ_CP018093.1, read on the forward strand.
GAAATCATTAACTTTGATGAGCATACTGGATATGCTGATGTGAATGTCCGCAACAAAATTAATCTTGGTGATAGTATTGAGCTAATGTTACCATCTGGTAGCCGCGATATTATCTTAGATAATATGCAAGATAAAGATGGTAAACATATGGAAGAAGCCAAAGGTAGTGGCTATCAAGCTAAGATAAAGTTTGACAATGTTACAGCTGAAGATATGAAGTTCGCTTTAATGATTAAAAATAAATCACCAAACCTATAGAGTACTTGTTATTTAAAGTCGAAGATTTATTAATATTCTATCTAATGCTTAGCTTTGCCCTTTATCAAAAATAGTAACACAAAGCATAAAATTGACATAATAATCATTGTAATTGCAATTGGCAGAGAACTTGTTGCTGGAAATAGCATTGCTATACTTCCTATAACCCCACTAATAGCAAACTCCATAGTTCCAAATAATGCTGCAGCAACACCTGCTATTTCATAAAAGGGTTCCATACTACCACTTGCTCCAGTACCCGCGGTAAGTGCACAACCAAATGTTGCTAAAAAACATGGAGCAAAAAATCCCCACAAGCTTAATCCCCATATTTCATAAATACTTAAGGATAGAATACCTGCAGCAAAAACACATGCTACTCCTAACAATGCTGTTTTGTAAACACCTAATGCATTAACTATAACACCTGCAAATAAAGAGCCTATCAAAAATGCTAACCCTGCTGAACCAAATACCACATATATTTCAGATATTGGATATCCTAGATAATTGATAATATATGGTGTCATCGAAAATAGTATAAAAAATGAAGCCATTCCAGATACAGCTGCTAATGAGAAAGCCCAAAATTGCAAAGACTTGGCTACATATAAATATCTTGCAAATACGTTCCAAGACATCTTTTTTCGTCTTTCAACAGGTAAACTTTCTTTGACAAATATCACTACTATCAAAAACGCTACAACTGCTAATCCAGTAAGAAATACAAATGCCGATTGCCAATGAAAATGAATAGCTAATTGCACACCTATCAAAGGTCCGATAATAGGAGATACTGATATAATCGCGTTTATAAAACTGTAGATCATTGAGCTTGTTTTACCTGAAAAAGCATCTCGAATAATTGCAAATGCGCAAACAGACAAACCACAACAGCCCAATCCCTGCACCACTCTTGAGATTATCAAAAACTCTATATTAGTTGATAAAGCACAAAGTACAGAACCAATAACAAACAGCACCGCTGATAATAAAATAACTCTAAATCTACCAAGCTGGTCAGATAGAGGTCCCAAGAAAAGCTGACCAACACCTGTCACAACCAAAAATAAAGATAGTGTCACTTGTACCATCTGCTGAGTTGTATGTAGAGCTTCACGCATATCAGGCAGAACTGGCATATAGACATCCATAGCTAATGCAAAGGCAAAAACCATAGGTCCTAAAATAAGAATAGTTTTTAATGGAGAATATTTCCACATAAGAAAACACCCCTATATTTATTATTGAATAGCCGAGAATTATATCATTAATAATAAAAATATGTTACCGATTTAATGTATCAAGACTTATAACATCAGCTTATCTAGTTTATTTTAATTATATGATTGTCAATGTTATAATAGCCCTTATTCAAAGATTTCTATCAAATATAATGTATAAAAAGATTATACTAATTTTATCAATCATACTACTACCAATACTGTCATTTGCAAAAGATGAAAAAACGCTAAGTGCTGTCAGTGTTAATGCGGTTAATCACCCTTTAGCAATAGCTGCAATCATAGTATTTATTTTGGCTTATCTTCTAGTAATGACTGAGGATTTTACCAAACTAAACAAATCAAAGCCTGTAATTGTTGCTGCTGGGGTAATCTGGATTCTAGTCGCTATTGTTGGTGAGTCTCTGGGCGCGGATAATATTGTTCATAGTAATTTCAACCATATTATGACCGAGTATGGTGAGCTTTTATTATTCTTATTGGTTGCTATGGCATATATTAACCTGATGGAAGATCGTAATGTTTTTGCCAAACTAAAGAGCTCTCTTCTACGCGCAGGTTTTGGTTATCTAGCAACTTTCTGGCTTACTGGTATAATTGCATTTTTTTTATCAGCCGTTGCTGATAACTTAACTACGGCTTTAGTTATGAGTACTGTTGTAATATCTATTGGTAAAGATAATAAAAAGTTTATAACGATGGCTTGTGTAAATGTAGTAGTTGCTGCAAACGCTGGTGGAGCATTTTCACCATTTGGTGATATTACCACGCTTATGGTTTGGCAAACAGGGGTTATTAAATTTACCGAATTCTTCGCAATATTTTTACCTTCACTTGTCAACTTCTTAGTTCCCGCGATTATTATGAGCTTTTTTATACCAAAAATGGAAACTCAATCAATAATTGAGGAAAAAGTCGAACTTAAACGTGGTGCTATACCAGTAATAATACTATTTATCCTGACAATAGCTACCGCAGTATCATTTGAGCATATGCTTCACCTACCCCCATCTTTAGGAATGATGACTGGCTTTGGCTACGTAATGATTTATAATTATTTCTACGGGCTAAAAATAGCTCATGAAAATAAAAATCCAAAAAAGCATAAGATGCCTCCACATGCTTTTGATATTTTCGATAAAGTTAAAGAAGCCGAATGGGATACATTACTTTTCTTCTATGGAATACTAGTTTCTGTACAAGGTCTTGCTGCTCTTGGCTATTTAGGTATAGCTTCTCAATATATCTACTCGGATATGCAATCTATTGCTCCAAGTCTATTTTCTGCACATACTCAAGCAAACACTATAATTGGTATACTTTCAGCTATAATTGATAACATTCCTGTTATGTTTGCTGTATTAAGCATGAATCCTACTATGGAGCATGCTCAATGGCTACTAATAACTCTAACAGCCGGGGTTGGTGGTAGCTTACTAGCTATAGGCTCAGCTGCAGGTGTTGCTGTTATGGGTAAATCCAAAGGCAAATATACATTTATGGGTCACCTAAAGTGGACTTGGGCTATTGCTCTAGGGTATTTTGCAAGTATTATCGTTCATCTTTTGATTAATCATTAGAAAAATCTAAAAAGCTATTATGATATTCTCTAACTCTCTCACTATGACTTGTTGAGATGTATGTAAACCCTTTTTCTTGTAGAATTTCATATATTTTTCTTTCTGAGTTTATATCAATATTTGAGGTTGCCTCATCAAGTAATAATAAATCATATTCTTTAACAAAAATCCTACAAAAATTAAGCTTTTGCTGCTCACCAGACGATAGGAAATTTCGCCAATCATTTATTGTATTTATGTATTTGGCTAAGTAGCCAACATTTAATAACTCGAGAATCTCAATAAATCTGTCATCTGATGGTATACCAGACTGTATTGGATAAAAAACAGCTCTCTTAAAATCATCTTCAGGATAATAAGGTTTTTGAGGCAATAAGCAAATCTTGAGACACTTCTTAGCAAAGATAATATCACCCTCGTGACTACCACACCCGACTCCTGCAATAGCTCTTAACAAAGTACTTTTACCAACTCCAGAATGACCACTTATAAGCAATCTTTCTTGGTTTTTTAGCCTAAAACATATGTTATCCAACAAGAATGGCGAGTTTTGTGATTTTTGTAATGAAAAACTATTTACCTCTAAAATACTTTCTTCACAGTTAAGCAAATCTATCTCATCAGCATTTGTTTTTTCTGAGGATATTTCATGCTTTAGCTCCGTAAGTCGTGACATACTAGCTCTTAGGCTAGCTAGCGTCTCATATACATAGGTCAGATAAACCATAGGAAATATAACTTGCATTACTGCTGAGTTTACCTGCATCATCTGACCAAAACTTATCTGTTTTGCAAAATATCTAGGTAATGATAATATTGTACCAATAATTGCATAGACTTGACTAAATAGCGTATTTACAACATCTATTTTTGCATTACGAAACATTAAACTATAGAAGTTAGTTACAATTGCTCTAAAATTTCTTCTAGAGCGTGCATATTCATACCTTTCAGAATTATAGTCTCTAACTGAGAGTCTATTGTTTCTAATCGTAGATAAGTGGTATCTAAAGTTAGCTTGCAACTTTTGTTTTTGATACACCAGCTTTTTCAATGGTCTACCAATCCAAAATACTACAACGATATTTAAAAGACCTAATAAAAAAGCTACCCAAAAAAGATAGCCATAGATGGTAATATCTACACCTAGAATATTGAAAGTATAGTCTCCTGATAGTCCCCACAAAACTACAGCAAAAGAGAGAAAACTAAAAATACTTCTTGTGATTCCTAAAAATAATGATTGTGAATCAGTAATAAATCTTGTGACATCTTCATCAATTCTTTCTTCTGGATTATCAACCTGTTTACTTCTATAGTATGATCGTGAGTACAGCCAATTTTTAGTATAAAAATCAGTCATTGGTTTACGGATAAAAATAACAAAAAATTGCTTAACTAAATATGATAAAAAGAAATTAAACATCATAAATGATATCAAGACAATAAAGATGATTAATTGATGTATCAATAATGCCTTATTATATTCTTGAATCGAGTTGTAGAACCCAACATTCCACGAGTTTAGATAAACACTCAGAGTAACACTTGTACCCTCAAGGGCTAGCAACAAAGTCAATATTAGTAAAGCTATTTTACCGTGCTTACTCTTCCAGAAAAAATCAGATATATGCCAGAAATTTCTAAAAAATCCTAACATTCGTTATTCTGCCTTATATGGTACAGAGATAACTACTCTAGTGGCAGTTTTATCATCTTTTTTATCCATTGCTGCTATAGCTAATTTAACCATACGTGAATTTTGATTATGTAACAAAAAGTGCCACCATTTCGTATTTACAACCTCTGGGATTATTACAACAGAATAGCCTCGTTCTGGATCTCTTAGGTCATTTTTATGCAGAATTTGTAATACCGGAGTTATAAATGAGTTATATACAGGTCGCATTATCAAGAGTTTTTCTTTAAAAGCTAAATTTTTCCATTCAGTCTTAATTTTTTCGATTTTCTTTTGGTTTGCTGAAACAAAAACTGGGGTAATATCATCAGATAAATTTCTTGCTAATCTTAGCGCCTCTATTGTACCACGGTGAATACGTGAAACTAAAACAATTATTTTTGGCTTAAGGTTTTCATGTATACAAGCATTTACAACAGCTTCATCAACACTCAATGCTAAATTATGCTCTCTTCTTATGTAATGTGTTTTTATTGCATATAAACCATACATGATAATTGCTATCGCAATTATCACAATCCAAACGCCTTCGAAAAATTTACTCTCAACGATTGTAATTAATACTACAAATGTAGCAACACAACCAAAAGCATTTATAAATGCTCTAATTCCCCAACTTCTATACTTGCGTTTATTTCTATACCAGTATTTAACTAGTCCTGCTTGACAAAGTGTAAATGCAATAAAGACACCAAAAGCATATAACGGTATTAGACGACTAACTTTAGCATCAAATATTATGACCAAGATTGCCGATAAAACAGTTAACATTATAATACCATTTCTAAATGCAAATCTATCACCGACGCGCTGAAGTTGTTCAGGAAGATAGTTATCCTTACTCATAATCGAAGCCAAAATAGGGAAACCAGTAAAACAAGTATTTGCTGCCATAAGTAGAATCAAACAAGTAGATGCTTGCAAAAAATAATATAAAAAGCCATTACCTAAAATTTGATGAGCAACTTGTGATAGCACACTTTCAGAGAAATCTGGCAATATTTTTGTTTTTGCAGCAATAAAAGTAACTCCTGCAAACATCACTATTGATAGAAAGGTCATCATTAACAAACCAACTATTGATTTTGCTACGTTTGGAGTCTTATAAGCTGAAACTCCATTTGCATATGATTCAATACCTGTTAACGCAGCACTACCTGATGAAAAAGCACGCAGCAAAAGAGTTATAGTTAAGACACCCATCGAAGCTTGCATGTGATCAAGTTGATTTTGCGTATATGTAAATGTCTGCAAAGAGTTATGATTATACTGATATATCCCTACAATTATCATGATAATAATAGAAACAATAAACATATAGGTTGGCCAGATAAAAATTTTTGCAGTAGATTTAACACCGCGAAGATTTATAATCATCAAAAGTGCCAAAAGACCTAAAGCAAGCTTGACACTATAATGATCTAAAACAGGCAAAGCAGAACTAATTGCTACAGCTGCTGTAGAAACAGAAACTGCTACTGTAAGGATATAATCGATTATAAGAGATGCTGAAGTTAACAACAAAAGCTTTTCGTTAAAGTGAGTTTTAACTATTGAGTAAGAGCCACCACCTTCTGGGTGCGCACGTATAACTTGTGCATATGAAAAACCCATTAATAATATCAGTAATATCACCATTATTGATACTTCAATTGAGTACTGCATAACAGCTGCTGCTCCAGCTGTTGCTAAAACTATAAACACTTCTCCAGTAGCATACGATACTGAAGATAGTGCATTTGAAGAAAGTATTGCAAAACCAGCGAACAAGCCTATCTTCTGTTCTTGTTGCTTCGCATTAGGAATTGGTGAACCAAATATAAGATTTTTTATTTTCATCTATATTTACTCTTGCTTTTGTAAAAACTCATTGAGTTTTTTAGCCAACTCATCTGTTCCTTTTTTCATAGCTGCTGAAATTGTGTAGTAATTGCCCTGATAACCTATTTGCTCAACGAACTCTTGACATTTTTGTTCAACTTTATCAGCTAATAAATCAATTTTGTTAATAACTAAAAATCTTGGTTTCTCATATAGTTCTTTACTATACTTTTTAAGCTCTTTTTCAACTGCAAAATAGTTCTCAACAGGGTCTGACTCATTAAACGGACAAATATCAACAACATGCAATACGCATCTTGCTCTAGTTAAATGCTTTAAGAATCTAAGTCCAAGCCCAGCACCTTCAGCAGCACCCTCAATTACACCTGGTATATCCGCCATTACAAAACTATCCACACCGACTTTAACCACTCCTAGATGAGGATACATAGTTGTAAATGGATAATCAGCTACTTTTGGTGTAGCTTCAGACACTGAACGAATTAGAGTTGACTTACCAGCATTTGGCAAGCCTAACAATGCAATATCTGCTAACAAATTTAGTTCTAGACGAACCTCTTTATACTCGCCTTCTTCACCTAGAGTGAACTTTCTTGGAGCTTGATTTGTACTACTCTTGAAGTGGGTATTGCCTATTCCTCTCTTACCGCCTGAAACTAGTTTAAGAGTTTCTCCACTAGTTAGAACTTCACCAATTTTCTTGTTCGTTTCAATATCAAATACACTAGTACCAACTGGTACTATTAGATACATATCCTCACCAGCCTTACCATAGCAATTACGACCCTCACCAGGTCGACCATTCTCAGCATAATATTCTCTTTTATAACGGTAATCAATCAAGGTGTTTACATTTTCATCAGCTTTTAAATAAATACTGCCTCCGTTACCACCATCGCCACCATCAGGACCTCCACGAGGAACATATTTCTCACGACGGAAGCTTACACAGCCATTACCGCCTTTCCCTGCTTGAAGCTTAATTACTACTTCATCTACAAATCTCATAACACTAAAATCTTATACTTGTAAAAACCCTAATCATACATTATATATGTTCTAACTAAAATTATCATCGACTATTTAAAAGCCGCTAAAAGGATTAATATTAAAACACAAGTTAAAAATTTGGAAAAATATCACAACACTACCCATAGATATCACATAAAGATTTGAATAGTGGACTTTAAGGTCAGCTTCCCTACTTAGGAATGATGGCGTGTAAACGAATATTATCACCGCAAATATTGCTGCATATTGTAAAGCTAAAATAAAACCTCGCGGATAAAAAACAGTGAAAATCAATGGAGGGATAAAACATATCAAACCTAGAGCCAGATTACCTATTTGTCTATGATAACGCGTAAACAAATCGCGAATATAATGCATCAATGAAATACCAACACCAATAAAAGATGTAATAATTGCAATATGAATAAATGTATTTAACCCTACCTCTAGAAGCCCAGAACCAGATACTTCTCTAATCTCCGCTGCCATCCCTGCTGGAGTATTATTACCAGAACTAAATAGTGTTTGATAGCTATGTAAGCCTTGTTGTGGAATAAGTGCTAAAGCTAGAAGTATCCAGATAATATAAATTATTAGAACACTTAGACTGCCAATAAGAATGCTTTTTTTAATTTTACTAATATCTCCTTTTTGATATTCATAAATAACCGGAATTATATTATGAAAACCAAATGATGGTAATAAAGTCGGCCAAGCAAAGATAAATGCTGATAAACTAAGAGGAGACCGGCTTAAATAACTTGGATTTATATAAAACAGCATGATAACTACAGCAATTGCAAAAAATAAAAATTTAACTATCACAAAAAATCTATTTGCATAGTCACTGACTTTATAGCTAAACATTAGTGCGCCAAAAATTACTGTAAAGATAACAGCAGCTATCCCCACTTGAGTTTTATTAGAAATATCTAGGCTAGTTATAGTACTTACAAGAGATGAACCTTGGGTGGTATATGCAGACATTAAGGAATACAATAGTAATAGATAAATAATACTGAAAAATATTAAATACCCTTTTGATACTTGTGATTGCATCATAGATGTGAAATTGACACCTAAAGGGTACTTAGCACAAACTCTTAGTAGTTTAAGTGCTGTTATATACATTACACTCCAAGATAAAATCAAAAGGATTATTGCCATACTAAAACCACACGATGCAACTATCAAAGGTAGTGATAGCATCCCTGCACCAATTGTCGTACCTATTATCAAAAAAACTGAACCAATAGATCTAGAATTCATATATCAACTATATTTTTTTGTTAAACGCTATGAATAATAACGCTATTTTAATAACTAAGCAAATAATGCTGACTCCCTTGACAAAATTTTCTTATAATAAACTTAATTCGAATTACTATTAATTTCTATGGATTTATTTTCCAAATTACTACAAACAAAACACTTTGAATTTAGTGCTAAATGTGGCAAAAAATCATTAACCGGATGGAATGGTCATGGTCATGGAACTGTTATAGTACAACAAAATAACAATAGTATAACTTTCAAAGAAGATGGCTCTTTAAAACTTGACAATTCCACTAAGGTTTTAAGTATTTCCAATGAATATATCTGGCAAAAAATCAATACTAATCGCGTAAGCCTATCTCATGCACGCTTCGGATATAATAATCTCGTCAAACTTTTCGATTTAATACGTATAGATGATAATTTATGGCAAAGTGAGCAGGCTCATGTTTGTGTTGATGATCTGTATTCTGCTGTTATTGAAATTTTTACAGATCAAATTAAACTGGATTGGCGAATATTAGGACCTAAAAAGGATGAAAGAATAATTTATAAGTATAGGTGAGAATATTTAGAATATAAGCTTATTAAAAATACCAAACCAAACCTCCTGATACCATACTCATAGCAGCTCTAGCGTTAGGCTGATTCATTCCTGCGCCAGGAATAGGACTAGCAGCCATAGTCTGTATATATCTATAACTAGCAATAGCACTAAGTGTCTTTGATAGTGCAATATTAATACCACCTCCAACATCCCAAGCACCTTGTACAGAACCTGACATATTTGACCAACCAGCCCCAGCTGCAGCATATGGCATAATCATTGAACCAGTGGGAATCATAATCGTTGCCTCGCCTATACCTGTAAAGGTTCCGCCATATGAAATCATTTGATTATACTGAATACCTAGATATTTGTTAAAGTTATATCCAGGCATAATCATCACATTACCTGTAGCTCCACGCATTTTCATATTAGAGCCTCCCATAGTTCCACCGAACATCAAGCCCAAGTGCCAGTGCCCAGCTCTATTTTGCATACCCCAACTATCTTCAGCATTTGTTAAAGAATCAAAAGTATCTAAAAACGGATCTGTAAAATATTTTAAGGTGCTATTTATAGAGGTCTCACTCGCTGTATTAATATTTGTGGAATATCCCTCTTGTGACTCAGCAATCGCTGAATTAATAATTAAAAATAAAAAAATCACTTTAATAATTTTTCTAAACATTTTGTTACCAAATTACTCTTTTATAATTGAGCAGATAATATACTAATTAGTGATTATTTGCATTAATCAACATCAGCAAAGCGATAACCTATAGCATTTTCTGTGGTTATTAAAGGTTGTTTTTCACAAGCAGATAATTTTTTTCTTAATTGACCAATATATACTCTCAAATACTGTGCGCCATCACCATAACACTCGCCCCAAACTTCTTTTAAAAGAGTATTTTGCATCACTAATTTACCAGCATTATTTACTAAACAAGCCAATATTAGAAACTCTTTTTTCGATAAATGAATATCTTGATTATCTAAACTAACCTTATGATCATTAAGATCTATTTTTAGATTTGCAAAAGTATAAATATTATCAGCTTCAGTTTGTTTTTTTAGCAAAGGATTTAACTGCCTTTTAACTCTAGCAATAAGCTCAGGCATATCAAAAGGTTTTTTGACATAGTCATTAGCGCCATTATCAAGAGCTTTTACAACCTCTTCGGTATCATTGCGTGCTGAGACAACTATTATAGGAATTTCACTATAACTTCGTGCTGATTTTAGCCATTCTTGACCATCTTGATCAGGAAGCCCAAGATCGAGAATAATAACATCTGGATTATACTCTCTTAAAAATCTTGTCGCATTACCAGCTGTCGCAACAATCTCAACATCATAGCCTAGAACTAAAAAAGTTTTTTCTAAAAGCTTTTTAATCTGTGGCTCATCCTCTACTATTAATATTTTTTTTATCATCCTAACTATATAAATTTAGTCATATTGTGGTTATTTGATAGCTAATTTATGTTTGATTTTAAAGGTAATGTGATTTTGAAAACACTACCTTTACTCTCGCCATCACTATACACTCTGATCTTACCATTGTGCGCTGCTACTATACCCTTGCATATAGCTAAGCCTAAACCATTACCATGAGTATAGCTATCTCTTTTTTCAATCCTATGAAATATTGTAAATATTTTTTCCATATCTGATTCTCTTAAGCCAATGCCTTTATCTTGAACTTCAAAAAGACAGAATGCAGCTTTCTTTCTCTTAAGAGAAATTATAATCTCTTTTTCGAAATCACAAGTAAACTTAACAGCATTATCTATCAGATTAAGGATTACCTGTTGAAATAAAACTGGATCAAGCCCTATTTCAAATGGTTCCTTAGGCATTATAAACCTGAACTTTTGCTTATTGTATACTCTTGCACAAGTTTCTTGTATTTCTGTTAGAAAAAGATTACTGTTAATACTTTGAATATTTAATGAAAGTTTTCCTGAATCAACCTTGAGCATTTGGATTATATTATCAATATAACTATCAAGTCTTTTTGACTCTGTTAGCGCTAAATCTAACATTTCAGACTGCTGTTCTGGATTAAACGAATCTTTGTATGATTTGATACTACTTAATGCCCCCATTATAGAAGCTAATGGCGTTTTAAGGTCATGAGAAACTGAAGATAACATTGATTTTTGTAGACGCCTTTGCTCATCAAGAAGTAAAGATTTCTTCTCCTCTTTCTCAAGGTTTCTTTTCAAGAGAATATGAGAGATATGCGAAAGCATACTACTTAAAATGACACTATCTGTAGTTATTCGCTCTACTGCTGTTTCAGAACTTAAATATATTGCTATTACTCCTAGGACACGATTTTCTATCACTAGAGGTTCTACTGCCCAGTCTAGACCAGCAAAAGTATTAGTACCTTTACCGCAACTATCCTTGTACTTGAAACTCCATTTAGCTGCTGCTAATTCTTTTTGATTAAAATTTGGATGTTGTGGGAAGGCTGCCGAATCAAGTTCACCATCTGAAACACTTAAAAAAACAAAGTCACATTTAAAATACTCTTGTAAAGCATGTAAAAATACTGAGCGCAAATCTTTATCTAGGCTCTTTTCATTAAACATTTTTGTAAAGCGATATAAGACAGAAATATTATTCTCTCGTTCTTTTAAGAGGGTAAAAGCTCTTTTGGTTCTTAGAATCACATGACTAGAAAATATAACTATCGTCATAAAGAAAGCAAATGTAATTATCCCTGCTAAACTAGAAATATGAAAAACAAAATTTGGCTCTAAATATAGATAGATATACAAAAATAGCCCAACTAATGAAGATATTATCGATGGTATTAATCCATATCTATAAGCACATGCCGCTAAGACCATCAAAAAACACAAAGTTTGTGAAACCAGACCTGCAATACTAAGACTAAAGAATATAAATATTCCCGATACTGCTGTTATTAATGCAGATTTTATCACATCAATAATCAAGCCTTTTGTCTTAATTTTACTATGACGTGGCTGCTCCTGAATCTTATGCTCTTTTTTATTTATCGAAACAATATGTACTTGCATACCATTATTGTTATTACGAATAATATCGTAGACAACAGAGCCAAAAAGTTTATCTTTCCATTTTGGTCGTATCGATTTACCGATTACTAAATCAGTTGCACCTATTGATCTTGCGTACTCTAATATACTGTCTGAAAGCCTATCACCAAGGATATGATCAATATTATACCCAAGACTACTTGCCAACATTTTATAACGCCTAATAGCACCAAAATTAAGCTTAGTTGCAACTTTATTAGGCTTTTGTACAAAAACCGCTATTAACCTTGCGTTTAAAGTCGTTGCTAAGAGTTTACCTTTACGTAATAAACTAGGAGTTGCCTCATCATAGCCACAGCATACTAGTACATATGGTGAAGTTGGTATAGCACTACCATGTTGATAGAGCTTCCTATATTGCTGAATATCTTGACCGACATGATTTGCAGCCATCCTAAAAGTATAATCTCTGAGGATGGTTAAATTAGTGTATTGAAAATATCTTTCTAATGCTCTATCTATAGCATCACTTTTATAGACTTTACCTTGCTTAAGTCTTTTAATCAGTTCCTCTGGGCTTACATCAACTACAACAAGCTCATCAGCTGATTGAATGAAATCATTTGGAACAATTTCATTAACATTTGCTTGTGTAAGCTGTGTAACTTCATAAGATAAGCTAGCAATATGTTGAATATTAATTGCTGTATAAACTGAGATACCCTCATCAAGAAGTTCTTCAATATCAATATATCTTTTCTTATTTCGTGATGTCGGTAAATTCGAGTGAGGTAATTCATCAACAATCACAACATCAGGTTTTCTAGCTTTAATTGCATCTATATCTAACTCTTCAAATACTCTACCACGATAAGTTACCTTCTTTAGAGGCATAATCTCAAGGCCATCTAGTAGTGCCTGTGTATCTGCTCTACCATGACTTACAAGTAAGCCAACTACAACATCTTTGTTATCTTTCTGTAAAGCTCGAGCATTATTAAGCATTGCATAACTCTTACCGACACCAGGAGCATAGCCAAGAAAGATTTTTAATTTGCCTTTTTTAGATTCTTGGCTTTTATTAGCTAAATTTAGTAGCGCATCTACTTTTTGTTGATTATCCATTGAAACCTCAATAAGAATTTTTTACAAACAACGAAAAACATCTTGAGAATAAAATTATAACAGAAAAGTGAATATCAAGTTACTTATCATTTAATAGTTGCTAATTATTTATTTTTGTTGATAAGCTTCATAACATCGATATTCAAATTTAAAACATTAACAGTATCAACATTGAATACATGTCTTCTTGTATTAGCTTGTATAAGCTTAGTTACCTGCTCAAGAGAAAGGTTATTTTGCTTTGCCACATATGCTGCTTGATATAGCGCTGACTGTAGAGTTATATCAGGATCAACACCACTAGCTGATGCAAAAACTAAATCTGCGGGAATAGGATTATTACCATATTTTGTTTGCAAGACTTTTACTCTTTGTTGAACATCTTGCAATTGCTTCTGATTATTAACTGCATAATTAGTACCACCTGTAGCTAGCGGATTATATGCTGATGCCGAAGGTCTAGTTTGGAATAAATTAGCTGGCATATTCTGCCCAATTAACTCAGATCCTACTAACTTACCATCATAATAAGTCTGTGACCCTCTAGCTTGATTATTTGCAAAAGTATAGCCTAGTGCCATTATAAAAAATGGATATATCAAACCAAGCAATACTGTAAAGAAAAGCATTGCGATAAAAGATTTAAGTAGATTTTTCATGGTGTAACCTCCTCACCTAAACCAAGTGCATAGCTGTAATAAGCATATCTATAACCTTAATACATATAAAAGGTACTATAGCACCGCCAACACCGTAGTAGAGTAAATTTCTACGCAATAAAGTCTGCGATGATGCTACTACATTTTTTACACCAACTAGAGCCATTGGTATCAAAAATATGATGATCAATGCATTAAATATAACTGCTGAAAGTATCGCACTTGTTGATGAATGCAGTCCCATAAAATTAAGCGCACCAAGGCTTGGAAAAGCATTTACAAATAATGCAGGGATAACCACAAAATATTTTGCAATATCATTAGTTATACTAAATGTTGTCAATGCTCCTCTGGTTACTAGGATTTGCTTACCAATTTTTACTATTTCTATAATCTTCTTTGGATCCGAGTCTAGATCAACCATATTACCTGCTTCTCTAGCTGCGGATGTACCTGTTGCCATAGCAATACCAACATCAGCTTGGGCAAGAGCTGGAGCATCATTCGTACCATCACCACACATCGCTACTGTTTTACCCTCTTTTTGTGCTTTGATTATAAAATCTAGCTTATCTTGAGGAGACGCTTGGGCAACAAAATCATCAACACCTGCTTCAGCAGCTATCGCAGCCGCAGTTAATGGGTTATCCCCTGTTATCATAACAGTTTGTACGCCCATCTTACGCAACTCTTCAAAACGCTCTTTTATTCGTGGTTTTATAATATCTTTAAGATGAATCACACCTAGTAATTTATCTTTTTGAGCAACTGCTAGAGGAGTACCTCCTTGTTCAGATATTTGCTCAGTAACTTTTCTAAACATATTTACTAAGCCACTATCAAGCTTATCTTTTAGATAGTTTTCTATCGATGATATCGCACCTTTTCTTACCTCTAGGCCTTGATAATCAATACCACTCATTCTTGTATATGCTGAGAATGGTATAATCTCAGCTTGAGAAATATCTACATCTTTTGAATTAAAGTTAAAACGCTGCTCTGCTAACTTAACTATAGATTTACCCTCTGGAGTCTCATCAACCAAGGAGCTTAACCAAGCGGCATATGCTAATTCTTCAGGAGATGTTGCTCCTAGTGGAATAAAATCAGTCGCAAAACGATTACCTAACGTTATTGTTCCTGTTTTATCTAAAAGTAATAAATCAATATTACCAGAAGATTCGACAGCTCTTCCAGATAGTGCAACTACATTAAACTTTAAAAGCCTATCCATACCAGATATACCAATAGCTGAAAGTAAGCCGGCTATTGTGGTTGGAATAAGTGTTACAAATAGAGCTATTAAGACTACCGCTGATAATACCGTATTGCTATACATTGCCATGCCATATAATGAGCATATAGCAAATATAAAGATTAGAGTTAGTCCTGATAACAAAATCGTTAACGCAATCTCGTTTGGCGATTTAAGACGCTTTGCTCCCTCAACTAAATCAATCATCTTATCAAGGAAACTCTCACCTGGATTGGATGTAACTCTTACTTTGATACTATCTGAAAGAACTTTTGTACCAGTAGTTACAGCAGAGTTATCAGAGCCAGCCTCTTTGACTACTGGTTCAGATTCGCCTGTAATTGCAGATTCATCAATCGTTGCCATACCCTCTATGACATCACCATCACAAGGTATCAAAGTATTTGCCTCAACAATAACTGTATCACCTATTTTAAGGCTCTCAGCATCAACTTTTGTGACACTGCCATCTTCTTCTATTCTTAAGGCAAAAAGTTTAGATTTAGCAGCTTTAAGGGTATCTGCTTGAGCCTTACCCCTTCCTTCAGCGATACCTTCAGCAAAGTTTGCAAATAAAATTGTAAACCACAACCATATAACAACCTGTAATGTGAAACCAATCTTTTGATCTTGGATTATTTCTGAGACCAAATATAATGTACACAGAATAGTAACTACTTCAACACAAAACATTACAGGATTTTTGATCATCTGACGAGGATCACATTTTGTAAAAGATTTCTTTATAGCAGGAACTACAAGCTCTTTTGACAATAAATTAGGAGATTTTCTTGTACTCATAATTTTCACCTATAAGAAATTTAGATTTAATTGATCTAATATTGGCCCTAAACCTAAAGCTGGGAATATTGTCAAACCACCAATTAATAATATTGTAAAAAATACTAATATTGCAAAAATAAAACTAGTTGTATCTAGAGAGCTAATTTCACTCATTTGTAAGCTACGCTTCTTCTTGACTAGCGATCCAGCTAACATTATCACAGCAAAAATAATCCCAAATCTACCGATTAGCATACTCAAGGCAATTGTTATATTAAGATAGTTTGTATTTGCTGATAGTCCAGCAAATGCGCTACCGTTATTATTAGCTCCTGAAATGTATGCATATAATATCTCTGAGAAACCATGCGCACCACTATTAGTCAACGCTTGATGAACACTCGGAACAACTGCAGCTAAACCAGTAAATACTAGTACACAGCATGGAGATATCAATAAAGCAAACATCGTCCACTTCATATCATTAGCTTCTATACGCTTACCTAAAAAGCTAGGAGCTCTACCTATCATTAATGATCCAATAAATACCGCCAACATCAAGAACATAAAGAAACCATAAAAACCAGCTCCAACACCACCAAATATAACTTCGCCTATCGCCATATTAAGCATTGCCATCATTCCAGCTAATGGTGAATAACTATCAAGTACACTATTAACACCACCATCTGATGCAGAAGTTGAAACAGTATTATATAAAGTAGAGTAAAACACACCAAAACGGCTTTCTTTTCCTTCCATATTTGATAAGTGACCAACTTGACCATAGATATCTTGAATATCTTTGCTATGTAAAAAGTCTAGTCCATGCAATTCAGATATAGTCATAACTACTAAAGAGATTATAAATAATACAAACATTACACCAAATATTAACCACCCTTGCTTAGTATTACCAACCCACTTACCAAATGTATATGTAAGCGCAGCTGCTATAGCAAAGATTGAAACCATTTGGATATAATTGGTTATGACAGTTGGATTTTCATATGGATGCGCAGAGTTAGCATTAAAGAAACCTCCACCATTAGTACCTAGCGACTTTATAGCTTCTTGTGAAGCTATTGGTCCTTGAGGGATTATTTGCTCACTACCTGCTAATGTATGTACATGTAGATACGCCATTACATTTTGTGGGACACCTTGGAAAATATATACTATAGCAATCACTATAGATATTGGTAATAAAATCCAAAATATTCCCTTACCAAGATCATTCCAAAAATTACCAATTGTAGTTGCCTCATGCCTTGCTACAGCTCTTATTAATGCAATTGCAACACTTAAGCCAACAGCTGCTGAAACAAAGTTCTGTACTGCAAGAGCAAGCATTTGTGTAAAATAGCTTACACTAGTCTCACCACTATAACTCTGCCAGTTTGTATTAGTAATAAAACTAACTGCTGTATTAAATGCTTGAGAAAAACTCATTCCTTTAATTTCTTGAGGATTTAAATGTAATATGCCTTGTAACAGTAATATCACAAAAACAAACACAAAAGCCATAACTGAAAAACTTACTAAACTAAAGAAATAAGCTTTTGCCGTTTGCTCTTTTCTTGAACTCTCGCCTAGTACTAATAAATATACTCTTTGAAAAGGCTTTGCTAACCAATCTAGGTAAGTTCTTTCATTATTAAAAACCCTGAATATATAGCTACCTAAGGGTTTAGTTATTAAAGTAATTGTCACTATAAATAGTGCAAATAAAACAAATTTAGAAATCATAACTTACTCCTATAAGTTAAAATTTATCTGGGAATATAAGTGTAGCAGTCATATATACAGCCAGACCTAACATTACTAATGCTGAAAGAATAATCATATCAACCTCTTTTGTTATTTTTATACTACTCTTAAAATAGCTATAGATTATAAATATTAAAGATATAAAGATTCTATTATAAAATCAAAGTAAAAATATAAAATTTCTATAAAAAGAGGAACTATAACCTAGTTTTTAGTCAATAGGGAACAAAATTTTTAAAATTATTATATAGCTTATTTACTATCCTTATACTTTTGAATATTTTCACTAATCAAATCCATAACTCTTTCACACTCAATTAGTGTTAATATTTTTCTAGTCCTCGAGACTTTATCTTCTAAAACCTCAAACCAGCCAGAAGCTGCTTCTTGTGGAATCTTAAGCTTCCAGTATTTGTTAATTCCTTGAGCTAGTCTTTGTAGCAACCATTGGCTTTATTGGCTTCTTTCGGTATTCATTATTGTCTCAAATACAAGTTTAACTATATTTTCTACAGCATTACCTTTGTCATAATGTAGTACATCTTGTATATCTATAACTCTTTCACACTCAATTAGTGTTAATATTTTTCTAGTCCTCGAGACTTTATCTTCTAAAACCTCAAACCAGCCAGAAGCTGCTTCTTGTGGAATCTTAAGCTTCCAGTATTTGTTAATTCCTTGAGCTAGTCTTTGTAGCAACCATTGGCTTTATTGGCTTCTTTCGGTATTCATTATTGTCTCAAATACAAGTTTAACTATATTTTCTACAGCATTACCTTTGTCATAATGTAGTACATCTTGTATATCTTTTTTGTGATATTAAAATATTTTAACGACAAAAAAGCCCTATGTTAATTTAAGGCTAATTGATTCGTGCTTATTATGTAAGACTTTGAATTGAAAAAGATGGCGACTACCTACTTTCACCTGGGCAATGCCAGACTATCATCGGCGTTTTGTAGTTTCACTTCTGAGTTCGGAATGGGATCAGGTGGTTCCTACAAGCTATCATCGCCAAAACTGTGTTTTGGGGTTATAAAGATATTTAACAATTCAGCATAGAAATAGACTTAAGTCTCTCGGATCATTAGTACTGGTAAGCTTCATACATTGCTGTACTTCCACACCCAGCCTATCAACGTCGTAGTCTCCAACGTTCCTTACTGATTTTCATCAGAGAGATCTAATCTTGAAGGAGGCTTCACGCTTAGATGCTTTCAGCGTTTATCCCGTCCGAACGTAGCTACCCGGCAATGCTTCTGGCGAAACAACCGGAACACCAGTGGTTCGTTCACTCCGGTCCTCTCGTACTAGGAGCAACTCTTCTCAAATCTCTAACGCCCACGGCAGATAGGGACCGAACTGTCTCACGACGTTCTGAACCCAGCTCGCGTACCACTTTAAATGGCGAACAGCCATACCCTTGGGACCTGCTTCAGCCCCAGGATGTGATGAGCCGACATCGAGGTGCCAAACTCCTCCGTCGATATGAACTCTTGGGAGGAATCAGCCTATTATCCCCGGAGTACCTTTTATCCGTTGAGCGATGGCCCTTCCATTCGGGACCACCGGATCACTAAGACCTACTTTCGTACCTGCTCGAGCCGTCACTCTCGCAGTCAAGCGCACTTTGCCTTTATACTCTTGGCACGATTTCCGACCGTACCGAGTGCACCTTCGTACTCCTCCGTTACTCTTTAGGAGGAGACCGCCCCAGTCAAACTACCCACCATACACTGTCCTCGAATCTCTCCTGAGTTAGAACTTCAAATATTCAAGGGTGGTATTTCAAGGTCGACTCCACAACTACTGGCGTAGCTGCTTCATAGTCTCCCACCTATCCTACACATAAATATTCAAAGTCCAGTGCAAAGCTGTAGTAAAGGTTCACGGGGTCTTTCCGTCTAACCGCGGGTACACTGCATCTTCACAGCGATTTCAATTTCACTGAGCCTCTGGTGGAGACAGTGTGGCCATCGTTACGCCATTCGTGCAGGTCGGAACTTACCCGACAAGGAATTTCGCTACCTTAGGACCGTTATAGTTACGGCCGCCGTTTACTGGGGCTTCGATCCAGAGCTTCGCTTGCGCTAACCCCTTCAATTAACCTTCCAGCACCGGGCAGGCGTCACACCCTATACTTCATCTTACGATTTCGCAGAGTGCTGTGTTTTTGATAAACAGTCGCAGCCACCTGGTATTTGCAACCCCCAACAGCTCAAAGAGCAAGTCTCATCACCATCAAGGGCACACCTTCTTCCAAAGTTACGGTGTCATTTTGCCTAGTTCCTTCACCAGAGTTATCTCATAGCCTTAGTATTCTCTACCTACCCACCAGTGTCGGTTTACAGTACGGTCGCTTATACAATATACTTAGAAGCTTTTCCTGGAAGCATGGTATCAATAGCTTCGTCAAACAAGTTTGACTTCGTCTCGTATCTCAGATTAACAAGATGCCGGATTTGCCTAGCACCTCTACCTACATACTTTCACCTGGACAACCATTCGCCAGGCCTACCTAACCTTCTCCGTCCCTCCTTCGTTCATATAAGCGGCACAGGAATATTAACCTGTTTCCCATCGACTTCACTCTTCAGCTACGCCTTAGGGGCCGGCTTACCCTACGTTGATTAACATTGCGTAGGAATCCTTGGGTTTTCGGCCAATAAGAATCTCACTTATTTTACGTTACTCATGTCAGCATTCGCACTTCTGATACCTCCAGCAAACTTCTCAATTCACCTTCATCGGCTTACAGAACGCTCCCCTACCAATATACTAAATATATTCCGCAACTTCGGTGCATAGCTTAGCCCCGTTAAATCTTACGTGCAGGCCGACTCGACCAGTGAGCTATTACGCTTTCTTTAAAGGGTGGCTGCTTCTAAGCCAACCTCCTGGCTGTCTGGGCCTTCCCACTTCGTTTCCCACTTAGCTATGACTTTGGGACCTTAGTTGGCGGTCTGGGCTGTTTCCCTTTCCACTGCGGACCTTAGCACCCGCAGTGTGTCTCCCGTGATCGAACTTCATCGTATTCTGAGTTTGCATCGAGTCAGTAAGGTCGTAAAACCCCCATTGTCGAAACAGTGCTTTACCCCAATGAGTTATACACGAGGCACTACCTAAATAGTTTTCGGGGAGAACCAGCTATCTCCGTGCTTGATTAGCCTTTCACTCCGATCCACAGCTCATCCCATACTTTTGCAACAGTATTGGGTTCGGTCCTCCAATTAGTACTACCTAATCTTCAACCTGGCCATGGATAGATCGCGCCGGTTTCGGGTCTACTCCTAGCGACTAGTCGCCCTATTAAAACTCGCTTTCGCTACGGATCCCTTATTCAGTTATCCTCGCCACTAAAAGTAACTCGCTGACCCATTATACAAAAGGTACGCAGTCACATGACTAAATCATGCTCCTACTGCTTGTATGCAAGCGGTTTCAGATTCTATTTCACTCCCTTTATAAGGGTTCTTTTCACCTTTCCCTCACGGTACTAGTTCACTATCGGTCATTCAGGAGTATTTAGCCTTGGAGGATGGTCCCCCATGTTCAGACAAGGTTCCACGTGCCCCGTCCTACTTGTTCGTATGCTTAGTTCCATCTTGATTATTTCGTATACGGGACTATCACCCTCTATCGTCAAGCTTCCCAACTTGTTCTACTATAATTAAGACTATATCATACCAGGCTCTTCCCACTTCGCTCGCCACTACTACGGGAATCTCAATTGATTTCTCTTCCTAAGGGTACTTAGATGTTTCAGTTCCCCTCGTTCGCTCTACACTCTATATCGAGTGAGTACCTAACTTGTGTCAGGTGGGTTCCCCCATTCGGAAATCTCCGGGTCATAGCTCATTTACCAGCTAACCGAAGCTTATCGCAGATTATCACGTCCTTCATCGCCTCTGAATGCCAAGGCATCCACCGCTTGCACTTATTTTCTTAAGTCTATTTCTATACTAAATTGTTAAATATCTCTATCTTCATGTAAATAAAATATTGGTGGAGCCAAGCGGGATCGAACCGCTGACCCCCTGCGTGCAAAGCAGGTGCTCTCCCAGCTGAGCTATGGCCCCAACTAAACCTAAAATGGTGGGTCTGAGTAGACTTGAACTACCGACCTCACCCTTATCAGGGGTGCGCTCTAACCAACTGAGCTACAGACCCGTATTCTATTCACACTAAAATACATTACCTACAAACACTATGCTAAATCACTTGAACAGCAGTTAAAGCTTATTTCTTATTCTTTCGTATTTCCGTTAAGGAGGTGATCCAGCCGCAGGTTCCCCTACGGCTACCTTGTTACGACTTCACCCCAGTCATGAATCACTCCGTGGTAAACGCCCATTCGTTAAGCTATCTACTTCTGGAGCAACCCACTCCCATGGTGTGACGGGCGGTGTGTACAAGACCCGGGAACGTATTCACCGCAGTATTCTGACCTGCGATTACTAGCGATTCCGACTTCATGCAGTCGAGTTGCAGACTGCAATCCGGACTAAGAGTACCTTTTTGAGTTTCGCTCCAGCTCGCACCTTCGCAGCCCTCTGTAATACCCATTGTAGCACGTGTGTAGCCCTGGTCGTAAGGGCCATGATGACTTGACGTCGTCCCCACCTTCCTCCGCCTTGTCAGCGGCAGTCTCAATAGAGTACCCAACTTAATGATGGTAACTATCAATAGGGGTTGCGCTCGTTGCGGGACTTAACCCAACATTTCACAACACGAGCTGACGACAGCCGTGCAGCACCTGTCACTGCGTTCCCGAAGGCACCAATCTATCTCTAGAAAGTTCGCAGGATGTCAAGACCAGGTAAGGTTCTTCGCGTTGCATCGAATTAAACCACATGCTCCACCGCTTGTGCGGGTCCCCGTCAATTCCTTTGAGTTTTAGCCTTGCGGCCGTAGTCCCCAGGCGGAGTACTTATCGCGTTAGCTGCGCCACTAGAGCCTTTACACCGACTCCAACAGCTAGTACTCATCGTTTACAGCGTGGACTACCAGGGTATCTAATCCTGTTTGATCCCCACGCTTTCGTCCCTCAGTGTCAGTATCGGTCCAGAATGTTGCCTTCGCCATTGGTGTTCCTTCTGATCTCTACGCATTTCACCGCTACACCAGAAATTCCCCATTCCTCTACCGTACTCTAGTTTGCCAGTATCAAATGCAGTTCCAAGGTTGAGCCCTGGGCTTTCACATCTGACTTAACAAACCACCTACAGACCCTTTACGCCCAGTAATTCCGATTAACGCTTGCACCCCCCGTATTACCGCGGCTGCTGGCACGGAGTTAGCCGGTGCTTATTCTTTGGGTAACGTCCTTCCTCAAGGCTATTAACCTTAAGGCTTTCCTCCCCAACTAAAGTGCTTTACAACCCTAAGGCCTTCTTCACACACATGGCATTGCTGGATCAGGGTTGCCCCCATTGTCCAATATTCCCCACTGCTGCCTCCCGTAGGAGTTTGGGCCGTGTCTCAGTCCCAATGTGGCTGATCATCCTCTCAAATCAGCTATGGATCGTAGCCTTGGTGGGCCCTTACCCCACCAACTAGCTAATCCAACGCAGGCTCATCCATCTGCGACAGCCCGAAAGCCACCTTTAATCCACAGATATTATGCGGTATTAACAGTCGTTTCCAACTGGTATCCCCCTCAAATGGGCAGATTCCTACGCGTTACTCACCCGTCCGCCACTCGTCAGCATCCGAAGACCTGTTACCGTTCGACTTGCATGTGTTAAGCATGCCACCAGCGTTCAATCTGAGCCAGGATCAAACTCTTCAGTTTAATTCTCAAATTCTGACTCTAACTACTGATTACTCAAATTCTTTAACAAAGTGTTTGTATATAATATATCTCTTAAATACCTTAGAAACCTTAGCTTCAAACCGCTAACATCACTCGTCAGCCGGTGAAGACATATAATACACATCACTCATCAACAACGCAAGTACTTTTTTAAAAAAAATTAAACTTTTTGCAACTTTTTTAAAACTTTTTCTATCTTCCTTAACTTTCTACATAATCATCTACAAAATCAATACTGAAAATGAGCTTTTATATAAGATTTTCTATCCTTTTATTAGTTATTTAGATAGTTCTACAAAAATAAAACAACTATTACCCTTCTAAAAAAATACAAAAAATTATTTAATTAATTCTTTTCAATAAATAAACTAAATCTTGTCATTGCATCTACTAAAATATTTAAATCATCTGCGCAGCTTATTCTTATATAATTTTCCAAACCAAAGTAGCTTCCAGGAGTTATAGCTAAAGCCTGATCTCTTAATAAAGCCAAGCAAAACTCTATATCATTTTTAAATGAAGTTTTTTGTAGCAACTTCTCTATTTTTGGAAAAAGATAAAAAGTTCCAGAAGGTCTCACTATTTCAATCCCCTCTACATTTTTTAAATAGTCATAAACATACATTACCCTTTCTTTATAAATAGATGTATATCTCTCTAAATATTTATTATCTAAAGCTAAAGCTGCTATAGAAGCCATCTGAGATATTGAACAAGCACCTCCAGTAGTTTGCGATTGTAGTTTTGTTATAGCATTCTTTAAGGTTTCTGGAGCTATAATATAACCGACTCTCCAACCAGCCATAGCATAACCTTTAGACATACCACTTGCTACAATAAATCTATTTGATAAATCAGGAGCAATCTGTAATAAAGAAATAGCTGTATCATCAAATAAAGTCTGATCATATATTTCATCTGAAATAATCCATATATCTGGATACTTTCTAATCATCTCTGTAAAAGAGGCTAGTGTTTGTTTTGTATATAAAACACCTGTAGGATTATTAGGTGAATTGAGAATAATAGCTTTTGTTTTAGACGTTATAGCTTTTTCAATTTCTTTAATATCTAATTGGAAATTGTTTTCGGCATGAGTCTTTACTATAACTGATTTTGCTCCAGCTAATTTTAATTGTTCTGGATAACACACCCAATACGGCGCGAAATATATAGCCTCATCTCCATCATCAAAAATACATGTAAAAATATTATGTATACTTTGCTTAGTGCCACTTGTCACACAAATCTGATATTTATTAAAACTTAAACCATAATCTCGTTTATATCTTTTGATTATGGCATCTTTTAATTCAGGGATTCCATCTATTGGAGGATATTTAGTAATATTAT
Organism: Francisella hispaniensis FSC454; assembly: GCF_001885235.1. Classification (NCBI taxonomy): domain Bacteria; kingdom Pseudomonadati; phylum Pseudomonadota; class Gammaproteobacteria; order Thiotrichales; family Francisellaceae; genus Francisella; species Francisella hispaniensis. The sequence continues at coordinate 1,856,269 of NZ_CP018093.1, forward strand.
TATCTATAGCCTTTTTAGCAGCTTCTTTGACACAATCAGGTGAGAAAAATCCTGGCTCTCCGATAGAAAGGGATATTACATCTTTTCCCTGCCGCTTTAACTCCTCTGCTAATTCAGACATTACAACTGTAGCTGATGTTACAATACTATTTATCTTGTTACTAATTTTTAACATTTTTTGACCCTTGTTTTCATACCAACCAACTTGAGGCTTTCTTACTTTGTCTAACTGTATGAAGCTGCCCTTTATAAAAAATTATCTCCGCTGGTAAATTATGACATAAGAAGAAAGGCATACTTTCAGTAAAACCATATGCTCCAGTTTGCTTAAATATTAAATAATCATTTAGCCTTATATCTTTTGGTAAGCTTGCAATGCCAGCCTTATCCAAGCTTGTACATAAAGGTCCATGGATCTGAAAGTCATTAGTCTCGCTACCAGATTCTTCTCTAAGTAACTCTATTGGAAAACTCTCTCCAGTTAATGCTGGTCTGACTAAATGGTGAGCACCACCATCAGTTACTAGTAAATTAATATTATTTACTGATTTTCTATCGACAACTTTAGTTAAATAAACTCCACTTTCAGCTACCGCATATCTACCAAGCTCCAACCAATACTCTATGTTAGGAAACTCTTTTTTAAGCTCTTCAAAACAAGATATTAAATCATTTATTGATACCGATTTTTGACTAGCATTGTAAGGAACACCTATACCACCTCCTAAATCTATAACTTTTAAAGAAACATTAATAGCTTCACTTAAACCCAGTAAAGCTTTTGTTATTGTCTTCCATATCTGAGATAGTTTATCTAAGCAAAGAATATTTCCCCATTGAAAACAATGCATCCCAATTATAGACATATTATTAGAAATACTTGGAGTACTATTAAAAAAGTCTTTCCAATCATTTATAGATAATCCAAAAGGAGTTACACACCTACCTCCTCCAAGAACATTACTTTCTTGATCATTCCACATAAGCTGAACCCTTAAAAGAACTTCAACATTTATATTATTTTTTTCTACAAGGTCGGATAAATCTTTAAATTGATTTATGCTCTCGATTACAAAAATTCTAACGCCTTGAGCTAGAAAATATTCTAATTGAGAATATGATTTAGCAGGGCCAGTATGTAAAATATTTTTAGGATTTACCCCTTGAGCTAGAACTTGATCTAACTCACCAATACTAGCAACATCAAATCTAATTTTTTGCTCATCGAAGACTTTAATTATTCTAGATAATGGATTTGCTTTTAGTGCATACCATAACTTTACTGGTAGTTTCTGTAACTCTTTAGCATGAGCTTCTAACATGTCTAAATCATAATAAAAAAAGGGAGCTTCACTCTCTTTACATATGCTTTCTAAATTATTTCTATGAGCTTCTATATTCATTAAACTACCTTAATATTTCCTCTAAAGTTAATGAAGCGTCACTTTTTTCATCTCTGTATTTAATAATGATTGGGCAATAAGCTTGAAGACCATTTTCTTGAGCCCAACTAGTCCTAATTGGTCTACTCCCTGGAATAATTACTGCATTTTCTGGAATTTTTGAGCCTTTTGGTAAAACCTTATCATTCACAGCATCATAAACAGCTACGCCTTTTGATAAAACAACAGATGGCGCTATAACAGCACCTTTTCCTACAACTATACCTTCTATAATCACAGCACCCGCGCCAACAAACACATCATCCTCAATAACCACGGGATTCATCCCTATCGGCTCTAAAACACCGCCTATTTGAACTCCTGCCGATAAATGTACATTCTTACCAATCTGAGCACATGATCCAACCAAAGCATGACTATCAACCATAGTCCCAGAGTCAACATATGCTCCTATATTAATATAAGCTGGAGGCATAATAATAACAGATGGTGCTACATAAGCTCCTGCTCTAACAGATGAACCGCCTGGCACTAATCTAACACCATCATCTACACTAAAATTTCTGACTGGTAAATTATCTTTATCAACAAATCCCGAATAAGATCCTGAAAGCTCAACATTATGTCCAGCTTTAAAAGCTGCTAATATACCTTTCTTAACATCTTGATTTGCAATCCACTCACCATTTTCTAACCGTATCGCCGCTCTTAGTCTTCCTGCTTCTAACTCTTCAATAGTATTTTTCCAATCCATTATAAATCTGTCTCCTCTTTCTCTTTATATATGACTAAACCAATCTTTAACTAAGCTATCAGCGCTTATTAATAAACTTAAGTCCTGAAGCTCATCAGCTAATAGTGGAGCTCTTAAAGTATTTGTGGTTATTAAACCATTATGTGCTAGCCATACTTTAGCAGGTATTGGATTTGCAACGCTAAAACAAGATCTAGTTGCTGCTTCCCATACAGCTTTATCTTCAAGTGTTATTTCATGAGCAAGACTCTGTCTAACGTACTCTTTTGTTTGCTCCGGCCAAATATTAGATATAACTGAAACAAGACCCTTAGCACCAACATTTGCCAATTCTGGTAATAGTCCATCTTCTCCACTATATATAACTAAATTTGGCGCTAAATCATGATAACGAGCACACCTATTTACATCCCCAGAAGCCTCTTTTAATGCCCAAAGATTAGGATGCTCTTTTAAATTTATTAAAACCTCTTCTGCTAAATTAACTCCCGTTCTTGAAGGAACATTGTAAAGCATACAAGGTCTTTCTGCTTTATCCAAAACTGCCTTAAACCAACTAGTTTGGCTAGCTGATCCAGGTTTTGCATAAAGTGGAGTAACAACCAAGAAGCAATCAACTCTTTGGGTCTGGCAAAACTCTATCCATTGAAGCTGTTTAGTTAACTGAAAACCACCGACTCCTACCATAATTGGAACATTAAGATTTAAACCAGTAACAAATCTTACAACCTCACACTGCTCATCAAAATCTAAAGCTAAAGCCTCACCTGTACTACCAAGTATTAAAACCCCACATCCTTGGTATTCCTGCATTCTTAATAAATTTTCAAAGCTAACCCAATCAATAGAACCATCTTCAAACATTGGGGTAACTAATGCAGTATATAATCTATTATTAATATCTATAGACATAATCTCTCTCCTACCAGCTCATCAAAATAAACAAATCCAGTAATACCTCTTTGAAACACTTCTCTTGCTGCCCATATAGCCCCTTCAGCAAACAAGCTTCTATCATGAGCAGTATGTTTAAACTCAATTGTTTCATGCTGTGCATTTACCTTAACTTGATGTTGTCCTTTTATGTCTCCCTCCCTCATAGACTCTATAGATACATCTCCTATATTTAACCAATTTCTCCAAGATACTGCCGTACCACTAGGAATATCAACTTTTTGTATGTGATGCTTTTCTGTAATTGAATAATCAGCATTTTCATGTAATTGGTTTAGCTGACCCAATGAGACCAAAATATTTCTCACAACCACCATAGATAAACTAAAATTATTAGCAACGACCCAAGTCTTCTGGTTTTGGTTTATATAATTAATAAAATTCTGATCCCAGTCATATCCTGTTGTACCACAAACCACAGGCGTATTTGCCTCTAGTAATATCGGTAAAAGTTCTTGCAATACTTTTGCATTAACAAAAACTATTGCCACATCTGCATTTTGTAGTGCATCTGTTGTTAATACATTTTTTGAGTCATATACCCCTGATATTTCATGTTGTGGCAACAGTCCCGCTACCGCAGCTCCTGTCTTACCATTACCAACTATAGCTACTCTCATCGCTGTCTCCTCTAGCTAAAAAAACTACTGTAAACATTATTAACTACTTTTTGAGCATCTTTACTAGCGACAAGCATAGATATACTATTCTCACTAGCGCCATGACTAAAAAGCCTAATATTGTAGTCTTTAAGGCTACTAAAAAGCTCTCCACTAACGCCATTTATTTGGTGCAAGTTAGTACCAACTACGCTAACTAAAGATAAATCATTTTCAACTTTGATATTTACATTACCTATAGACTCTAGATCTTTTAAAAGCTCTGTAGTAACTAAATCATCACCCATAGAATGACTACCTAGTTTATCTAAAGTGATTGCAACACTTACCTCACTAGTGGAAACCAAGTCCACCGCAATATTATGGTCAGCCAAAATACTGAAAACCTTTACTAGAAAACCTTGGGAACCAAACATATTAAAGCTTTTTATAGTTAGTAGAGTTTGAGCTTTTCTTTCTGCTACAGCTATGATGTTTCTGTCGTAATCGATTTTTTGTGTAATTAAAGTACCACCAAGCTCTGGCTGAAAAGTTGAACCAATATAAATATCAAAATTACTGGATATTGCTGGCCAAAAAGTTTTAGGATGAACAACCTTAGCTCCAAAAGTAGCCAACTCTGCAGCCTCGCCAAATCCTAGCGTACGCAAAGAGCTAGCCTTAGGAATAACTCTTGGATCAGCCTGATAAATACCCGTTACATCCGTATAAATTTTTAGTTGAGTCGCTTTTATAGCTTGAGTGTATAAAGCTGCAGAATAATCGCCACATCCTCTACCTAAAGTTGTAGTATTTCCATGAGCATCTGAACCAATAAACCCTCCAAGAACACAAACATATCCTTGATCTATTTTAGGTAAAATATGCTCAATAGCATTAGTTTCTAAAGCTGATAAATTTGGGCTAGCACAACCAAAATCACTATTTGTCTTAAGGATTTTTCTTGAATCTAAATGATAAGTATTTATACCACTTTGATTAAAAACGCTAGCAACTAAAAAAGATGAAATAATCTCTCCAAAAGCTAAGATAGAATCTGATAGTTGCTTACCACTAAAATAAGCAGCCATGTTTGCGAACATCCTAAGCTCAGCAATCATATCACTTATAGAAGTAGTCACACTTTCAGAATTAATAGATTGTAATATAGGATTAACTATAGATTCTATCTGTCCTATAATTTTTTCTATTTTTGAATTATCTTTATTATTTGCTAATTGAATTAATAGATTTGTGATACCTGACTGAGCACTTACAACTACTAATTTTATTCTATTATCTGAATTAACTATATTAGCGCATTTTCTAATACTTTCTTGATTTGCTACACTTGTACCACCAAATTTAGCAACAATTGTTTCTGACATATTAGCTCTCCTATCTAATAGCTATATATCAGACGAGAGAACATAAAATTTGAGAAATACATACACAAACTAAAGCACTCCACGTCGATACATTTTTCTAAACGACATGACAGTTCTGCTACCTTTCAATATCAGAACCAAGACTACCAATCATAAACTTGGATAATCTTTCGGCATTAGTTCTATCTATCCTAGTGATCACAGGGGTTTATGCACCTAACACTAGAGATATAACCAATGCACCTCTTTAATTACACTTTTAATTAAGTGTTGGAACTGAGTCTAACATCCCAATAATATTGAATAAAAGTTTTTTATAGCAAAAAATTAATTTTTATAATACATGATAGAATACTGCTGTGCTTATTACCTGATAGCCTTGGCGGTATTGATTGCCTAATTAAATAAATTAGAAATGAGAAACTATACTGCTAATATTAATCTGCAAATTTATCTGTTGCTCTGACTAAAGCCTCTAGAATTCCTGGTTCGCTGATAGAGTGGCCAGCATCTGCGATAATATCTAGCTCTGCCTTTGGCCATACTTTATGCAAATCCCAAGCACTTACTGCTGGGCAAACCATATCATAACGACCTTGCACTATCACACCAGGGATATCCTTAATTTTATAAGCTTCTTTCAATAACTGAGCCTCTTGTATAAATAATTTGTTTTTAAAATAATGACATTCAATCCTTGCAAAGGCTAAACTAAACTTATCCTCTGCATACCTATCTATAGATTTCTTATCTATGAATAATTTACTTGTTGATGCCTCCCAAACACTCCAAGCTATAGCAGCTTGTTGTTTAAGCTTTTCATCATCACCTGTAAGTATTGAATGATATGCTGATATAAAATCTTTTCTCTGCTCTACTGGAATAGGTTCTATATATTTCTCCCACATATCAGGAAATACCATACTAGCACCATGCTGGTACAACCATGATAACTCCTTTTCTCGCCCAAGAAATATACCTCTAAGAACAAGCTCTGTTACAACCTCTGGATAGGCTTGAGCATAAGCCAACCCTAGAGTACTACCCCAAGATCCTCCAAAAATCATCCACTTATCAATATTCAATTTTTTACGAATTTTTTCAAAATCTTGAATTAAGTCTTGCGTTGTATTTTCTTTAAGCTCAGCAAATGGCGTACTTTTACCACAGCCTCGCTGATCTACTAATATTACACGATATTTATCTGGGTTGAAGTACTGCCTATAACTTGGTTGAATACCGCCTCCTGGACCACCATGAATAAATACAGCAGGCTTTCCATTAGGGTTTCCGCACTCTTCAAAATATATTGTATGAATATCTGAAACTTTTAAAAACTCTTGATTAAATGGTTCTATTTCTGGATACAATGGCATGATACACCTATAACTTTTAGACATTATAACTAAAAGTATCTATCAAAAAAAATAACTAAGCAAATCAAGATTTAGCTAAAGTAAAATATTTTTTTGATTCTCCTCTAAGATTTTTAAAAAAATATCTTTAGGAATTTGCTTAACTTCACATATTTTATCAATCACCTTAAATAATAAAGCTGGCATGCCATCATTTTGCTCTTTACCCAAAAGCCATGAATATGATGAAGGATTATCTGTCTCAGTCAAAATCCTCTCCAAAGGTATTCGTCTAGTTATCTCTCTAATATGTTCGCTAAATAGAATCTCAACACCAATTGAGAAATGGCCACCTAGTGCTAAATATTTGTCCAATACTTCAAGATCTCCTGCATACCAGTGGACAATAAACCTATGGCGCTTATATCTTTCTAAAATTTGCAAAACCTCTAGCTCTGCTTCACTTGTATGTAAATTTAGTAATTTATTATCTACGGCTCTGTGTGAGACTATATATTCAAATACTTGCTGCTGATCTCTAAATGAGGCAGCATAATCCAAAAATTTCTTATCTAAACCAATCTCTCCTATATATTTACTCTCAAACAAGTATTTATCTAAAGATATTAAATCTTGTGCATATATATCTGCCTTCCATGGATGAATGCCAAATGATGGAATAATAAAATCATACTTATCGCTTAGGGCTTTTATAGAAATATACGAAGGGACACACATTGCAACAGATAAGAGCTTTATATTATAAGTTCGACACTCTATAGCTACTTTACTTAAATCCTCTAATGAGTATTTATCTGTATGAACGTGTGCATCTAGTATCATCTATTTGTACATTAATTTTTTCCAATGAATATAGCCGTATATTGCCACAATTAGATATATAAATGTAGTAATAGCAGCAAATGGTAAATCTTTATACATATATAACAGTACATAAGTAGAATCAACAACCATCCATATCATCCAGTTATCTATTATTTTTCTGCTTGCTAAAAAAACGCAAACAAGTGATGCCACACTTGTAAAACCATCCATATAAGGAGTTGTTGAGTCTGTATAGTATATTAGTAATTGTGCAACCACCAAGCCAAACACCCCAATACTTACTAGAACTTTTAACCAACCAATGATTTTAAGTCTATGAACAACTATCTTTTTGTGACTAAAATTAGGCTGCCAACTATACCAACCATATCCAAAGCTAAATAAAAGAATTATCTGTAACATAGCATCAGCATATAAGCCACTTATAGAAAATAATACCGCACTCATAATCAAGCCAACTATACCTACAGGCCAACCAATAACATAAAGTCCTGCCAACAAAAAAGTACACAAAAGATTAATAACCATAGTACAAAAATCAAGAACGTGAATCATATTTATCCTACCAATAAAAAACCATGTATAAAGATTAATAATAACTTTGAACTTAGTATATTAAAACCATAGCCTTTAATATGCTAATTTCTCGTTAGCAAAGTTAACAATATATTACTCAAGTAATCTATTATCAATCTATATCAAGCAAATATTTTAGGTAAAAATTAGCTGATTAAAATACTTTTTGCTGTATCACAAATAATTAACATACAAAGGTTTAGTAAGCTTCTTTAATTTTCTTCAACGTATTCAAAGATTTATATCAAATAAGTAATTGACTTAACTTAAAAGCAAGTATAATATCGATTGTGTTATTACTGTAATATAAAACGAGGATAAAAAAAATATGAAATTAAGAAAAGTATTAATCGCGGTATTATTAGGAGCTTCTGTTTTATCTTTAAGTAGTTGTTGGTTACTTGTTGGTGCAGCTGTAGGTGGTGGAACTGCCGCATATATTTCTGGTGAGTATTCAATGAATATGAGCGGTAGTGTCAAAGATATTTATAATGCCACTTTAAAAGCTGTTCAAAGCAATGATGATTTTGTTATTACTAAAAAATCTATTACTTCTGTCGATGCAGTTGTTAATGGTAGCACTAAAGTAGACTCAACAAGTTTTTATGTTAAAATAGAAAAACTTACTGATAATGCTTCAAAAGTTACAATTAAGTTTGGTACTTTTGGTGATCAAGCAATGTCAGCAACATTAATGGATCAAATCCAAAAGAATGTTTAATTAAATAGGTAATTACTATAATGACTTTTCTAAAGAAAGCTTTATTTGCCGCTACAATTTCTATTTCGGCGTTAATCCTGAATAGTTGTATTGTTGCAGCAATAGCTGTTGGTGGTGGCACAGTTGCCTACATTGATGGAAATTATTCTATGAATATAGAAGGCAACTATAAAGCTGTCTATAAAGCCACTCTTAAGGCTATTAATGACAATAATGACTTTGTTCTAGTATCAAAAGATCTTGATCAAACAAAGCAAAATGCCGATATTGAAGGTGCTACTAAGATTGATAGCACGAGTTTTAGCGTCAAAATTGAAAGATTGACAGATCAGGCTACTAAGGTGACAATCAAATTTGGTACTTTCGGCGATCAAGCAATGTCATCAACATTAATGGATCAGATCCAAGCAGCTGTACATAAAGCTTCTTAAAAATGTACAGAAAAAAACTTTACCTAATTATAATATCAATAATAATTGCAATTTCTCTTAATAGCTGTGTTGTTGCCGCTGTTCTAATTGGTACAGCTGTAGTTGCTGGTGGCACAGTATATTATATAAATGGTAACTATATAATCGAAGTCCCTAGGGATATTAGAAGTGTGTACAATGCTACAATCAAGACTATACAAATGGATAGTCGAAATAAACTAATAAGTCAAACCTTTAATACTAAATCAGCTACAATTAAAGCTTTACAAAAAGATGAAAGTATTAGTATAGACTTAAGCAATATTAATAGTCGCTCTACAGAGATAAAAATTCGTATCGGCGTGCTTGGCGATGAGAAAAAATCCGCTGATTTAGCAAACTCAATAACAAAAAAATATCACCTAAGTAATATTTCTCGAACTTTGGTTAACTTTTTCTTTTTAAAAACTTTCAAAAATGTATAATTTGTGTTAACTTGCAAGCCAACCTTATATTTACAATGAGTAATAAGGTATTAGATACATACTATAAGAATAATAGACACATTTGGGTGCTAGTACTCTCTGGTGCTGTTATAGGTACTATGATTGGTCTTTTAGCGACAGCTTTTCAGCTACTTTTAGACTTTATTTTTAAAATTAAGCATGCCTTTTTTTCTCTCAGTGGTGGTAATATTTTTATTGAGATAAGCATGTCAATATCATTAACTATTGTAATGGTATTAATTTCGATTTTTATCGTTAGAAAATTTGCGAAAGAAGCTGGCGGTAGTGGTATCCAGGAGGTTGAAGGTGCTTTAAAAGGCTGTCGTAAGATACGTAAAAGAGTTATGCCTGTGAAGTTTATAAGTGGACTTTTTTCATTAGGCTCAGGTTTAAGTTTAGGTAAAGAGGGGCCATCAATTCATATGGCTGCAGCATTAGCACAATTTTTTGTTGATAAATTTAAACTTACTACAAAATATGCTAATGCTGTTATCTCTGCTGGTGCCGGGGCTGGGCTAGCAGCTGCTTTTAATACCCCACTTTCTGGCATTATCTTTGTTATTGAAGAGATGAATAGAAAGTTTAGATTTAGTGTTTCGGCAATAAAGTGTGTGCTAGTGGCATGTATTATGAGTACAGTTATCTCTAGAGCCATTATGGGTAATCCACCAGCAATACGCGTAGAAACTTTCAGCGCAGTACCACAAAATACTCTTTGGTTATTTATGGTTTTGGGAATTATATTTGGCTATTTTGGCTTACTATTCAACAAATCATTAATCAAAGTGGCAAACTTTTTCTCAGAAGGCTCAAGAAAAAGATACTGGACTTTAGTCATAACTGTTTGTGTAATTTTTGGTATTGGCGTGATCATATCACCAAATGCTGTTGGTGGTGGCTATATCGTCATAGCAAATACTCTTGATTATAATTTATCAATCAAGATGCTTTTAGTACTTTTTGTACTTCGTTTTGCTGGGGTTATTTTCTCATATGGGACGGGTGTTACAGGTGGTATATTTGCACCGATGATTGCTCTAGGTACTGTTTTTGGTCTTGCTTATGGCCTATGCATAGCTCAACTATTTCCTCAATATAATATTGATGCAGGTGTTTTTGCTGTTGCTGGAATGAGTGCTTTATTTACTGCAACGGTAGGCGCACCATTGACTGGTATTGTGCTAGTAATGGAAATGACTTGGAATTTCCATCTTTTACTTCCTCTTATGATAACTTGCTTTAGCGCATCTATGCTGACATATATTCATCATCAAAAACCAATATATGATACTCTATTAAGACGTACTATTTCTAATGAAAGAAAGCAGCAAGCAAAGGAAAAAAATGAGCGAAATCAAAAGCCAACTCCAAATACTTCAGGACAAACTATCTCAAAAGAAGAAATATAATCACGCAATTTCTCTAATGCACTGGGACTTAGAAACACAGGCGCCCAAAAACTCAATCAATACTACATCTGAAGTTATTGGATTTTTCAGCGAAAAAGTTTATGAAATAACTAATAGTGAAGAAATAACTAGCTGCTTAAAGTACTTAAATAACAACTTATCCGCGCTTGATGAGATTAACAAAAGAATTGTATATCTAACAACAAAGCAAAAAGATAGGCTAATTAAAATACCTAAAGATGAGTATGTTACATACAATAAGTTACTATCACAAGCTCAAAATATTTGGACAAAAGCTCGTAAAGATAATGACTTTGAAGCATTTGCTCCATATTTAGAAGAAATTATAAAGTATCAAAAAAAGTATATAAAAAGAATTGGCTATAACGAACATCCTTATGATGTACTGCTTGATGATTATGAAGAAAGTATGACTGTTGCAAAACTAGAGCCTTTTTTTGAGAGTCTAAAAGAAAAAATTGTCCCTCTATTAGCAAAAATAAAAAGCTCTACTCAAGTTGATACTAGCTGCATTGATAAACCATATAATATTGATAAGCAAAAAGAGTATTCTCACAAAATAGCCAAACAACTAGGATTTAACTTTGATAGCGGTATTCTAAAAGAGAGTGCTCATCCATTTACTTTGAACTTCAATAAGTATGATGTCAGAATGACAACACGCTACATCGAAGATCTTTTTACATCTTCATTATTTAGTACTATTCATGAAACTGGTCATGCAATGTATGAGCAAAATATTAGCGATAATATTTACGATACTATTCTAGGTACAGGAGTTAGCTTGGGCATACATGAATCACAATCAAGATTTTATGAAAATCTAGTTGGTAAAAATAAAGCTTTTTGGGATAGAAATTATATAGAGCTACAAAACTTATTTAGAGAAAACTTAGCTAGTACTAATGAAGAGGAGTTTTATAAAGCCATCAACAAAGTTAGTCCTAGCTTAATCCGCGTAGAAGCAGATGAATTAACATATTCTCTACATATATTAGTACGCTTTGAGATAGAAAAAGAAATTTTTGAGAAAGATATTGATGTTAGAGAGTTACCAAAGCTATGGAATGATAAATATCAAAAATACTTGGGTATTAGTCCGAATAATTTCTCTGATGGAATATTACAAGATGTGCATTGGTCAGCTGGGTTATTTGGTTACTTCCCAACATATGCTCTCGGTAGTGCCTATGCTTCACAGATTTTTCACTATATGAATAAAGATTTTGATGTAAATAATGCTATTAGAGAAAATAAACTAGAACTTATACTAAGCTTCTTAACTAAGCATATACACCAATTTGGTAGCCTAAAGTCTGCTGATGAAATTATCTATAATATGTGTGGTGAACATTTAAATGCCAAATACTATATTGATTATTTAGAAAAAAAATTTTCCGCCATCTACAAACTTTAAACTTTACTCTTAATCACCGGCATAAAAATCTACTTCTTTTGCTAAATAAAATGCAATATCTTTTTCATAATATGCGGATTCATTTATAAATATAGGATACCATTCTTCCGCAATATCTAGTAATTTATCACTTCCATCCATTAGTTCAAAAATAGAATCATTGAAACTAATAGCCTGGAAATCTTTACCATGAAGGTTTTTATGAATTACCGCGTTGATATTACCCTCACTATCTCTTGGGTAATGAATAGTTTTAATTGGTTCATACGCTTTGCATTGTTTGACTTCAGGTATATTATCACTATTTGATAACTCAATAAACTTTATTATTTCATTAATAATCTCTGTAGTTATATCAATTGCATTAGGATCATAAACACTCGTATTAACAGCGCCTATTTCTATAGTTAAAGACATTGGAGCAATATTATTCATTGTTACACTAGTAATGCTTTCATGCTTAATAACTCTAAGACCATCTACTTGCTCTACTAAATACGCGCATAGCCTATTAACGAATGGATTCTTGCCATCAGTAATAATAGTCTTACCAAGGTTTGAAGTAGTTGTGTGTAAGTCAACTAAAAAATCAATCGGAGAGTCTGATTTTGTACCATATAATTTGTTAATTTCTCTTGCTCTTTGGTTCTCATAACTACTCAATGAAGTGTTTTGTAAATCTTCAGTAGAGAAACAACGATTTAAATCTTTATCTTTATATCTTTTGCTTAGCCTAAAAGCTTCTGGATTTGCTAATAAGGGTATAACTTCTATGGACTTAGTTTTTAGTGGGTATTCTTTCATACGCTTAACAATATAAATCCCTGTATACTCATTTCCATGAATCCCACCAGATACTAGTAGTTTATTTATTTTCATATTTAATAATATCCATCATTAAATAAAGCTATTATACATATAATTATGTCATAAAAAGTAACTATAAAGTTTTTGAAAGGACAAGCTCTAGCCTTTAGGGTAAATATTAGCGATAATATAAGCATTAAAATTTAATCACAGTATTTAAATGTCAAAACTAAATGCTTATTTTGGTGAGTATGGTGGTCAATTCGTACCACAAATACTTGTCCCAGCTCTTGATCAACTCGAGCAAGAATTTATAAAAGCACAAACAGATGAATCTTTTAAGCAAGAATTTAAAGAGCTTTTGCAAGAGTATGCAGGTCGCCCTACTGCTCTTACAAAAACTAGAAATATAGTCAAAAACACAAAAACCAAGCTATACCTAAAACGCGAGGATCTACTACATGGTGGCGCTCACAAAACTAACCAAGTACTTGGTCAAGCTCTACTAGCCAAGAGAATGGGCAAAAAAGAGATAATTGCAGAAACTGGAGCTGGTCAGCATGGTGTTGCTACTGCTTTAGCTTGTGCATTACTAGATCTAAAATGTAGAGTATATATGGGAGCTAAAGATGTTGAGCGACAAAGCCCTAACGTTTTTAGAATGAGATTAATGGGTGCTGAAGTCATACCTGTGCATAGTGGATCAGCAACACTTAAAGATGCTTGTAATGAAGCTCTAAGAGATTGGTCAGCAAACTATAGCAAGGCTCACTATCTACTAGGAACTGCAGCAGGACCTCACCCCTTTCCGACAATTGTTAGAGAATTTCAAAGAATGATTGGTGAAGAAACCAAACAACAAATCCTTGCTAAAGAAGGTAGATTACCTGATGCTGTGATCGCCTGTGTTGGTGGCGGCTCTAATGCTATCGGTATGTTTGCTGACTTTATTGATGAAAAAAATGTCAAGCTTATAGGTATAGAACCGGCTGGTAAAGGTATCGAAACAGGTGAGCATGGAGCTCCACTTAAGCACGGTAAAACTGGTATATTTTTCGGTATGAAAGCACCACTAATGCAAAATTCTGATGGACAAATTGAAGAGTCATATTCAATATCAGCTGGTCTAGATTTCCCATCTGTTGGACCTCAACACGCTCATTTATTAGCAATAGGTCGTGCTGAATATGCATCTGCCACAGATGATGAAGCGTTAGATGCTTTTAAATTACTTTGTAAAAAAGAAGGAATTATCCCAGCTCTAGAATCATCTCACGCTCTAGCACATGCTCTTAAACTTGCTTACGACAATCCTGATAAAGAGCAACTTTTGGTTGTTAATTTATCTGGACGTGGTGATAAAGATATTTTTACAGTACATGATATTTTAAAAGAAAAGGGAGAGATTTAATAATGGATAGATATACAACCCTTTTTGCAAGTTTAGAGAAAAAAAATGAAGGTGCTTTTATACCTTTTGTAACAATTGGTGATCCTAATAAGGAACTATCCTTCGAGATTATCGATACTCTAGTTAACTCTGGTGCTGATGCTCTTGAACTAGGTATACCTTTTTCTGATCCATTGGCAGATGGACCAACAATTCAAGAGGCAAATATTCGCGCTCTGGAGAGTGGAGTAACTCCTAAAGATTGTTTTGATATCCTCACAAAAATAAGAGCTAAATACCCTCATATTCCTATTGGATTACTACTTTATGCTAATTTAGTCTATGCAAATGGTATAGAGAATTTTTATCAAAAATGTTTAGATGCAGGTGTTGATTCTATACTTATTGCTGATGTACCAACTCATGAATCTAAAGAGTTTCGTGATATTGCTAAAAAAGTTGGTATAGCACAAATATTTATAGCTCCACCTGATGCTAATGAGGCTACTCTTAAGCAAATTTCTGAACTTGGTAGTGGTTATACATATTTACTATCGAGGGTTGGGGTAACAGGAACAGAAACTGCAGCAAATATGCCCGTCGAGGATGTATTGGCTAAACTTAGAGAATATAAAGCTCCTAAACCAGTTTTAGGGTTTGGTATCTCTAAACCTGAACAGGTACAACAAGCTATTAAAGCTGGTGCTGCCGGTGCTATCTCTGGTTCTGCAATAGTGAAAATAATTCAAAATAATATCTCTGACAAAAATAAAATGCTTATACAACTTAGTAGCTTTATTAAAGATATGAAATCAAAAACTAAAATAATATGAAAAAAATTATATTTTTAGCTCTAGTCTTTATTTTTATCTGTAGTAGGTCAAATGCACAAAATATATTTAACGACTATAGTATAGTAAAAACCATACATGATAATAAAAACTTCAATTATGTGGTCATATCAAGAATATACAAAAAATACCCTAATGTAATGTTTTTAACAATGCGTGGAGGTGGAGTTACATCTCTTGATATTAGTAACCCTTCTGATCCTAAGATTTTAGATCATTGGTAGCCTGAGAAAAAAATAATGAGTGATGTTGAAGGGCAAGACTTAATTAATGATACCTTAGTTGTTGTAGGTAGAAATGGTTTTTTATACTTATTAGATGTCTCAGATCCTAGTCATATCAATCTTATCAAAAGTTATAATGTTCCTGGATTTAGTGGTGAATTTTCATTACTGCACAATAAAGTATATACTCAAAATAAAAAAATATACGTTGCGGCAACATCTGCTCTTACGAATAAGCTAGTAATAATTGAAATAACAAATAATAAACCAAAGTTAATAAATTCAGTAAACACTGTTAAAGGTACAGAAGCTATTTATATTAAAAAATACAACAAACATATATATGCTATAGTTGGAGGATTTTTTAGTAATTCTGTTGAGGTACTTGATATTACTGATCCCAAAGATATTAAGCATACCAAAACCTTAACAGAACCATACTATCTGCAAATGTGTCCTAGTACTACAAAAAATACTAATATATTATTTATGGCTCTTTGGGGTAATAAATGTGGCGGACTAGCTAGTTTTGATATTACTGATCCAAAAAATATTAAAGAACTAAGTCATACATGCTCAGCAGAGTCAGCTAAAGCCAACCGGGTTCGAATCAGTGGCAATTATGCTTTTTTACCTCTTGAACAAGAAAATACTGGAGCACTAAGCATAGTTGATATAACAAACCCATATGACTTAAAACAAGTCGCTGTAATAAAAAATATTCCAAATATAAAAAAATCATACACCCTAAGTGTAAAAGATAACTATATTTACATTTTTGGCACAAAGAACAATA
This sequence comes from Francisella hispaniensis FSC454, assembly GCF_001885235.1. Classification (NCBI taxonomy): domain Bacteria; kingdom Pseudomonadati; phylum Pseudomonadota; class Gammaproteobacteria; order Thiotrichales; family Francisellaceae; genus Francisella; species Francisella hispaniensis. The sequence goes on from NZ_CP018093.1 coordinate 1,872,696, forward strand.
ATTTAACAATTTTAAAACTAAAACTGCTCAGCTAATAAAAAGTTTTGTCAAAGTAATTAAAAAAGCAACTACTATCATTTATTAATATAAGACTTATTAAAATAGTAAGTTTACTTATCACTCCTTTTTAGATTTTTCTGTAACTTCTTTCCTAGATTTTTATCATCCTTTAAATTAACCATGCCTTCACCTTCTCCAACCATCTGATTAACAACGTCAAGCTCGGTTTCTTTTTTATCTACAAGCTTTATTCCCGTGGCTTCAAAATGGTCTTTTTTAAACTTTTTCCAGTCTTTGTCTATTCTGAATATATAGCTACAAGCTTGCTCTATAAAATCAGCTTCATCTTCTATATCTGCCCATTTCAGATACTCAAGAATTTCATCAAGTACACTTTTATCAACTTCTAAATGCACTGGAACGGTATTCTTTTTCTCTTTCTTTGTCATTTTTATAATTGACATATTAGCTCCTTTTGAGAGTTTTGTAACTATATTTTATCAAACTAGTATACATATACAAAAAGTTACTCCAGCTGATTAAAAAGATTTTCTAAGCTGTTTTTTGAAGTTTATAAATTTTTCTCCAACTACTATAACCATATATAGCATTTATTAATGCTACAACTTTTGTAATGATAACAGGAATAATCGCAATGGTAATTGCTGAGTCCAAAATTCCATCAACCCAAATTGAAATTGTCAAAACATCTACAGCTAACCACAGTATCCAAAACTCTTTAAATAACAATACTGTAAGTATAAAAGCTATAATTGAAGTAACTTCAACAATAGCATCTGCAACCAACCCCACATTTTGACCAAAATATAGATGTAAAACAAAGTATCCATATATAGTCGATACCACAGCTATAAAAGCCAAAATACTTATAAACTGTAATCTCGTTAATTTTTTGATTTTTATATGTTTTTCTTTAGTTGTGTTTTTGGGTCTAGTCCAGTTATACCAACCATAAAACTGTATTGGACACAAAAAAAGTACCGCAAGAAGTAATTGACCATAAACTTGGTTTTGATATGAGATTACAGCGTACATAACTGCTGCTATAAGCCCTAAAACATAATTAAAAACTTTTCCTTTAGCTGCTAATATTAAATTTGTAATACTGATAACAGAAAATATTAGTATAAATGCACTACTTCCACTGATAGATGCTGCTAGAATAGTTAATACTATACAACTAATTAACCAGCGAACTTCTCTTTTACTCCAACCAGTAAAAGTATTTTGTAATATATTCATTTTATAAATTAGTAGAATATTTAGGATTGTATTTTAGAACTCTTGATATCAAGCTACAAGTACTATTTATTATTCGTGAAGAATGCAAAACTAAAAGCACCAATAAAACACATTAAAACTTATCTATATTTTTTTTCCAATAAGCTTAATTTATTACTTGAAAAACAGCAAAGTATCCTTAAATATATAACAGATACTATTTCTTAGGGGGAAATAATGGATATAAATAAATTTACAATAAAACTACAGGAAGCATTAGCAGAAGCTCAATCTTATGCTTTTCAGCAAAAAGCTACTGAGTTTACATCAGCACACATGCTAAAAGCTCTTTTGGAACAAAATGATAGTGTTGCAATAGCAATATTAAGTGTTTGTGGCATCAATACACAAAACTTTATAAAAGCTGTCAATGATATCGTTGATAGTGTTGCGGTACTATCTGGAGAAGGTAATCCTCAAGTAGCTCCATCTAGAGATTTGATAGCTACATTACATAAGATGCAAGAGCTTGCTAATAAAAATGGCGATGAGTTTATTTCAAGTGAAGTTTTCTTATTAGCCACTTTAGAAGACAAAAGTTTAATAGGACTGTATAACAAGTTTGGTATAACAAAAGAAAAACTTACAAAAGCAGTCAATGATTATCGCGGAGGGGAAAAAGTGAGTAGTCAAAATCAAGAAGATATGAAAGGTGCATTAGACAAATACACAGTAGATCTAACAGATCTAGCAAGAAAAGGAAAGATTGATCCTATTATTGGTAGAGATAGTGAGATCCGTAGAACTATACAAGTATTACAAAGAAGAACTAAGAACAACCCTGTGCTTATAGGTGAGCCAGGTGTTGGTAAAACTGCTATTGTAGAAGGCTTAGCTCAACGAATAGTTAATAATGAAGTCCCAGAAGGTGTAAAAGGTAAAAAAGTTCTATCTCTAGATATGGGTGCATTATTAGCAGGTGCTAAATTTAGAGGAGATTTTGAAGAGAGATTAAAATCTGTTTTAAAAGAATTATCAAAACAAGAAGGCAATGTAATTCTATTTATAGATGAGTTACACACTATGGTTGGAGCAGGTAAAGCAGAAGGCTCAATGGATGCTGGTAATATGCTTAAACCAGCTTTAGCTAGAGGTGAGCTAAAATGTGTTGGTGCAACAACTTTAGATGAATATCGTGAGTATGTTGAAAAAGATCCTGCACTTGAGCGAAGATTCCAAAAAGTGCTAGTTGATGAGCCAACTGTTGAAGATACTATTGCTATACTTAGAGGTCTGAAAGAAAGATACGAGTTGCACCATGGTGTAAATATCACGGACTCTGCTATTGTGAGTGCTGCTACTTTATCGCATAGATATATTACAGATAGACAACTACCTGATAAAGCTATTGATTTAGTGGATGAAGCAGCCAGCCAAATTCGTATGGAAATAGATTCTAAACCTGAAAAAATGGAGAGTTTATACCGTAGAATTATCCAACTAAAAATGCAACGTGAGCAGCTAAAAAAAGAAAAAGATGAGGCTACTAAGAAGCGTTTAGAAATACTAGAGACTGAAATCAAAGGCTTAGAATCTGAGTATAAAGGACTAGAAGAGCTTTGGAAAGCTGAGAAGCTGAAAATACAAGGGGCTAGTAAACTTAAAGAACAACTTGAAAAAGCCAAATTTGAGCTTGAGAAGTATCAAAGAGCTGGCGATTTGAGCAAAATGGCAGAATTACAATACGGTAAGATACCAGAACTTGAAGCTCAAATTAAACAAATTGAAAATACTGAAGCAGAACCTTCTGAAAATAAACTTGTAAGAACATCTGTCACAGAAAATGAAATTGCTGATGTAGTTTCTAAAGCTACGGGTATACCTGTATCTAAGATGATGGAAGGAGAAAAAGATAAACTTCTAAATATGGAAAGCTTCCTACATAAGAGAGTAATTGGCCAAGACCAAGCAATAAAAGCAGTATCTAATGCTGTGAGAAGATCTCGTTCTGGATTATCAGATCCAAATAGACCTATAGGTTCATTTATGTTCTTAGGTCCAACAGGTGTAGGTAAAACTGAGCTTACAAAAGCATTAGCGGAGTTCTTATTTGATGATGAAGATGCGATGCTTAGAGTGGATATGTCTGAGTTTATGGAGAAACATTCTGTAGCTAGACTAATCGGAGCTCCTCCAGGATATGTTGGTTATGAGCAAGGTGGTTATCTGACAGAGCATGTTAGAAGAAAACCTTATTCTGTGATCTTACTTGATGAGGTTGAAAAAGCTCATGCAGATGTATTTAACATATTGCTACAAGTATTAGATGATGGGCGACTAACTGATGGTCAAGGTAGAACAGTAGATTTTAAAAATACTGTAATAGTTATGACTTCTAATCTTGGTTCACATAGAATCCAAGAAATGCAAGGTCAAGACTATGACAAAGTCAAAGATGCTGTAATGGAAATGGTACTTAGCCACTTCAGACCGGAATTTGTAAACAGGATTGATGATGCAATTGTCTTCGAACCTCTAAATAAAGAGATGATAACTGAAATAGCTAAGATACAAATTAAGCGTTTAGAAAAACGTCTAAGAGATCTAAATATAGGCTTAGAAGTAACTGCTAAAGCTATGGATAAATTAGCTGATGCTGGTTTTGACCCTGTATTTGGTGCTAGACCACTTAAACGAGCTATCCAAAACAACTTAGAAAACCCTCTGGCTCTAAAACTTCTAGATGGTGAGTTTAAAGCTGAAGATAAAATAGTTGTTGATATTGATGCTAATAATAATATTACATTCTCTAGGTGAATTTAATTTTACTTAGATTGACTACATATGCATAAACTTGTTACAAATTATAAGCAAGCTCTTATGAAAAAATGATAGCAGCTATTAATTTTCCACAATTTACTCTAATTTTATCTATTGGTAAGCTTCCCGTCACAAATCATAATAACATTTAATTAGAGAAATTAACTGGGGCAGTTTATGAAGTACAGAAAGTTATTATTAACTACATTAATGACAGCATGTGGAGCTACAAGCTATGCTGCGGCAGTCGATTATAAGGCCGGAACCACTTATCAACAAGGACAAGAAGTCAATAATGCTGGATCTTGCTATGTATGTAATATCCCAGGATGGTGCTCTTCTTCAGCAGCTTGGGCTTATGAGCCTGGCAAAGGTACAGCATGGCAAGAAGCTTGGACAGAAGGATGTAAAGACCCTGGTCCTAGTCCACAACCTGTAGCTGAAAAAACAATCTCTGTAAATCTAACTGGTGATAGTTTACCAGCTGATGCAAAAATTGAATTCTCAAGTAATGGTAAAGTTTATACTGTTAATAATAACCAAATAACTTTGCCATATTCTGATACCCAAGCTATTAACTACACAATTAGTATAAGTGGCAAAGATACTGGCTCAATCTCACCTGATTCTTTTGCAATGACAAAAGATACAAACTCAATTAACTTAACTTATAAAACTAAACCGGCACCAGTACCTGGAAAGTGTGATAGCATACCAAGCGATGTTAAAGATTTTATACCTAATGGAGAGGGAGGATTCTGGGGAGGATATAGTAAAGGAGCTTTTGTTAAGTTTGATGGTAATATCTATGAACTTGTTGATAGCTATTGGACTAGTGCATCTCCCGCTGATGACTCTGGTTGGAAACTATGCGAAGCTGTGGTACAGGCTAATATTACTGTTAAAACAACAGGCTTACCTCAAACTATTAATAAGCTAAATATCAAAATTGGTTCAGAATTATATACTATAAACCCAAATAATCCTGAGCCTATAACTTTAGGCAAGGGAAGTTACGATGTCTCAGCTGAAAAAGTTTTAAGCTCTGATGCTTCTGAAATATATATTGCGAAAAATATAACGCCTAATCCTATTATAATTGATAAAGATAGCAGCAATATTGATCTAAATATAAATTTTGAAGCTGAAGCCGTTAAACCTACTCAAGTTAGCTTGAATGTTAGTTATGCTGAAGGGACTAATCCAGCTTCAATTACAGCTACAGTATCAAATGCTAACGGCTACAAGGACACTCTGCAATTAACAGCTGGCAATAATACTATCAGTCTACCATCAAAGGGCGAATTTACAATCAAGCCCGATGGTTACAAATATAATGATACTAGCTATCAAGCAAATATCCTAACTGTAATTGATGGTAAGTTTAAAGATGGTAATAGTATAAACTACACTCCTGCTGGCGCTTGGCCAGAGAGATCTATGGTAGGATACTGGGGTACTTGGACTTGGGGTCAAAGTGCTGAGCTAGCTGATAAATTATCTCAATTCGCTGATTATTATAATGTAATAGTTCCAGGATTTGTTAGAGTTTCTGGGAATGAAGTAAATGGCTTTGCTGATGCTGTAAATCCAGATAACTTTGCTGAAACGGTTAAAAGAATTCATGCTAAAGAGGGGCTAGTTATAGCATCCACAGGTGGCGCAAATAATACTTGGCTACCATCATTATCAAGTGATAATACAGAATTAGCTAAAAATATTGTCAATTATCTTGCTGAAAATAATATGGATGGTTTTGATTTTGACCTTGAGGGTGATGCTATTAACGGCTCTGATCCTAACTGGACTAATCAAATGCAGGATTTAATAGGCAAAATGCGTGAATATGCTGACAGTGATAACATGAAGGATAAGTTCCCTAGAGGATTTTTTATAACAGCTGCTCCGCAGACATATGTTGATACAGGAATCCCTGCTTCTATATATTGGACATCAACTGGTGGAAGATATAATATCTTCAAAGATATGCTACCAATGAATGCTTGTGGCGGTAATATCTGCTTTGATGCACTACTAATACAAAACTATAATAACCGTAATGCTCCAGGCTGGCCAAACGAGGCTCCAACATTATCAATGAAGATAGCTGCAGATACGTTAAAAGCCGCTAATAATACTAAGACTAAAATAGTTATTGGTGATGATTTTGCTCCTGCAGAAAATAGTTATGTATCACCTCAAGAGCTACAAACAGCATATATTACAGGAGACAATGAAGGCGCTGCCCTTAATAGTTACAATAACTTCTCAGGTTTTATGGTTTGGTCTCTTGGCCAACCTTCACCAACAATAGATGCTCTTGATTTTGGTAAACAAATCGCAGAGTTCTATCCTATAAATGATAAATAAACTGGCTTTTTTCTGCTAATATATTTCTATCTCAAAACTTCTTTTACTCATTTATGAATGTTTCTAATATCAAAATTATGCTGCTTGGCTCAGGTGAGCTAGGCAAAGAATTTGTAATAGCAGCTCAAAGACTAGGTATACACACTATAGCTGTAGATCGTTATGAAAATGCTCCGGCTATGCAAGTAGCTGATGAGAGCTATGTTATAGATATGCTAAATGCTGATGCTCTTGAACAACTAGTATTAGCAAAAAAGCCAACTTATATAGTTCCTGAAATTGAAGCTATAAATACTGATAGCTTAGTAAAGTTAGAGGTTCATAACTTCAATATTGTCCCATGTGCCAAAGCTACAAAGCTCACTATGGATCGCCAAGGGATTAGAGCTTTAGCTGCCGACGAACTTAATTTGCCAACATCAAAGTTTGCATTTGCAAATAACGAGCAAGAGTATCTAGACGCTATACCTTCAATTGGAATCCCTTTTGTTATAAAGCCTGTAATGAGCTCTTCAGGTAAAGGTCAATCAATTGTTAAAGAACATAATGAAATTAAAAAAGCTTGGGATTATGCTCAAAGTGGTTCTCGAGGTCATGCTAAAGGTGTAATTATAGAGCAATTTATAGATTTTGATTATGAGATTACACTTCTAACTGTTAGACATAAAGATGGTACTTCATTTTGTGATCCTATCGGACATATCCAACAAGATGGTGACTATCGTTTTTCTTGGCAACCTCATGAGATGTCAAATACCGCTCTAGTAAAATCTCAGAAGATCGCTAAAGAAGTCACTGATGCCTTAGGTGGTTATGGACTTTTTGGTGTTGAGTTGTTTATAAAAGGTAATGAAGTATTTTTTAATGAAGTCTCGCCACGTCCTCATGATACGGGGATGGTTACACTTATATCTCAAAATATTAATGAGTTTGAGCTACATCTTCGTGCAATACTTGGGCTACCAATACCTGATATACAAACATTACAATCATCTGCTTCTGCAGCAATACTGCTTGAAGGAGATACCACTAATCCGAGTATTTACGGCATTGATAAAGCATTAGCTAATTCAAATGTAGATATAAGAATATTTGGCAAAAAAGAAATACATGGTAGACGACGTATGGGAGTTGTTTTAGCAAAAGCACAAAATACTCACAAAGCTTTAGAAACTGCTAAGAAAGCTCTAGCATATATCCAACTTGGTGAATAGGCTAACACTTCCTAAGTAAATTTATACCATCTCCAATCGGAATTATACAAGCTTCTACACGCTTATCATTGTAAATTAAGCTATTTAGCTGTCTTATTACAAGGGTACTTGCTTCACTATTTGACTCATCTGCTACTCTACCTGACCAAAGCACATTATCTATTGCAATAATCCCACCTGAGTTTATCAAGTTTAAAGCTTTTTCGTAGTAGCCAATACAGTTTGGCTTATCAGCATCTATATATACAAAGTCAAACTTCTTAGCTTGCTTCTCAAACTTTTCTAAAGTTTCTAAAGCTGGTCCAATATTAAGATTAATTTTATGCTCAACGTTTGCTACTTGCCAAAAATACTTGTATGGCTTGATATATTCATAACTAATATCACAAGCTTCTATTCTACCATCAGTAGGCAATGCTTGAGCCATAATCAATGTTGAAAAACCTCTAAAAACACCGATTTCTAAGACCCTTTTAGCATTAATCATTTTTAGCAAAAGACTAATAAGCTGTAGCTGATTAGGTGAGCTAAGCATATGACTTAGTTCATCATTTACTGCTTTATCAAAGAGATCTTGTGCAGTTTTATCAAGTTTTACTGAGTTATCATTTATATATTGGTTAAGACTGGGATTACTAAATAATGATGCTATAGACATAATAAATATAGGCTAATTTAGCGATACGATAGTAATAAGTTTAGAGAATCACAAATAAAAAGACAATTGTGCTTAAAAGGCTACTTAATTTTAGTAATAGAAAATGTCCAGAACCAGAAAATAAGAGCATAAACACCCCACCATTCAACGATATTATGATTAACGGTTGTCTGATCCATAAATACAGACCATATTGAAAATGCGATTGTTATTAAAATTGCTATTCTACGTAATATTAGTGGAGTTTTATTTAACTTAGAGGAATATCTATATTCAATAACCGTGTACCACACTTGACAAATACTCATCAGTACAAAAAATACTGCGACAGCTTTTAGATGTAGATTCATAAGCGTATCTTGACCATCAATCACAGCCGTACCTATTATCAAACCAATACAACCAACTGATGCTAAAAAAAGTATTACTTTACCTTGCTTGATTACCGCTTTGCTATAATCACTTATTTGTACAAGTAGATTCTGAATAAAAAAGAATATCACTGCCATCAATGTTGCTGTTGGTATTAAAATTGCCTTGAGCATATATTTCTCATATGAAGTAAATCCAGCATGAGTAATATCGGAGCAACCTGAAATAAAAGGATTACATAAAGTATTATGACCATTAGCTATAGATACAAGATAAGTAACAAAAAATAAGATAGCTACTGATATAGTTGTTCCAGCAATAAGTTTTCTCGGGTCAAGTTCAGCTTTCATTTTTTAACCAAAATATTAGTAAAATATTAATCTTATAGTATCACTTGTTAATAAATATTTCTAATCTTAGCTAATGAATTAAAAATTAAACTTAGTTGTATAATTATCATGCTGATGAACTACTTTATAAAAGTTATTCAAAATGAATGATATTTACCTTTTTAATATCTATGCTATAATTTGTGGGTTTCTTTAAAAAAATAGTAAAAAACGAAAGGATTTAATAAAATGCCATTTGTAGTTACTGAAAGTTGTATCAAATGTAAATACGGCGATTGCGTAGAAGTATGTCCAGTAGATTGTTTCTATGAAGGACCAAACATGCTAGTAATCAATCCAGATGAGTGTATCGATTGCGCTCTTTGTGAGCCTGAATGCCCTGTTAATGCGATTAAATCTAGTGATGATTTAAGCGAAAATGAAGAGCAAATGCTTGATCTTAACCGAGAACTAGCAGGTATTTGGCCAAATATCGTCGAAAAATGCGAACCTTGTGAAGATGCCGATAATTGGGCTTCTGTTCCTGATAAGTTAAAATATTTAGAAAAATAATATCTTTTTATTGTTCAGTTAATCTATTTTCATTATTAAGCCTATTTTTATCGGCAGCTGTTTCTAAAAAGTGTATAATGTTGTAAGCAAAATTAAGCTTCAGTTAGTAGCTTAAATTTATATAGTTATTTTTTAAACAAAAATTTTTATGGAGAATCTTTAATGAAATCTTTTCTTAAAAAGATTTGGAATATTTTAATGTGGGCAAGGATGACAGCATTTCAGCTTTACTCTTTTGCGGTAATTGGTGGTTGTAGTATCCTTATAAATATTTTTGCTTTTTTTAAATTGCCTTTATCATGGAGAATGGCTGTTTGCTATGTATGGACTTATCTTTATTGGATAGGTATGTTAGTCTTTTTACAAGTTTTCATTCGCATAACAGGGCGTGTAAATATAGATAAAGATTATCCATGTATCTATGTTTCTAAGCACCAGTCTATGCTTGAGACCTTTATGTTTTATGGTTTGCTTGGCAAATGTCATTTTATTATGAAGCAAGAGCTTTTTGATGCCCCAATTTTTGGTCCTGCTATGAAAAACTTAGGTAGTATTGCTATAGATAGAGACAAACCAAGAGAATCATTAAAAAAAGTTGTCACAGATGGCAAACAGAGTTTAGCTGATGGTATAAATGTGGTTATTTTCCCTGAGGGAACTAGAGTTAGTGTTGGTGAATACCCAGAATTTCAACGCTCGGCGATGAAATTAGCAACAGATGCTAATGTATATATTATTCCTGTTGCACATAATTTTGGTAGATTCTTCCCAAGAAAATGGGGACAAGTCATCAAACCTGGTATAGCTAGGATGGATTTTGGTAAGAGAATAGATCCTAGAGACTTTGACTCAAAAACGCTAACAAGCTATTGTCATAAAGTTATAACTGAGAAAACTAAAGAGTTTAACGGTTAAAAGAGGTAAACAGATGAAAAAAATAATTCATCTATTATTAGTAGCAAGAATGCAAGTTTTTAAGGTATATGCATATATAGTATTACTTCTATGCTGTATTTTAATGAATCTAGTTGGAGTTTTAGGCGCATCTTTGAAAGTTAGACTTTTTGTCTGTTGGATATGGTCTTGCTTATATCGGCTAGGCGTACTTGTTCTATTACAAATATATGTAAAAATAGATGGTAAAGAGAATATTCCTGACTATCCATGTATTTATGTTTCCAAGCACCAGTCTATGCTTGAGACTTTTGTATTTTATGGTCTAGTACGCAATTGCTGTTTTGTCATGAAACAGGAACTACTTGAGAAACCCATATTCGGTAAGGCTAATAATTTTGCTGAAGCAATAGGAATAGATAGATCTAAAGGGCTTTCAGCAATTAAGAAAGTACTCGAAGATGGTAAAGATAGAGTCGAAAATAAAAACCTTAGTATTGTAATATTTCCTGAGGGAACTAGAGTTCCTGTAGGAGAGTATCCAAAATTTCATCGCTCGGCAATGAAATTAGCAACTGTTACAAACATACCAATTATACCCGTAGCACATAATTTTGGTATTTATTTTGGACGTAAAAAAGGCGATTTTGTTAAGCCTGGCATTGCTAGAATGTCTTTTGAAAAGCCTATAAATCCTAAAAACTATTCAGTCGCTGAATTGACAGATATGTGTTATGACATCATCAATGATAAAACCAAATCTTATGGTGGTTAGTCAAAAATTTACTTGATACAAAATTCTGCAATAATCGGATTATGATCTGATATTTTTTTACAATCTAGTACCGCTGCTTTTTCAAGATTCAAACCTCGATACAAAACAAAGTCCAAGTGATTGTTTTGGAAAGATTTAACCAATTGAGGCTCATCGATAAAAGCTACTTTAAAACAAAATTCTCGACAGAAATCTTTGATTAGCTTGACTCTTTTTCTATTCCAAGTGTTAAAATCACCAGCAATTATAATTGGATGCTTATATTTTTCAGGAGCGATAAATTCTTTTATTTTTTCGAATTCATATTCATAAACTTTATTGCTTTTAAAGTTTATTGCGTGGATATTTACAACGACAACTTTTGTGCCTTGTATATTTAAATGTGTTATTAAAGAAGCTTTATGTGTGTTTATAACAGATTCACGATGAGTTGTAAGTATTTTGACATTTTTTATCACTGGGAAATGGCTAACTGTAGCCACCCCATAGTTGTGTGAACGCAACACAATGTTAGATGCAAAGTTTATATCAAATTTATCGATAGGAAATTTAGTATCATGCTGGTGTACTGCTTCTTGTAGACAGAAGATATCAACATTGTAATTAAAGTAAGTGTGCCTAATATAAGCTTTGAATGTTTCTGTATCTTTATAATCAATTTTGTATGAGTTCCAACTCATTAAGCAGAATTTTTTAGAGGCATCATCTTGTAAGTTTACTTCAAACATCTAGGCACTTAGAGCTGGCATAGCATAGTTCTATTATATATTAAAATTATTAGATCAAATCATATTAGTTAGGATTTATCACGATAAATCTCAGAACAATATAACCGCAAAATCCTGAAAGAAGCGAGCCGACAACCACACCTATTTTTATAGCATTAAGTAAATGAGTGTCATCAAAAGCAAGTACCCCTATAAATAAACTCATAGTAAAGCCAATACCACATAACAAGCTTATACCATATAGCTGCAGGTTGGATAAAGATTCACCTAATTTAAACCATTTTAATTTCTTAAAAATTGCTAATATTGAAAAAATTCCAAGCTGTTTACCAATAAATAATCCTAAAATAATCCCTAGTGTAATAGGTTCAAACAGTATCGAAAAATTCATCCCAGTAAAACTTATACCAGCATTAGCAAAGGCAAAAACTGGTAATATAAAATAGATAATCCAAGGATAAAGTGAGTCTTCCATAAAATTAGCTGGAGAATCTTTATCATTCTCTCTAAAAGGTATACATAGTGCTGTAGTAAAACCTGCTAAAGTCGCATGTACACCAGATTTGATCGTACAAAACCAAGCAAAAAAGCCAAGAACTACATATACAGAGCTTCTATTAACCTTAAACACTCTATTACAAATAATCATCGCAAAGATAAAAAGTGTTCCTAGAGATAACGAAAGTAAAGATAAAGATTTGGTATAAAATATAGCTATAATAGCTATCGCAGCTATATCATCAAAAATAGCGATTGTAACAACCAATAGCTTTAGCTTTGCTGGGATTCTTGAACCAAGTAGAGCTAATATACCTAAGGTAAATGCTATATCTGTTGCAGAAGGTATTGCCCAACCTGTGATATTAGCATCATAGTTAATTGATAAATATATCAAGCTCGGAACAGCCAGTCCTGCAAGAGCTGCTATAGCCGGTATTATAATATTAGAAGGCTTTGACAATGCTCCTGAGATTATCTCTCTTTTAATTTCTAAGCCAATATATAAAAAGTATATAGCCATCAAACCATCATTAATCCAGTGCATCAAATCTTTGTCAATAACTAGATTCTCAACTCCTAGTTTAACATTGATTGTCTCAAGCATTCCGTAGTAGCTTGCTAGCGGCGAATTATTAACAACAATAGCTAACAAAGCTGCTGAGAAAAGTATTAAACCACCAATGAGCTCTTGATTTTTTTGGCTTGCACCCATATTTATTGGTTATTTAGAGATTTGATTATTATTAATTATCTAATAGCTTAAGGTATAATTCCACCTATACAAAAATTATTTTGCCATATAGAATGAAAAACTTACCCAAAGCTTGGTATGCTATAGCTCATATCAAAGAAATCAAATCTAAACCTATCAAGCTAGAAAGACTCGGTAAAAATTTTGTTTTATGGAAAGATGCTGAGAAAATAATAGCTATGGAAAATCGCTGCCCTCATCGTGGTGCAGAATTAAGTTTAGGCAAAGTATGTGATGGTGCTATAACTTGTCCTTTTCATGGTTTTAGATTTGATACACAAGGTAAATGTATATACACACCAGAAACTCAAGGCGCTATCCCAAAACTACAAGTAAAAAGTTATCCAACAAAAATTGTCGCTGACATGATTTGGATAAATATTTTTGATGAAGAACTAGATAATAGCTACGCTTTTGAATTTGCACAAAACCTATATAATGATTTTGCTGGTAAGTACTCTCTTTTGACTGACACATGGGATAACAATATTCGCCACTGTATCGAGAACCAACTTGATTATACTCACTTAGCTACTGTGCATAAGAGATCTATCGGCAGAGGATACAAAATCCCCCAAGATATAAAACTAAATATAAGCAATGAATATATAGAAGCACTAAAAAACCAACGCTTAATGCTAAAGTACATCTTTCCTAACTTTTGGTTACTTAATAATGCTGATAAACTTAAAATTTGTGTTTATTTTGTACCTATTAATGAGCATCAAACAAAGCTATATTTAGTAAACTACCGTAAGTTTTTGACTGGTAAAATCATCAAACCTATCGCAGATATAGTATTTAGTATCACCAATAAAATCATTCTCAATGAAGATAAAAGAGTTGTTAAAACTCAGAAATATGATGAAAAATACGATACTGATGATTTTCTATTACGTCATGATCAAATCATCAAAGAATTTAGAAAGATTTGGCATACTCCAGATTAAAATATTTCTCAAAAGTTTGTAAATACTATACAATCAAAAAACACTCTATTAACTTATATAATTATGAAATACAGTCTATCTGTTAGGGTTCTACATAGCTTATTGGCTTTTTTGATAATAGCTCAACTTATTTTGGGCTTCGGTTATGCTTATGATCTATTTGATTCAAGATGGATTATGACCTTGCATAAATCTTTTGGTTTAGTAATTTTCTTTGTGATACCTCTTTTGGTTATAGCTAAGCTTTTTAGTATCAAGCCACCATATAACCCACCGCTACCACTATTACAATTAATTATCGCTAAAATTGTGCATCTTGGCTTATATATCTCAGCATTTGGTATGGCTTTTTCTGGAGTTATTGGCTCGATGCTAATGGGTTATCCATGGAAGATATTCTTTGTGATACCTTTTCCAGAAATCGTGACTCCAAACTTTGAGTTAGGTAGCAAAATTTTTAGTTATCATTATATCTTTGCATCAGTTTTATTAGTGCTAGTAGTACTACATATAGCTGCTGCTCTACACCATCAATTAATAGTAAAAGATAATATCTTAGCTAGAATGAAGTAATTAATATACAAAGGATCTAATAATAAATATGTTACAAAAAAATCAACGTAAAGCACTATTACTATCAAGTTTAGGTGGTATGCTTGAGTTTTATGATTTTATTATCTACGCTCTACTTGCTAGTTATATTTCTAAACTTTTCTTTCCTATTCAGTCAGCAATTACATCTTTACTAATCACGTTTAGTGCTTATGCTGTTGGCTATCTAGCTAGGCCTCTTGGTGGTATTATCTTTGGTCATTTTGGCGATAAGTATGGTAGAAAAAAAACTTTTACAATCTCTATCTTAATTATGGCTTTATCAACATTTTTGATTGGTATCTTGCCTACTTATAGTAGTATTGGGATTATGGCACCTATATTGTTAGTACTATGTAGGATAGCTCAAGGAATATCTGTTGGTGGTGAGATACCTGGTGCTATTACTTATGTTGGCGAGGCTGTCCCTGAGAAGTGTGGTTTTATGACCGCGGTGATTTTTGGATTCTTGATACTTGGTGTAGCTATAGGGTTTATAGTTGAGAGTTTACTATTGGAGTTCTTCACAAGTCAGAGTATGCTTGCCTACGGTTGGCGTATACCTTTTATTTTAGGTGGTCTGTTTGGGCTTGTTGCATACTATCTTAGACGTCAGCTTATTGATATCAAAGAATTTAATCCTTTTGTGAATGAAGAGTTTTCTCTACCGATTACAAAGATGCTTCTAACTCATCGCTGGAACTTGATCTATTCAACAATTATTGTGTCATTTGGTGCTCTTTGTTTTGTGACACTACTTTTGTTATTACCGGCATATTTTAGTACTATTCTAAATCTTCACTTAGATAACTTCACATGGATTAATAGTCTTGGTGTGATTATTATTTCTATCCTTTGTGTGGCTGTTGGTTTATTTGCTGATAAAGTTAGTAGAAATTTGATTTTATTAGTTAGTATATTGGCTACCTGTGCTTTTAGTTTTGTAATTTATACTACATACACATCACATCAAAATTTCTATTTCATCGCTATAGTTCTTAGTGCTATTTTGGTAGCTCTTTGTTGGGGCAATATACCTGCGATGCTGATTGATTTATTTAAGCAAGATATTCGCTACACTGGTATAGGTTTTGCTTATAATTTAGGATTTGCCGTCTTTGGTGGTCTGACACCAATGATTGTAATCAGTGCTATCAAATTCTCAAATAATAATCTAGCTCGAGCATATATATTAACTATAGGTGCATTAATTACACTTATAGCAATGATTATAAATACTTTAATACAAAGAAAAGTTTCTTCAAAGTAATAGTTTCAAACTCAATGCTAAACCAAACTTTTATAATTTAGTGAGGGCGATAACTAATTTATGTTAGGGTGGTTTTGTAATGCTTGATAATGTTGGCAAGCCAATTTATAAAGCTATATCTTGATCTAAGCGAAAGAGTGTTGTGATTACAGTGACGGCTAAGAATACTGCTAATTACTTAAATATCCTGATATACTTTATATGCAGATGTGGTTGTTATCAATAAGATTGATATTATTGTGTATGTTGATTTCGCTATAATAAATAGAAAAGTGTAACAAATCATAGTATAAATTCTTATAGACAATAAAGGGATCGAACTAATGAAAACACTAGAACAAGGACAATTAGCTCCAAACTTTAAACTAGAAAATCAAAATAATGAAGAAGTATCATTAAGCGACTTTAAAGGTAAAAAGAATGTCTTAATTTACTTCTATCCAAAAGCGATGACTCCAGGATGTACAACTCAATCTATAGGTCTAAGTAGTATTAGTGATAAGCTAGCTGAGCTTGATACTGTAGTTCTTGGTATTAGTCCAGATGCTCCAAAACGCCTCAAGAAATTTGAAGAGAGAGATAACCTAACAGTACAACTACTAAGTGATGAAGATCACAAAGTTGCTGAGCTATTTGGTGTCTGGGGCGAGAAGAAGTTCATGGGTAAGGTATACGATGGTATCAATAGAATTAGCTTCTTTATTGATAAGGATGGTAAAATACTGCATGTCTTCAAAGACTTTAAGACTAAAGATCATCATGAGATTGTATTAGAGTATATTCAAAACCATAAAAACTCATAACAGAATGTGATAGCTCAATAAATATAAAGTAGCATTTAAAGATAATATTCTTTAATTATATTTCCTAATTAGAGGTTATACTAAGTTATCACTGATTTTTGATTGTTCAATTATAGAGGCATTATCTAAAGTTGTTGTTGCAATACCTTCAAGAGCTTCTTTTGTTAGAAATGCTTGATGTGCAGTGACTAAAACATTTGGAAAAGTCAGTAGTCTTTCAAAAAGGTCGTCATTAATAATTTCACCGGACATATCTTTAAAGAAAAGATCTTTTTCATACTCATAGACATCAATAGCAAGAGCAGCAATTAATTTAGATTTTAATGTTTTAATAATTGCTTGGGTATCTATCAAAGCTCCACGGCTAGTATTTATGATAAATGCTGAAGGTTTGATAATTTGCAATGCTTTTTCATCGATAATATATTTAGTATCAGCATTTAATGGACAATGTAAACTTATGATATCAGCCTCAGCAAATAGTTTATTTTTATCGTCAACAAAAGTTACATAGCTTGGAGCTGTAGCTCTATCAGCATAAGGATCATAAACCAATATTTCACCACCAAAACCTGAGCAAATTTGCGCAAAAGCTTTACCAATATTGCCAAAACCTATTATACCGATTGTCTTACGATGAACATCAAAACCCTCTAAACCTTCGATATTAAAATTACTTTCTTTAACGCGATTATATGCTTTATGAATTTTACGATTTAAGCACAATAAAAGTGCTAAAGTATGCTCAGCTACCGAAAATGGCGAATATGCTGGTACTCTAGCAACTTTGATATCTAGCTTCTTCGCATGATTGATATCAACATTATTAAATCCTGCACATCTAAGCAAAACTGCCTTGATTCCTAAACTATATAGTTTATCTAGCACATCAGCATCACAAATATCATTGACAAATATACATACTGCATCATATCCTTTTGCGAAATCTGCTGTTTGTTGATTTAAACCGTATTCTTTAAATTCTAAAATATGTTGACTATTTTGTGCAGTAAAATAAGCTTGATCGTATTTTTTTGTAGAGTAAAAAAGTATTTTCATAAAAATCCTTCATTGTTTAATAGCTTAATTCTATCAGTTTTATATAAAAGCTAAATGATTTTAATGAGCGTAAATAAAAACAAATACTTGTCGAGATAGTTAAAAAACCTTTAAGCTTTATTACTGCTAAAATTATGACTAGTATATTTTTCATAAGTATATTCTAAAAGTTTGACAATTACAAAGTGTTATAATATAACATATTTAAGTTTAATCATTTATAATTCGTTTATAGTCAAGTTTATGAATAATTTAGTAAAAAGTAGTAAGTCTGAATCTAAAGATAAAGTAATATTATCTGATATCTACAAAGATGATGTTAATATTGCCATATGGCAAAGAAACCTCTCGAATGAACTATCTATATCAGCTAAAAACTACCTTGATATTGATAGTAGTGCATCTACTCTTTGTACTATTATAAAGCCTACAAATATTAATAGATTACTATCTCAACAACTACCAGACTTTTCGTTTAAAAATTATTTGATAGATGATATAGCAAATATTATTGATATGTTTTGTTATCTATTTGATTTAAAACAAGCAGGTCTACGATTAGCTACTATCAATAAAGCAATGTGCCCTCGTTTTCATATTGATCATGTTCCTTGTAGACTTATTACCAGTTATTCAAGTACAGCAACTGAGTGGCTATATAACCAAGATGTTGATAGAAGTCTATTAGGAAAAGTTGATAATCCTTTTATAGATAAAGAGATACAGATTCAAAAACTCAATATTGGTGACGTTGCTCTACTAAAAGGCGAATCTTGGATAGGCAACTCTGGCTCTGGTCTTGTACATAGATCACCAAATATTATAGATGGAAAAACAAGACTATTATTAACGCTAGACTTTGCTTGAAATATTTAAGAAATTATAATTATTTATTCAGCATTACATAAATATAAACTCAAAAGCACATCAATCTTTAATAATCTAATGTTTTACCATTTATCAAATCTGCAGGTAGTTTAAAAGTCATGTAAATAGCCCCACCCAAAGCAAAACCTACTGCTGCAAAAGGAGCTACAAAGATATTAACTATATCACTATCTCCAGAATGATACTCTCCATTATATAAGATAGCTTGAGACTTTGAAGCTCCTTTAAACAAACCAACAAAAGAACCAATTGGAGCTGTTGCCAATAAAGCTACATCAGTAATTGGAGTCACTATATAGTCATTTAAAAAACCTTTACTTTCTACTTTTGGAATATTAGAAGGAGCATTTATTGGATCATTACTACTATCTATATCAGCAAAGCTATAGTTTAGTAGAAAGAGAAAAAAACATATACAAAATACTATTTTTTTAATCATAAATCTTACCTTTAAATTTTTTATTAAAGCTTATTTAATTGAATATCTTATTTTAATATGATTATGATAGATAATGAAAAGTTTTTAAGGAAGTAAAATGAAGGCTATCTCATACAATGATAAAAATAATGTTTTTGAATATATTGAAAAAGATATTCCTAAACTAGATAAAAGCTTAGATGTTTTGGTCAAAGTTATCGCTGTCGGAGTAAATCCTGTTGATGCTAAAATTAATCAATGGGCTTCTATGAGAAAAGAACCTCAATCACAATGGATATGTGGTCTAGATGTCTGTGGTGAAGTTATTGAAATTGGTAAAGATGTATCAGGGTGGCATAAAGGTGATTTAGTTCTTTATCATGGTGATATGATGCGTGCTAATGGAGGTTTCGCAGAATATGCAATCCAAGACTCACGAACTATAATTAAAGCTAGTACAAGCTTAACAGCTGCCCAACAAGCAAGTATCCCATGTGCAGGTTGGACAGCTTATAGAGCAATGATAGAGAAGTTAAATACCACAAAAGGAGATAATATATTTATATCTGGTGGTTCTGGAGGAGTTGGTAGCTTTGCAATTCAACTAGCAAAAAACGCTGGAGCTAAATACATAATAGTAAGCTGTTCTGAGAAAAACTTTGAGTATGTAAAATCTCTAGGTGCAACTCATGTAATTAACGACAATGATAAAAATTTAATCGAAAAAGTTATCGATTGCACCGATGGCTATGGCATAGATAAATTATTGAACACTAGTGGCAGAAGTACAGATATTGCTTTAAGTGATTTGTTAGCTTTTAATGGTCATTTTTTAGAGCTTTTGGATGTTGTCAGACCTAGCGAATATAAAGATGTATTTATGAGGAATTTATCATTTCACCAATTAAGTTTAGGTGCTGCTCATAGATACGGTGGTGACAAGGCAAAGAATCAGCTAAAAAAAGTTGGTGAAAAAATGCTAACTCTAGTCGAAAATGGTTCTATAGAATTGCCTTTGATAAATACTCTTTCTATTCAAGAAATGCCAGAGATTTTAAAAGAAATGCGAAATGCACATACTAAAGGAAAATATGTGCTTGTTTTATAAACTCTCTCCAACAAAATAATTAGGTTCTGTGCACAAAAATAAATTTTCATCGTAGCCAAATAAAAGTACAAGCTAATTTAATCATTCCTATATATGCTGAAATGGTTTTATCAAACCTAGAGAATACTCTTCTAAAATGCTTAATTTTAGAAAAGAAATTCTCTATTAAATGTCTTTCTTTGTATATTTGAATATCAAAATCTATAGGGTTTATAGTATTTGATTTACAAGGAATAACAGCTTCAGAGGATATATTTTGAATATGTTTCCTAATCTCATTGGAATGATATGCTCTATCAGCGATAACTTTTGTATTATATACATTTTGTAGTAAGTCTATAGCTACTTTACTATCATGAGTTTTGCCTTCTGATAGTAATATTTCTATCGGATTGCCTAAAGCATCAGTCATAGCATGAATCTTGGTGGTTACTCCTCCAACTAATCTACCAATTGCTTGATTATTATCTTTATCATATCCTGTAGCACAAGCATGTGCTCTTGCTATTGTTGAGTCAAGCATAACTTCTTGTAAATCAGGGTTTTGTACTGACTTAAATAATCTACAGAATATGCCTTTATCACTCCAATCTTTAAAACGCTTATGTATTGATCTACATTTACCATAATAAAATGGTAACATTCTCCATTGGCAGCCTGTACGTAACACATAAAATACAGCTTCAATAAACAATCTTAATTTCGCTTCATCATTAGTATGTATACCTTTTTGTGATTTTAAGAATGATAAAATACTTGACCAGAATACTTCTTTTATATGATAATGCATTTGCTAAACCCTTGATATTTATTGTCTTTCAACTTTTAAATAACAACGGTTTAGCTATTTTCAATACAATTTATATTTTTTTGTGCACAGAACCTAGTTTCTAAACAGCTATTCTTAGGCCAATCTATAAATTCTGATGAGTACTCACCCGTTTTCTTGATAACAAAGAAATTTGATACAGCAAAGCTTGGAAATGTAGTTGATAAGAATCTCGCGATTTTTTTAGGAAAAGGATAAAATTGTGATCCTTTAATATTTTCGATAGTACAAAAACTTCCTGCTATATTTCTATAAAACTGTTTTATATCTTCGGGAGAAAAGCCTCTTACATGAGCTGATATAGATTTACTACAAGTAGGATGGTAGCCAAATAGCATAAGGATTCGATTATGAAGTGATAATATGTTTGGCACCCCAACATAGAAATAACCACCAACTTTTAAGCACCTAAATACCTCATGATTTATCCAAAAAAGCTCTTTAGTATGCTCTAAAACTTGATTAGCAATAATCAAATCGAAATGATTATTCTCAAAAGGTAATTTATCCTTTTCGATATCTATATTTATGAGATGAATATTATTTTTAGATAGTTTTTCTTGATTCCAATTACCAAAATCAATTCCTGTTAGATTAGCATTTTTATTGTTTTTTCTAACAACCAATAAATCAGAACCGGCACCACAACCAATATCTAATACATTTTTAAAACCTTTATCTTTTGAAAAAGAATCTAATATATGGCGACCATATGTTTCATTATGATCAACCATTTTCAACCTACTAGATGATCCTGTATGCATATTATTTTTAAATATTCTTAATCAACAGAAATTCGCTTATATTTGATCTTAGTAATAGCATCATACTTATCACCAAGGCGACGTTTTTTATCTTCAATATAAGCATCGTAGTTACCTTCAAACCAAACTACTTCACTATTACCCTCAAAAGCAAGCATGTGTGTAGCAATACGGTTTAGGAACCATCTATCATGCGAGATAACCATAATACAACCTGGGAATGCTAAAATAGCTTCCTCAAGTGCTCTTAAAGTCTCGACATCAAGATCATTTGTCGGTTCATCTAGTAGGATAACATTACCACCACTTCTAAGTAGCTTAGCAAGATGAACACGGTTTCTCTCACCACCTGATAGCTGAGAAATATACTTCTGCTGATCAGCACCTTTGAAGTTAAATCTACCTACATATTGGCGTGAAGGAATAGTGTATTTACCAACTGTAATTACATCTAAACCATCAGCAATCTCTTCCCAAACAGTTTTGCTATCATCTAAAGCATCACGTGACTGGTCTACATAAGCTAAATGTACTGTTTCTCCAAGCTCAATCTCGCCGTTATCTGGAGTCTCTTGTCCTGTAATCATTTTAAAGAATGTTGATTTACCAGCACCATTAGCACCAATTATCCCAACGATAGATCCAGCTGGAACATCCATATTTAGATGATCGATCAGTAACTTATCATCAAATGATTTAACAATATCTTTAACTTTAATTACATTTCTACCAAGTCTTTCTCCAGGTGGAATATATAGTTCTTGAGTTTCATTACGCTTTTGGAACTCTTGCGAGCTTAACTCATCAAACTTAGCTAATCTTGCTTTTGATTTAGCTTGACGTCCTTTGGCATTTTGACGTACCCACTCTAACTCTTCTTTTAAGGCTTTTTGATGAGCAGTCTCTCGCTTTTCTTCGATTTCTAGACGTTTTTCTTTTTGTTCTAACCATTGCGTATAGTTACCTTTAAATGGTATACCTTCTCCTCTATCAAGCTCAAGAATCCATTCAGCAACATTATCCAAGAAATATCTATCATGCGTAACAGCTACAACAGTACCTTTATATTCTGCTAAGAATTTCTCTAACCATGCCACAGACTCTGCATCTAAATGGTTAGTAGGCTCATCTAGTAATAAAATATCTGGAGCAGATAATAACAACTTACACAATGCAACACGACGAGCTTCACCACCTGATAATTTAGTAACATCAGCATCCCAAGGTGGTAAGCGTAGAGCTTCTGCAGCAACCTCTAATTTACGCTCTATTTCCCAAGCTCCAGCTGCATCGATAGCATTTTGTAGCTCACCTTGCTCTTCAAGAAGTTTTGCCATTTCATCATCAGACATCGGCTCACAGAATTTCATACTAATTTCATCAAATCTAGTAAGCATATCTTGTAAGTGTGCTAAGGCTTCTTCAACATTACCACGTACATCTTTAGTAGGATCAAGCTTTGGCTCTTGTGGAAGATAGCCTATTTTTACCCCTTTACGTGGAGCTGCTTCACCAACAATTTCTGTATCAAGCCCAGCCATAATTTTAAGTAATGTTGATTTACCAGAACCATTAAGACCTAGTACACCAATTTTTGCACCATCAAAAAAAGATAGTGAAATATCTTTAAGGATATATTTATTAGGTGGTACAACCTTACCGACCCTATGCATTGAGTATATATATTTTTCAGCCATGAAAATTATTTTTAAAAAATTTAAGATAAACAGATTATAGCAGATGATTAAAATAGTTTCTTTTATAAAGCAAAAATGACTTATTTTTTTGTTTTTTACAAAACCATATTCACTATAGCTTCATTATTTTCATGATATTATCTTACAAATTATATGCCTAATTATTATATGATTAAGCGCTTTTATTTAAATTTTGAAATTAGAGAGAAAAAATGAAGAACTTACAATTAAAAACTATTTTCCTTTGTTCTTTAGGCATGGTTCTAGAATATTTTGATTTTATAATATATTTGAGCTTTTCTGAAGTAATCGGGACTCATTTACTTCATAGTTCTAACTCGCAAATTATTGTACTTTTGATATTTGCATTAGGTTTTATTACAAGACCTATTGGTGGTATTATCTTTGGACAAATTGGTGATAGAGTTGGACGCAAAAAAGTATTGGTAGGTGCTGTACTTTTGATGACAATTGGTACATTAGGTATTGGTCTTATTCCTGATGCTTCAGTTATTGGGATATATGCTGGTTTACTATTACTTACTTTTCGTATCATGCAAGGTCTTTCTGCTGGTGGAGAGGTCAATAGTGCATTTACATATTTAAACGAAACTATCATTACTAACAAAATATATCCTATTGCAGCGATAATGATCTCGGCAGCTATAGGTGTAATGCTTGCTAAACTACTAACGATAATACTTAATTTTATTTTTCCTGAGGACTATGCTTGGAGAGTTGCTTTTATACTTGGTTCTACGCTAGGGATTGTTACCTTTTATATAAGAAAAGAACTACATGAGAGTCCTCTTTTTATACAGTTATTACAAAACAATCAACTGACAAAAAATCCAATTATTGAGCTATTTAAACATTACAAAATGCCACTATTAGGATGTTTTTTAATGACTGCTAATGTTATGTCTTGTATTACATTGTTCTATTATGCTTTACCAAGCTATTTAGCAAACCTATCTAGTTATAGTGCTAACAGTATGCTCAAGATTAGCATTATTGGCTTACTAATGATGTGTTTATTTGGCTTACTATCAGCATTACTAATAAAGAAAGATAGCATTCCAAAATTGGATAATTGGTTCTTACTTTTCTCATCAATATTATCTATCTGGTTATGCTATGCTTTTATTCATAACTCACAATATCTGGTTGCGTATTTAGTCTATAGTATTTTTTTTAGTACTTATATTATGATTGCTCAATTTAGATGTATTAATGCACTACCTGTCAAAGTAAGATTAGTTGGCATGGGAATTGGCTATGGTTTAGGTTCTGCAGTTTTCGTTGGATTTATGCCTCTTATAACACAGACTCTTATTCTAGAGTACCACTCACTTTATGTACCTGCTTTTATTGCTATTATTACAGCAGTATTATCTTTAGTAGGTTCTATTATTCTAAATATAACTTCCCATACTAAAAAAATAAAATTATGAAAAAAAGTATCAGCAGCAAAAGTACAGTAATGAATGTTATGCAAAAGCTTTTTAATGTAAATGTAGGTCTTTTACTTAAAATATAACTAGGACAGTATATACCTGATAATCTTTTATTGTAATTTTCAATAGATTCACCAGCTTTCATTTTATAAGGATCACAACAACTATCCTTATATAAAAATTTTACTGTTTTATCATACAGATCTATAAGAGGTTGAAATATAACAAATAATAGGGGTAAAAATATTAAAAACAAAACTCCTAAAATAATGTATAAAGCTGTCATATTATTTATGACTACTTTTCATAACCAATATATTCTATAGAATCATTAGCTACTTCAAACTTAAATATCACTAGCCTAAATCTAAAAAGAAACATGCCCTCAGTGATATTATCTTCTTTGACTCTTCTAATAATCTCATCTTCTAGAGATTCATTTGAATATCTACATAAATCAAAGATACTTGTAAAATCAGTATATAATTTTTCAAAGTTTTTAGTTTTCATTATTGTTTCTAATGTAAAATAAATCTATACAACCAAATATACATTACGGTAAAAGTTATCTCTATCAATAATTTTACTAAAAATAAGTTTTCTAATCCTCCAGGTAGTCCTATACGTAAAGGAGGAAGCAGAGATTTTTTAAAATTTATTTTTTCTTCTATGTTTAAGAAGCATAAAGAAGATTTTCCTCAAACCATGTTTTAGAAAAACAGCAAGCTTTAGAACAATTAAACAATGATAATAACTATAGTTTTACTTGGTTAGGGCATGCTGCTTTTTTGATTAAGCTTAATGGATATTTTATTATTACAGATCCTTTTTTAAGTAAAAATGCTGGACCTGGATTTTTAGGACCAAAACGAGAAATATATTCTCCTTTAGATTTAAATGAGCTTCCAAAAATTGATATCGTCGTTATTAGTCATAATCACTATGATCATTTAGACTCAAAAGTTATAAAAAACTTCCCCAATAAAGAAAATATTAAAGTGATAGTACCTCTAGGACTTAGTAGTTTCTTTATCAAAAGAGGTTTTAAAAATGTAACCGAAATGAACTGGTGGCAAGAGATTAATATAAATGATATTACTATAGGCTGTTTACCATGTGTTCATTTTTCTGGTCGAGGATTATTTGACAGAAACAAAACTCTATGGGCTAGCTTCTCAATCAAAGATAAAAATAAGAAAATATGGTTCTCAGGAGATACTGCTTACGGCGAAGTATTTAAAGAAATTGGTAAAAAAGAAGAGTATTTTGATCTCGCTTTGATAGGCATAGGGGCATACGAGCCTCGTGATTTTATGTGTTCTGTACATGCTACTCCGGAAGAAGCAATTCAAATAGCCAAAGATATCAAAGCATCCAAAACCATTGGTATGCATTGGGGAACTATCAGACTCACACCAGAACCTTTTTTTGAGCCTCCGAAAAGATTCAAACAAACTGCAAAAGATCAAGAATATGGTCAAGAAAACGCTTTAATTTTAAAAATTGGTGAGACTATAAACATATAGTTTTATCTTTAGATATTTCTCGCAAAAATAATAAGAGTTAATCCCAAAATATAGGTTATAAACATTAGTAATATTAACTTATTTGTACTTTTTGGTGCTTTGGCAAATTCTTTCCAAATAAATACACCCCAGAATGCCGCTATCATTGTTGCACCTTGACCCAAACCATACGAGATAGAAGGTCCAGCAATACCAGAAGCTATAAAGTTAAGACAAGATCCAATCCCCCAAATCACACCTCCTAATATACCTATAGTATGCAGCCATGGAGTTCCTTGAGAGAAATAATCTTTAAACTTAAGTTTCTTGCCTGAAATAGGAAACTTAATCATCCAACCATTGATTACAAAGTTAGATACAAAAATCCCTACAGCAAATATAAAACTTGCTGTATATGGTGTCATTAAGCCAGCTTGAGGTGTTACAAAATCACTTGAGATTGACTTAATAACTAAAGGGTAGAAAAAGCCCATTAAGATACCTGAAATAATCGAAACTATAAATCCTTTAAGCATATTTTTGCTTTTATTATCAGAAATACGCTTATATATGACAGCATCAATAATAATTGCTGCAAGTACACTCAAAACTCCTAAAAACAAAACTACAGGCTGACCTAAAGGTGTTGCTATATAGTTTGTAATCACACCTATGACTAGAGCCAAACCAATAGCCAAAGGAAAAGCTACAGACATTCCAGCAATATCAATAGCAGCTACAAGTAGTATATTAGCTAAGTTAAAAACCACACCACCCATAAAAGCATAAATAAAACTATCCGATGAAGCTTGTGAGATATCACTAAAGAATGATCTACCTTCAGTACCAAAACTTCCCATTGTTATAGCTAAGACAAAAGATACTATCAAAATCCCTAAAGCATAATCCCAATAATACTGTTGAAAAGGCCACTCTTTTGTCGAGAGCTTTTGTGTATTTGCCCAAGAACCCCAACATAGCATCGTAATTATGCAAAAAAATACCGCAACACCGTACGAGTGTAGTACAACCATTTTAAATCTCCATATATTATATTTTCTGTTCTAAATAAGTATTTAGCTTCTCTAAAGTAGGTGCAGAATCTTCTGCTCCCTCTACGTTTACTGCTAGAGCTGCTGCTGTATTAGCTATTTCTATTGATTGCACTATAGATAGTCCTTTGTCTAGACAAAATGCCAAAACACCATTAAAAGTATCTCCTGCAGCAGTAGTGTCTACCACATCTACTTTTTTAGTAGCAAATAGTTTTTGTTCTTGTCCATTATTTTTTGATAATAGAGCACCTTGCTCACCCAAAGTTATTATTATAGTGGCTACACCTTTATTATGTAACTCTTTTGCAGCCTGCTTAGCTGTTTCTAAATCTTTGACTTGTATACCAGAAAGGATAGATGCCTCAGTCTCATTTGGAGTTAAAATATCTACCTTTTTGAGTAATTCTTGAGGTAGTTCTCTAGCTGGGGCAGGGTTTAATATAAAAGTTTGTTCTTCCGTGATTTTATTTGCTAAATACTCAATAGTTTCTAAAGGAGTTTCTAGTTGAGTTAGTATGATATTAGCTTGTTGGATTTTTTGGTTATGTTTGTCCAAAATTTGCTGATCTAACTTAGCATTAGCACCCATTACTACATTAATTATATTTTGACCCTGACTATCAACACAAATAAAAGTCAAGCCTGTATTACTAGCTTCATCTTGATTGATAGTTGAGCTATCTAGACCTTCTTTTTTATAAAACTCTAAAAGCCTATCTCCAAAACTGTCTTTACCAAGATTTGTAATAAAAGTTACATTTTCACCTAGTCTTCTTGCGGCTACAGCTTGATTAGCTCCCTTACCACCACAAAACTCTTCATAATTTTGACTTATTATCGTTTGACCTTTTTGCGCAAGTTGATCAACTTTTACAACTAAATCCCTGTTAGCACTTCCTATAACAACTACTGACATTTTTATTCTTTGTTTTAAATATAAATAAATCTATTATAAGTATTTATAAGGTATAGCACTATAAAAATAATAAACTCTTATATTCTCTTCGAACTTTTATACATTTAACCTTACGGAAATGAGTTTTCTTTATTAGTTGTTTTGTTATAAGATTGATTACGAGGTCGTAAGAACTAATAAAATACATATAAATGTATGTTTACAATCTAGCTTCCAATATATAGCTACTAGTAAGTGGGCTGGCTGTGGTGCGGTAGCTGCTAGTAATATAACGAACTCAAATGTAACAAAAGTGTCAGGTCCTTCTAATGGTGTTTATAATTATAAAGTTACATCTGAAGTTCCTAGAGACACGTTTGAAAAAGTAGTTACAGGCGCAGTTTGGCAACACTATACAGGTTCTACATCAAAAAATGAATTTAAATATTATGTTTCTCTCTCAAATGGTAAGCAAATAATAGGTGCTTTATCTCCAAACTCTTCAATTTATCATGATATTCCTGGTTGCGCTAATCCAACGTAAATTATTATGTTTTTTATTCTATATATCCTATTTTTTCAAATAAATTTAAACCCTACCAATTCATATATTTGCAATAAAAACTTTTCATAATATAAACGTGTGAATATAATTAAGGCTTTATATCTTAATAAATTAAACGAGGAATAATAAATTTTATTTATCGTACTAATCTTCTTAATAACTCTACTATCAGGCTTTGTTTCAGGTATTTTTGGTGGAGGTTCGGGACTTATTAATGTACCGGGTTTTTATTTACTTTTACATTATTTTTACCCATTAAATGATCACTTAATGCAAGTAGCTATTGCCTCAGCTGTCAGCTCCGGTGTGTTAGTGGGTATACTCGCAACTTTCAAACAACATAAATACAAGCAAATTTGTTATGACACCTTACGATGGTCTCTTTTTAGCATACTTTTAGGTGGAGTTTTAGGTGTCTTTTTAGTAAATGTAATTAAAAGTAATGATCTAAAAATCGTATTTTCAATACTTCTTATTATTATGGCAACTTGGATGTGGCGTAAAACTAAAAAAGCTCTAAAAGTTTGGCAAGCTCCATTAATATTAAAAACCTTAAGTGCTTTTTTTGCAGGTATGTGTACTATGCTATCTGGAATATCAGTATTTTTCATACCATTATTGATAAAATGTGGCTTAGATATCCGTAAAGCTATCGGCACATCTACAATTATTACATTCTTTATAAGCTTAGTAATGTCTATCTTTTTTATATCATTTGGCTGGCATGCATCTAATTTACCACCATTTTGCATTGGCTATTTAAATCTAATAATTTTTTTAGCAGGTCTTATACCTAGTTTAATAGGTGTAAATATTGGTGTTAAAGTAACAGCTTTATTCTCTCATAAACATTTGCAAACTATATATATTTTAATGATGTTTATTATAGCTATAGTCATGATTGTTTAGAGAGAAAATGTATTATATTTGTTTTTGAATAAATTATGACTCCAAACTCTTACTAACAATCTCAAAGACATTTTTACTAGGATTAGAAGCTTTGATTTTCTCAAGGGCATTTTTCATCATAGCTTGTCTATCAGAGTCATAGCGTTTCCAGCTCATTAGATTACGAGCCATTCTAGCCGCAACTTGATGATTAAATTTATCAAGCTCTAGTACTGTATCAGCCATGAAAGCATATCCTAGACCATCTATGCGATGATATTGCGAAAAATTAGCACCAAAACTACCAATTAGCGAATAAACTTTATTAGGATTTTTAGGGTTATATGCAGGATGTTTAACTAAGCCTTTGACTATATCTAAAGCTGATTCATCAGACATCTGTGCTTGAGATAGTAGCCATTTATTTACAACTAAATCTTCATGCTTCCAACGCTTATAAAACTCACTGATAGCATTATCACGAATTTGTTTATCGTTAGATTTTAACAACGCCGAAAATGCTGTTTGCTGATCTGTCATATTATCAGCATTATCAAATAGCTTTTGTGCTAACTCTGTACCTTGACTTTCGTCACTAGCATTCATCAGGTAACTCAAACATACACCTTTTAGTTTTCTTTTAGCAATTTGCTCAGCTGATAAGGTATATGGCTCATCATCATTACACTCTTTATACACTTCTAACCAGTCATCTTTTAATTTATCTGCTAGCTGATTCATCACTTTTTTACGAGATTTTACAATCTCATCAACCATTATTGTTGGCATTGCCTCAGCAATTGTAGACTCACTTGGTATCATTAGAGCATCACTAATTAAGGCTTTATCTAAATCTTCAATTTATCATGATATTCCTGGATGCGCTAGTCCAGCGTAAATTATTATGTTTTTTATCCTGTAGTTACTTTATAGAACCTTTATAAACCAATATATTAGAAACGGTATTTTTTATGCTATGTAATAAATGGTAATCAAATTAACGCATTAGATAAAAGTGCTGGAGGCTTAACACTCCCACAGATGCTTTAGGAAATTTTATTAGATTTATTGTAACTACTGGTAATGTTAATTATTGACTGACGTATAGCTAACTATTAATAAAAGTAGTATACTATTTTTTATTTAAGCTATGGCCTATTCACATCACTTTATAAAGAAGGTATTAAAGTTAAAATCAGAGGGTATGAGTTTTCTAATCTTGGCTGATAAATTTAATATAAGTGTTAGAAGTATCCAACAATGGTTAAAAGGGAATCTTCCTAAAGGCACTAGAAATAAACCTAATACAAAACTTGATATGAATAAGCTAAAACAAGACGTTATAGATTATCCTGATAGTTATTTACAAGAAAGAGCTACTAGGTTGGTCGTAAGTGAGTTTTGTATAAGCTATAACCTTAAAAGTTAAATATTACATATAAAAAAACTCTAATTCACCCCAAAGTAGACGAAGAGAGGCGAGAATTATTCAGGAATAAGATTCAATCTTATAAAGATCAAGGGTTACCTATATGTTATCTTGATGAATCTGGTCATGCCTTAGATATGCCCCGAACTCATGGTTACTCTACACAAGGGCAAAGATGTTATGGGGTATGCAACTGGGGAGCTAGAGGTCGAACCAATGTCATAGGTGCTTTGATTGGCAAGGTATTATTTGCTGTTGGACTATTTACAAGCAATATTGATACGACTGTGTTTACAACTTGGGTAAAACATTTCTTATTACCTATCTTAAAAACTACAACTGTTATAGTAATGGATAATGCTACATTCCATAAAAATATAGATATGTTAAAAATGATTCGTGATGCAGGGCATATTATAGAGTTTTTACCTCCATACTCACCAGATTTAAATCCAATAGAGAGTAAATGGTCTGAGAAAAAAGCATATATCAGAAAACATAATTGCTCCGTGGAACAGTGTTATGCATATTAGTTTTATACATAGTTATCTATATTTATAGAGAAAGACATTTAATTGAGAACTTTTTCTCTAAAATTAAGCATTTTAGAAGGGTTTTATAGAGTTGATAAGACTTGCTCTGCTTTTCTTGGCCTTATTGTTCTAGCTAATACTTTTTATTTGGCTAAGATAATTTTTTGTTCATGGAACCTAATTGTAAACACTGCAATTCTGAAATGATTCATAAGAATGGAATAGTAAGAGATAAACAATGACATAGATACAAATCTTGTAACTATAAATTTGTACTAGTGATGACTAGAATAAGGGTAGAAACCTCAATTAAACGAGTATTTACAGTGATAGTGTACTCTTTATTATGGATTTATAGCTAAATTATTTGAAGTTAGTAAAACTTAAATACAAAACTGGTTAGAACAAGAGGCTGATTTACTTGATGAGCCAACGATAGAAAATAATATCTCAGAAGTTGAATTTGATGAAATGTGGTATTTTATAACTTCAAATGAACAAATATTAGATTATTAAAGCATATGATAGAGACTCAGGAAAAACTATCGCATGGATTACAGGAAATCGTGACACTGCTACTTTAAGAAGGCTTTATGAAAAAATACAACTATTTAAGCAAGTGTTTAGTCTATAAAGATAATTAGGGTACTTTTTCAAAGCTTTACCAAATCAAAGTCATATTATTGCTCTGGTACTATTGGTATTGAAGTAATACTAGATATAATCAATCAAGATCCACTAGAAGAACTAAAGTTGTCTCTTGAAGTGAGAGAATGATTAATCAAACATTATAAATCTTTGAGTGAACTTAAAAGAGCAAAATATATTTGATAAATTTCAAAAAATAGCTCTCGCTATCTTCTAGTTTACACTCTCATATTTATAATATGTTCTTTGAGAAATGCTTACATCTATACATCCGTTAGTTTGTGAATAAAACTTTTGTTGCAGGTTTTAATAAGTTTTATGTATAGTTAATTGTAGAAGTATTTTAAATAAATACTTTAGTAGTCAAAAACTAAGGAGAATACGATGTCAAACGATAAATCCGTTGTTAAAAAAATAGATGAAATCAGAAATGAAATTAGTAAACTCCCAGAAGAATTGAAAACTGAACTTAAAGAGCAAGGTTTTGATATCAATAATGATCAGCATGTATATGATTTTTATATTGAAACCTTAAAAGAAGTAAAAAACTTACAAGGTGAAAATACTAATAATATATTATCAGAGGCAGAATTAGATAGTATTTCTGGTGGAGGTATTGCTAAAGGTCTTTATTTTGTGGCGACACAGTCACCTCGTCGTAAAATGAATACTAAAGAAACTTTAAAATTCCTTGCTAGAGTTGGAGCTCTGTAAAAAATCTTTTGACTCCGTGCATGCTTCTAGTGTGATTATTTGGATAGCAACAATGTCTCTACCAAAAGATTTTGTTTAGGAGATAACTCACAATCTTATAAAAACACAATATTTATTTTCTTATGCTAACCTCAGTTCGATAATTATTTCATATCTAAATACTTGTAATTATTGATTTTAATTGTATTAATAATAAACTGAGCCAAAGCAGCCATAAGATGAGTAAAAGCATTGTTTATAGATCTATGTCTTGTATGCCACAAATTTAAATTATTTTTGAGATAATCAAAAATAGTCTCAATGATGGATCTTTTAGCTAACATAGTTTTTTCAAATCTAGATCTAGGAACTTTTTTCATATTCTTTTTTAAAGTAGTTATAAGCTTTAAGCCTTGTTGCTCAAGTAATTGAGCTTTATCTTTTGAAATATAGCCTCTATCACCAAATACCAACCCTTTAAGTCCATGACATAATTTAGTCAAGAAACTCCTATCATCTTTATTTCCTGGGCTAATATTGATACTAATAATTTCACCAATATGATTGGTTAGTAAATGAAGTTTGAAACCAAAGAACCAGCCAGTACTAGTCTTACCTTTAGCTGCTAAACCCTTAAATACTTTATGTCTAGACTCTCTTAAATTATGACAAACAGGTAACTTAGTAGCATCTATAAAATATAAATCTGTATGTTTGCCATGGTTACTTGATATAAATGCTATTAACGGTGACATTGCTATATCTATTAATTCTACAAAACGGTTATAAGAGGGGGCTGTAGGAAAGTAATGTTTCCAGTAAATTTTTATAAACTCAACATAGTAAGTTTTAAAATCTTTATATCTAACTGCTTGATACATGATCAAAATAGTCATTATTTCACTTAAAGATAAACTTGGCTTGCTTCCTACTTTTTTCTTTTTGTAATCAATTGACTTGCTTTGTAATTCTTTATGATAAATAATACAAAAGTCGTCTATACGACAAAAGGTTGAAATAAGTTGATCTATCATTATTAGTGAT
This sequence comes from Francisella hispaniensis FSC454, assembly GCF_001885235.1. Lineage (NCBI taxonomy): Bacteria > Pseudomonadati > Pseudomonadota > Gammaproteobacteria > Thiotrichales > Francisellaceae > Francisella > Francisella hispaniensis. The sequence continues at coordinate 1,907,012 of NZ_CP018093.1, forward strand.
TTTTAAAAGGTTTTCGCTTATTTTAACCTAAAAATACTCTCAAACCTTTAATTTACAATACTTTTAATTCCGAACTGAGGTTATGCTAGGAAGTTGCTTTCAGTATATTAGCTTTGGGTTTGTAAAAATAATCCAAAAGTGTAAAAAATGATAAAGCTTTACAGCAAAATCTGATTTGTAAAGTACTACCTGATGAAAGTAGGAAGAGTTCAATTAAATAATTCTTTTAAATATATAATAGAAAATGAAATTCAAAACTGTCACAAATTGGCGGGGCAGATTAAAAGTAAAAATGTGAAATTATAATAATACCGTTTAAACTTTTGTAACAGTGTCAAATAAATCCATAATTTGATTTTCTATATTTAATGGTAAATCATTAAAACCTTTATTTAACTCATTATCAATTTGACAAATTCCTGCTGCTAATAATGCTAAAGTAATTTGAATCTTATCAATAGGAATATTATTTTTTTTACCATCAAAATTTATTGGGTAGCCTCCATTTAATATAGTAACGTTATTATAAACTATAGATTTTCTACTATCTTTTTTATATTTACCTTGTAAGATTTTAAGTTTATAAGACATAAATTCTCTATCTGAAGATGAAGCACTAACTAAAGTAATTTGTTTTTTAAAACCAGTTAATAATAATGGATCAAATAACTCTGTTCCAGTACAGCCAATAATTAAATCATAGTCTTTGATTAGATTAATTATTTCACTTTGATTTAAATTATTTTCTCTCGATTTAATATCATATCCAGATACTATATATTTAACCTTGAGCAAGTTGTATAAAGCTTCACCAATTGCTCCCATGCCTATAATCAATATTTTTTTTACAAATAATTGCTTTTTTTCTATTTTTTTTTCTAAAATATCGATTACTCTTCTAGCAATAATAGGTGATTCTAGAGTAAGTTTTGCTCTTGACCTAGCGATATTTACTACTGGGAATTTTAAGTCTGTATTTTTTAATTTGTTAGTTCCAGCGGTTGTTTGCTCAACTGCAATTATTTTTACATCTTTATTATTCTCAAAGCTATAGTGTTTATTAAAATATTGAATTATTTCAGCACCATCATCGACAATGACTAGATTTTTAGCCCCACTTTTAAAAAATTTTTTAATTTCCTTTTCTACAAAGCAAGCAACATTTTTATTAAAAGCTCTATCAAATGAACCAGTCGTATGAAATTTTTTGCTAGAATTGCACACATATATTCCATAATCTATAAATTTTCTATATATATAATTACTAGTAGAATAACATTTACCAATTAAGGAAATGTTATCTTTCTTTAGTCCAATCTTAATTAATTGTTCAACAAGTAACAATGTTGAATCTAAAATATGCTGACATCCAAGTAGGTAGACATCTTCAAGATGGCTATTGCTATAATTTTCTTTAATTACATTAAAAGTAATTAAATTATCCAATCTCATTTTTAAAAAAAATAGTCTAATTTACTGTTATTTTAAACTATTAATATCAAGAACTTAATATAATTATATTATAAACTTAATTTCAACGGAACGAATAAGTGTAGATTTAGACTCTGTTGCTTAGAAGTACTAGGAGGTATATAGTGAAGCTGTTCTTGGTAGAAAAGAAGGATTATTTTTCAAACTTCTTTTTATTAAGTATTGACTCTAAAGATTGCTATTATGATCATGCAGCTTATGAAAGCCTTTTAGAACTCTGAAAGTAAAATTGTTCATGATAAAAAATATTTATAAGATGTTCTTTAAAAGATATTTACATGAATACATCTGTTAGTTTGTGAATAAAACTTTTGTTGCAGGTTTAATAAGTTTTATGTATAGTTTAATTGAAGAAGTATTTTAAATAAATACTTCAGTAATCAAAAACTAAGGAGAATACGATGTCAAACGATAAATCCGATGTTAAAAAAATAGATGAAATCAGAAATGAAATTAGTAAATTCCCAGAAGAATTGAAAACTGAACTTAAAGAGCAAGGTTTTGATATCAACAATGATCAGCATGTATATGATTTATATATTCAAACCAAACAAGCAAAAAACTCACAAGGTGAAAACACTAATCAGATATTATCAGAGACAGAATTAGATAGTATTTCTGGTGGGGCACAAGGAATTGACTGGAAGGAAAGTCAAAAAGCAAAACGTTTGAAAGAGATAATGGAAAATCCTAATTACTACAGACCTGGTTCGTGATCTATTCAAATATACTTGTGAAACTCTTCTCAAAACAGCTAAGAAAAAAGGGGTTAGAGTTTAAGTATATTTTATACATTAAATACTTATAAGCTACAACTAAACTCGAGCACTCATATCTACTTATCTGTTTCTATAGGTGAGCTGGCTAAAGATAGTTCCTTTATAACATCAAAAATTAGCAGGATAGATCATTTGTAAGTTTTATATATAATCAATTATTCAAATACTTTAATAATATTTTTCAATAAAAGAAACTCTTTGTTAAAAATGTAATATATCTTACAAAAGATATTTATCTATAATTAGATATAAGAATGACTATTTAACGGAGAATTCTATATTTATTTTTATATTCTAAATAAATTATGACTCCAAACTCTTACTAACAATCTCAAAGACATTTTTACTAGGATTAGAAGCTTTGATTTTCTCAAGGGCATTTTTCATCATAGCTTGTCTATCAGAGTCATAGCGTTTCCAGCTCATTAGATTACGAGCCATTCTAGCCGCAACTTGATGATTAAATTTATCAAGCTCTAGTACTGTATCAGCCATGAAAGCATATCCTAGACCATCTATGCGATGATATTGCGAAAATTAGCACCAAAACTACCAATTAGCGAATAAACTTTATTAGGATTTTTAGGGTTATATGCAGGATGTTTAACTAAGCCTTTGACTATATCTAAAGCTGATTCATCAGACATCTGTGCTTGAGATAGTAGCCATTTATTTACAACTAAATCTTCATGCTTCCAACGCTTATAAAACTCACTGATAGCATTATCACGAATTTGTTTATCGTTAGATTTTAACAACGCCGAAAATGCTGTTTGCTGATCTGTCATATTATCAGCATTATCAAATAGCTTTTGTGCTAACTCTGTACCTTGACTTTCGTCACTAGCATTCATCAGGTAACTCAAACATACACCTTTTAGTTTTCTTTTAGCAATTTGCTCAGCTGATAGGGTATATGGCTCATCATCATTACACTCTTTATACACTTCTAACCAGTCATCTTTTAATTTATCTGCTAGCTGATTCATCACTTTTTTACGAGATTTTACAATCTCATCAACCATTATTGTTGGCATTGCCTCAGCAATTGTAGACTCACTTGGTATCATTAGAGCATCACTAATTAAGGCTTTATCTAAATCTTTATCATGTAAGATTAATTTAAAAGCATTTAAAAACTCCGCATCTATATCGGTATTATTCAGGATCATTTTAGTAGATAATTGCTGTAAAGAGTCCCAACGATTAAAAGCATTATTATCATACTTAACGATATGTAATAGCTCTCTTTCAGCACGCTCATGCTCAATCTTCACAGGTGCCGAAAAATCTCTAAATAAAGAAGCTACTGGTTTTGCTGTAATATTCTCAAAAGTATAAGTTTGCTTTTGCTCTTTCAGCTCAATAACTTGCTCTGCAATATTTTCACCATCTGGAGTGATAAGCCCCATCTTAACAGGTATATGAAGCGCTTGTTTTTCTTTTTGATCAGCAGTTGGTGGAGTAGTTTGCTCTAGTGTTAGACTATAAGTTTGGTTTTCTGGATTATAGTTTTCTGTAACTTTAACATTTGGTGTACCTGATTGAGCATACCATCTCTTAAATAAGCTGAAATCACGATTATTTGCATCTGCCATAGCATTTACAAAATCATCACAAGTAACAGCTTGGCCATCATGTCTTTCAAAATAAAGTTTCATACCTTTTTGGAAACCTTGTTCACCTAGCAGGGTATGAATCATACGAATTATCTCAGCACCTTTATTGTAAACAGTAACTGTGTAGAAATTATTCATCTCAATATATGACTCAGGGCGGATAGGATGTGACATCGGACTAGCATCTTCAGCAAATTGAGCACTTCTGATAATACGTACATCATCTATACGTTTAACATCTCTTGAGTTTAAGTCAGAAGTAAATTCTTGATCTCTAAATACAGTCAAACCTTCTTTTAAGCTTAATTGAAACCAGTCTCTACAAGTAACTCTATCGCCTGTCCAATTATGAAAATACTCATGTCCCACAACACTTTGTACTAGCTCAAAATCTTTATCTGTAGCTGTTTTATAACTAGCGATAATATATTTAGTATTAAAGATATTTAGACCTTTATTTTCCATTGCACCAGCATTAAAATCAGGCACTGCAACAATCATAAAAGTATCTAAATCATATTCTAAGTCAAATCTATCTTCATCCCATTTCATAGAGTCTTTGACAGCTTGCATTGCATAACGACATTTATCTATATCTTGTTTAAATGCGTATATTTCTAAGCTTACTTTTCGGTTAGATTTTGTAACATAAGTATCTTTAATACTTGCTAGATCTCCAGCTACCAGAGCAAATAAATAGCAAGGCTTCTTAAATGGATCTTTCCATACTACAAAATGCTGAGTATCTGAAATATCTCCAGAGTCAATCTTATCTCCATTTGAGAGTATTACTGGGTATTTTTGTTTATCTGCAATTATTTTGACAATGAAAGCTGCCATAACATCAGGTCTATCTAAGTAGTATGTAATCTTTCTAAATCCTGTAGCTTCACATTGTGTAGAGAATATATATCCAGATTTGTATAAACCTTCTAAAGATGTATTAGCCGAAGGATTAATCTCAACAACTGTCTGTAAAATAAATTTCTCAGGAACATTTTCAATAATCAATTGATTTTCATTAACTACAAATTCTGCTGGTGAAAGTTCTTTATCGTTTAGTTTTACTGATAAAAGCTTCAACTCTACACCATCTAAAACTAATGTATTATTTTCGCGATTCTCTGGATTAGCAACTATATATAAATTCGCCGTTACTCTTGTTTTAGATTCATCAAGCTCAAATGTTAGATGTGTCTCATCTATAAGATAATTACTTGGTTTATAGTCTTTTAAATATTTAATTTTTGGATCAGTCATAACAAACTCATAAATCAATTACTTTTATCTCTAGCATAGCAGCAGCTATGCTTTGTTGCAATTACTATACTAAGACATGATATTTTTATAATACTTTATTTAGCTTCAGCTTCTAAAATATATTTCTTGAATTTTTAAAAACCGATCATATATTCAATTTTGAAGGGTATGAAAATATAAATCAGAAGGAGAATAGAACATGAGTAAAGAAATTAGATATAATCCATTTGAGCTAAAACATTCTATAAATGATCTTTTTGATAATTTTTTTAGCTTCCCTAAAAGTTATCAAGAGGAGAAATATTTAGAAAATATACATCTAGATATAACAGAAGATGAAGCTGCTTATAATATTTCTGCAGATCTAGCAGGTATAGAAGAGAAAAATATAGATATAGAATTAGATAAAAATAAGTTATCTATAAAAGCAAAGCGTGAAAACTTGAACAAAGATAAAAAACACCATGTCCAAGAGCGTTATTATGGTGAGTTTCAACGTAGCATAACACTACCTGACAATATAGACAGTGATAAAATAGAAGCTAAATATAGTAACGGTGTTTTAAACCTAAATATTCCTAAAAAAGAAAAGGATAACACTACTAGAAAAATATCAATAAAATCTTAATAGTTTCTAATTATTTCAAATACTTCGTTTAGCTTATTTTGGTCTTTTTGTCCTGGTTCAGACTCTACACCAGAATTGATATCATAAGCAGAGCATTTTAGTTCTATTGCTTTTGCTATATTTTTAGCATTAAGACCACCAGCAAGAATTATATTTTTTCTATCTTTGATAAGACTCCAATCAAAAGCTTTACCAGTACCACCTGATTTACCATCGACTTGAGCATCTAATAAATGATAATCTACATTAGCAAAAAACTCAGGAATACTCTTATCTACTGGATAAGCTTTCCATATCTGACAGTTTCTATGTAGTTTTGATTTAGTGCATCTATATATTCTTGATTTTCGCTACCATGTAACTGTACAGCACTTAATTTTAACGCATAGCAGGTATCTACAACGTCTTCTAATTTAGCATCAGAAAATATACCTACATAATTTAATCTAACTTTTTTTACTATCTGTTTTGCCATGACAAAATCTACATAACGAGGAGATTTCTCAACAAAAATCAAACCACCATAGACTGCTCCTGCATCATATGCTTTTTGAGCATTCTCAACAGAAGTAAGGCCACAAACTTTATTAAAACCATAAACAAGCTTTCTAACAGCAAGTTCAAGGTTACGTTCACCCATAATAGAACTTCCTATCAAAAAAACCATTAACATAATTTCTTAAATCACGGATTTCTTGATTTTTATAAATTCCCGATTCTGAAATAATAATTGTTCCTTTAGGTATTTTTGGAGCTAAAAGACGCGTAGTATTTAGATCTATAGAAAGATCTCTTAAATTACGATTATTAATACCTATAACCTTTGCCTTGAGCTTTATAGCTCTTTCAAGCTCTTCTTCATTACTAACTTCAGTTAAGATACCCATACCTAGACGATTAGCAACTTTTGCTAGCTTCTTATATTCATTATCATCTAATACCGAAAGCATCAGTAACACCGCATCTGCTTGATAATGTCTAGCTAAATATATTTGATATTCATCTATAATGAAATCTTTACAAAGTATAGGTTGAGTTACTTGCTTTCTAACAATCTCTAGATTCGCAAAACTACCCATAAAAAACTCTTCATCTGTAAGTACAGATATCACATTTGCGTAATTTTTATATACTGCTGCTATTTCATTTAGATCAAACTTCTTACGAATAACTCCTTTAGAAGGAGAGCCTTTTTTACACTCTAAAATAAATACAGCTTTGTCTGATTCCAAAGCCTTATAAAAATCTCTTTCTGTTTTGATAACTTCTTTTTTGAATACATCTAGTGGAAATAGTCTTTTTTTTGCAAAAAGCCACTTTCTTTTTGCTTCAACTATCTTAGCTAATATAGTTTCCATAACACTTATTATTTATATGATTTTATGAAGTATTTTAAACGAAAAAAGAATAAAAGTTGAATTTTTCTGTATTTTGTTAATTTGAAGATTATTTATTTTAGATATTCAACATTAACTTCAGCATAATCTTCGATAGGATTATACCTATCAAAATCTGCTTTATAAGCTCTCTTTTTAGAGTTATCTGCCCAAATTTGTTGCCATTTTTCGATGATAGCATCAGGTAGCTCGCCTTCAACACGGTATGTTTTATGGTTAAGCTCAATTTGCACAGAATTTAACCCTGTTGGTACCTCAAAAGACTCTGCCACCTCATAACCTATCAAAAGAATGTATGGAGCCGTATGATCGCCTTCATAGTCATAATAAACAGATATTATATCTTGAGATATATTTTGACCATTAAGATACTCTAATACCTCACTATTAAAGAAAAGCTCCCAAGCTTCTTCAAGCAAATCTTCTCTATCATTAGAAACTTTAGATGCTACACCTACTATTTTCATTTTACTATCTTGTTAAACATTCTGCATAACTAGATGGTATATCAAATGGAACTACATTACTATATTTCCAATCTATATTTTGCCAAACTTTACTTACTGTTACATCACGACCACATCCTGTACGATAATAGCAATATCTTTTAGGGTTTTTATGATGATAATCTTGATGATAATTTTCGGCTTTATAAAAATGTGTAGATGGTAAAATTTGAGTATATACAGATTGGTTATGTTTTTTAAATTCTGCTTTTAATCTTTTAGTAATCTCTTCAGCAACCTGCTTTTGTTTATCATCGATATAATATATAGCTGATTGATACTGCTCGCCTTTATCACAAAACTGTCCTTTAGAATCTGTAGGATCTATACGACGATAAAAATACTCTACAAGCTCTTGATAGCTAATTTTAGCAGGATCATATATCACTTCAACTGATTCTTTATAGTTTGTAATACCTGCAGATACTGTTTTGTAAGTAGGATTTTTTTGCAAACCACCATCATAACCTGAGATAACCTTTATAATACCATCATGGCTTAAATCTTGATGGTTTTGCAGATATTCAAAATCTGACTCTAAACACCAAAAACAACCTCCTGCAAATACAGCTTTTTCATATTTTGTATCCATATCTACTGAAAAGCCTAAACTACAAGATAATATTGATAAACTATAAATAATCTTCTTAATCATAATATAATCCTTAACTTTAATTATGATACTAAAAAAATTATATAAACAAATGTTGAATAAATAAATTTGCTGATGATTAAAATGTTAAGAATTTTCTAAATCTAGACCTAGTTTCTTCATCCAGTCCTTTCTCATATTACGCAACTCCCACTTCAACTTATCATCAGGAATCAAAAATCCACCCATGCCATCATGAGTAAACAACAAATCAACTACCTGCTCAGTTACAGTTTCTAATTCTGACTCTATATTGTCTTGATTATCAGGTTTAGCAGGCAAAATTATTGTAATAGCATCATCACTTTGCTCTATAACTTCAACATTTACTTCATCATTGATAGTAGTACCATACTCTTCATTTAAAGTAACTTTTGGATTTTTTATAAGTTTTTCTCTATATTCAAGATCGGTACATATTTTTTGATAATGATCTTCTGTAAAGCGCTTACTCATGATTAGCTCCTGTTGTAAATATGCTATTTCGAAGTTGTAGCAACTTTGCTTTTTGCTCAGCTGATGCTAACCATAAAAACATTTTTCCACTTGACCATATATCTATCTGATTAAGTTGAAATGGCTTTTCTTGACTACGCTTTTTATCAAAGGCAGGAATAGTGAAATATAAAGTATCTTTCTTTTGTTGTACTACTTTTAGCTTTATATTATTGGGGATAGATACTCCTAACTGAGCTAATGCTTCATAAGGATTACTAGCTAATAAATCTGCGAACTCCTTATCTTCCCAAGCTTTTTTAGTCAAAAGATATTCAAAATCATTTTTGTTCATTTTCTTTTCCTTTTTATTCAAATCACTGATAATCTAAATAAAGTATTACTATTTATTATAAATAATTTCATTTCTGAAAAATCTTTTTAAGCTCAGGATGTATTTCACATAATTTAGTAAAATATTCAAAATCCCAAAAAGAATTTAGATAATGGATGATACCATTTTTACTATGAAGTACTTGCACCATAGTCATTTTTGCTTTACCTTGATTTACTTTCCAATATAGCTTAAATCTTGCGACACCATGCAATTCAATTTGTCCATCTACATTAGCATTTTTACAAATCAATTCTTTAAGCTTAATCTTTTGTATATATTGATAACTGTCTTTAGGTAATCCATGAGCATATTCTGCTAAAGCCCTAGTTCCATCAGCAGGGCACAATTCAGGTCCATCAGGCGAAAATAAACTTTCATCCATCTCTAACTGTGTAAAAAGCTGGACATATTTTTCAATAACATTCATTTAAAAAAAATTCTTATATTTATCCTAAAAATATAACAAACTTTATTGTGAAAAAAAATCAAAAGACATCTATTAATGGTTTTTATTACCATAATTTATAACTTGTTGTAACGTATTAAAACACTTTCCTGATTTTATAAGTTCTAATATTTCTTGAGTATTTTGTTTTAGACTATCTTTACCATAAAGCTTCATAAGCATAGCGACATTTACAGCTATAGCGGCATTATAAGCTTCTTTACCTTTACCTTGAAGTATCTGCTTTATAATATCTCTATTTTGTTCTGGTAAACCACCTTCAAGATCTTTAATTGAATAAGTATCTATACCAAAGTCTGCAGGAGAAACTTTGTATTCAATTATCTGACTATTTTGTATTTCAGCAACATAAGTATCATCATGTATTGCTATTTCATCTAAACCACTTCCATATACCACTACGGCTCTCTCTACTGCAAGATTAATTAAAGTTTTTTGCCATTGGCAAAATTAAGTCCTTTGAATAAACTCCTATTACAAGCTTATTTGGTCTAGCTGGATTTATCAAAGGCCCTAAAATATTAAAAATAGTCCTAGTTTTTAAGATAGTTCTAGCCTCTTTTATATACCTAAAACCTTCACTATAAAATGGTGCAAATAAAAATCCAAGATTATATAATTCTAAACATTCTTTTGTTTGCTGTGGTGATAACTCTATATTGACACCAAAAGATTCTAAAAGATCAAAAGAGCCTGATTTACTCGATACACTGCGACCGCCATGCTTAGCTACTTTATAACCGGCTGTAGCTGCTACAATAGCAGCTGTTGTAGATATATTAATAGTATTAAACCCATCTCCACCAGTACCAACTATACCAGCTAAATCACCTTTTATTTTTGGGAACTCTTTAGTATTATCAAGTAAAGCTTCTACGGCAGCTGCTATTTCTGTTGAAGTTTCTTTTTTTAATTTAAGCGCTGTCAAAATACTAGTCTGTAATGCTAACTCTATTTCACCTTTTATAAAATAATCAAAAAGTTGGTAACTTTCTTTATAACTAAGATCTTCTAAATTATAGAGTTTATCAACTATACTTCTTAGATTAATCATTGCTGTACCCATCTAACTATATTATCTAAAAGTTTAGAGCCATGTATAGTCATTATTGATTCAGGATGAAATTGCAAACCACAAACTTTATTTTTATCATCTACTACAGCCATCACCAGATCGTTAACCTCTGCTACAATTTCTAAATCAGTTGGTACTTTTATAGCTACTAAAGAGTGATATCTTGCTACATTTAAAGGCGATTCTAAATCTTTAAAAATATCGTGTTTTATAAATTTGACTTTAGCTGTTTTTCCATGAACTATTTCATTAGCATGAGAGACTATACCACCATATGCTTCTATTATAGCTTGATGTCCTAGACAAATTCCTATAATAGGAATTTTGCCTTTAAGTATCGAGATTAGATCTACTATACATCCTGCACTTGCTGGATTACCAGGACCTGGAGATATAACAACTATTGGGTTTTCTACTGAGTTTATTTTATCTAATAAAACATCTAAATATAAATTATTTCTAAAGACTTCAACGTGATTACCCAAAACTCTAAACTCATCAACTAAGTTATAAGAAAATGAATCAAAATTATCTATAAATATAATATTAGCCATTAACTACACTCCATGTACATTTTTGATAGCTGATATTACAGCTTGTGCCTTTGTTCTAGTTTCATCAGCTTCTGCTATAGGTATAGAATCCAAAACTACGCCTGCACCCGCTTGAATTTCAGCAATTTGATCTTCTACATAAGCAGAACGTATAACTATACAACTATCTAAATCACCATAACCATTAAAATAACCTATAGCTCCACCATACCCACCTCTAGTATGTTTTTCAACTTCTGATATTAGCTGCATCGCTTTTATCTTTGGTGCACCTGTTAATGTACCCATATTCATAGAAGCTTGATAAGCATGCAAAGCATCTAAATCATCAGCAAGCTGACCTACCACTCTAGATACTAAGTGCATAACATGACTATATCTATCAACCTTTAGAAGATCTGCAACATAGCGAGTACCAGTTTTTGATATTCTTGCAACATCATTGCGAGCCAAATCTACAAGCATCATATGTTCTGCATTTTCTTTAGCATCTAATCTAAGTTCTAATTCTATTCTGCTATCTAAATCTGCGTTGATACTTCCATCAATATTCTTAGCTCTTCTACGTGTACCTGCTATAGGATATATTTCTACTTGATTAGTAGATTTTTGATACTTTAAAGCACTCTCTGGCGATGCTCCAAAAAGGATAAAATCTTCATCTTGCATATAAAACATATATGGACTAGGATTTGTGCGCTTAAGTTCTTTATAAACTTCTAAAGAATTTTGACATGGCAAAAAGAAACTTCGTGAAGGTACAACTTGGAATATATCACCATTGATAATATGTGATTTAAGCTTATCTACTATATTACAAAAATCTCTATCATTTACTGATTCTTTAGGTTCCAAATTTTTGAACTTTTCAACTTTTAACTCTATATCATTATTTATATTTTGTTTAATTGCAGCAACACTATCCTCTAAATCTGTTATTGTTTGATGACCAAAACTATTAACTTGAATAAATGTTTTCTGCTCTTGATGATCACTTACAAGTATTGTATCAGCAAGATAAAACACATAATCTGGACATTTATTCTTACGTTTTACTTTGCCTATATTTTCAAAGCTAGCAACAACATCATAAGCAAATAAGCCTGCCAAAAAAATACTAAATTCATTATATATTTCAAAACTATCTTTTATAATTCTTAAGGCATCAAAAACTGACTGTTTTTTTAATTTCTGATGTTCATTAAGCTGATAATCTTTTATTGATTTAAAAGTTAATATTAATTGTTTGTTATTATATATATATTCAACACCATCTTTGATATTTTTTTGTATTTCTTTTAGAGCATATTCACCATTTTTAGATAATGGTTTCATAAAAACTTTATTTTCAATACAAGCTATACGCAACGCACTATTAAGCACTAGGATACTTTTGAGTTTATCTTTTGTATCTATTTCTGCTGATTCTAATAAAATAGTATTTTTTTTATTTGTACATAAATTAGCAAAGCACTTATTTAAATCTTCTTGATAATCTATATTATAAATATGCGATGCTAAAAATTTTTCTGGCTCTTTAACTGACATTTATTCACCTATTTTTTTAATATTTTCACTAAATATTTCTTTTACCCTTGTAGAACAATCTTTTAAAGCATTAGAACATCTAGTTACAGTACAAATACTAATACCTATCTCTTTAGATATTTCTCTTTGAGATTTAGCTTTTCTTATAAGTTCTTTGGTTAAAAGAACTCTTTTACTTAATTGTTCTTTCTCTTCTTTAGTTAATAAAAAATCACAAATTATACTAATATCTTGTGAATCTGAATTTTCAGATAAAATATTAATTAATTGCTGCCAACCATTATTGTAAGTATTCATATATGAAAAATATTATTTTGTATTTATGTAATGTTACATCATTACAAAATAAATAACAATATTTTATGTAACACCCTTCTTATACTAGTTAACAATATACTGATCATTATAAAATATCAGGACTAGTTAATTTGAATTAACAAAATTATCAACTAAAATTCAAACAATAAATATGCTCTTTATTTGGCTTTAGAATACTAAGATTTAAATAAATTAAGGTCTAGATCAAGATATCAGAAGTAAAAAGGGGAAAACTGAGTTTTAAGAACTAGACCTTAATGAGAATATGGCGGAATGGACGGGACTCGAACCCGCGACCCCCTGCGTGACAGGCAGGTATTCTAACCAACTGAACTACCACTCCGTTATGGTGCCGACTGCCGGAATCGAACTGGCGACCTACTGATTACAAGTCAGTTGCTCTACCTATTGAGCTAAGTCGGCGACTATGAGTATGTATTATAGCTCTTTTTCAAAAGCTGTCAACAATGTTTTAGAAATTTTTTTTAATTTAATGGAATTATATCGTATTGATTGTATATATGACTATTTTCTACTTTTAGATGAATATTTTTTTGTATTTCTAACTCCAATTCTGCAAGCCAAATAGATTCTTCTTTTTCTATATAATCAATTATTTTTTCAGAAGAAATTAATAAGAAATCGTTATAGCTTGGATAATTTTTTGATTCTGATTTTATTTCTCTAAAAATATCATAGCAAATCGTCTGTAATGTTTTGACACTTCCCTTGCCATTACAATGCTCACATGGCTGACACAAAGTTCTAAGCAAACTCTCATGAACCCTTTTACGTGTCATCTCAACTAATCCTAGCTCTGATATATCACTCACGCTAGTCTTAGCCTTATCAAGCTCTAATTCTTTCTTTAAAGCCTCTAAAACTTGATTTTTATGTGATTGATCCATCATATCAATAAAATCTATAATTATAATGCCACCTAAATTTCTTAGTCTTAATTGTCTTGCTATCTCTTTTGTAGCTTCTAAATTTGTTTTAAAAATAGTTTCCTCAAGATTTTTTGTACCTATAAAACCACCAGTATTGATATCTATAGTTATCATTGCTTCAGTTTGTTCGATAACTAAATAACCTCCTGATTTTAGATATACAGTTTTATCTAAGGCTTTATTTATCTCATTTTCAATATCATATTCTTCAAAAATACTATGCTTTTGATATAGTTCTATTTTATCTCTTAAACCAGGAATATACTTATCAGCAAAATGACAAATTTCTTTATATGAATCTATATTATCTACAAGAATTTTATCAAGATTATCATTGGCAAAAATATTGATAGTTTTAATTATTAAACTAAAATCTTCATAAACAACGCCTGGCCTAATGATTGTACTAGAAATATCTAAAATATCCTGCCATAAATTATTTAAAAATTTTATATCATTCTCTAATTCTTCATAACTAGCACCTTCAGCAGCTGTCCTTAGAATGTATCCACGTGGATTTTCACTTTGGGTAATTTTTTTTATAGATTCTAATAGTCTTTGTTTTTCTTGTTCATTGGTTATTTTAAGTGAAACACCTATATGATCTAAATCAGGTAAGAAAACTAAAAAACGTGATGATACTGATAAATGTGATGTTAATTTTACACCTTTATTGCCGATACTTTCTTTAACTACTTGTACTAGAACCTCTTGACCTTCACGTAACCATTTATTTATATCTTCAGTATTTAATTTTTTAAGTTTAAAATTCTCATCAGAATCCTCATCATCTTTTTCTAGAGGTATAACTTCTGATAAATGTAAAAATCCTGCTTTTTCTAAACCAATATCTACAAAGGCTGCTTGCATTCCAGGAAGTACTCTGATTATCTTTCCTTTGTAGATGTTTCCAACAATTCTTTTTTGATTATCGCGTTCTATCAAAATTTCTTTGAGGATATTATTCTCTTTTATAGCTATTCGCTGTTCATATTTATTTATATTCAAAAATATTTCAGTATTAAATGACATTAGAAAAAATATTTTAAATTTTTATTAACATCAATTATAAAGGAAAATTTTTTTTTTATATTTTTGGATATCTTTTATATTATTTATTATATATAAACTTATTTTTTCTTTTTATATTATTATTTATTATGTGAGCATTTTACTGTGAATAACTTTGTAATATATATATATACCAATGCCTTGATGTGAATAAAAAAAAATGTATAAGATTGTAAAAAAATACTAAAAAAGATCTGAATAAAAATGTGGATAAAAAATCATCAAATTTATTAACAGAAATATTAACATATTTGTGAATAACTTATTTAACAAATAATTGCCCAAAGAATAAACAAATTAATTAACATAATTATCCACAGGCGTGCTTAATTATGATTGCTTATTTTTTTTTATTACAATAAAATCTTATCCATTCAATTAATACTTTTGCCTACAATTGGCTATCCTTTATATTTTAAGGGTTATTGGGATATTTTTTATT